>JAHDBI010000002.1:43905-116563 GCA_020630475.1 Saprospiraceae bacterium
TCTTCTTTTTCAAAGTAGTCATTCATAGTTTTTGTTTTGAAAATGATTTAGTAATATTTGAAAATAGAAAAAAATGTGGAAATATACTATTCGCATTACGTGCTGAAGTCAAAGTCAAAATTGAGGTCTATTGATCCTATCGACATGGACGAAATTGCAACTAGTAGAGCTCCTGCTAAAATAACTACAACGGATACTAACCCTACAAATCCACCCTTGTTGGTCATCCCTTTATCAAGCAATTTATCTGAATATGGTCTGTTATCTGTTAATTGACGATTGAGTTCGGAATAATAGTCGTGATTGAATTTGACAAGCTCAGATTGGTTTGTTTTTTCTTTGATTGGATATAATTCCTTGTTTTCTATTTGACCAAAGGCATTAACAGAAATTAAACAAAAGAGAAAGAATAAATATTTCATGGTTGCGAATTTTAAAATGTTTTAAATGAAGAATAATCGGATGATTTAATTAAAGGCCTCTGCTAACCCTTTAGAAATTGCCCTGCCTAAGTTTTTTTCAAAATCTCTTACAGCTTTATATAGCAGAATAGCGGCCCCAGCAATAACCAATAATGTGATTATCCCTAATGTTGGACTAGAATCATCCATTATTTTATCCGAATATGGTCTATTGTCGATAGGTGGAATAGCCCTATTCAAATTGGAATAATATTCCAATTGAACATTTTCGGATGAGAACGCCGCTGAGGTTTTAGATTCTGTTCTTAGATCAGAAATTTCAATCTGACCCTGCGCAGAAATGGACATGAAGCAAAAAATCAAAATTAAATAACGCATGCTAATAATTTTTAAAAAGTGGAAGAATAAGTGATGCTCATAAAAAAGATTGCTCCGCCAATCATATATTTTTTCGCTTGGCCATCATAGCTTTCTAAGCCTAATGCCTTGATTAATTTAACGGTGTAATAAACTCCATAACCCATGATGGCTCCAGTCAAACCAGATAGAAAAAAAAGCGTTTTATCTTTTCGTCTATTTAATTTACTGTAATCGTGGCGGTTGTTTTTTGGTGAATAGTTATATGAAATGTGATGGTGAAAAGAGGATACTTCTCTTTGTTTTATCTCGTAGCTTGTTTTAAAAGATTTTTTTTCGTGTACGTTTTTTCGAGCATTTTTGAACGTGATCGAATTAAAAGATAGATCCTTGATTTCAATTTGCCCCTGTGCAGAAACAGTCGTCAAACAAAAAGCAATAATTAAAATGCGCATAACATTAGATTTGAATAATGAATTAATCTAATCCAAAATTAAGTGTGCAGTTTTATCTATTTGAAGCTATTTGTGAAATCGAAAATGTCGATTTCACAAAAGGTAAACACCTTCATTTTTTTAGAGCATTGAATAAATCTTATCTTCGTTGCAAACACAATCATGGAATTAATAGCTTTAAACATATCAGAAGGTATCGGGACAATCACCTTGAATCGACCGGATAAATACAACGCCTTTATACGAGAGATGGCGCTGGGATTTCAAGACGCATTAGACCAATGTGAAAGGGATGAATCAGTTAGAGTCATATGCATTACTGGTCAAGGAAAGGCTTTTTCTGCAGGTCAAGATTTGCAAGAAGCCATTGCTGAAAACGATCTTGGATTGAATCGAATCATCAGCGAACATTATAATCCTTTGATCACGCGAATTCGAAATATCGGTAAGCCGATTGTAGCCGCAGTTAATGGAATAGCAGCCGGCGCTTCTGCAAATATTGCCTTAGCCTGTGATGTGGTGATTGCATCTAAATCTGCCGCTTTTTTACAAGCCTTTACGCACATTGGATTGATCCCGGATAGCGGTGGCACCTATTTTTTGCCGAGAATTGTTGGTCATCAAAAAGCCTCATCAATGATTATTCTCGGTGATAAAATATCTGCTGATGAAGCGGAAAGACATGGTATGGTGTATAAAGTGTTTGAAGATGAGGAATTTGAAGAGGCGACTAAAAAATTATGTTCGAAATTAGCCGAAATGCCCACTTATGGTATCGCTTTGGCAAAACAGGCATTGAATAAAACTTGGTCCAATAACTTAGAGGAGCAATTGGCCCTTGAGCACGAACTTCAAACCAAAGCTGGACAGTCAGAAGACTATATTGAAGGTGTCACAGCTTTTGTGGAAAAAAGAAAGGCAAATTTTAAAGGAAGGTGAGAAGGTCTTTACACACCATATTGAACACATTAGAAGATGGTCCAGAATTGCTCGCGGATTTGCTCTCCAACATCAGTGATCAAAGACGAACTCATCGATTTGAAGGATCATGGACGATACAAGAATGGGCGAGTCATTTAATTGTTGCTCAAGATGTCATCAAAGAACGATTTGAACTTTTTAGAGATGAAGATAATCCGATGATATCTGCTTACGATCCAAAGGTCAATCAACCTAATGATGATTTGATGAAACTAGATTTGGAACAAGGGTTGAATCACTTCAGCAGAAAACGTGAGTGGTTACTTCGGTTTTGTTCGGATAAGAAATCAGCCTTTTGGAATAAAGAAGGACAACACGAGGACTATAGCCCATACAATCCGCACATTTTGTTGCGACATGCAATGTTGGCTGATCATTATCATATGTTTCAAATTGAACAACTTTGGCTAAAAAAAATCTAATATGTCCGTAGTAGGAGTTATAGGAGCAGGCGCCATGGGAAGAGGAATTGCCCAAGTAGCTGCCACCGCTGGATGGGAAGTCCAGCTTTTTGACATCGATGACAAGGTCACTGAAGAAGCGATGGCGTTTATTCAGAAAATGCTCAATCGATCTGTCGAAAAAGGGAGAATCACGGATCAGGACTATCGTGCGATTACATCGCGAATCTACACGACAAACAGTTATGAGGCTTTCGCCGAATGTGATATGGTGATTGAGGCCATAGTAGAAAACTTAGAGATTAAACAACAAGTTTTCAAGGCTGTCGAAAAAGTGGTTACAGGGGAGTGTATATTGGCAACAAATACCTCTTCATTATCTGTGGCATCTATTGGATCCGCTTGTGAAGATCCGACTAGGGTTTGTGGTATTCACTTTTTTAACCCCCCAGTTTTAATGAAATTGGTTGAAATTATACCGGCTGTACAAAGTTCGAATGAGGTAGTCAATCAAGCCAATGATTGGATTAGATCGTGGGGCAAATTAACAGTGCTTGCTAAAGATACACCAGGATTTATAGTGAATAGAGTCGCCCGACCTTTTTACGGTGAAGCACTACGGATTTATGAAGAAGGTATCGCTAATCCAGAAACCATAGACTGGGTCATGACCGAGAAAGCTGGTTTTCGAATGGGACCTTTTACCCTGATGGATTATATAGGTCATGATGTGAATTACAAGGTAACCAGCACAGTTTATGAAGCTTTTTACTATGATCAAAGATACAAGCCATCCTTTGCTCAAAAGAGTTTGGTTGATGCTGGATACTTAGGGCGGAAATCAGGCCAAGGTTTTTATAACTATGGTGAAAACGAACAAGCCAAAAACATAAATAAAAATGAGGCACTTGCCAAAGAGATATTGGAAAGAATCGTTGTCATGTTAATCAATGAAGCTGCAGATGCGCTGTTTTGGAATGTGGCTTCCGCCAATGATATTGAATTGGCGATGACCAAAGGAGTGAACTATCCTAAGGGCTTGTTGGCTTGGGCCAATGAAATAGGGATTCAAAACTGTGTAGATCGACTGGATGCTTTATATGATTTGTATCGAGAGGATCGATATAGATGCAGTCCAATGTTAAGGAGGATGGGGGTTGAAAAAAGTAGTTTTAGATTGTAAATCAAGGTGATGACCTTATCAGAGATTAATAAATTATTAAAAGAACATCATTATAATGTTTACTCAAGGCAAGAGTTGAGAATAACATATGAGTTGCCGAAAAAAACTGGGTTTATAGGTTGCTTTGTAATGGTAATTACACCTGTATTGGCATTAGTAAGAGGTCGGATTTTTGCCGCTGGTTTTTTTGTTCTTTTAGGTATTTTATATTTAATGTGGGAGTCTATTCAAGAAAGCCCTTTATTTAGAGTTAGAAATGAATCCGTAATTCTAACTAACGACGAGATAATTGTTGAAGGTGTAGGGTTTAAGAATAGATTTAAAAAAGAAGAAATAGTGAAGATCTCCTTAACTCCAATTACCAATTCAAATGGAATTAAGATTTTCCAACTAATAGCTTTAGCGAAATCTTTCGAGCAAATTTCTTTACTTGAAGTTGCCTGTAAGGAAAATATGTTTGAGAATATTTCAAACACCTTAGTAGAAGAGATTAATAAAATATGGAACGCTGATTTTATATTGCAAAAATTATAATGTTTTGTCGAACATTCCAGAACATATGCTAAATAACGATGCCTTTTCTCAATGGTTAGGAATTGAAATTATCGATCAGGGTCTGGGTTTTAGCGTCTTGACGATGACCGTGAGAGAAGAAATGACCAATGGTTTTAAAATAGCTCATGGTGGAATCAGTTACTCCTTAGCGGATAGTGCTTTGGCTTTTGCAAGTAATAGTTATGGTGTTCAAGCTGTATCTATCGAAACTTCTATTTCACACACCAAAGCCATTAAAGTAGGTGATCAACTATTGGCGAAAGCCAAAGAAGAAAGCAAAACAAGAAAAATAGGCATCTATTCCATACGCATTGAAAATCAAGACAAAGAAATCGTCGCATTATTTAAAGGAACCGTTTACTTTACACCGAAAGAATGGGAGATATGAAGAGCATTATAATGTTTGTTTTAATAGGAGGATTTTTGTTCTCTTGTAAACCTAAAGAAACGTCCACTACAACTACTTTAAAGGGTACTTCCTTTGATATTCCTGATGTAGATCTATCGGCATTAGAGACTAGGTTGTATCAATATTTTCACGCTGCGCCTAAGAATCGGCAGGAGTTGGAAGAAAATATGATCATAGATTACTGCATCGAAAATAAATTGGATGTAAAAAGAGATTCTACTGGATTGTATTATTGGATATTAGAACAAGGAGCAGGTGGTATAATGGGTGAAAACCATTCTGGTAGTTGTTTCTATAGAGGATATACCCTCGAGGGTAGAGAGTTTGATGGAAACATGGGTTCAGATAAGCCGTTAAATTTCCGCCAAGGTCAATTGATTTATGGGTGGAACATAGGTATGACCAAGCTAAGATATGGGGGTAAAGCGATTTTTGTTATACCTTCAAGTATGGCCTATTGGGAAAGAGGCATTCCTGGTAAAGTAGGTAAATATGAAATCCTAGTTTTTGATGTGCAGTTATTATTGTAAATTAACGAATGCGCATAGTTCTTTTACTTCTTGTTTGGGCTTTGATGTTGCCCTCAAGTTATTCTCAAACTCAGATTTCTGATTTTAAAGGAGAGGGTACTAGTCATATCAATTACTTACGAGTTGTTGATGGTGAACCTTATTTGATTAATATAAATCAGAGCAATTTAATCAGCGTATATCAAATAGTTTCTAAAGATTCTAAGGTTTTGTTGCACCAACAAAAAGCTGAGTTTTCGTTTTTTGAAAGGGATATTGAATTTACAGATCAGGCTCTTCATTACTGTTTTCGTGATACGATATACTCCTATGATTTTAAGGAGAATGATATGATTAAAACAGCTTTTCCTGAATATCAAAGACAAAGCTATATTAGTTATCAATACGGTTCCACATTTCTTGTTAATGCATCGAGCGAATCTCCGACTGTTCATACTTATGCTGTTTATACTCCTGGTAATGCATTGAAGTTTTTAGATGAAAGTGTACAAAGTATTAGTGGAAATTTTCTTTTTGACCCGATTGTAGATGGAGGTACGAATAGAGATTACAAGGCCATAAATTTAAATACGGATGAATCGACTATCTTCATCGAAGATTTTCTCTTTTATCAATATCCAGAAGCATCTGGTGATTTGATTTATTATCTTAATAATAATCATGATTTAATGAGTTATGATGTTATTTCGGGATCTCATGAAGTCATAGTGAATATTGAGATGGGACTTTCTTCATTCAATAGGGTAATCTTACAGGATGGACTAATTCATGTATTAAGTACAGGTTTAAATAATTTTAAAGCCACAAGTTTTTCCTTAGAGCAAAATATGATCATTAACCAACAATATTTTGAAACTACCGATGTTGTTAGGTTTTATGATATTCAAATAGAAGGTTCTATCATTTTTGCTCAAAACGACGAAGAACTGTTTTTGATTAATTTCCAAAACGATACGTCTATAAAAAGATCAAGGGCGAATACGATACGGAACTTGGATATTATTGATCATAAATTTGTTCTTAATATTTATTACGATGCTAATAATGATTACAAATCAGAGATTATCTATTTAGACGATTTTGACATAAAATCTATTTCTGGTAATCAAAAGATGGGAGCGTATATTGATGCTGCTGGCTTCGAAATAAATGAAGATTATGTTGTCGTTTTAGCTAGGCATTATAATGCAGCCAAATCTATTTTTAATGTACATTTAGACAGTCATACTTTTGAGTCCTTAGATGTTTTAGATGACGGAAATAATGGTTTTCATGAGTTTTCATTGTTGAAAGATATGGGCGATACTAAGCTCCTTATCGCTGATAATTATTATTCCATAGTTGATGAAGAATTAATACAGATCAATCAATTCCCTTTAGATGATGTAACCGGTATAAGTAACTTTTTAGTAGGGCAAGAAGAGTTTTACTTTATTGAAAGTGAGACCGGAGATTTGATGAGCTACGACGGTGTTGATTTAACAGTGGTTTACGATAGTCTTACTGAAATAATATATCCTAGAGTTTATTCCTATTTACCCACTCGTGATGAAATTTACATGCCTGAGGCTGGAGTAGATCTCATTAGGATAAATCGATTGACTCAGAATATTGATACCTTGGAAAGTGATTTTGATTACCAGAATTTTCTTTCCTTCAATAATAGAATTTACTTCCGAGATTATGAACAAATCTATTCTATTGAAGCTACTCAGCAAATCCAAATTTTTGATTCTAATGAATTTATCTATTTTGATCTTTTTGTAGTTGATGATTATTTGTTTTATTATCTAGATGAAGGTCTTTACAGGGTCAATGATTTGCATGAAAAATTATTATTTAAAGCCTTAGATCCTTTCAGTTTGAGCCAAGGAGAAATGATCATATCTCCAGATGAAAAGCAATTCATGATCAATAAAGAAGACAGCAATTTCTTATTATATCATCATGGTGAAATGATTACAGTTCCCGGCAATTTTGATCAATATCATGTACATTTTTATAAGGATGAATTCATCATTTATTTAAATGATGAAGGTGAAAGTGTACTTTATAAAATGAGTGATGATACATTCGAAATGATTGATGATCAAGTCGATGGCGATATCATTGATCTATATGGATATGATGATAACGCAGTATTAGTTACCAGTGAAAGATTTCAAAATGTGATCACTGTCCGAGAATATAGCCTGAATGAAGACTACGAAATTAGCGCCTTGTTAAGGGTAAGTGATTTTAATTTCAAGTATTTCGGTAATGCAAATTTTGAATACGGTCCCATTGCCTCTATTGATCAAGAAGTCTATGTTCTCAAAAATAATGAGTACGATGATTCAGCGGAACTAGCAAATTTCAACTATTCGGAATATGGAATCAGCTCAGAAGAGGGAGTGTATATATTGTTAAATGATAAAACCCAAGGAAGACAATTGTTTTTTCAGTCTTATGGCCAGATAAATGGAATAGACGAACATTTTGTCGAGAATGAATTTAATGTCTTCCCAAATCCATCTATTGACAAAATAGTCTTGCCAACAAACTTTAAAGAAAAGGACATGCAATCTTATTCCATATTTTCTTCTGACGGCCGTAGGGTTCTTCATGGACTTTTGAAAAAGGAAATTGATGTACAAGCGTTACCCTCTGGAAACTATTTTTTGAGTATCCTGGCAAAAGATGAAAGCTTCAATGTTCAGTTTGTAAAAATCTAAGCTTCTTCAGTGTTGAAATGAGCAATAATTTGATCTGCTAATTCAATTCCGATCTTTTCTTGAGCTTCATTTGTCGAAGCACCAATATGTGGTGTTAATGAAATCTTAGGATGAGTTAAAATTTCTTTACGCGGAGTGGGCTCGTTTTCAAAAACATCCAAACCTGCGGCTTCTACTTTATGAGATTCTAATGCGGCCAATAATGCTTCTTCATCTATAGTGCCCCCTCTTGCAGCGTTGACGATCACCACTCCATCTTTCATCTGTGCAAATTCGGCGGAAGCCAAAACAGCTTCACCAGTAAATGGGATATGCAAAGTAATGACATCTGCTTCTTTCAACATGTCTTCCATCTTTTGCGTAACGACTTTGACGACAACATCTTGATTGCCCACTGAAACGCGTAGTGATGCTTCTGAAATAAAGGGATCAACAGCAATGACATTCATTCCTAATCCCATGGCGATTTTTGCAGCTTCTTGTCCAATTCTTCCGAAACCAATAATTCCAATCGTTTTTCCTTGCAATTCAAAACCTTTAGAGAAAGATTTTTTTAATCCTTTAAATTCCGAATCACCATCTTCTGGCATGTTTCTGTTGGCTTTATATAAAAATCGAGCTACGGATAATAAATGGGCAAAGGCCAATTCAGCTACTGATCTCGAACTTGCAGCTGGAGTGTTGACAACAGCGATTCCATTTGTCTTTGCATGATCAACATCAATGTTATCCAATCCGACACCACCTCGACCGATCAAGCTTAAATTTGGACAAGCGTCTATCAACTCGGTTCGCACTTTAGTGGCACTTCTTACACAAATAGCATTGTATTCAGGTAATCTATTCATCAATTCTTCCTGTGGGATTTTATCCGTATGCACTTCAAATCCTGCAGCAATTAATTTATCTAAACCTTTCTGATGAATTCCGTCGTTGATTAATATTTTGGTCATGGTAAGCTTGATTTATTGTGCAAAGAAAAACAATTTAGAATACTATGAGCTTGCTTTTCGATTAAATATCTGTTATTTCTATTTTCTTTATCCAAGGCCTTATCTTTATGGTATGAAGAAAATCTTTTGGGCGCTTATTGTATTGATATTGTCATTAGGTCTATTGTATATTCTTGGACCCAAAGCAGAATTTGTAATGGTCAATCCAGATCCTGTTTCCGTCAATGTTCCCTTGAATGATTTAGACGATTATATTGCTCAACAAGAAAGTAAAGTGAGTGATATCAAACCAGATAATGAAGCCAGGATTGTATGGTTAGATTCTACAAAGCAAAAAACGGAATATGCACTGGTTTATCTTCATGGCTTCTCCGCAAGTCAAGAAGAAGGAGATCCTATACACACAAATTTTGCTCAGCGATATGGAATGAATTTGTATTTACCTAGAATCGCGGGACATGGTAGACTGGACTCGAATAGTTTTATCAATCTTACACCTGAGGCTATGTTGGCTTCCGCCAAAGAAGCCATTAGTATTGGAAAGAAAATAGGAGAGAAGGTAGTGCTGATGTCATGTTCGACTGGAAGTACCTATTCGGTATATCTGACAGCACATGACCCATCGATTCACAGTCAAATCATGTATTCCCCCAATATCGACCTTCATGACCCTATGTCTGATTTAACGACTGGTCCTTGGGGTTCATGGATGCTAGAAAAGGTTCTTGGTGATGAAAGAAATCATATTAGTTATACCCCAGAAGCTCAAAAATATTGGAATCCAACATACCATAAAAATGGGATAATAGCGGTAAAGGCGTTAATCGAACAAACTATGAATACGGAGGTCTTTGAAAAAATTAATCAACCTATGTTCATAGGATACTTCTACAAAGATGAAAACGCTTTTGATGATGTAGTTTCTATACCTGAAATGAAAAGATTAATCAAAGAAATCAGTACCGAAGAAGACAAGAAAAGAATAGAAGCTTTTCCAGATGTACATAGTCATGTGATCGCCTCACGAGTGATGTCTAAGGATGTTGCATCGGTTCAAAATTCTACCTTCAAATTTGCCGAAGAAGTTTTGGGTTTTAAGCCAATTAGTGCTGATGTGCCTGAATAAATTTCTCTTTTTGTTTTAATTCTCGTTCTAAACGCTCAACTCTTTCTTTTAACATTTTGATTTCTAAGTCTTTCAATTTGATTTCATCTTGAAGCATGCTTTGATCTTCATCGGACATAGATCCTGAATCAGAAAGTTGAATGTCATTTTTAGTCGAATTCTCTGTTTCGTTTTTGATGTTCTCTTCCTTTTGAAATAACTCTTTGATTTTTCCAATGCCATCCTCACCGTTGTAGTACGACGCTGCTATGTATGCGATTGGAGCAAAGAATATCATGAAAATGAGAAATCTAGCAAACGCGGTTATTTTATATTTACTTCTTGCCATGTTGTTTTTTTTCAAATGTATGGAAACAATACAGTGTCCCTTCGGTTTTATCTACTAAAATAGCACTATTCTATACGAAGTAAATAGAATCTTGGCACGCGCAGCTTTTAGTAGTCAAATTGTGTAACTTGATGTAAAATCGTTTTCATGAAGAAAGTATTCACTTATATTATTCTTGGATGTTGTTTTCTGCTTATCGCGAATGCTTGCAGTAAGGATGATCCTAAAGTGGTCAATCCCTTACCAGATAATTTAGCTGACTTTCTTTATTATTTAGCCCCGTCTGACCAAAGAGAAGGGGATGCCGAATTGGGACGTGATTATTTACTCAATGGAGACTACGTAGAAAGTGGTGTACCAAGAGCCATTTTTGATGCTAGCATCGGATCCATGTTGGAAAGAAATAACCTTTTGGGTCGTTCTGGAATAAATGAAGATATACCTTATGATTACACTTCAAGTGTTCACTCCAACGGAACGATTTTAGTTTCTCCAAACTGCTTCCAATGCCATGCGGGCTTTGTTGAAGATGAATTCATTCTTGGTCTGGCCAATACGACATATGATTTTACCATTGATCAAGGGGCAAGTAAAAACTTATTGGATTTATTTGTCACCCAAACGTATGGAATGGATTCTCCTGAGTGGGAAGCCTATGAACCGTTTTCGAGATCATTGGGTGTGACGGCTGGTCAATTGGTTACGGAGGTAAGAGGTGCTAATCCTGCGGATAAGTTAGCACTTGTACTTGCCGCTCATAGAGATAAGGAAGATCTGTCGTGGCAGGATGAAGCCGGTATCATAATACCCAACGAGGTGATCCCAGCAGATCCACCTGCATGGTGGCTTTTAAAGGATAAAAATGCGATGTTTACTACCGCGGTGGGTCAGGGTGATTTTGCGAGATTAATGATGGCTTCTAGTATCCTGACTTTACAAGATAGTAGTAGGGCCCGTGAAATAGACAGTTATTTTGCGGATGTTCTGGCCTTTATCAATACGCTTGATGCACCGGCATATTCTGGCCCTATAAATCAATCATTGGCCAATGAAGGGGAAGCCATATATCTTGAAAGCTGTGCGGTTTGTCACGGGTCTAAAGGGAATTATCCTAATTATCTAGTCGACTTTGAAGTGATTAAGACGGACTCTATGTTGGCCCTTACTAATTATGCCTATGATGACTTTTTAAATTGGTACAATGAATCGTGGTTTAATCAAGGACCTTATGCGGCTCGTTTGGTATCTGGAAGGGGATATGTAGCTCCTCCCTTGGACGGAGTTTGGGCAACAGCTCCATACTTGCATAATGGTTCTGTTCCGACTATTTATGACTTGTTGAAAAGTGATCAGCGACCAGAATTTTGGAGAAGGTCATATGGAGATGTAGAGTATGATCACCAAAAATTAGGTTGGATTTATACCAGTCCTTCTAGTAAGACGGATAAACAGACCTACGATGCTAATCTATTAGGTTATGGCAATCATGGTCATACTTTTGGAGATCATTTGTCAGAATCCGATCGTATGGCGGTGATTGAGTATTTAAAAACTTTTTAACTAATTCGTCCCCAGTCTTTAATCTTATGTTTCATTCGTTCGAGATAACGCTTTAGGCGAATGTTAGATGGGTGTTCTAAATTAGGATCAGTATCGATGATTTTTTGAGCTAGATTTCTGGCTGTTTCAATGATTCCTGTATCCTGTACAAGGTTGATTAATTTAAAGTCTAATACGCCACTTTGTTGGGTGCCTTGCATGTTTCCAGGTCCACGTAAGTTCATGTCGGCTTCGGCAATTTCAAAACCATTGGTTGTTCTGACCATAGTTTGAATTCTTTCTTTGGCATCCTTACTCAATTTATCACTCGACATAAGTAAACAAAATGATTGTTCGCCCCCACGCCCAACTCTACCTCTTAACTGATGTAATTGCGAAAGTCCAAAGCGCTCTGTATTCTCGATAATCATAACGGAGGCATTAGGCACATTAACACCTACTTCGATCACTGTCGTAGCGACCATAATTTGAGTTTTGCCCTCTACAAATCGTTGCATCTCTAGATCCTTATCTTTGGATTTCATTCTTCCATGCACAATGCTCATTTGGAAATCAGGACGTGGAAAATAATGTAAGAGTCTTTCGTAGCCGTCGTTGAGATTTTTCAAATCTAGTTTTGCAGATTCTTCTATCAATGGGAAGACCACATAGATTTGCCTTCCTCTTGCGATTTGCTTGTGCATAAATTCGATGACTCGAGATCGATCCTTTTCACGCTTATGTAGCGTTTGAATTTCTTTTCTTCCGGGTGGTAATTCGTCAATAACGGAAACATCTAAGTCACCATAAACGGTCATAGCTAGTGTTCTGGGGATAGGGGTCGCTGTCATGACAAGGATGTGTGGAACGACATTTTTATTTTTTTGCCAAAGTTTAGAGCGTTGAGCAACACCAAATCGATGCTGCTCATCTGTAATGGCTAATCCAAGATTTTTAAATACAACAGGATCTTCAATAAGTGCATGCGTGCCTATGAGAATGTCAATTTTTCCATCCTTTAAGTCGTCAAGTAAACTTTGTCTTTTTTTTCCTTTTACAGTACCGCTTAGGAAAGCCACCTTTATATTCATTCCCTCAAGGGAATCAGTAATAGACCTAAAATGTTGTTGTGCCAAAATTTCCGTTGGAGCCATAAGGCAGGCCTGAAATCCGTTATCTAAAGCAATCAACATACTCATCAGTCCTACGATGGTTTTGCCACTCCCAACGTCACCTTGTAACAGTCGATTCATTTGGATACCCGATCCTGTATTATGTCTAATTTCTTTCAGTACTCTTTTTTGTGCCCCGGTTAATTCGAAATTCAATTTGTTATGATAAAACTCATTGAATTTTTGGCCAATATGTTGGAATACAGCACCTTTTAACTTGCTCTTTCTAACGATTTTAGTGGTGAGAAGTTTAAGCTGTAAAAAGAAAAATTCTTCAAATTTTAGGCGTTGCGTAGCCCATTGCTTTTGCTCAATATTTTCTGGAAAATGAATCCATTTGTACGCATCATGACGAGAGGCTAACCTCATTTTTTTGGTGATGTATTCTGGGAGGTTTTCTGGAAAATCTTGTTTCCCTAATTTTTCGAAAAGGCGTTGAATCAACTTGCGTCGATTTTTACTGTCCAGTCCTCTTGCATTCAATTTGTCTGTAGAATGGTAGACGGGTTGAAAGGCATTTCCTTTTTTGTCGAGTCTTTCACTGGTTAATTCCATCTCTGGATGAACCATACTTTTCTTTCCATCATAAATACTGATTCGACCATAAATCGTGTATTCGTGATGTGGTTTGAGCGATTTTTCGAGGAATTTAACTGATTGAAACCATACTAATTCCATAAATCCAGAACTATCCTTAAAAAGCCCGACCAGTCGATGTCGATTGTTCTTTCCTTTTATTTTTTCGAAAGAAACAAGCGTTCCTTTAAGTTGGATCGTGATGCCGTCTTGGGTGATATCCTTGATTAAGTAGAAATTGGTTTTGTCAACGTATCTGAAAGGAAAGTCCTCTATTAAGTCTTTAAATTTGAAAATTTTAGCTTCTTCCTTGAGTATTTCGGCTTTAATAGGACCGACTCCCTTAAGGTATTCAATAGGACTATCTAATGTGCTAGAATTGAAAAAAGCCAAGCTCAATTTTTTACTCCAAAGCAAGATAAGGAATGCAATATTAAAAAAATGATTTTCCGCTATTCGCTAATTCGGCTTTCGCTGAATATCTTTACATTATAAAGAATGGATTATGGGTACAAAAAGGCAGTTACAAGTTGGTGAATTGATCAAGAGAAATTTTGGTACAGTACTGCAGCAGCAAGGAGGCTATATCTATGGTGATGCTTTTGTTACTTGTACCAATGTCAAGATGACCCCTGATTTTGGTTTGGCTAAAATTTATGTATCTGTGTACAATGTAGAAGATAAACAAACGGTGGTTCAATTACTGAATCAACATCTACATCCACTTAAATCTTCTTTGGTGCATCGGATTAGAAAGCATGTTCGTCGCATTCCTAATATTGCGATTTACCTTGACGATACTTTAGATGAAATGTACGGTTTAAACGCTCTGTTTGATAGACTACACCGAGAGAATAAAATGGGTTCTGAAGAAGAGTAGCTAAGACGTTTTTACATTAATCTTACGTGCAAGTGCTGCTGGGATTTTTATTGATTTGTTATTGATTTTTATCAATACAAAGTCCTTGTCAATTTTGTCTAATAAGAATCTTGAATTCGGGAGAATTCCTAATTCCCAAAGTTCACTTTCTATCTTATCGTTCACTTGTTTGTCCGAAATTTTGGCGCGCGATTTAGGCTTTAATTTAAGTATTGAATGTAATGGAATTCTCTCCTTCTTGGGTATAGGTGAACCGTGCGGATCTTCTGTTGGAAAACCGAGTTGCTCATCCACTTCATCTAAAATTTCTTTGGTTAAGTGGTGTTCTAGTCTATCGGCTTCGTCGTGAATTTGACCTTCTTTTAAGCCCATCGTATTGACTTGATAGGATTCCCATAATCTATGGGCTCGCACTAGTTTTTGTGCTTCTTCTTCGCCTTTTAAAGTTAAATCTACACCTGTGTCTTTTAAGATGACAAAACCCTCATTCACGAGGTGATTCATGTGAGCATTGAGTTTATTGGTGCTAAAACCTAGGTACTCTTTGAATTGATGGAGAAGAGGAAGTTGTTGATCATTGAATTTGTTGGCAAATCGAATGATATCTTCTCTTTCTATTTTTATGCGTTGTTGTCTCTGTCTAATTCCCTTAGCAATAAGTCCTTTTTTAGGTGCAAAGAATACTGCAATAAAATAAAATAGGGTAGCAGTAACTGCCATAGCAGGACCTGGTGTAGTGTCAAAAACCACTGAGCCTACAAATCCCAAAACGGCAGCACATAAGCCAAGGAACGCAGAAATAATGACGACACGTTTTAATTTATCAGATAGCAACAAGGCTGTTGCAGCGGGAGTAATCAGCATCGCTACCACCAGAATAACACCCACAGTACTCAAGGCGGAAACCACGGCGAATGAAAGCAAGAGCATAAGGAAATAATGAACAGTTTTTACTGAAATCCCCATGGTTTGTGCTATCGTTGGCTGGAATGTGGTAATGAATAAATAACGATAGAATAGGATGATGGAAATAATAGAATAAGCAGTAAATAAGGCCGTAAGTGCGAGATCCTGATTACTAATACTTAAGACATTGCCAAATAAAAAGTCTTGCAAGTCTAAATGTACTCCTTCCTCTTTATTAAGCCACGAAATCCCCATAACGCCAACAGAAAACATTGCTGTAAACACTATACCAATGGCAGCATCATTCTTTGTTTTTACTTTATGTTGGATCCACGTAATGATTATGGCGGCAATGATACCAGCAATCACTGATCCTAGAAAAAATCCTATGGTACTATATCCTAAGATTAGAAAAGCGATGAATACACCTGGAAGAATAGCATGGGCTAATGCATCTCCGATGAGCGACATGTTTCTTAGCACAATAAAGCATCCTATAGTGCCGCACATGATGCCCACAAGAGAGGATGCAATCAGGGCCCTAATGGCCCAAGGCTCTGTAAAATATATTAAAAAATCACTCATGTTAATACAAAAATAAGCAAATATTAATACTGCCGAAAAAATATTTTAGATTAGTCTAAAATGTACTCACTGATAACGCCTTCTTTTAAAGCATAAGGAGAAATAATCACATTTTTAATGGTGAGTTTTTGAATGACGAAATCCATTAAAATAAAGGCCACTACGATTAAATGTATTCTGTTTTTTGGTAAGGTCTCGTGGTTTTGTCTATCGCTTAAACTACTATTGATAATTGGAGTTGTAATGCTTTTAAAGGATTCTAAATTCACTTGACTTAGAAGTTGACCTGACGTTTTTTTATTTGAATTATTTAAAGTTTCTAACACTTCAAATGAACCGGATGCTCCGATAAGATTAGTTATTTTATTCTTTGATGAAACCTCAAATAATTCGGATAAGGTTTCTTCTAAGAAAACATAGAGTTCATTTTTTTCATGTTGACTTATTGGATCCGATCGGTGAAAATCTTTTAAAATTGATATTCCCGTCTTGAAACTTTTATACCAATAGATTTCCTTGTTTTTTAAGAGGATAAATTCTACACTTCCACCTCCTATATCCATGACTAAGGTATTGTCATGTTTCATGTCCTTGGTGGCTAATAAGGTTCCTTTTGCAATCAATGAAGCTTCTTCATCTCCTGAAATTATCTCAATATTTAAACCATACTTTTTCTGAATGTTTTGAACGAACTCTGCACCATTTTGAGCTCTTCTGAGGGCTGCTGTCCCTAATGCTCGATAACGCTTAACACGGTACTCTTTCAGTTTGATAGAAAAATCAGATAAGGCCGATTCAGCCCTTTTTAAAGCTCCGACACTAATTTTTGAAATGCTTTGATCTGCAAGAAATATATACTGTCGATCTCGGTATATTTCGCGAAAACCTTGATCATCTATTTCGACAATTAATAAATGAAAAGTATTCGTCCCAAGGTCTATGACCGCAACGCGTTGATTACTGGATGCCATTCTTACGCATTTCTAGCGCTTGAGTGATCATTTGATTGTAGAATTTTTCACCATCAGGTGACATTTTGTTGGAATACTTAGGTTTGCCATCTTCAAAGAATATATAGAAGCGGCATTCTTGAGAAAAATAAACTTCCGCTTCCATTACGATTTCTCCATTAATTTGAAAAAATTCACGTCCGATAGCCTTGCAAGTCGATGGTACACCAGGAATAGATCCAGTTCCTACATAATTTAAGTTGGCTCGAATACTTGGTTGTTCGGTTTGGCTCATGCTAAAAGGTAACTCGTAGAAGATATAGTCTACAAATTCACATTGGTCCCATAGTTTTTGCATCATTTCCTTCGGAATAGAGGGCAAATTTGCTGTTCCTTTTTTAAAGTCACTAGTGTTTTGGGTTGTTTGCTCAGTTACTTCATTAGAAGTACTTGAAGTGTCCTTCTTTTTACCTTGATCACATGAAGCGAAAACAAATAGTAAAAGTAAGAGTGATAAAAATGATATCTGTTTCATGTAATCTTTGTTTATAAGTTAAATTCCATTCTAAATGTCCAAAAATACGACTTCAATCCAGTTTCTAGAAGATTCGTAAAATCCCTGGTATATCTTGCCGTTGCAGACCATCTTTTATTAATGGTATAACCAGCACCAAGAGAGTAACTCAATATCCAAGGTCTGAAGTCTTCGATTTGCTCAATGAATTGGATGTTGGTCGAACTCGAATTGAATAAATAGCCATATGAAATGCCTAATTCGGCTTTGACTTTATAAAAATCACCCGTTTCCGAAAGCCAATCATTGATTCCAAATAAAAAGGGGATTTCTATATAATCTAAATGAGTACGGGATTGATCGCTCGGAGTACCCAATGTAATTTGTGACTGACTTCCTCTTTGACTTGCGATTAATTCGAGTCCAGCAAAGTATCTCGTATTGATATCTCTGGTGATTCTTACTCCACCAGTTAAACCAAGTTTGTCAAATCCCGCAAGGTTATCGCCATCAATTTGCGAGGCAGTAAATCCTAAAAGAGCACTTGCTTTAAAACCTTGACCTTGCATTCGGCTTAAGCCAAAAAATAGACAAACAAACAAGAGTACTAAGGTCTTTAGATTGGAGCGGTTCATCATAGGAAATAGATATAAAAATTAAACGTATGTAAAAAAAATAGATATTATTTGACGTATTATAACAAATGTATATATCTTTCGGCCAAATTGTATGTCTAAGAAACGAATATAGCGCAGAGATGAAGTATACAAAAGGAGTTTTAGATAAATTAATTGGAATTATGACTTCCATAGGATATAAAGTCCGATTTGAAAAAGGAAATTTTCAGTCTGGTTATTGTGTGGTGAGAAGTCAAAAGATAGCCATCATCAATCGATTTTACGATACTAAGTCAAGAATCAATTGTTTGCTTGATATCTTATCTAAAATACACCTAGATCAAGAGACGCTGTCGAATGATCAGTTACTTTTATTACAAGAATCCGGTTTTCAACTCACGAATAGTTCTAAATTAGTAGCATAATTAAATGCTGTGAAGTTTACTTTTCTAGGTACTGGAACATCACAAGGAGTTCCGGTCATTGCTTGTAATTGTAATATCTGCTTATCCGAGGAGTCGTATAATAAGCGACTTAGATCTTCAGGGTTAATTTCCAGCGGTTCTACAAATATTTTAATTGATTCCGGTCCAGACCTGCGCGAGCAAATGTTGAATTGTGGGGTCAAGAAAATCAATGCCGTATTAATTACGCACGAACACAATGATCACATCATCGGTTTAGATGATTTAAGGCCTTTTATTTTTTTATCAAAAGACCGAGAGTTGCCCTTGTATGGTATGCCAAGAGTATTGAATGAAATTAAGTCGAGATTCTCTTATGCATTTTACGAAAACCCTTATCCTGGTGCTCCCAGATTTTCTACTCATCCTTTAGAATTTAATTTACCCATGTCAATTGGTGAAATTGAATTTTCAATGATTCCTGTGATGCATGGTGAATTGCTGATTGCGGGCTATAGATTTAAAAATTTTGCTTACATCACTGATTGTAAAAGCTTAAGTAGAGAAACTATCGAGAGCTTAGAATCCATAGAGACTTTGGTGATTAGCGCTTTACGTTTGAAAGATCACCACTCTCATATGACCTTAGATGAGTCACTTGAGATCATCGAAAAAATCAAACCCCAAAAAGCATTTATAACCCACATAAGTCACTTGATGGGTGATATAAACAAATTAAAGCATAAACTACCTGAAGGGGTGGAATTTGCCTATGATGGTTTGGCACTGGACCTTTAGTGGCCTTACCGAAGACAATACTCGTTAAATAGGTCCATACATGTCCTTATCCTTATGTTTTTTTTCTATTTTACCTACGTGAATGATATAATAAAAAAGCTTCAATTATTCTTTCTGCTATTAATGGTTTGTCATGGTGCTTTTGGCCAACAACAAGCCCAGTACACGCAGTCTTCTTTGAACAAATATCACTTCAACCCAGCCTATGCAGGCATGGACAATTCTTTGAGTCTTTATGCGGCTTATAGGACGCAATGGAGTGGTTTACTTTCCAATCCCAAATCACAGAATATTAATGGTCACCTTCCTTTGTATTTTCTCAAAGGTGCCGCTGGGTTGGATTTGAGTAATACACAGTTAGGCTCCTTCCGCCAAACATCCATTAACGCTTCCTACAATTATATCGTGGATCGATCTTATGGATTGTTTTCAATTGGTACGAAACTAGGATTTGCTCAAGGTAGATTAAGTGGTGAGACCTTGATCACTCCAGATGGCTTATATGAGGGAAGTGTAATCAATCACAATGATCCATTGCTGCCGAATAATGTTCTTTCGAGTAGTAGTGTTTTATTTGGAGCAGGTGTTTATATGCTTACGCGAAAGTTTGAGATTGGATTATCCTTTGAGCATTTTCCAGAAGTGAATGCACAAAATTCCTCTAAAGGTCTATTGTTAGATGCGCATTATAGCCTTTATTTAGAATATAAATTTGCCTTGAATAATCGCCTGAAATTCTTTCCCAATATCCTAGTAAAAACAGATGGAATAGAAACTCAGACAGATTTGATGTTTTTGGCAAAATATAATGGCAGCATTTTTGGAGGTATAGGAATACGAGGTTTCAACGAAAAGTCGGTGGATGCTTTAAATATACTCGCAGGTATGCAGTTGAGTGAACGGGTAAGAATAAGTTATTCTTTTGGAACTGGATTATCAAATATTCGTAGAGTTAATGAAGGTTCTCATGAAATTTTAATAAATTACAATTTCAATAAAGTAATTGGACAGGGACAATCTCCAAGAATTATTCACAACCCAAGACATTTGTAAACAATCGTATTTTTAGAAAGCCATTTTTTTAACGTGAAATGTAAGTGATTTGCATAATAAGCTCTCATTTTGATCGTTAATCTATGGCTGAAGAATAGATTATATTTAAAAGAAAGACAAATTTCAAAATTAAATTTTTGATAATTCGCAAACGAAATTATCTTTACGCATCATTTTGAAAAGTTTCTTTCCTGATAATGATGGTAAAACCGTAGTTGTAACATGAAAAACACATCAATTTCTCTTTTTGGTTTATTCCTAGTTGTACTGCTTGTCAGTTCTTGTAGCCGTTCGGAAGACGGTCAATTAATCGGTGCTTTAGACCGACCAGCTTGGAATGGAATTAATCCTTACGGAATGGTTTATATTCCTTCTGGAACATTACACATTGGTCAAAGTGATCAAGATGTATTTATGACCCATGTACAAAAAACCAAGTCAATCTCGATTCAAGGTTTCTTTTTAGATGATACGGAGATTACGAACAATGAGTATCGTCAATTTGTAAACTGGGTGAGAGATTCAATCGCTCATACAGTAATGGGTGATTATATTGTGGATGATTTCGGTAATGAAATTCTCGATTGGGAGTATGATATCGATTACAACGACGAAACACTTGACGAAATGTATTACGAAGGCGATATGGCCTTTGATGGAAAAAGAGAATTAGATACTCGTCAGTACAAGTATAAATATCAATGGATTGATTGGCAAAGAGCTGCACATGGAAAAGATGTAGTAAGAACTCAATTAATCGAAGATGAAGAAGTAGGGATTTATCCAGATACGCTTTGTTGGATTAGAGATTTCTCATATTCATACAATGAACCATATGCTAGAAATTATTTTTGGCATCCAGCTTTTGATGACTATCCTGTAGTAGGTGTTAATTGGAAGCAAACGAAGGCTTTTTGTCATTGGAGATCTAAATTATGGAATTCATTTAAAGGTGATGAGCCGAATACAGAAGAGTTTAGATTACCAACTGAATCTGAATGGGAATATGCCGCAAGAGGTGGTCATGATTTAGCACCTTACCCATGGGGTGGATACTATGTGAGAAACGCAAAAGGTTGTTTATTGGCAAACTTTAAGCCAGGTCGAGGAAACTACCCAGAAGACGGTGGTCTATATACAGTAAAAGCAGATGCTTATTTCCCTAATGATTATGGGTTATACTGTATGTCTGGAAATGTTGCAGAATGGACGGAGACAGCTTACGTTGAAAACGCGTACCAATCACAACATGATTTAAACCCAGATATCAAATATGATGCGAAGGATGATGATCCAGACGTATATAAAAGAAAAGTAATTAGAGGTGGATCATGGAAGGATATATCATATTTCCTTCAAACTGGAACTAGACATTGGGAATTTCAAGATACGACCAAATCGTATATCGGTTTTAGATGTGCTCTTACATTCCTAGGTAGATCAATCAACGATTTCTAAGAAATAATATTAAACACATATAAAAAGGATAAATATTCAGTATTTATCCTTTTTTACGCTCAAAAAGAAACCTCGTGTGCATATCTATATAATATTAACATGAGTTTTCCGTTTTTCAATTAGCAATTTATTAACTAACCATTTTCAATTTGTAAATAATGAGTTTTATTAAGTCAAAAGGATTTAAATATTTTAAGAATTTTATCATTGGTGTAGGTGCGGCTGTTGTAATGGTCGGAGCATTGATGAAAATTACGAGTCACCCACTTGGTAACACGTTTATCACGGTTGGACTATTAACTGAGGCATTCCTTTTCTTAATGTTAGGAATCCTTCCACCAGAAAAAGATTACTACTGGGAGAAATTGTACCCAGGATTAGATTCGTATAATTCTAATATCGCTCCAATCACTTCAAGCGGAGCGGCAAGTAGAGCGCTTAATGCAGACCAAGTAGAAGGTAAACTAGGTGGAATGTTAGATGAGTTACAAACTATGTCAAAGAGCCTTGGATCACTTAAAGCACTACAAGAGGTTGATTTCTCTGAAACTGGAGAACAAATGAAGAGTATGCACAACTTTTACACGAAGTTGAATGATGCTATGAGTTCATTAAACGAGACAGTAGAAGATACTAAATTATATAAGGAGCAAATGACTTCATTGAATAAGAATCTTTCTTCTTTAAATGGAGTGTACGGAAACGTATTATCAGCATTCCAAAAAGGCGTAAGCTAATTTTAAGTTAATTCATTTACTAACAAAAAAAACTTAAAATATGTCTATACCTAAGGAACCCAGGCAGTTGATGATCAACATCATGTACCTGGTATTAACGGCACTTTTGGCTTTGAACGTATCCGCTGAGATATTCAATGCTTTTGAGATGGTTGATGGAGGTTTAAAAAGATCAAGTGCATCTATAGATGCTGCCAATGCTTCTTTACCTGAATCAATCCGAGAGAGTGCGAAGAAAAAAGGTTCTCTTCAAGAATATGCAGATAGAATAGATCCAGTTCAAGCTCTTTCCAAAGAAGGAACGGACTATATAGCTGACATCTGGAATACTTTGATTGATAGATCAGGGGATAACAGTGGACAGGTGGATGATGGAGACTATGTCATTGTGAAGGATAAAAGAGTCCTAAAAGGAAAGAAAAATTACGATGGTACAACTAAGTACATGGTTGATGAAGGGAAAGGAGAAGAGCTAATCGCGAAGTTAAAAGAAATTAAGCAAGGCTTTTTATCCTTCATTGATACAGCTGATAGAGCGGAGTACGCGAGTAAGATTCCAATCGAAATTGATGAAGAATCTTGGAAAACTTCAGTGAACAAAAAAGCGTCATGGTCTGATTTTACATTTGGTCATATGCCTCTTGGTGCAACACAGCCTATCTTTTCTAAATTTGAAAATGATATCAAGGCTTCAGAATCAACGGTTTTAAATTACCTTGCCGGTAAAGTAGGACTTACTGATGATGTCGTTTTAGATAAGTTTAGAGTAGTTTCTGCTCCAAAAAAATCATATGTGATTAAAGGAGAGAAGTACGAAGCAGATATTTTCTTAAGTGCATCTTCAGGTGCTGATTCTAAAACAGGAATTTCCATTTCTGTTGAAGGAGCTAGACTGCCAGTAGATAAAGATGGAAACGCTAAGTATACGGCAACAACATCCTCTTCAGGAACTAAAAAATATAATGCAAAAGTAAGTGTAACCAACCCGGTAACCGGTGAAACTAAATCTTATACTCAGACTTTTGAATATGAGGTAGGTGAACGTTCTGTGGCTATATCTCCAACTAAAATGAATGTATTTTATGTTGGTGTTGATAACCCAATCGAAATTTCTGCGGCCGGTGTATCTTCAAATAACATGAAGGTGAGCATGGGTGGCCAAGGTGGTGGAACCATCAAGAAAAATGGAGATGGAACATATACTGTCAACGTAAAGCAACCTACGAAAAAAGGAGATTTTGCTACCGTTAATGTTTCAGCGGATGGAATGAATGCGAAAAAAGAATTCCGTGTGAAAAGAATACCAAATCCAACACCTAAGTTAGGTCAAAACAAAGGTGGTTCTATTAAGAGTGGTCTTTTAAAGGCAAGTGCTGGAATCTACCCTGTATTAGAGGGATTTGATTTCGACGCTAAGTGTAAGTTGGAATCTTTCGTTTTAGAAAGAGCTGCAAAGAGACAAGATATCGAAGTAGCTAAAAACACTGGTGGTAAATTTAATGGTAAAGCGGCTGACTTAATTAGAAAAGCTAAGCCATCTGATAGATACTATATGACAAACATCAAGTGTAAGTGTCCTGGTGACCGTGCACCTAGAGATCTTGGTCAAATGGTATTTAGGGTAATTTAAACCGATTTAAAAGAATATTAAATTTTATAGTAATGAAACTATTAAAAGCTATTCCTTTATTCATGATCTGTTGTATGATGGCCTTTGGTCTTCAAGCACAGGATGATGATATGATCACTGAATCAAGTGATCCAGAAGAAAATATGTTCATTGACGACATCGTGAAAAAGCGATTAATCACTGAAAATAAAGTTTTGGAATATGAACCGATTCGTGAAGCAGATATTGCTTGGGAAAAAAGAATGTGGCGATTAATTGACGTTCGTGAAAAAATGAATTTGCCTTTCATGAACCCAGAAAAGCCTTTCTTTTCTATTCTTAAAGAATTAGCTGAAAATGGTGACATTACCTTATTTGAAGATGAGAAATTTACTGAACCTTTAGATGACGAAGGTTTGAAAGAGAAGCTATATTCTATCGACACTTTAACGGATTTCAATTACGATACGTATGAGGAAGAAATTAAAGTGATTGAATCAGAGATTTTCTGGGAAGATATCAAGCAATATAGAGTAAAAGAAGTATGGTTCTTTGATGAAGAAGCATCTATGATGAAATCAAGAATTCTATCGATTGCCCCTGTAATTGATAGAGTTGATGAAGAGACTGGAGAGTATAAAGGTAAATTGGTTTTATTCTATGTTTATTATCCTCAAGCAAGAGAACACTTGGCGAAACACAGAGTGGTTAGCGATTTCAATGATATCGCTCCAATGACATGGTATGACTTATTTGAATCTAGATTCTTTGCAAGTTATATTTATAAAAAGTCTAATGTACTTGACTTACGTCTTCAAGATCAAATTTATGGTTACGAAAATGAAGGAAGAGATAGATTGTTAGAATCTGAGAAAATCAAAATGGAATTGTTCAATTTTGAACATGACCTTTGGGAATATTAATATTCTGAAAAATATATTTTCAAAAAGCGAATCCAGTTTGGATTCGCTTTTTTTATGCTTCTAGTTTACTTGTTGAATGTTCATAGATCAAAATGGATAGAACTATTAAGTATTCAATAGCAACAATCCATAAGTGCTCTTTATATTCTGGTTTTGAATAATTCATATAGGTAAGGAAAATTAAGCAGGACCAGGCTATTGGAAAAACCCTTCCTTTAAAAATATTCCAAAATAAAAGTAAACTCAGATACCATGGATGTATGGTTGTTGCTAAAAGTAAGTAGGTAGTAAATGCAATAAACGAGCTCTTGGCTAATGATTGAAAATCACGTTCCTTTTGTTTAATAAACAGATAAATGCATGTCGAAAGGGTTATAAGCCCTAATCCAGGACCTAAGTATCTGATAAGATTATAACCACTAAGCTCCATACCTATGTATCGAGCCAGGTAATATATGCTTCCGTTAAATTCAAATTTACCAAAGTAGAGATCTATACTCTCTAAAAAGTGTAAGGTGTTACTTTGCCATAACACAATAGAGAAAAAAGCTAAGGAGCTTAGTGTAAATGAAATTAAAAACTTCTTGTTGAGTTTAGTATAGCGCCAAATGAATGGAAGGAATATAAGTGGTAATAGTTTAGTGGCCACAGAAATTGCTAGGAATGCACCGGCAATAATCATACGGTTGCACAGAATAAAGTATAAGGCCCAAATAAGAAAGCAAATCATTAAACCTTCGAAATGAACATTACCCATTTGCTCAATGATAATTAAGGGATTTAGAAGATAAACAAAAGCCAATCTTTTATCCAGCTTTAAAAGTCCTAATAACTTGTGCAATCCAATCAACGAAAATATATCTCCAATCAGTAATATAAACTTAATTATGAAGCTGGAATAGTACATTGCAATTCCTTCAAAAAAGGTAGATATCCAAAAAACCAATTGCGCAATTGGTGGATAAACTGAATAATAATCTGGTGAATTCAATAGGGTATAAAGTTGCGACAACTCATATTGCCCGCTTTGAAGGATTGCTGTTGGCAATGCATGGTATGGACTAATTCCTTGATGAAGTAAGTATCCATCCCAAATGAATCTATAGATATCATTGGATAGATTAGGAAAGCTGAAAAGCAAGAAAATTCGTGGAAGAATGGCGAGTAAGACTAAGTATTTGATCTTTATTTTAAAATGAAAAACAAGGACAAAAAAGGATAAAAATGCAATACTGTAAGAAGCAAAAATTGGGGTAAAATGACTCTGCTCTGGTATAAAGCCCAAAAATATTAGAGAAGCAACAAATACAAGGCCTACCAGAAGCTGCTTAAAATCCATTCGTTATTTTCTGATATGTTTAACAGAATAATAGAAAATTGTCCCGTACCCAACAACAAGTAAAAGGTGAAATATAAAAAAGACATTATTGTTTAGGCTATACCCAAAGTAAAGTCCAAAAATGAAATAGATCACCATGATACCTTCCAAAATAGTTGTCATACTTATCTTACGAGCTAAATAATTTTTGTTCGACATCGAGTCAGATATTCCCTTTATATTGAATTTGGGCGTACGAATAAAAGCCGATTTCCGACCTAAGTATCCTTGCAGTACTGCGATACTATTATGAAGACTCAATCCCATGGATATAGCTAAGAAAATAGGGAAGATGAGTAAGAACTTTAGAATAAAGGACATTCGGCCTTTTGGGTTCCATGAAGTGTTCAAATTAGCGTTATAATAAACGATAATGATACTCAGTAGCCCAACCATAAAAATGGTCATTAAGCTGCTCGTTTGTCCCATTGGTTTAAGGAAGAACAATGCTGGAACACTGAAAACGCCAATAAGAAAAACAAAGAGAAAGACAGAACTGGATAATAAATGTAATGTTCCGTGCATCTTCTTAGGAAAAGAAACATCCGATTTCCATAAGGACGGTAACATTTTTTTAGCCGTTTCAGCACCCCCTTTCATCCACCTAAATTGCTGAGACTTAAGGCCATTCATCTCACTTGGTAATTCCGCAGGAGCGGTAACATCCTCGAGAAAAGATATTTTCCAACCTTTTAATTGAGCTCGATAACTCAAATCTAAATCTTCAGTTAAAGTGTCCGCTTCCCATCCTCCCGCATCTTCTATTGTTTGCTTTCGCCAAACTCCAGCTGTACCATTGAATTGAAGCATTAAATCTGCATGGTCTCTACCTTTTTGTTCAATAGTGAAATGAACATTTAATTGAAAAGCTTGTAATCGTGTTAATAGTGAGTAGTCTTGATTAATATGGTCCCATCTCGTTTGTACAACCCCTACCTTAGGGTCGTTGAAATGAGGAATGGTCTTTTTTAGAAAATCAGGATTAGGCAAAAAATCAGCATCGAAAATAGCAATAAAATCGCCTTTCACAGATTTCATTCCTTCTTTAAGGGCTCCAGCTTTATAACCTGTCCTGTCCGTTCTAGTCACTAGGCTAATGTCATAGCCTTTAGACTTATATTCATCCACTTTCTTCTGACTGATTTGAGTGGTTTCATCCGTTGAGTCATCCAATACTTGTATTTCAAAACGATCCTTCGGGTAATCGATTTTGACAATATTATCAATCAATCGATCAACCACATACATTTCGTTGAAAATAGGTAATTGAATACTTACAAATGGTAAATCATCCGGTAGGGATGTGGCCTGATTATCAGAGTTATCTGATTTATGAAAGCGTAAATAATAGATGAGAAGATGAAATTGCATTAAGCAATAAAAAGTCACATAAGCTAAAGCAGCTATGTAAATGCCAATTACGATATATCCGACTATCTCCATACTATTATAGGAATTTAAATATAGTCCATAAAATTTTATGCCCTGCTAAGATGGTGCCCTTGATCGTTCCTGAAACTTTTGAAACTCCTATACGCTTTTTATAGTTGACAGGAACCTCTACACATTTCATTTTTAATTTGGCGGCTTTGACCTGCATTTCGACGGTCCAACCAAAATCTCTATCCTGCATATTGATTTCCATCAACTTATCATATTTGATTGCTCGAAAAGGACCGAGATCCGTGAATTCGTATTTATAGAAAAGTTTAATCAATGAAGTCGCTAACCAATTACCAAAAATCTGCTGTGGTTGCATGGATCCTTTTTCTAGTTTCCCTAAAACCCTCGATCCAATAACTAAATCTTGAGATTGATGTATGATTGGATCTACAACTTCGGGTAATTGTTCAGGATAATCTGAATAATCGCCATCTAGGAATACGACGATGTCAGGTTTTTCCTTGAGTTGAGCTATATATTCCATACCTTTCAAGCAAGCATTGCCATATCCTGATATAGGTTCGTCTAAAACAATAGCTCCCGCAGTTTGTGCTACCTCTTTCGTTTTATCTGTGCTTCCATTGTTTGAAACCAATATATGGCGGACCCAGGTTTTTGGAATATCATCGACCACACTTTTTATAGACCTTTCTTCGTTAAAAGCAGGTATAATGACGTCTATTATTGGTGGATTATGCATTTTATTAGGCCTCTTAGGCGGTCAAAAGTAGTACATTTGAGCCGAATAATAATGTTCGAGACAAGACATTGAAGAGCACAATCAAATTAATGGGTAATAAGCAGTTTTTCAAACTATTGATGATGACGAGTATAGTCGTCGTCTTATGTATAAGTGCATGTAGAGAAAGGAGCTTTAATATGAGCCCAGATGCGCAATTAGCATTCTCTGTAGATACGCTTCGATTTGACACCGTTTTCACGGAATTAGGAAGCGCCACACGATCCTTTAAAATATTTAATGAGGACGAACAGTCCATTTTAATTGAGAATATCTATTTAGCGAATGAACCTGGAGGAGAGCAGTTTTTTAGAATGAATGTTGATGGAATTGCCTCCAACTCCTTACAAGATGTTGAAATTCTTCCCAATGATAGTCTATGGGTTTTTGTCGAGGTAACCATAGATCCCGATAATCCTTTATCGATAAGTCCTTTTATCATTGAAGATCAGGTTTTAATCGAAGTTAATGGTAACGAACAGGTTGTGTATTTAGAGGCTTGGGGCCAAAATGCCAATTACTTTCCAAGCCGTTTTAATGCAGGAGTTGATTCGATTCTATTATGTGATTTAGGTTCCATAACATTCGATGATCCCAAACCTTATGTTATTTATGGGAGGATATTGATCGAAAATTGTGAACTGATTTTGCCACCGGGTACAGATGTATATGTTCATGGTGGAGTAGTCAGTAATGATTCTATGATCTATAATGATGGGCTCTTACTTTTTGGTGAAAACGGTAAATTAAGCGCTCTTGGTGAATTAAGTAATCCAGTTGTCATTCAAGGTGATAGGTTAGAAAGTGGGTTTCAAGATGTAAAAGGTCAATGGACAGGTTTGTGGTTTTTGAGTAATAGTGATGGAGGAGTTTTGGAACATACCACGATCAAGAATTCCTTGGTTGGATTTAGGGTGGATTCTATGGCGAATATAACGATGAATAGTTGCGTCATTCAAAATACTTCAGGTGCTGGAATTATTAGTTTAGCTGGAAATATTCAAGCAAGCAACTCTCTTATTCATTCAAATAATGGTAACGCACTACAATTGACTTACGGTGGTAATTATCTCTTCGATTATTGTACTATCGCTAGTTATGGAAATCAGAGCGAGTCATTGAGATTGAATAATTATTTATGTATCGATCCTTTGTGTTTACAACCCGTTCGAATTAATCCTTTAAGTGCAGTTTTCAGAAATTGCATTTTCTCCGGTTCCAGTTCGGACGAATTATTCTTGGAAGATGCATCTGACAATGATCCGACATCATTTAACTATATAATGGAAAACTGCATTGTAAAGGTTGATGAACTCTTGACTCCTGAACAGTTTCCTGACTTTTTTGAAAACTGTGAAGACTGTTACAATCTACAAACAGGTGATGCGCTATTCTTAAATCTTGACGAAAAGGATTTTCATTTAGATACACTTTCTGTAGCAGAGACAAATGCTAAAGTATTGGTAGCTATCCCGGATGATTTGGATGGGAACTCAAGAGATTCAAATACGCCTGATATAGGTTGTTTCGAATACCAATACTAAATCCTTATTCCATCTTTATCGGTCATCTTGACGAAGGCTAAAAGAATCATACTGACTACAAATAGAACTATCAGTACCAATATAGAATTTCGAATACTTCCAGTCATCTGTTCGACATATCCAAAACAGAATGTTCCAAGGACTACTGAACATTTCATAACGACGTCATAAAAGCTATAGTAGGAGGCTAGGTTAGATTCCTTTTCTTCAATTAATTTAGAATAGATCGCTCTTGATTGTGATTGAATTCCACCCATCACCAAACCAACTAGACCAGCAATGACAAAAAATTGCGTCTTATGATCAACGAAATAAGCCATTAAACATACTCCAACCCATATAGCTAACATGGAATACAAAGAAGTTCTATTGCCTCTTATTTTAGCAACGTATGCAAATAAATATGCTCCAGCTATACCAACCAATTGAATAATGATTACGGTAATGATCAATTCTTCAGATTTCATACCTATAACTTTTTTAGCAAAAGGGGTTGCTAAATAAATAACCGTATTGACCCCCGCTGTATAGAAGAAATAGGCCAATAAGAATAAGCTCAAATTTTTCTTTGAAAATACCTTTTTAGCCGCGGTACTAAACTCCTTAATACCTTTGGAGATTATGTTGTTTCTCGGGCCGTTTATTTGATCTTTAGGGAACCTCCTAAAAGCATAAAAGGCAAAAATCATCCACCATAATCCCACCATAACGAAAGAAACTCTTGTGGCGTGTTGGGTGTTTTCTAATCCCAATATATCTGGAAAAAATATAAGCAATAGGTTGGTGACTAAAAGAATAACGCTCCCAATGTAGCCATAAGCAAAACCTCGAGCACTCACCTGGTCAAATCTATCCTCCGAAGCAATTTGAGGTAAATAGGAGTTATAAAATATAACACCTCCGGAAAAGCCAACACTCGCAAGTATAAAAAAGACTAATCCAATCCATAGATTTTCAATTCCTGTAAACCAGTATAAGGCAATACAACTAACAGCACCGAAAACCGTAAAAAATTTAAGGAAATTCATTCGACGTCCGCTGTAATCCGCAATTCCACTGAGAATAGGAGATAATAAAGCAATGATTAGAAAAGAAATAGACACTGAATACGAGAAGACGCTCGTATTAGGGAATTCTAAACCAAAGATGTTAATGATCTTTGGTGTATTTGCCTCAAAATAAATAGGAAATATTGCTGTAGAAATGACCAAGGCATAAGCAGAATTTGCCCAATCGTACATAGCCCAAGAATGAATAATCTTTTTATCATTTAATTTAGCCTCCATATCAAAAATTTCCTGGTTCACTGTAAGATAGTTAATTCTGATTGATTCCAATTTTAACTAAATTATATAATCAAATCAAATATGTAAATACAGCTTATTTTCAGATATTTAGGTTCTCTCAACGTTAAAATATAGTATGAATATTGTTGTTCTTTCGCGAAATGCAGGCTTGTATAGTACGAGAAGTCTCGTTAATGCAGCTTATCGAAGGAATCATCATGTAAGAGTTATTGATCACATGAGTTGTGACTTAGTGATTGATGTCAACGATCATGCGATATATCATAATGGAGAACGCCTAGAAGGCATAGATGCCATCATACCTAGGATAGGGGCAACGGCAACAGGTCATGGTTCAGCTGTGATTAGACATTTTGTAAATATGGGCGTTTATTCAAGTTTACAATCTGAGGCATTGTTGTTGTCCAGAGATAAGTTGAGTTGTCTTCAAGCCTTAACTGCTGCTGGCGTCCCAGTACCACGGTCTATTATTGCAAAAAACTATTATTCGATGCCCGAAATGATCGATAAGGTAGGGGAAATGCCGATTGTGATTAAAATGATCCGAGGAACACATGGATTAGGTGTGATTCTTTCAGAGAGTAAAAAGAATGCTGAATCAGTATTAGAGGCCTTTTATAAATCTAAGGAAAAGGTGATGCTTCAAGAATTCATTCACGAAGCAAAGGGTGCAGATGTTCGTGTATTCATTGTAGATGGTCAGATCGTAGGAGTGATGAAACGACAAGCAAAAGAAGGCGAATTTAGATCGAATTTACATCGAGGTGCTTCCTCAAAGATTATAAAATTAACTGCTCAGGAAGAGGAAATTGCATTGAAAGCAGCTAAAGTAATGGGCCTGGATATCGCTGGAGTAGATATGCTTCAAACGAGTAATGGACCTTTAATTTTAGAAGTAAACGCTTCTCCAGGTTTAGAAGGTATTGAAACAACAACTAAAGTGGATATTGCGGGTAAAATAATTGATATGGTTCAGAGAAATGCGAGAAAAAGATGAGTGGATTAGACGAAAAACCAAAACATCCATATAATGATCCCATTATTATTGATGGACATTCTATTTTTCCAGGAGAGTCGGAAACGGTAAGAATTAACGTTGGTCGACTTCCTTCGGATAATAGAATAAGTATATTAACTCATGTCTTCAGAGCAAAGCAAGAAGGACCTTGTGTGTTGCTTTTAGGTGGAGTTCATGGAGATGAGATCAATGGGATGGAGATTGTAAGACAGTCTATTGAAAGTGGATTATTGGATGATCTTCAATGTGGGACGGTCATCGCTATACCCTTATTGAATGTATTTGGTTTTATAAACTTTAGTAGAGAAGTGCCTGATGGAAAGGATGTCAATAGAAGTTTTCCAGGTTCCACTAGTGGGTCATTGGCATCAAGAGTAGCCAGAACATTATCCAAGAAGATATTACCGTTTGTGGATTATGCCTTAGATTTTCATACCGGTGGTGCGAGTAGGTATAATTTTCCTCAAGTCAGATATACAAAGACAGACAAAAAGGCTGAGCAGATGGCACGCATCTTTGCTGCGACATTTACTATCCAAAAGCCCTTAATTTCAAAATCATTTCGAAAAACGGCTAAATTAATGGATATACCGGCAATAGTTTATGAAGGAGGTGAATCAGTGAGATTGGACGGATTTGCCATAACCAAGGGAGTGGAAGGTTTGAAACGCATTCTCGCTTCCTTTAAAATGATTTCGCCGGTACTACAAGTATCGAAGAAGGGACTTCTATTTAAGAAATCCGCTTGGATTAGAGCCCCTTATTCTGGACTGTTCATTTGGACTCAAAAATCTGGTGGCCATATAAAAAAGGATGAACCTTTAGGTGTGATTAAAGACTTATACGGAACTAAATCCGTTATGGTTATATCAAAACTTGAAGGCTATGTCATTGGTCATAACAATGCTTCTGTGGTCAATCAAGGAGATGCATTGTTTCACATAGGATTAGAATATCAAGAATTTTCATGAGTCGTATTTACTTATTAATTGTTTGTATTTTTTTTAGCGCTTTCGCGAATGGTCAAGGGAGTCTAGAAGCAAGAATTAAAAAGCATCTCGGAAGCAAGGATTTCAAATACGCTGGAATCAGTATTACTGTTCTAGATATAGAATCTGGAGATAAATTAGCAGGGATTAACGAGCATAAAGTGATGATTCCGGCATCAACTCAAAAATTGCTCACTACATTCACCGCTTTAGAAATATTAGGCGAAGACTTTATCTACACCACTAAGATTAGTCATTCTGGAAAGATTACGGAGGATGGTGTTTTAAAAGGAAATATTTATATAGTTGGCAGTGGCGATCCTACATTGGGCAGCAGAAAATTTGATGAGGTTTTGCCTTTTGAGGATTTGATAAGACAAATCTCGCGAGAGATTAAGAGATTTGGTATTAGTTCGATTGAAGGAAAAATTATCGCTGATGAGTCTATTTATAATTCTTTTCCAATAAGTCCATCATGGCAATGGAATGATTTAGGAAACTATTATGCCGCGGGAGCTTGGGGGATCAATATCAATGAAAATCAATATTTGATTTCGTTCAGTAAGCGAGCTAAAGTCGGTAATCGCCCTAATTTAACTGGATTCGGACCGAAAATTCCTGGATTGAAATTGTCCAATGAATTAGTGGTAGATAGTGCCGGAACTGGAGATAATGCCTACATATTTGGAGGTCCATACAATTACCAAAAAAGGATCGTAGGTTCTATTCCAGCAGGTAAGGGCACTTTTTCCATTAAGGGATCTATTCCTGATCCACCGCTTTTTATGGCCTATCATGTCTACAAAAGACTCGAAAAGGATGGTATACAATCTCAAGGTTATGAAACTCAATATGAACCGAAGCGACAAAAGAGGAAGCTCATTTATTCTATAGATTCACCACCTTTATACAAGATTGCCAGAAGAGCGAATCTAGAAAGTAACAATTTATATTGTGAAGCATTATTGAAATCTATAGCTACTAAACAGGCTAAAGGAGGAAGTGGTGGTGTTGGCATTTATTTGCTTAAAAAATTTTTAGGGAAACTAAAAATCAATACGGAATCACTACATATGGAAGATGGTAGTGGGTTAAGCGCACGAAATAATATCAACAGTATGCTCTTGGCTTCTTTTCTACAGAAGTATGCTGTTAAAGAAGGAAACGATATCAATGATATTATTAAATATTTACCCAGTGCAGGAGTATCTGGAACCTTAAGTAAGATGTTTAGAAATTCTTCTGCACGAGGTAAAGTGTGGGCGAAAACAGGGACTATGGATAGAGTTCAATCTTACGCAGGATACATTAAAACTAAAACTGGCAAGTGGGTAAGTTTCTCTATCATCGTTAACGGTTTCTCTGTCAAACAAAAGAAAATGCGATCCAAACTAGAGCGCATAATGACCGACATTTACAAGTATGGCTAGTATTTAATATATTTGTTCAAAGCCATCATTTTGAATCAAAAACTATTTTACTTTCTCATTCTTCTATTATTTGCGATTCACGCATGTAATAATGATACATCCAAAGTAGCGGATACTGCCCAAACAAAATCCTCGTCAGTTCAGAGTAATCCTAAAAATGAACCTGCGATAGAAATTAATAAGGATAGGGGAGAATGGCAGAAACCTTCATTGGTGGTTAGTAAGCTAGGTGATCTAACTGGAAAGACTGTAGCGGATATTGGAGCGGGTCTTGGTTATTTTTCTTTTAGATTAGTGTTTGGTGCCGAAAAGGTCATTGCGGTTGACATTGATCCAGATATGATAGAATTTATGGAAGATTTTAAATCTAATCTTCCCGATTCGTTGGAAAGAAAATTTGAAACTAGATTAGCCACTTCAGACAATGCTAACTTGGATAATGTAGAAGTAGATGTGATTATAATAGTGAATACATTTGCTTACATCGAGGATAAAGTATCTTATTTGAATAGATTGAAACCTTCCTTAAAGTTTGGCGGTCGTATAATGATCATGGATTATAAAATGAAGCGTTTATCGATTGACGCCCCTCCAAAATCTGAAAGAATACACTTATCTGATGTAGAGGATATTTTGGCGCAAGCCGGGTATAAAAATATCCAGTCAGATGATACAAGCTTGGATTTCCAGTATATTGTATTTGCACATGTTAATTGATAATAAGTTTCTCTCTTTCAGGGCCTGTAGAAACCATACTAATCTTCACCTTTAACAAGGATTCTAGTTCTGAAATATAGTCTTTAGCAGCTGTTGGTAAAGAATCCATTTGATTAGAATCATCAATTTCTTGATTCCAACCAGCATATGAATCATAATGTGGATCTACATTCGTATCACACAAATCATAAGGCAATTGTTCAGAAACAGTTCCATCAATGTTATATTTCGTAGCTACTTTAATACTTTCGAATTCGTTTAAAACGTCCAGTTTAGTCAAGGCTATTTGCGTAACACCGTTAATCATTATGGTATAAAGTAGTTGCGGAATGTCAATCCACCCACATCTCCTTGGTCTTCCGGTTGTAGCGCCAAATTCTTGTCCAATTCTTCTTAGTATTTCACCGTCTTCGTTAAATAGTTCAGTAGGAAATGGGCCTCCACCGACTCGTGTGCAATAGGCCTTAGTGATCCCAATCACTTCTCCAATTTTGGACGGTGCGATTCCAAGGCCATTACAAACTCCAGAGGTAACTGTATTTGAAGAGGTCACGTATGGATAGGTTCCAAAGTCTATGTCTAACATCGATCCTTGAGCTCCCTCCGCAAGAATTCTCTTATTATTATTGATGGCCTCGTTTACAAAATATTCACCATTTACACAATTGAGTTTTCTGAGTCGATCTATAGACTCGAACCACTTTTTCTCCTCTACTTCCAGATCGAAATCAACCTCAGGATATAACTTGACAAGCCCGAGGTGTTTTTCTTTTAATTGGTGGTATCTGTTTTTAAATTCATCAGAATGTATGTCGCCAAATCTTAGACCATTTCTACCTGTTTTATCCATATAGGTAGGCCCTATTCCTTTTAGGGTAGAACCTATTTTTTCTTTACCTTTTGAAGCTTCAGATGCCGCGTCGATATAGCGATGCGTCGGTAATATAAGGTGAGCTTTCTTTGCGATAAATAGATTACTAAGATCTACTCCAGCGTTTTTCAATCCATCTAATTCTCGAACTAGAGTAATCGGATCAATCACCACTCCATTACCGATAACATTTACAATGTTTGGTCGAAATATACCAGATGGTATGGTATGAAGAACATGTTTTTTACCGTCGATCACTAAAGTATGACCTGCGTTTGGGCCTCCTTGAAAACGACATACCATGTCATATTTATCTGCTAAATAATCTACTATTTTCCCTTTTCCTTCATCTCCCCATTGCAAGCCTAAAATTACATCTACAGCCATAATTGTATCGTTGGTTTATTGATTTTCGCCATCAGGCTAAATGGCAAATATATGAATCTTATTTATATTAATTATCTATATATGAGATAGATATTCAGAGAAAAAATAGGGTAAAAAAAAGAGAGAGGCTCGTGTGAACCTCTCTCTATAAAACCTAATTAAGGTCTTTTATTTAATTGAAACTTATTTCAAAATTTCAAGTTTCTTGATGAATGTTGCTTTACCAACTTTCACTCTTACGATATAGATACCTTTATCCATATTGCTAACATCTGCAGAAACAGTTGTAGTGTTACTAGTTGTAGTTGTAAAGAACAATTGATCACTTACTAATCTTCCTCTAACATCATAAACAGAAGCACTAACTGTTTCTCCAATTCCAGCTTCAACGGTCAAGTTAACTTGATCAATCGCTGGGTTAGGATAGATATTGATATCAATATCAGTAGCACGTTCTACTCTGATTGCGATTTCATTAGATAGGGTAGCCGTACCATCGAAGTCTAATTGCTTCAATCTGTAGTAGTAGATACCATTCTTCTGAATGTCAGCATCATCAAAGTTGTAAGTAGAGGTAGTGTTTGTTGTACCATTACCTTCTTGAGTACCGATTTCAACAAAGTTATCATTATCACCGTAAGATCTTTCAATAACGAACATGTCGTTATTTAATTCACTTTCTGTGATCCATGTTAATTCGTTAACATCTCTTACTTCATTCCAAACTCCGTAGAAGTCAGTTAAAGTAACAGGAACTACAGAAGAACGAAGTCCTAAATCCACTGAATCATTAGTTTGACCTGAAGTCAGTGTATATGTACCTGTAGTAGCTAAAGTTCCTAATGCATTTGGAACACCGTCACTATCTGTAAGATCAGAACCGAAGTTAGGAGTTACAGGAGTGAAACCACCTGGAAGTACAAACTCCACTTGGTAATCACCAGGAGCGAGATTTGTAAATCTGTATTCACCAGTAGGATCTGTAGTAGTCGTCACTGGTAGACCAGTAGTCATATCAATAACAGGGTTTCCATTTCCATCTAATAGATTCACTGTAATTCCGTCAGCTGGTACATCAGTTCCATCTTGAGAATCAGGATTCGTTCCATCATCAAACCATACAAAGTTTCCTAATTGAGCAGGCTCAAAGAAACCAGCATCAATACGTGGCTCGTCTTGACCAGCAGTTAGCGTGAACAAGGCAGTTGTATTAGGACCGTTTGATCCGTCTAAATCACTTTCATCCGCTTCGTTACCAACAGCATTTGGAGTTGTAGGCATTAAGCTTGATCCAGCAGGAGTAGTAAATTCTACATAATAACTACCTGGCGCTAGATCAGTAAATTCGTACCATCCATCGTTACCAGGATTGTTAGGATCAGTCATTGTTACAACTGGAGTTCCTACTTGGTTTCCAGCAGCATCATATAATGTTACTGTAATTCCATTAATACCAGGCTCACCAGGATCTTGAACACCGTCACCATCTTGATCTTCCCATACAAAGTTTCCTAAGCTAGCTGTTGGGTAAACACCGAAGTCTACAGATAAGTTAGAATTGTCACTTGCATCTCCGTCATTAGTTGGCTCACTACCTGAAGCTAATGTAACAGCTTGAGATAAGATACCAGATGCACCAGCATCATAACCATTATCATCACCATTCACATCGTCATCAGAGTCAGGAGCAGTTCCTAATACATCATTTCCGTCAGATGTTACCCAATCTTCAAGAGGAGCACCAGGACCGAAGTTTGATGCGTCAATTTGAACTACATAGTCGCCAGGAGCTAATCCTGTAAATGAGTAGTTACCATTTCCATCAGTTGAAGTAGTCATTCCTGTAGGAGTATCTGGTAGTCCATCACCAGTTGTATCTTCCCAAAGTGTCAATGTAACATTTGCTACACCAGATTCAGTAGGATCTTTAATACCGTCGTTGTTAGAATCTTCCCAAACAAGGTCACCTAATGATAACTCTTCGAAGAAACCAGCATCAATCTCATCGTCAAATTCTCCAGGAGAAAGTACAACAGTGTGAGATAATCCAGTAGTAGGATCAGCATCACTGTCATCTCCAGGATCAGTTCCATCAGTATTACCACCTGTAGCATCTTGTACTGTAGGTTGGTGATTTGCAGGAGTAACAAACTCAACAATATAGTTTCCAGGAATCAATCCAGTAAACTCATAGTATCCGTCATTACCACCATTTGTCATTGTTGTTGTCGTTGCATCTGGAGTTCCAGGAGTATCAGGAATTCCATCGTTGTTTGCATCTTCATATAGATTAACAGTTACACCGTTAATACCATCCTCATTTGGATCTTGAATACCGTCATTGTCTTCGTCCATCCATACAAAGTCACCAAGACCAGCAGGAACAACCTCAACAAAATCGTTATCATCGTCATTCTCAAATGGGTTCACTGTAACAAGAATCTCATCATCTACAACGCCATCATTATCATTAGGATCGTCCGGTGTAGTATCATCATCTGATACAGACGTCAAACCAGTTGGTTGTTGCTCACTTAGGATATAGTTACCTGGAGGAACATTTGTAAACTGATAGAATCCATTCATATCCGTTGTAGCAGTTAATCCGGTAGGAGTGCCATCTGGGTATAGTAATTCGATTACAACTCCTGGGATTGGTGTATCACCAGTTCCGTTACCATCAGTATCTTCATCTACGTGACCTGAGATGTTACCCCAGTTTGCAGGGAAACCACCTACAAATACTTCTTCATCATCACCATCATCCTCATCATCAGGATCCTGAGAACCATCATTATCTATCGGTCCTATATCACCATCACCATCAGTGTCAGCACCATTTCCTGGTGTAGAATCTACGTCAGTTTGATCATGATCGGTCACTTCTGCAACATTATTAAGGTTTGGATCCAATGGCCAAGCCACAGCAATATCAAATGTCAATGTAATCGTCTGTCCATTATTGATAGACAATCCTATCCAGTCAATAGTGTTACCAGTTAAGACACCACCGTTAGAAATGTTAGCTACAGTTGATAAATCATAACCAGAAGGAATTACATCCTGAATATCTACACCTGTAGCATTAGCAGGTCCTCTGTTTGTTACGTCGATAGAGAATTGGAATGGTATACCAACAGTCACAAGTGACGCATTAGTAGATTTCACTAGTTCAAGATCGATCATTTCAGGCTGGATACCAAAGTCAACACAACAAGTACCAGTTGGAGTACAGTCTGTCATACCATTTGGATTAGCATCTGAATCATCAGCATCACTACATCCAGCAGCATCCTTTCCACTTAAGAACTCATCAGCAGCTAGACCTGAGATTCCGATTACATACTCTTTAGAAGGATCTAAACAGAATTCATAGGCACCATCATCACCAGTTACAGTTGTAGCAGGTTGACCAGTATTAACGTCAGTAGCAACAGTTGTAGTTGGAACACCATTCACACATTCAAATGCAGTGATGGTATATCCAGCTAATGGCTGCTCATTGTTATCTTGACAATCTGACATATTCGAATCTTCGAAAACAACACCATCGATCGTCTCACAAGGAGGTACGATACCAAAGTCAACACAACAAGTACCTGTAGGAGTACAGTCCGTTTGACCGTTCGGGTTAGCGTCAGAATCATCCGTTTCAGAACATCCAGCAACATCTTTATCAGATAAAGATTCTCCAGCAGCAAGTCCAGTTATTCCGATTACATACTCTTTAGAAGGATCTAAACAGAATTCGTAAGCACCATCGTCACCAGTAGTTTCAACAGCAGGTTGACCTGTGTTCACATCTGTAGCAACAGTATTCGTAGGAACACCATTTACACATTCAAAAGCGGTAATAGTATAACCAGCAGCAGGGGATTCGCCGTTATCTTGACATCCACTATCATTTGTATCCATGAAGACAACACCATCGATCGTCTCACAAGGAGGTACGATACCGAAGTCAACACAACAAGTGTTCGTAGGAGTACAGTCCGTTTGACCATTTGGATTAGCATCAGAATCATCAGATTCGTTACATCCAGCAACATCTTTATCAGATAGAGATTCTCCAGCAGCTAAACCAGTTATAGCCAATACATATTCTTTAGTTGGGTCTAAACAGAATTCATAAGCACCATCGTCACTAGTTGTCTCAACCGCAGGTTGACCTGTGTTAACATCAGTAGCAACAGTTCCAGTAGGAACACCATTTATACATTCAAATGCAGTAATAGTATATCCTGATAATGGAGATTCACCATTATCTTGACATCCACTGTCATTTGTATCAGCGAAAACAACACCATCAATCGTCTCACAAGGAGGCACGATACCGAAGTCAACACAACAAGTACCTGTAGGAGTACAATCAGTTTGTCCGTTTGGATTAGCGTCAGAATCATCAGATTCTCCACAACCAGCAGCATCTTTATCAGCTAAAGACTCACCAGCAGCTAATCCAGTGATACCCATAACATATTCTTTAGAAGGATCTAAACAGAATTCGTAAGCACCATCGTTACCTACCGTTTCGGTAGCAGGCTGTCCAGTGTTAGCATCTGTTGCGATAGTTCCAGTAGGAACACCATTTACACATTCAAAAGCTGTTACAGTATATCCAGCAGCAGGAGTTTCATTGTTATCCTGACATCCATTATCATTTGTGTCATAGAATACGACACCATCGATTGTTTCACATGTTGGCACGAAACCAAAATCAACAGTCATGTTACCGTTATTCTCATTGGCGTCGTCAAGGTTCGCACCAGGACCAGTTTCAACATTGTTTCCAACTTCTTGACCAGGTTGAAGATCAATAGGAGGAGAAATAGTTGAACCACCTGGTGTGTTCTGAACACCATTATCATCGTTATCCTGGTTGTTATCCATATTGTCAGTAGGCGTACTACTGTTAGGGTATGCAGGGTCAGGATTAGGAATTCTAACTTGGTAGATACCAGGCATTAACATATCAAAGAAGTAATTACCGTTAGCATCCGTATTCATGAAGTCAACTACGTTACCATTCGCGTCAAGCAACTCAACTAATACCCCTGGGATACCAGCATCAGCTCCATTAAGCATACCGTCATCATTATTATCAACGAAAACAGTAGAACCAATACTTACTAATTCAGGCACGATACCGAAGTCAACACAACACGTACCTGTAGGAGTACAATCAGTTTGTCCGTTTGGATTAGCGTCAGAATCATCAGATTCTCCACAACCAGCGGCATCTTTATCAGATAATGATTGGTCAGCGGTTAATCCACTGATACCCATAACATATTCTTTAGAAGGATCTAAGCAAAATTCATAAGCACCATCATTACCAACAGTTTCAATAGCAGGCTGTCCAGTGTTTGCATCTGTAGCAATTGTACCCGTAGGGATACCATTTACACATTCAAAAGCAGTAATGGTTACACCAGAAACAGGAGTCTCATTATTATCTTGACAACCATTGTCATTAGTATCCATAAATACAACACCATCGATCGTTTCACATGTTGGTACGAAACCAAAATCAACCGTCATGTTACCGTTATTCTCATTGGCGTCGTCAAGGTTTGCACCAGGACCAGTTTCAACGTTGTTTCCAACTTCTTGACCAGGTTGAAGATCAATAGGAGGAGAAATTGTTGAACCACCAGGGGTATTCTGAACACCATTATCATCGTTATCCTGGTTATTATCCATATTATCAGTAGGCGTACTACTGTTAGGGTATGCAGGGTCAGGATTAGGAATTCTAACTTGGTAGATACCAGGCATTAACATATCAAAGAAGTAATTACCGTTAGCATCCGTATTCATGAAGTCAACAACATTACCATTCGCGTCAAGCAACTCAACCAATACCCCTGGGATACCAGCGTCAGCTCCATTCAACATACCGTCATCATTATTATCAACGAAAACAGTAGAACCAATACTTACTAACTCAGGTACGATACCAAAGTCAACATCAGTAGTATTTGTAGGAGTACAATCAGTCTGACCGTTTGGATTAGAATCTGAATCATCAGCCTCTCCACAAGCAGCAACATCTTTGTCAGATAAAGTTTCGTTTGCAGTTAATCCAGAGATAGATAATACGTATTCTTTAGACGGATCTAAACAGAAATCGTAAGCACCATCATTTCCTACTGTTTCAATAGCAGGAGTTCCATCGTCTTGTATAGCCACTGTACCTGTTGGTACGCCGTTGATACATTCAAAAGCTGTAATTGTTTTTCCAGCAATAGGAGCTTCACCTGCATCTTGACAACCATTATCATCAGCATCCATAAATACGATACCTGAAATAGTTTCACATGGAGGGATAATACCAAAGTCAACACAACAAGTACCTGTTGGAGTACAGTCCGTTTGACCGTTAGGATTAGCATCAGAATCATCAGATTCACTACATCCTGCAACATCTTTATCAGATAAAGACTCATCTACACCTAATCCAGAGATTCCAATAACGTATTCTTTAGTCGGATCTAAACAGAATTCATAAGCACCGTCATTTCCAGTAACTGTTGTTGCGGGCTGACCAGTATTTACATCTGTCGCGATAGTACCAGTCGGAACACCATTTACACATTCAAATGCAGTAATAGTATAACCTGGTAAAGTGATTTCATTATTGTCTTGACATCCAGAGTCATTTAAGTCTCCAAATACAACACCATCAATCGTTTCACAATTTGGAATAATACCAAAGTCAATATCGTCTGGTCCAGTAGGAGTACATGAAGTCATACCATTTGGATCAGCATCACTATCCGTTGTGTTTCCACAAGTGTTAGAATCTTGTATCGTTAAAATTTCATCTGCAGCTAAACCAGAAATCTGAATAGCATACTCTTTAGAAGGATCTAAACAGAATTCGTAAGCACCTGCATTGTTTGTAGTTTCAATCGCAGGAGTTCCGTCAGATTGAGTAGCTACAGTTCCAGTTGGCGCTCCGTTACCATCACATTCAAAAGCAGTAATCGTATATCCTTGTAGATTTACTTCACCTGCTTCCTGACATCCATCAGCATCAGTGTCAAACCAAACTACACCTGAGATTGTCTCACATGGAGGAACAATACCAAAATCGATATCGTCTGGTCCTGTTGGCGTACAATCTGTTTTACCGTTTGGATTAGAATCACTATCCTCAGTGTCACCACAATTGTTTGAATCTTTTCCAGTTAAACTTTCATCAGCAGCTAAACCAGAGATACCGATTGAATAAGTTTCAGAAGGGTTCAAACAGAATTCGTAAGCACCATCATTTCCAGTTACTTCCGTTGCAGGAGTACCGTCAGACTGTGTTGCTATGTTATTTGTTGGATTACCATTTGCATCACATAAGAATGCGGTAATCGTATAATTTGCTAAAGTAACTTCATTCAAATCCTGGCATCCATCACTATTATTGTCTTGCCAAACAATACCTGAAATTGTTTCACAAGCTGGAATAAATCCAAAGTCAATAGTCATGTCTCCATTTGGATCGTTACCATCATCTTGTTGACCACCTGTGTCATTATTTTCATTTCCAGCAGCCAATGTAGGCTCATTGTTAGGAGTTAAAGTAATTACAGGAGAATGTACTTTACCACCCGAAGTGGCTTGATCACCATTATCATCTCCATCTTGCTGGTTATCAGCAAAGTCAGTTGGAGTAGAACTGTCTGGGAAATTAGCATCTGGCGTAGGGATAACTACTTGGTATTGACCTGGGTCAAGACCACTTACTATCCAATCACCGTTTCCATCAGTAGTATCACTACCTTCTAATACGTCATCACCACCGCCCATTTCGAAAATTCCGTTAGGGCCAGCGCTATAAACTTGTACTAATACACCAGAGATTCCACCTTCACCCGGATCCTGAGTACCACTATCGTCCGGATCTTCAAAAACTGTAGAACCAATAGATAATAAGCATTCATCAATAGTAACCACTACTTCGTCAGTTGTAGTACAACCGTTATTGGTTACTGTTAATGTATATGTAATTGAAGTTCCCATTGCAGCATTTGCCGGAATGCAAACTTCAGGGTTAGGAATATCAGTTGCAGATAAGTTTGTTGCAGGAGACCAAGAAATTACTCCACCATCTGGTGCAACAAAATCCATTGTACCACCTATCTCAGCACAAGTTGCTGGACAAATCGTTTTGTTAGGACCAGCTTCAGCCGATACAGGGCCACCGATTTGAACTTCAAATTCTGCAGAAGCAGGACATCCTAATTCATTTGAAGTAGCATTTAAGGTAACGGTAATCGTTTGACCTTGGAATGCAGGACCCCAAGAAACTGTTTCCGTAGGATCATTAGAATCGCCATCAGCAGTTGTACCACCGTTGAAATTCCATACATAATTATATGTTGGGTCAGGGTTAGTTACAGAGAATACACCTGCTTCATCAGCACACAATAAATTTGGAATTATAGTTTGTAAAACCGGTGGGTTTTCAACAACTACACATATTTCATCTTCTCCTTCGCAGCCTAATTGGTCTGTAGCTTTTACAGTATAACAAGTAGTTACATTAGGAGTAACATTCTTTGTAGGTCCAGAAGAAGGCAGTCCGCCTTGGTCATCTGTCCATAAAAATACAATATCACCTGTTGCATTTTGAACATTTGCAGTTAGTGTTAATTGAGGATCACCATTACAAAATGGTACATCGTTTCCAGTTGAAACTACCAAAGAACAACCAAAGAATCCAAAGTCCAAAGAATGATTATGTTGCCCTGGTGCACCAGTACTAAACGCAATCATTGGTTGAGTTGGGATCGGATTCGTTACACTACTAGTAGCGTCATTATCTCTTTCGTCATCCGCAAAAGAGTTACCGCCTACATCAGTCATAGTAACAACAAAATCACTACCATTATATGTTAGACCATTTGGGCCATACGGATCAACAACAGCCAAGTAATAGCTTGTCACTGGTGTTAGAACAGTTGCACCATTTTGATCTAAATAGTCGTCACTATTAAAATAGTAATATCCATCTGCGTCCGTTACCGCCACAGCATCTATATTAGTCATCGTCATCGGGTCCCAAACTTGAACAGGGTTTCCAGCAGCGTCATAAAGACCGATAGTAATACCCGCCATCGGAGTTTCACCTGGATCTTGAACACCATTATTATCCGCATCAATCCAAACATAGTTACCTACCTCTAGAGGAGCAGGATCACAGAATACTTCAATATCGCCAAGACCATTGGCCTTACCAAATCCATCAACAGAGTTTGAATTGTATTGTATTAATTCTAAGGCATTTTCCGTTACAGCAGAACCGTCAATAATACTTAGTCTTGCAATACCTTGAGACCATGCTCTCAATGGGTCAATTACAGCACTAGAAACTTCACCAGAACCAGCGAACTTAGCTAATCCACCTGTAACTGTCTCGTTGTGACCTAAAAATAAATCACCACAGAAGAATTCTCCACCATTAGGTCCGTGCATATTTCCAGATCCACAACCTGTAATACCAGTTGAAGTAATACCGTTACTTTCTAAAGTATATGTTCCTAAGGCATCCCCGTTTGGATCTGCTCTTAATACATCACCAGGAGAAATAATTCTTGAAGGAGAGGCTGGAGTTCCGTCAGGAGCATAGTTTAAACTTCCCCATTGGTCACCAGTACGATCTCTTAAGCCTATAATCATTGCTCCATCTACTTCAAATTCTATATCTACAAGCATTGGTTGAGATAAACCAGTGTTTACTGGATAAGTATCATCCCATGGTCCAAAATTCTTATCCCCAGTACGCGTATATGTTAACGGGAAATTTAGTACTTCAGTAATGATACCCGTACCTGGAATTTCCTTATAAATGTAGGCTTGCAATCCGTTACTACATACACCACCAAAGTATAAAGCTCCACCGTAATATTTTAACGCAAATGGTTGCCATTCACCAGCACATCCATGAGATAGTCCAGCAGTTGGTGTTGAACTCACTAAGTTTCCAGTTACCGTATTAATACCTAGGATTGTTTTTGTATTTAAATTGGTCACATATAAAGTCTGTCCATCATCTGAAACGTCAACATCACCTATTCCGACTTTTCCAATCTTTCCAAAAGCGTCAGGGTCAGCTGCAGGAACTGCCACTCCGTCTCCTAATTCATTTCCAGGACTAGTTCTATCAATAGTTCCAGGATCACCTAATGGTCCGAAAGTACTAATATCTACCCATGGAGTAATCGCTCCACCAACACCGCTTGAATAGTCAATTGAATAGATTTGACCTAGACCTCCAGGACCTAAATCAACATGTCTTTTTAAGAATGCACCAAAATACGCTTCCTTAGAAAGTCTATCGTATGCAACACCCCACACAGAACCCATGTCTGCTACAGTGGCGTCGTGATTTACGGTTACACCTCCTTGACCTACAATACCTGTATTAAGGTAGTTCGTACTTACAATTACATCCATGGAAGCAACATCAGCATTTGTACGCTTACCGTTAACATAACAAGGCACTACATACGTAGGATCATCGGTATGACAATAATCAGTAGGTACCGCAATACCTAAATTAGCATTACAATTAGGGCCATCTATAAACCTTACCTGAAGATTGTCTGTGCCTGATTCATTTGTAACATAATAAGGAGCATAAATTCCATTGTCAACATTAAATTCTAAACGATAAATTTGACCCTGAGTAAAATCTACATTCGGAAAGTTGTACGTTCCGTCAGGACCAGTAGTTGTTGAAGCAACTAAACCATTATCGTCAAAAATACTTACAGGAACATTGGCATATGGCTGTAATAATTGATTGTGAATTCCATTATAGTCGAAATCACCATAAACGAAACCTGAAATATCAGTTGCTCCGTTATTACCAATTACTTGAATGCCAGTACCAGTACATCCATTGTTGTCTGTTGCTGTTACTGTATAGGTTCCAGATCTCATATCCGTACGAACACCAGTAACATCGGCATGGCCGTCGCTCCATATATACGATGCACCATTAGGAACGGAAGCCGTAGCTGTTCCATCTAATTGGCCACAAGTCGCATCTGAAACATTCGAGAATGTAACAACTGGATTCGGGTTAACCGTAACCGCATGTGTAAAAAATGCAGGAGCACATCCTGGTATTTGTACAAAGACGTTATAGTTATAATTACCTGGTGTTAAATCAGGAATTACAACATCTGGTCCTTGACTACCATTACTCCATGTAATTAACGATCCCGATGGAAAAAATCCTGATCCATCAGAAACTGTCATTGTTAATGGTGTGCCTTCGCAGATTTCATCTGGCCCAAAAATTTGGGTAGGACACTGTCCATTAAGGTTAAGGGATAATGCACTAAACACAATAGCGCATACGAAAGTAAAAATTCTCATTATTTAAAGTTCTGTTAAACAAAAAATACAATGTATTGATTATCAATACGTTTTGGGGTTATTTTTTTTGCTTCAATCCGTTATTTCAGTCATCGACGAGGGGTTAAAACGCCGAATTTGATATAAATGACCGTATACTGGACACTTGAACGAACCTATCCCCCCTATGCCAACCTGATTTTTAATGACTTTTTGGCCAAAATTTTATATTCAGGGCATGTATTTTTATTTTTTATATAACAAAAAATTATAATATGTAAGAATAATCCATATCTTTGCTCTATCTCATACCGATTTGGTCTAGCAATAGGCCGCTTTACGATTTAATAAGAAAACTACACACAATGTTCTCACTAAGTATGAGTGGGGCGAAACGATTTATGTTTTGTCTCTTTATCAGTATGGTTTCCGTTACGACTTTAGAAGCTCAACCAACCGCTATTGGTGACTTCTTTTGGTACGATACAAACAATGACGGAATACAGGACCCCGGCGAACCTCAGTTAAATGGTGTTGTTGTTCAATTATGGACTCAAGATGCATTTGGTAATTTCGTTCAAGTGGGTATTACGACAACCGCCGCAGATGGAACGTATTGTTTCAATGACGCGAATTCGGTTTTTCCATTAATTCCTGGTCAAACTTATTGGATTTCAACACCCAATGTAATTAATGAACCCGGTACTGCAAATCCAACAGCTCCCACACTTCTCGATACAGGTGGTGGTTTGCTTCAGGACTTTTTAGATAATGACGCTTCTCTTTCCACCGTGGCAGGTGCTCCATTTAATGGACTTCCAGCTATAGAATTTGTGCCTACTGCTGGTACGGGAGAGGATAAAACCCTAGATTTCGGGTTTTATACATTATGTGATAATCTAGAGGTAGATATATTGCCTACGGGTAATATACAAGCCTGTGAGGGAGAGACAGTTACATTGGTGGCACAAACAGAAGGAACTAATCCTATCGCGGGTTATGACTGGAGTAATGGTGCCAGTACTGTAACCAATACTTTAGATGTCGTTGTTTCAACATCTGGTTTCTTTTCTGTCACTGTAACAGATGATATTGGTTGTACGAATACATCTCAAATATTTGTGGAAGTCGAACGATGTCCGGGCGATTTATCGCTCGTTAAAACCACTAGACAGGATACTGCCTATGTACCTGGTGATTTAATATTATTTGAAATTGTCGTTTGTAACGAAGGATTAAGTCCTTACGACAGATTTGAAATATTTGATTATTTGCCAGTAGGTTATATTCCAGCAGCATCGCCTAATCCAGGTGATCCAACTTGGATGGTTTTTGCTTCGAATGCCGTTCAAAATTCACTTAGTCTTGAAATTAGTAGAACTAATGGATTAATACCAGCTGAAGGTTTTCTGCCTGGTGATTGCATGACTCTTCCGCTATACGCGACTTTAGATCCTTGTGCGACTACTGATAATTTGACGAACTGCGCCGTTATCAACGAACAAACAGATCTTTATGGATTTATTGATGATGCCGATAGTAATCCAGGTCCGGATGTAGATGCAGAAGATGACTCTGATTGTATAGCCGCTCCTGTTTTCGATTTGGCCTTAGCCAAAAAGACTACTGATACTGCACCATTTTTATGCGGAGATGAAGTGACTTTCGAAATATGTGTGACCAACCAAGGTAGTGTACCAGCAAGTGATGTAACAATCATTGACTACTTACCGGCTGGAATGGAATTTTTAGCAGGTCAAAATTCAAACTGGACATTCAATTCTGGAAATAGTACTGCTTTATACACTATACCTGGACTAATTCAGCCCGGTGAAACGAAAACCTTTCCTTTGAACATCGGATTAACTCCTGGAAATGGAGGTGGTTCGGATTGGACTAATATTGCTGAGATTTTTGCTGCAGAGGATACCTTCGGAATAGATAGATCTTTATTTGATATAGATAGTCCTTACGATGATGATCCTACGAATGACGTAGGTGGTACACCAGGTTCTGATGAAGATGATCATATAGATGACAATCGATATGATAAAGATGGAGATGAAATTTTTGATGAAGATGATCATGATCCTGAAATGATTCCTTATTTCGATCTAGCCCTTAGAAAGGAGGTGATTACACCTCCACCATATACTTATCAGTCAGATGTAACTTTCGAAATAACTATTTGCAACCAAGGTAACGTTACCGCAAATAATATTGCAGTGAATGATTATATCCCAGCTGGTTTTTCTTTTGATCCAGGTTCAAATAGTGGGATTTGGGGAGGAGGAAATCCTTTAACTTCAGTGACTATTGGTCAGTTACTTCCAGAGGAATGTGTTCCAATTCAAATCACATTGGATATTATGAAAACCGATGGTGGTTTAAAGGATTGGACCAATTACGCAGAGATAGTTTCCGCGACGGATGCAATGGGTGTGTCAATGACGGATGCTGATAGTGACTTGGGTAGTAATACTCCGGAAGAAAATGAAGTTTGTCAGGGTGATCCAGACGATGATAATATGTTAGGTGGGGGAGCTGCAAAAGGAGAAGATGAAGATGATCATGATCCTGCAGGTATTGCAGTTAACGATTTAGCTCTAAGAAAAACAATATTGACTGCTGGTCCGTATTCATTAGGTCAAACAGTTAAATATCAAATCGAAGTGTGTAATCAAGGGAACACACACGTATCAACCGTTGGAATTGTAGATTACATTCCTGACGGATTAGAATATAAAATTTCGAATTTCCCAACATGGTTTACTGATCCATCAGGTGAATTGGCTGCACATTCTATGAAAGATGTTGCTCCAGGTGATTGTAAGTTCGTCACCATCGATTTGGAAATCACAAAATCATTAGCTGGTGCAGGTGCTTGGGACAATGAGGCAGAGATCTACTACATGGAAGATGCTGAATGGAATAATTTGGACGATATTGATAGTAATCCAGATACCGATCCGTTAAACGATTTTGGTGGCGAACCATGGACAGCGGATGATGACAATATCGATGGCTGTGGTCCTACTGTGATGGAGGATGAAGACGATCATGATCCCGCAAGAATAGAATTATTTGATTTAGCGCTAACCAAGGAGCTGGTAACTCCAGCCCCATATTTCTATGGAAAGGTAGTAGAGTTCAAAATCACAGTGTTTAATCAAGGTAGTGAGGATGCAACATTAGTGAATGTGGCAGATTATATTCCTACGGGTTATGCTTATGTACCTGGAAATAATACGGCTTGGACTGGTGCTGCACCTACTGTGAATCACGAGTTTCCAGGTACAATTCTAGCTGGTGAGTCTGCTGAAGTATCTATATTTTTAGAAATTATAAAAGACCCATGTGGAACTAAGAGTTGGACTAATTATGCAGAAATAATCTCCGCTGCTAACGGAGCAGGTGAGGATAGAACAAATCTTGATATCGATAGTACACCTGGAAGTAATGCTTCTCATGAAACCGATGTAGATTATGGTGATGAAGATGACAATAATATAGCCGGTTGTGGCTTGCTAGCAGGAGAAGATGAAGATGATCACGATCCAGCTGGTTTAGATGTTACGGATTTAGCCTTATCTAAAACAACTGTTGAATCTGGTCCTTTTGCCATAGGCGATTTGGTGACTTTTCAAATAAATGTTACAAATCAAGGTAATGTTCCAGTAGCAAAAACTGGAATCGTAGACTATATCCCAGTAGGATTTTCAAATGTAATTGGCAATTCACCAACTTGGTCATTTGATCCCACGGCAGGGGTGGCGACAACGTCCCTTAAGGATTTATTGCCTTGCGAAACAAGGACTATTGATTTAGTTTTAAAAGTCGAAAAATCTGACGTTGGAGGCTATGAGCTTTGGTGTAATAATGCAGAAATTTATTACATGGAAGATAGCGATTGGGTTGATTTATTAGATTTTGATAGTGCACCAGATTTAATTCTTGGTAATGATTTATTTACCAATGATGAAATAGATGATTGTGACATAGATGAGGATGATCATGATGAAGAATGTATTGAAATTTTTGATCTTGCTCTCGTTAAAGAAGTAGTCACACCTGGCCCATATTTTTATGGACAGAACGTTCAATTTAGAATCAGAGTTTACAACCAAGGTAACACTGATGCGACATTAGTGAATATTGCAGATTATATTCCTTCTGGTTTCGCCTTTGATTCGGCTGTAAATGCAGGTTGGACAGGTGCTGCTCCAACTGTCAACTTTGAAATTCCTGTTACGATTGCTCCAGGAACATTCTTTGATGCATCTATCTTTTTAGAAGTTGTACAAAGTTGTGGTGAGGATAGTTGGACAAACTATGCTGAAATAGTGAGTGCGGCAAATGGACTTGGAGAGGATAGAACAGCCAACGATGTTGACAGTACTCCTGCTTCAAATGCAGGTCATGAAAGGGCTGTAACATGCGGAGCAGATTATGATAATGTTTATACAGGTTGTGGCCTTTCGGCGAATGAAGATGAGGACGATCATGATCCAGCTTGTATCGAAATAAATGATTTAGCATTAAGAAAAACGACTACAGATGTAGGACCTTTCGTTCCGGGTGATATTGTAACATACCAGATTGAGGTAATTAATCAAGGGAACACCACAATTCATAGTGTTGGAGTAATAGATTACATTCCTACTGGTTTAACAAACGTTCTTGGGAACGCTCCGTTATGGAACTATGACGCTGCTGCAAATCTCTCAACTGCGACTATTTCAAATATCGCTCCATGCGAGATAAGAACATTAGAAATTCAACTTTTAGTTGAAAAATCTAACGTTGGTGGGGCTACTTTCTGGTGTAATAATGCTGAGATATATTACATGCAAGACTCGAATTGGAATGATGTAGATGATATTGATAGTACACCTGATTTTGTCAATGGAAATGATATTACCATGGATAATGAAGTTGACGATAATGATATCGATCAAGACGATTTTGATGTAGAATGTATTGAGGTATTTGATCTCGCTTTAACAAAAGAAGTGATTACACCTGGACCTTATTTCTATGGACAAATGGTTCAGTTTGGAATTAGAATTTATAACCAAGGAAACGAACCGGCTACTTTAGTAAACATAACTGATTATATACCAGCTGGTTACGCATTTGATGCAGGCAGTAATCCAGCATGGTCTGGAAGTGCTCCTATGGTGACGTATGAAGTACCTGTTCCTATCGCTCCTGGAGGATTTTTCGATGCTTCGATTTTCCTTGAAGTAGTTCAGGGTTGCGGTGAGAAAAATTGGACGAATTACGCTGAAATCATCTCAGCAGCAAATGCAGCTGGAGTCGATCGTACTAATAACGACACAGATAGCACACCTGGAAGTAATGCAGGTCACGAAACTGCAGTAGACTATGGTGATCCATTTGATAATGTAATTGATGGATGTGGCCCGGGAGAAGGAGAAGATGAAGATGATCACGATCCTGCAGGAATTGATGTCAATGATTTAGCGTTGAGAAAAACAACGACAGATGTTGGACCGTTCGCTATTGGTGATATTGTAACTTATCAAATTGAAGTAATTAATCAAGGTAATACCACAATTCATAGTGTTGGGGTTATCGATTATATTCCAACTGGATTTACTAATGTATTGGGTAATGCACCATTATGGAATTACGATCCAGCATCCAATGTATCGACAACAACATTGTCAAACATTGCTCCATGTGAAACTAGAACACTAGAAATTCAACTTTTACTTGAAAAATCAAGCACTGGTGGATCAGAATTCTGGTGTAATGAAGCGGAGATATACTTCATGCAAGACTCAGATTGGAATGATGTAGATGATATTGATAGCACTCCTGATTTTGTAAATGGTAACGATGTATTTACAGATAACGAAGTGATTGATAATACCATTGATCAGGATGATCATGACGAGGAATGTGTGGAAATCGTGGATTTAGCATTGGTGAAAACCGTTGTAACATCTGCTCCATATTTCTACGGTCAAAATGTTCAATTTAATATAAGAGTTTATAATCAAGGAAATGGAGATGCGACATTAGTAAATATTGCAGATTATGTCCCTGCAGGATATGGATTTGCTCCATCATTCAACCCAGGTTGGACTGGTGCTCCACCTTTATTGAATTATGAAGTACCGATTGCTATTGCGCCGGGCGGATTCTTTGATGTCACATTATTCTTGACATTACAAAAGAGTGATGGTTGCAATAAAGACTGGATCAACTATGCAGAAATTGTTTCGCATGCAAATGCCGCCGGTGAGGATCGAACAGGATGGGATATAGATAGTACTCCTGGAAGCAACTCCACTTACGAAAACGAAGTAGATGAATATCATATATTCAATGATGTGTTTGATGGATGTGGAGAAGCGGAAGGAGAAGATGAAGATGATCATGATCCAGCAGGTGTTGAAGTCATTGACGTCGCACTTAGAAAGACTACTGATGAAATTGGTCCATTTAAGTTAGGTGATATTGTTACCTATAAAATAGATGTAATTAACCAAGGTGCGGTAACAGTAGCACAAATTGGAATTGCGGATTACATTCCAAATGGATTGGAATATGTTGCTACCAATGGTCCAGTTTGGACTTCAGGAGCATTAGGGGATATTGCAACGACCACAGTAACGAATCTGGAGGTTTGTGAGACCAGAACTGTAGAAATTGATTTAAGAGTTACTAAATCACTTCTCGCTGATAATACAACTGCTTGGGATAATCATGCTGAGGTATATTTCATGTCAGATGCAAGTTTTGTCCCAGTTCTTGATATTGATAGTTATCCGGATGACATATTTGGAAATGACTCCGGTGGAGTAGTAGAGACTGCAGATGATGATAATGTAGACGGTTGTGGGCCAAATGCTCCTCCAGGAGAAGATGATGATGAAGATGATCATGATCCTGAAAGAATACCAATTTTTGATTTGGCCTTGACCAAGGAAGTGGTAACACCAGGTCCTTATGAATATTGTCAGGTTGTAGAATTTGAAATTACAGTTTATAATCAAGGAAATGAACCAGCAACCCTTGTTCATGTAGCTGATTATATCGCTCCAGGATATTATTTCGATCCTGCACTTAATCCAGGATGGACAGGTCCAGGTACTTCTCAGTTGTATGAAATACCAGGAACTATTATGCCTGGAACATCGGTTTCTATTCCGATCTTCTTAGAGCTTATACCAGGATGTGGTGCTGATGATTGGGTGAATTATGCGGAGATTTTCTTAGCAGCTGATTCTAACTCGCTTATTGCTTGTGATATTGATTCTTCTCCAGGAAGTAATACTGGATTTGAAACAAGTGTTAAACCGGGAGATCCGGATGACAATAATATCAGCGGATGTGGACCATTAGCTCTTGAAGATGAAGATGATCACGATCCAGCAGGAATAACTGTTTACGATGTTGCATTGTTGAAAACGGTGGATACCTTCGGACCTTATGACTGGGGTGATACGGTTACCTACTCAATTACTGTCTGTAATCAAGGTAGTTTCCCTGTTCGAAATATCGATATCATTGATTATATCCCAGTTGGATTAGAATTTGTTTCAGGTAACTTCCCAACTTGGGATTACAACGAATTTGACGAAGAAGCGGTAACACGTGTTATGGGGCCATTAGCGCCATGTGATTGTGAAACTGTAAAAATAGATCTTGAAGTTCTTAAGTTGAAAAATGATGAAGATGCATGGGATAACAGAGCTGAAATCTTTGGATTCAAAGATGAAAACTTCATCGTTGTTGATGATATCGATAGTACTCCAGATGCTATTGTCGGAAACGATGTTGGTGGAACTCCTTGGACTCCTGAAGATGATCATATTGATGACGACGGGACAGATTGTAATGACGATGGTATCCTTGATGAGGACGATGAAGATGTCGCACGTATCGAAATTGTTGACTTAGCATTACGTAAAGTATTAGAAACGCCTCCGGTACATTTCTATGGACAAGTGGTGGATTTCAGTGTTTGGTTATTTAATCAAGGAAATGAGGAAGCCAATAACATTGTCGTTACGGACTACTTACCACCAGGTTACGCATTTGATCCAGCAATCAACCCAGGTTGGTCTGTGATTGGTGCAGGACCAAACTTAGAGTACACGCATACAGGACCACTACCTGCCGTTGATAGTGTTCAGATTCCATTGAAATTGGAAATAATCTGTACAAATGGTGGACGTAAGCATTGGACTAATTATGCTGAGATTACTTCTCATCAGGGTAGAGCGAGTGTAGGATATCCTTTCCGAATGACTTGGGAAATGGATAGTACTCCAGGATCTGATAGTTCATGGGAAAGAAACGTTTGTTTACCTCCATACAATACACCTACGCAAGAAGCATTCCCATGGGATGATGAGATTTGTGGATGTGGACCATTATATAATGAGGATGAAGATGATCACGATCCGGCGGGAATCGAAATATTCGATCTTGCATTGAGAAAGACTACATTAGATACACCACCATTTAGGTACTGTGAAAACATGACTTATGATATGACAGTATTTAATCAAGGTAGTTTAAGTGCATTCGATGTTGAAGTGACAGATTATATCCCTTGTGGTTTTGAATTTGATCAGGCAGATAATCCAGATTGGACTTATGATCCGGTATTTAGAAAAGCGAAGAGAACTATCCCTGGAGAATTAGAACCAGGTGATAATACTCAAGTAAGCCTTGTGCTTAAAATTGTACCGTGTATTGACGAAAGTCTAATTGCTTGGACAAACTGCGCAGAAGTAAGTGATGCAGATACTGAACCACTATATATCGCAGATGACTTTGATAGTCATTTAGACGAGGTGAATAATGAAACCACTTGGGTTGACAATGCTATTAAAGATCCTAATGATGAAGATGATCACGATTGTGAAAAGATCGACATTCTAGATTTAGCCTTGAGAAAAACAACTCCAGATTGTGGACCTTTTGCAATAGGGGATACGGTTGAGTTTGAAGTAACAATATTCAATCAAGGTAATGTGCCTACTGGTAATATCTTCGTTATTGATTCGATCAATACAGGATTTATCTGGTTACCTGCACTTAATCCAGATTGGGTAGGATTTGGTAGCTATGCGAGTTGGGTAATTAACACTCCACTGGCTCCAATGGATAGTATCAAGACAAGTATTTTCTTTGAAATTACTATTGACGACGATCCATATAATACGGATTGGTGGAATAGAGCAGAAATAGGATTTGCTAATGATAGTTCATTTGGAATTACCATTGACGCCGATAGTAATCCGGATGCCATCTTTACAAACGACAACTATGTTGAGCCGAGTAGCCCAACCCTTGGATTTATTGATCCAAATGATGATGTCATTGATGAAAGTTGGCCAACATGCGAACCAGGAGATGATGAAGATGATAGTGATCCAGCTAAAGTACTTGTAGTCGGAGGTCTTGGAGATTATGTCTGGAAAGATTTAGATGGTGACGGTATCCAAGAAGTGGGCGAACCAGGAATTCCAAATGTAGTAGTTTACTTACTCGATTGTGATGGAAACGTGGTAGACGTCCAAGTAACTGACGATGACGGATTCTACTTCTTTGATAATATTATTCAAGGATTCTATCAATTACAGTTTGATATTTCTGATCAGCCAGCTGGATGTGCATTCACGCTACAAGATCAAGGAAATGATGACACTATCGATAGTGATGTGGACCTTTCTGGTAACATTCCTTGTATGGAAGTCCTTGCTGGGGTATACGACAGTACATTCGATGCTGGTGTATTAATCCTTGCTGAAAAAGGAGATTTTGTATGGGAAGATATGGATGGTGACGGAATTCAAGATCCTGACGAACCAGGATTAGAGAATGTTATCGTTCACCTTTACGCAGCGGATGGAACGCTTGTGAAGAGTACATTTACAGATGCCAATGGTTATTACTTGTTTGACTTAATATATCCAGGTGATTATTACGTAGAATTTGAAATACCTACGGACTACTTCGTTACTTGGCCTAACTCAGGATCTAATGATAATGTGGATAGTGATATCATAGATCTTGAAAATGGACGAGCAAGAATTCCATTATTTACATTGAATTCTGGAGATGTTAAATTGAATTGTGATGCTGGTTTCTACAGATGTGTTCCGATTGGAGAGTTAGTATGGTATGATACGAATCAAAATGATGTTTGGGATTCTGAAGAAAACGGTATCAATGGACTATGGGTATTCTTATACAAATTTGAAAATGGCACTTGGACTAAGTATGATTCTACGGAAACAGGACATAAGCCAGGTACACCCTCTGATGATGGATACTTCAAGTTCTGTGCTAAACCAGGTTCTTATTACGTAGAGATTAAGTCTCCACCATATGGACTTGTTCCGGCAAGACCGCACGTTGGTTCTAATGAAAATGCGGACAGTGATTTGGACAATACCTTTGGTATGGGTACGACAACCTTCTTCACGGTAAGAAGTGGTGATGTGAAATGCGACATAGGTGCTGGTTATTATCCTCAAGCTCAGATTGGAGATAGAGTTTGGAGTGATATCAATGCCAACGGTATGCAAGAAAATAACGAACCTCCATTTGCTGGAATAGTCATTAAAGCATACAACATGTCTGGTGATATGGTGGTACAGGATACCACTGATGCAAATGGTAGATTCATGATTACTGGATTACAGAAAGAAGATTATTACTTGAGAATAATGACTCCACCTAACTATGGATTGACCTATGCAAATACGGTGAATGATCTTATCGACAGTGATTTTGATCATAGCAACGGATATAACACGTCACCTACGTATAGCATGTCTCCAGGAGACTCTATAACAAATGTAGATGCTGGTTTAATGTTCGGAGTATTACCAATCGAATTGTTGAGTTTCGAAGGAACAAACAGATCTTCTCATAACTACTTAGTATGGGAGACAACTAACGAAGTGAATAACAGTCACTTTGAATTAGAACGTTCTTTCGATAATCAAGATAATTTCGAAATGATTGCCAAGCATGAAGCAGTAGCGGTTTCAGCTGAAGTAAATGTTTACGATCAAGAAGATCATGACATTTCTGAAAATGGCATTTACTACTACAGATTGAAGCAAGTTGATCTGGATGGTGCATTTACCTATAGCCACATTGTAGCCATACGAGTGAATAAGGCTAATGTGACCAATGTGAACACTTATCCAAACCCTGCTATTGACGATGTAGTCATAGAATTCACAATTGAAAAAGATGCTCCTGTAACCATGGATATTTGGGATGCAGCTGGACAATTAGTGATGACAAAAGCGATTTCTGAAAACATGGAAAGCGGAAATCACGAACGAATGATTAACATTAGCCACTTAACAAGTGGTGTGTACACCATGAAATTTAATATTGATGGTGACATTTTCGAAAAGCAATTAATTGTAGTTCGAAGATGATAAGAAGTATCGTATAACAATTATTAAATCATTTTAGCGACTTAGGCTGCCTGTTGATTCAGGCAGCCTTTTTTTGTCGTCTATGAGGATTTTAAACATAACTTTACAGTCAAGACTTAGACATTTAGTACCTTATAGTCAAATCAAACATGAAACGATGAAAAGATATCTACTTAGCGCTTGTTTACTTTGTATTTTCGCTTTCGCGAATGGACAAAATTTATTAACTACAGAACCAGAAAACCGAAATGCCGTTCTCGAGGAATACACGGGCATGAAATGTACGTTCTGTCCAGACGGTCACAGAATTGCACAGTCTATATACGAGAAAGATCCTAATAATGTGATCTTATTAAATATTCACACAGATGCCTACGGAACACCAACTCCAGGTACCAATCAGCCTGATTTCAGAACACCTTACGGAAATGAATTTGCTTCTGAAATGGGAGTTTCTGGTTACCCAAGTGGTACGCTGAATAGGATGAATTTACTAGGTCAAACATCTCCTGCATTAAATAGAGGTTCTTGGGAATCAGCATCTATTGAAGTGCGGAGCTTAGCTTCAAGAGTCAATATGGGTTTAGCTTCAAGTTTTGAGGAAGCAACAAGAGAATTGACTGTTCAAGTGGAATTGTATTATACAACAAGTAGTCTTTTACCTACAAATTTCATTAACGTGGCTTTCGCCGAAAATGGATATTTAGGATATCAGATAGACGGAGGAGTCGTAGTCAACGATTACGAACACAATCATATACTTAGAGAGATGTTGACGGGCCAATGGGGTGATGAAGTAACAACGACAACAGCAGGAACTTCGGTTTCCAGAACGTATACTTATATCGTCCCAGAGCAATATGATATTGATAAGTGTGAAGTAGTGGCGAGTGTTGCTGAATCAAGAAGAAACATTCATACTGGTCACAAGGTAAAGGCTAATGGCGGTTCAACAACCATAGTAGGACAATTGACTTCAACTGGGGGAGAGTATTTTTCAGGGGCACCTGGAGAAATGACAGAAGTAAGTTTTTCACTGAAAAATGAGTTGCCTACTGAAGAGTCTTATGTGATCAATTTAGATGGCACTGCTCCCAATTCATGGTCTTCGAATTTAATTGTGAATGGTTCAGCCATGCCTATCGGTAGTGCAATCACTGTCGGAGCAGGGGAAACACAAGATTTTACCATTGCGGTTACCCCTGACGATGCAGTGGGCATTGCTAGCTTAGAGGTAGAAGTGGTTTCAGAAACTTATGGAAATAATGCACCAACCTTGACTTACGGAATCAACTTAATGAGCGGTGTAAAAGACTTGGTAGTCTCTAATGATCAAGAATTAGGAAATGCCCCATACTACGAAACAGGATTGGCTTTAGCCGGAAATGACAAATTTGCTGGGACGACAAAAGATGCTTTTAATGGATTTGGAGAAGCAGGTGCACTGGACAATGTTTACAATGTCTATTATAATGTTGGTTGGACTTTTCCTGGTTTAAATAATACAACCATCGCGACCTTATCCAACTTTATGGATAATGGAGGAAATGTGATGTTTGCAGGTCAAGATATTGTTTGGGATGCTTTTAACAATAACAATACTGCAGAAGTACAGAATTTTGTCAATCAATATATGCATTCCAATTATGTAGATGACGGTGACGGTGGAAATACTCCCGTTACAGCGATTACAAGTGACCCTGTTTTTGGTGCTTGCGGATCTTCTGCAATATTTGATTTTTATGGTGGAGGTGCAGTTTATCCTGAGGAGGTATCACCCAATAATGGAGGAATCCCAATATTCACGTACAACAATGACTCCAATGCTATTGGTGGTATGAGAGCAGAAACAGATAATTATAAAATGGTTTATATCGGTTTTAGTGTAGCACAATTAAGCAATGTTTCTGTTGGAAATCAGATCATACAAATCACACACGATTGGTTTTATGAAGGAATTACTTCTGCCAAAGACTTGACGCTTGATTTGACGAATGCCGTTTGGCCAAATCCTTCAAGAGACATCCTTAATGTTGATCTAGGTAAAGAGCTGATATCGAATCCAAATGTAAGATTGTTAGATTTAAAAGGATCAGCTGTTCTTCAGCAAAGGCTTCCCAATGATACTCAACAGGCACAATTAAATGTTGCTGATTTAATTCCTGGTATGTATATCCTAGAGGTCAATGATGGTTTACAAATCATGGGTCGAACTAAAGTCGTAGTCCAAAGATAGTTTAGACTCTATAAAATATTCGAAGGCGGCATTAATGTCGCCTTTTTTGTTTTCAGCCCTAAACAATATATACGGTTTTGTCGTTGCTAAAACCATATCCAAGTTCTTATGTTATAATAGGATTCTGAATATTATGAATAGATACTATCTTTGCACTTAAATAATTAATCGAAAAAATTAAAACATGAAAAAATTAATGACGCTTTGTTTTGTCCTAATGATCTCATTGGTCGCTATAGACATGACAGCACAAATAAAAACTCCTGCGCCAAGTCCATCTAGTACATTAATGCAGACTGTTGGATTGACGGATTTTACTCTTGAGTACTCAAGACCAAGTGTAAAAGGACGTACAATCTTTGGTGATATGTTAGCTTATGGAGAAGTTTGGAGAGCTGGTGCAAATCAAGCTACTAAATTGACTGTTAGTGATGATATCATGGTGAATGGTCAAGCTTTAAAAGCTGGTACGTACGCGATCCTTATGGTGCCAGGTATGGAATCATTCGAAGTAATGTTCTTTACACATGAATCTACAAGCTGGTCTTCATACACAGATAAAGTACCGGCTCTAAAGGTGATGGCTAAGGTGACCAAATTACCGATGTCTATCGAAACACTGCTTTATAACTTCGAATCTCTTAGAGATGAAAGTGCTATTCTTGAAATGGTATGGGAAAAAACAGCTATTTCTTTAGACTTAAAAGTGGAAGCGGATAGTAAAGTAATGGCTGCAATCGAAAAGACCTTAGCTGGACCTACTGGCGGAGATTATTACACTGCTGGTCAATATTACCACACTTCTGGAAAAGACTTGAACAAGGCTCTAGAAATGGTGAGAAAAGCGACAAATGTAGAAAAGCCAAAATTCTGGCAAGTAAGAAGAGAAGCATTAATTCTTGCTGACTTAGGTCGTTATAAAGAAGCGATTGAAGTAGCAACAAAATCTAAAGAATTGGCACAAGCTGCTAATTATGCAGAGTATGTTAAAAATAACGAAGCATCTATTAAAGAATGGATGATGAAAATGAAATAATCTATTCAATAGATTAATTTAAAAGGGGGGCATTTTGCCCCCCTTTTTTTTGGTAATATGTTAAAGTCCAAGTTTATTTTAATTTTTATAGTGCCATTTCATTTTAAATGTGTCTTAAGGATATTGAAATAGTATAACCAAACCTTAATGATATGAGAAAATGGATGTTTTTTATCCTCTGTACCCTTGTTATGGCATGTTCAGAGCCAAGAATTGTACAAGATATTTCTGTTAATACTCACCAAGAAGCAGAGTTGATCGCCGAACATATCATTTCGACCAAGGCCGGTTTACAAATTGTACTTGCAGAGATATTTAAATATCCTAATTTACATTCAGGAATCAAGTCTAATCAACAAGAAATAGATTTTCGAAATGATTGCCCTTGTATTACTCCTGACCCAACCCAACCAATTAGCTCTTATCCAATTACTTATACCTTAGATTTTGGAGGAAATGGATGTATGCCTGATGGAATCACTGAGGTGAAAGGTAAAGTGGATGTTACATTAGATGGATTATTGTGCGTGTCAGAAGGTACAGTAGCAAAAATAGACTATGCTAATAATTTTACAATTGATGGGGTAGATATGGACGGTTGTATCGAACTTACTTTTATAAAGGAAAATGCTGACGGCAATTTATGTTTCGACAGTGATCTTGCCGGATTGACAGTGACCGGTTCTAATGGCTCAGATATCGTTTTGAAATCTACGTCAGAGGGGAAACTAACCTTGGTTGACGCACTTGGTAACAATGATCCTAATGATTTTACAACTTTTTTGGATGACTATACTTGTCAGACCTATTCAAGTATGGATGTATGTATAGAGGATGAAGACTTTACGCTATCAACAGATTCAGAATTGAAGACAAATCCTCTATGTGCCTGTCCTGTTGGTGGCTCTTTATCCGGAATGGACTCTAATGGAAATCCAATAATTATTGATTTTAGTCCTAATTCTTCATGTAGCGGAACAGTCATCATCAACGGGGTGACTCAAACTTTAGACGCATGCTTATAAGTACAAAACCTTATTCATTCCGCGAAAGCGAAATTAAACCCTTATCACCCGGCATGAAGATTTGAAGAATACTTGAGAAGCTAATCACACCGACTACGCCAATTAAATTCAACCATAAGAAACTGATTATTTTCTGCCCTTCCACATATTCTAGATACACCCAAAATACCATGATTTGTGTGAGTACTGCCCCAAAGAATACCGAATTGGCCTTGATTTTTTTAAGATAGAAAGCAACCAAAAATACCCCCAGTATGGTTCCATAAAAAATCGAACCCACTATATTGACAAACTGAATCAGATTTTCAAACAAAGTACCTATTGACGCAAAGAGAATCGCCACAATTCCCCAAAATAATGTCAATAACTTAGAGGCAATGACATAGTGTCTGTCTGTAGCTTCTTGAACTACAATTCGTTTATAAAAATCGACGGATGTTGTCGACGCCAAGGCATTCAATTCAGATGCTGTAGAAGACATGGCCGCGAAAAATATCATGGCCAATAATAAGCCCACCAAACCTCTAGGCATTTGATTCAAAATGAAATTTATGAAGACATAATCCTTGTCATTTGTTTCTACAGATTTATCCATCTGAGTTATTATCCCTCGATACTCATCCCTCAATTTGGATTCCTGTTTTAATAGGCCTTGTACCTTCTGTTTGTTTTGAATCGTAGGGTTTGCAGCATAAAGAGAATGCGCTTCTAATTTATTTTCATGGACAAGATTGTACTCATCAATGATCTTTTCACCTTCTTCGGCATAATCAGAAAATCGCACTTGTTCAACAACAGATTCATTGAAAAAAATAGGTGCTCTATTGAATTGGAAAAATAAAAAGACCAATACTCCAATAAATAAAATAAAGAATTGTAAGGGCACTTTTAAAAGTGCATTCATCATTAAACCCATTCTACTTTCCTTGACGGATTTACCGGAAATATATCTTTGAACTTGACTTTGATCCGTTCCAAAATAGGAGAGGAATAAAAACGGAGCAGCGATAAAACTTGTCCAAATGTTATATCGATCCTTAAGGTCAAATTTGGTATCTATGATTTCCAGTTTATCACTTGCACCAGCGATGTGCAGCATGTCATTAAAACTATATTCATCTGGTAAATATCCTAGAAGTAAGAAGAAGATGATAAACAGTCCAATTAAAATGATAATCATCTGAAGCTTGTGCGTGACATGGACGGCTTTTGTCCCTCCACTGACGGTGTATAAGATGGCAATACACCCAATGACAATTGTCGTCACGTTTAAATTCCATCCCATAACAGATGACAGGATAATCGCCGGAGCATAAATGGTAATTCCTGTAGCCAAACCCCTTTGAAGAAGAAACAAAAATGCCGTGACTGAACGTGTTTTTAAATCAAATCGGTTTTCTAAAAATTCGTAAGCCGTATATACTTTTAACTTGTAAAATATAGGGATGAAAGTGATGCAAATAATGATCAAAGCAAGAGGTAAGGCAAAATAAAATTGAACAAATCCCATACCATCATAATAGGCCTGTCCTGGAGTGGATAGAAAAGTGATGGCACTTGCTTGAGTCGCCATTACGGATAGACCCACAGTCCACCATTTGGCTTCATTTCCGCCAAGGAAATAAGATTCCATGTTGTTTTGCTCCCTTGTTTTCCAAACACCATAACCCACCACTAATACCATAGTGGTACACATGATAAACCAATCTATACCACTCATAAAACTTGATTAAATTGGTTGAAGAAATAGTACATCGTGCAAACAAACAAAATGTTCAAGGCGATAATAGATAGGTAAATAGTATACCATCTTTTGTTTGGTGTTGGATCTAATTTCATGGTCTCACTTCTTTGCCGATAGATACCATGTTAGCAAAAATCCTATAGGCGCCAGGCACCCCTGCTGGCAATTCTCTAAACCAACTATATCCAGAAAATATAAAATGTCCTTTACCATGTTTGGCAATGAGCATACCCCCATTCTTCGGATCTTCGCCTGGATCGTTGCTCGAAAAAATTGGGGTATATCTTTCGTCCCACTCACTTGCAAAATATAATCCACGCTCAGATACCCAGTCTTTAAAATCATCTGAAGTAATTTTATTCGGATAGTTAAGGACGGGATGATCAGGTGCTAGAAATCTTACTTCTGCTTCTTCAACGGTCACACGGTCTCTGCTTAGTTTAATAGGGAAGGGTCCGATATTATTGGCCTTTAATCTTCTACTGGTATTGTATTGTACAATATAGGTGCCTCCTGCCTCCACATAATCCATGACGCGATCATGAAAGAAAGAAATATCACTGATCGTATTATACGCCCTGATACCGCTGATGATAGCGTCAAAACTTTTCATTTCATTCATAGAGCAACCAGGTTCTATCAGAGTGACATCATAACCGATTTCTCTTAAACTTTCCGGCACCTTATCTCCTGCTCCCATCAGGTAGCCTACCTTCGATCCTCGCTTTTCTAATTGAATATTCACCAATTTTGTACTGGCTTCTTGTAAAACAGTTTGTTTCGGAATGTGGTTATAATCGATAAATGTTACCGCTTGACTATAGGATTTTCCATTGACTGTAAAGCTCGGTTGAGGATTGAGGACAGATTGTTCTTGAGGGGGAATGATCGTAAATGGAACAATGCGTTTTTCTCCTTTTTTCATCTTTTCTATCACGACATTTTTTGGCTCTGAGGTCCATCCATCCTTTAAATTTAAATCTAGTGTTCCACTTAAATCGTCTTCTCCTGAAGTGACTGTAACCAACATTTCTTTATTCCGACTTCCGTCGAATATGTAAACATCTTTCTCAATATTGACAAACGCCCTGGGAACAACTTGGAATGGTTCAAATATTTCACCTACTGCTGGGTCAGCATATTTATACAAGACGTCTCGCCTAAAATTGATGGTACGTCCATGTATTGTAATGTCAAAATCACCCTTTAAATAAGCGGGTGTTTCTGGTAAGCCAATCATCATTGGATCGGATACATTATATGTGCCTAAGCTTCCTTTTTTGTTTAACCAATAGGGACTTGTAAAGGGAGCATTCTTCGGAATACCAATGCTGATCGTAAATTTCTCACTTTGGTTAGCTCCTATTTCTTGGTTGATGGTAGTATCCATTTTAGATGGATAGAGCGTAAGTGAATTCAAAAAGATAGCCTCCGAAGATCTATTCGTACATTCAACACCCACCTTAATGGTTTGTCCTGGAGAAGCACTGGATTCATTCGCGTCAAATTCTAAATATAAACCTGCGCAGGATGCGATGATATCTTTTAATTCTTTTTCCTTTTGCTTTCGCCAAAGGGTGTCTGTTACTCCGTCTAAAGCATTGTATATATCCACAAGACCTTTTAAGCTTTTTTCAGGATGATTAAAATCGTAAGATTCGAGGAGCTTTTCGATCATTTCTTTTATGGTCTTGCCTCCCTCGACCCTTGACCAATCTGTAACGATTCCCTCAAACGGATTGCTTTTATCCGTAGGTAAATCACCTCTCAAAAGTTCAAGATATTCTATTTGACTTCCTCGAGTTCCAGACGAACCAAATCCTTGGCATCGGTGCATACTTCTACTTTCTGCAGCGATCTCATTATTGGACTTTCCTCGAAGAGGGTAGTAGGTACCAACATCAACCGTCAATAAATTGGTTTTGTCAGCCTTTTCAAAATTTTCTCTACTTCCATAAAACCACCAAGACGTATTGAAGAGTACTCGACTTGGTTGCCAAGGCCGTACATATTTTAATTGCTCGGGAAATGCATTGGGGTCACCCGCTAAATCAAAAGCTTCTAAAGAAACTAAAGCAGAGGCAGTATGATGTCCATGAGTACGACCAGCAGAATCATGGTCAAATCGATTGATAAGTATGTCCGGTCTAAATTTTCTAATGACCCAAACCGCGTCAGCCAAAACTTTGTTTTTGTCCCAAATGTTGAAACTTTCGTCTGGATGTTTTGAGTAACTAAAATCAATGGCCCGAGTAAAAAATTGTTGACCACCATCCACACTTCTCGCCATTTGTAATTCTTGTGTTCGTAAGACACCTAAGAATTCTTTCAATTCCGTACCGATCAAGTTTTGTCCACCGCCTCCTCTCGTAAGGGACAAATAAGCCGTATTGGCTTTGACATGATTAGACAAATAAGAGATCATCCGAGTATTTTCGTCATCGGGATGAGCAGCGACATATAGCGCATTACCAAGGAAGGCAAATTTTTCAATAGCTGCATATATTTCTGCACTATTCATGTTTTTGGCTTGTTGACCAATAGAAGGGAAGGATAGGAGCATCCCTACAAAACATGCAGTGAATAATCGGAGGCTTGTCTTCATTTTGTGTTGTATTAGTATAGTTTTATATATGTTAATAATTTATATATAAAAATTTAATGCGTTATTATAAAATGTGCTTCTAATTTACAATATTTGACGAGTCAATAACCAACTGCTCCCAAATGCTTATACTATATGTCTTTATAGTGATGATTGTACTCGCCAGCGGATTTTCTCTGAGTACGCGTGCTATGAAAAAATAACTAGGCCTTTACTTCAGGCATCTTACATTCTTCATCCGGTTTTTTTCCACAAACCGTGCATTCACCCATATTATTTTTGATCATTGGATTATTGGAGGCACAGGATCCTCTAAATTCGTTTCCTGTAAATATGTATCTAATATTGATCATCGCAAAGGAGATTAAGAATACTCCAAAAATAACGGCGAGCATTGTGAGGAATTCGTTCATATTTAAATTTTTATAATCCTTACCTTAGGGTACGTAATAAGAACAAATTTATAACAAATAAGTTGAGCGATGGAGCAAAAGCTAGCAGCATTTAAGAGACTACTGGAAATTATGGATGATTTAAGAGAAAAATGTCCATGGGATCGCAAACAAACCTTTCAGTCTCTCAGAAACTTAACGATTGAAGAAACGTATGAATTGGCCGATGCCATTTTAGAAGAGGACATGAAAGGGATCAAAGAAGAGCTTGGTGACTTAATGCTGCACATGGTCTTTTATGCTAAAATCGGCGAAGAAAAAGGGGCTTTCGATATTTCAACTGCCTTGAACGCAGTTTGCGAAAAATTGATCAATCGACATCCACATATATACGGTGATGTTACGGTAGAAAATGAAGAAGATGTCAAAAAAAATTGGGAACAATTAAAAAAGAAAGAAGGTAATAGATCAGTCTTGAGTGGGGTGCCTAATTCAATGCCCGCATTGGTGAAAGCCTACAGGATGCAAGATAAGACGGCACAGGTCGGTTTTGAATGGGAAAACAAAGATCAAGTATGGGAAAAAGTACAAGAAGAAGTGGATGAATTAAAAGAGCAAATTGAGGCTAATAAAAGTCAAGATCTTATAGAGGAAGAATTTGGCGATGTTCTATTTTCCTTAGTCAATTATGCCAGGTATATAGGTGTTGACCCAGAAACGGCCTTGGAAAAAACCAATAAGAAATTCAAAAAAAGATTCGAATATATCGAGGCCAATGCAACCAAGGATTTAGAAGAAATGACCCTTGATGAGATGGATTCTTTGTGGAACAAGGCCAAGTATATAAATAAGGAGAGTAAAGTAATTGGGTAATAACTAGCTTCTTCTTTAAAATAATAGTAATTTTGCGCTCGCTAAAACTGTATTTCAGTAATCTTTTTTGGTAAAAATTTAAAACAATGGCAACGTACTTAACAAAAGAAAAAAAACAAGAATTTTTCAGTGAATATGGTGGTGACGCCAAAAACACTGGATCAGCAGAAGGCCAAGTAGCCTTATTCACTTACAGAATTAAAGAACTTTCCGCTCACCTCCAATCAAATCACAAAGACTACGCATGTAAAAAGTCTTTACTTGCACTTGTAGGGAAAAGAAAAAGAATTCTTCAATATATAGCTAAAAAGGATATCCAAAAGTACAGGGACCTTATCGAAAAGCTGAATATTAGAAAATAAATTACATATAAAACTACCCAACAATTACTGTTGGGTAGTTTTTTTTTACTTATCAGTAGAACGAAGTGCATGACAAACACTGAGATTTAAAACGCTCATCCCAATTCCTTTCGTTCTACATCAATTATTAAATACGCATGGGAAAAAAGAATGCCACAACGACTTCCTTTAACCTACCTAATGGACAGGAAGTTATTATCGAAACAGGAAAATTAGCCACACAAGCACATGGATCTGTTGTAGTAAGAATCGGAAAAACAATGTTGTTTGCTTCCGTAGTATCTGCACACGAACCTAGAGAAGGTCAAAACTTCTTCCCGCTTTCTGTGGATTATCAAGAAAAATTTTCCGCTGCTGGAAAAATTCCAGGAAACTTCTTTAGAAGAGAAGCAAGATTATCAGACTATGAAATTTTAATTTGTCGATTAGTCGATAGAGCATGTAGACCACTATTTCCAGATGGATACATGAACGATACTCAGATTTTAATTAACCTTATTTCTGCTGACGAAGAAACTTTACCAGACTCATATGCAGCCTTAGCAGCTTCAGCTGCATTGGCAGTGTCTGATATTCCTTTCGCAGGACCTTTGTCGGAGGTAAGAGTAATCAAGAAAGATGGAAAGTATCAAGTGAATCCGACCAGATCAGAAGTAGAAGATGCGGAGTTAGAAATTATCGTTGCTGCGACTATGGACAATGTGATGATGGTAGAAGGAGAAGCACAAGAATGTTCTGAACAAGATTTGATCGAAGCGATTAAAGCTGGACATGAAGCGATTAAAGTACAGTGTCAAGCTCAATTAGACTTAGCAGAGAAAGTAGGAGAGAAAGCTACAGTAAAAAGAGAAATAGCTGCTGAAGAAGTGAATGAAGAAGTATATAACGCTGTAAAAGAATTTTCTCACAGCAAATTGTACGCAGTAGCCAGTACGCCTTCAACTAAATTTGAAAGAAAAGATAATTTCAAAGCAGTTAAGACGGAATTGAAAGAGCATTTATTAGAAGCTCACGGTGAGGAGTACATGGAAGAAAATGGTGGGATTATCGGAGAGTACTTCGATAAATTGAAGAAGATGACCATCCGTGAATTCATGTTGAAAGAACGTAAAAGAGTAGACGGTCGTTCGGCAGAGGATATCAGAGATATCTGGACGGAGATTGATTACCTACCTTCTGTTCACGGTTCTGCGATATTCACGAGAGGAGAAACTCAAGCGCTTTGTACTGCAACATTAGGTACAAAGTTGGATAAGCAAATGATCGATACTGCATTGAACCAATACTATGAGAAGTTCATGCTACACTATAATTTCCCTGCACTATCTGTAGGAGAAACAAAGCCAATGAGAGGACCTGGTAGAAGAGAAGTAGGACATGCTAATTTGGCTCAACGATCATTAAAGCAAGTTTTACCAGAAGAAAATCCATATACGATCAGAATCGTTTCTGATATCATGGAATCAAATGGATCTTCTTCTATGGCTACGGTTTGCGGTGGTTCATTAGCATTAATGGATGCAGGTGTGCCGATTAAAGCCCCAGTTTCAGGAATTGCCATGGGGATGGTTGCAGAAGGAGATGACATGATGATTCTTTCTGATATTCTTGGAGACGAGGATGCGATTGGAGATATGGACTTCAAAGTTACAGGTACTGAAAAAGGAATCTGTGCTTGCCAAATGGATATCAAAATCGACGGTTTACCCTATGAGACTTTAGAAAAAGCATTGCTTCAAGCTAAAGAAGGACGTATACACATCTTAAATGAGATGGCGAAAACGATTGGTACAGCTAGGGATGATATGAAACCATTTGCGCCAAGAATTATTGAATTCTCTATTGATAAGAGCTTCATTGGTGCGGTTATCGGACCAGGTGGAAAGGTGATCCAAGAGATGCAAGAACGTACAGGTGCTACAATCAATATCGAAGAGGTGGATGGTAGAGGAATCATTTCTATAGCGAGTAACAACAAAGAATCTTTGGATGCTGCAAAAGCGTCTATCGATAAGATTGTATTCGTACCTGCTGTTGGAGATGTATTTGATGCTGTAGTGGCTTCTGTAATGCCTTATGGAGCCTTTGTGGATTTCCAAGGTAAGAGTGGATTACTACACATTTCTGAAATCGCTCACCGAAGATTAGAGAAAGTAGAGGAAGTATTGAAAGAAGGTGATCCAGTTAAAGTGAAGATCATCGGTATAGATGAAAGATCTGGTAAAATGAAATTATCTCACAAGGTATTGATCCCTAAAGAGTAAGATTTAATTTTTTTGGCTTTCGCCCTGGCGGACTCGCCGAATGAAAAATACGAGCCCAAATGACCTAATCATTTGGGCTTTTTTAATGCGCATTTTTATGGTTGTTTTTTGGGTAATTTTTGAGTGTTTTTATGTGAAGGGATATAAATGGTTTAAACCATTTTAATCCTTCATTCCATTTTTATCCTAAAATGTAACTTTTAGATTTACTTTTTTTATGTTCATTAAATTTCGGTTGAACCCAAATTAAGAAGATTTCTAAAGAAGGTCTTATTTTAGAAGCTATGAAGCCGTATTGATACAACGAATCCATTCCATAATGTTTGACTTTAGATATCTGTTATTACTATTC
>JAHDBI010000002.1:116663-131737 GCA_020630475.1 Saprospiraceae bacterium
TTCAGCCCTAAACCCGACAGTACAAATATGTTTATTGATTAAATAGACATATCGATCTCTTATGCTTACCAAGGATTTCCTAATTAGGTTATAAGTTTAAACGAACCTTCGTTAGTACGTTTTTTATTTTCCTTACAACGTCTAATTGTCAGACATAATGAGTGAATAACGAAGATGCGTTGAGTCAAAGACTCAAAAGAGCACCAAGTGTATGAAAGAATGGTCTGAACGATCTTAAGCTTTTAGCTGAATAGGATTTCTAAATTAAGCGATAAGCTTAAACGATCGAGGTATTGATAATATATTTTAAAAGCGCTTGCCAGTCAGCAGATGTGGGTGCGGGTGCCAGCAATTGCCGAATAGCCTTTCTGCTGACTAGTTTTTTTGGTTCGTTTTTTTGATAAAAAAATGAACAACCCAATACAGATTAAAAAATAACATAAAACCCTTCCATTGGCGAAAGCCAACAAACGAAAATCAAAGATTTGTATCAAAATGGAAACTAAACACGTTCTTACATTGTATCTTATATAGGAATAATATTTTACCCCTTATTTGTCGAGAAATACATATATTTAATTCTGTAATATGAGGCAGTTAAAAATAACGAACAAAATCACAGCTCGTGAAAGCGTGGCTCTTGACAAATATCTCAATGATATTAGTAAAATAGATATGTTGACTCCTGAGCAAGAAGCTGAAATGGCTAGAAGAATCCGAGATGGGGATAAAGAGGCCTTGGAGATTCTGACAAAGAGTAATCTGAGATTTGTAGTGTCCGTAGCGAAGCAATACCAAAATCAAGGACTTTCCCTAAGTGATCTAATCAATGAAGGAAATGTAGGTTTAATGAAAGCGGCCAAGCGTTTTGATGAGACAAGAGGATTTAAGTTCATTTCTTACGCCGTATGGTGGATTAGACAATCTATACTACAAGCCATCGTGGAGTATTCTCGTTTGGTGAGACTTCCGCTCAATAAATTAGCTTCTTATAAAAGAGTCAATGAGGCATTTGTCTCCTTTGTACAAGAATTCGAAAGAGAACCGTCTCATGAAGAGTTGGCTGATCTTCTAGATATAAAAGTGAAAGATGTAAGAGCTGTTATCGGAAATGGTGGACGACACCTTTCTGTAGATGCCCCGATATCTGGAGAGGACGGTGCTTCTACCATGCTGGATTTAATCAGTGAAGAAGATGGTACTCCGCCAGATGTCAAACTGATGGAACAATCTTTACATCAGGAAATCGAACATGGATTGTCCATTCTTTCACCAAGGGAAGTAGAAGTACTCAGTTCTTACTACGGTTTGAACAAAAAGAGTCCTATGAATCTTGAAGAAATTGGTGATCTATATGGTTTGACCCGTGAAAGAGTCCGGCAAATTAAAGAAAGAGCCATTCGAAGATTGAGAAAATCTGTAAATAGGAATGCATTAAAATCTTACCTCGGATAAATACCTAAAAATTGTTAAGACTATTACTATTTGCGGCGGTGGCATTGGGGGGAATTGGATTTATCATTTCTCAGGTCTTTGGATTTATGTTTAGCCTTCAAGGCACCAAAGGAAAAATTCGTAGAGATACCAACAAATTAAGAGAAGAACTTAAAGCATATTTAGACAAACTTGTTCCGTTGGATTCAACCGAATTGGAATTACTTTCTTTAAACCAATCAGATCGCACCGTCAGCAGAGGGATGAATAAAGTGATTAAGGGAGCGTTTACTTCTATATATCATGAACCGCTCGTGGCCTACGCCTATAAGGAATATTCCGCGGAAGCGAAAAAAGCAGTCTTACTTATTCTAACTCATGATCGAGAGTTTATCTACAACATTGATGGCAATACCACGGAGTTAAGTATTAATGGTCAAGTCTACGGGACCATTAATAACAAAGGTCAATTGTTGCGGGATCAACAATTACTAGGCGAATTAAAAGTGGAAGATGGTCTTGAATTATCACCTTTTAAAGCAAAGGACAAATTAGTCGCCAGAGTTAAAAATCCAGAAAGGGTAGATACGGTGAATCCAAGAGCATTCAGTATCCTCGAACCGATGAATGAGGAAGAGGAAGAAATATTTTTAAGCCTTTCTATGTTATACTTGATTCAGTCAAGTAATAAATAAACACCGATCCTTCAAGCTGTAATCCATCCTTCTCAAAAAATCGGCTAATTTTGCAGCACAACTACTTATTATGATAGAATTGAATGCTTTCAAAGCACACCAAAACTTTTTCTTGATCGCAGGCCCTTGTGCCATTGAAGGGGAAGAAATTGCCATGGAAATTGCAGAGAGATTGGTAGAGATTACGGATAAGTTGGATATCCCATTAGTGTTTAAGGGGTCATATAGAAAGGCGAATAGGTCGAGCCTAAATTCATTCACAGGAATCGGAGACGAAAAGGCCTTGAACATTTTAGCAAAAGTTGGGCAGAAATTTAATCGCCCATTGACTACAGATATTCATACCGATGAAGAAGCCGCAATGGCTGCTCAATACGTAGATGTTTTACAGATCCCTGCATTTCTTTGTCGTCAGACGAATCTATTAGTTGCTGCTGCAAAAACGGGAAAATACGTCAACATCAAAAAAGGTCAATTCATGGGGGCTGAATCAATGAAACATGCACTCACAAAGGTAGTGGATAGCGGTAATGATAAAGTGTGGTTGACGGAAAGAGGAACTACTTTTGGATATCAAGATTTAGTGGTCGATTTTCGAGGCTTGAAGACGATGAGTTCATTTGGTGCTCCCGTTGTTATGGATTGTACCCATTCGCTTCAACAGCCCAATCAAAGTGTTGGAGTGACCGGTGGTAAACCAGAATTTATTGAGACAATAGCTAAAGCAGCAATTGCGGTAGGTGTAGATGGACTTTTTATCGAAACGCACCCAGATCCTTCTGTAGCTAAATCGGATGGCGCAAATATGCTCAAGCTTGATTTAATAGAAGGTTTATTGGAGAGATTGATTAGAGTAAGACAAGCGGTTAGTTAAATGATTAAGGAAGTAGAGATAAGGGTTTCCCCAGACCAGTTAGAAGACGATAGCTTGATCAGAGCAAAGATCAATTCAAAACTGAATCGGATGAACAAGGCTTTTGAATACAAGCTTGTTCGTAAGTCGATAGATGCTAGAAGAGGGCGCCCTTTTTTCTTATTGAGAATGCGCGTATTCATTGAAGAAACTCCTCCTGAGACCACTGCGATCATCGATCAGTTTGAAACAATAAGTTCGGATAAGAAGGTGTTGATCATTGGAGCTGGCCCAGCGGGTTACTTTGCAGCATTGCAGTGCATAGAGATGGGACTTAAGCCTATAGTGCTTGATAGAGGTAAAGACGTCAGAGCGAGAAGACGTGATCTTAAAGCCATCCAACAACATCATTTTGTTAACCCAGATTCTAACTATTGTTTTGGCGAAGGAGGTGCTGGTACTTACTCGGATGGTAAGCTATATACTCGATCTCATAAGCGAGGAAAAATTGAGAAGGTATTACAGTTATTGGTAGAACATGGAGCCAAGCGTGATATCTTGTTTGAGGCGCATCCGCATATCGGATCTAATAAGTTGCCTGTCATCATTGCCAACATTAGAGCAACCATAGAAGCTTTTGGAGGAGAGGTGCTTTTCGATACTAAAGTGGTGGATTTTATTATCGAGAATCAAACCTTGACAGGTGTTGTAGATCACAATGGACAGTCTCATTTAGGAGATGCAGTCGTATTAGCTACGGGACATTCCGCTCGTGATATTTATCGGAAGTTAGACGAACTTAAAGTACGGATGGAAGCTAAACCTTTTGCTATTGGAGTGAGGGTGGAGCATCCACAAGCTTTAATTGATGAAATTCAATACCGTCAGAAACCAAGAGAAGAGGGATTACCGGCGTCGAGCTATAAAGTGGTAAAACAGGTGGATGATTGTGGCGTTTTTTCTTTTTGCATGTGTCCCGGTGGGTTAATTGTACCTGCCGCAACCACAAAAGGAGAGATTGTGGTCAATGGGATGTCATTGTCTCGTCGTGATTCCGCTTTCGCGAATAGTGGTGTAGTCACCTCGATTGAGTTGGACGAATTGAAAGAGATGGGCTATGAAGGTGTTTTTGCAAGCTTGGATTTTCAAAAGAAAGTCGAACAAGACGTATTCAATTTTGGTGATGGATCACAAAAAGCACCGAGTCAAAGATTAGTTGATTTTAATCAAGGAAAAATTTCTTCTGATTTGCCAGACACGAGTTATATACCGGGGATATATTCTGCACCAGTTCATGAAATACTTCCGACCAGAGTTTCTAACCGAATTCGAAAGGCATTGAAGTTATATGACTATGGAATGAAAGGCTACTTTACGAATGAAGCCATTGTAGTAGCTACAGAGAGTAGGACTTCATCTACGATTAGAATTCCAAGGGAAGATAATTATATGCATCCTGATATCAAGGCTCTTTTTCCATGTGGTGAAGGAGCGGGTTATGCAGGTGGTATTTTATCTGCAGCCATGGACGGACAAAATGTTGTTAAGGCAATTCATCAATTCTTATCGTAGTTTTTAAAAAAAGGTCTCATTTTTGCTTGTAAACCAACGTACCCGACCATAACTAAAGTTAATTATGAAATCAATTGTTGATTTAATTGGTAGGATTTTAATATCTGCTTTCTTCTTTATGGAAGCATTTGATTCTCTTGTCTTTTTTGAGAAGAATCTGAATACCCTCCAAGAGTATGGTATTTCATGGATGCCTAAAGTTTGGTTGATCATTTCTATTGCCTTATTAGTTCTAGGTGCCTTAACAGTATTGTTGGGGTATTTTGCCCGAGTAGGTGCGTTCCTTTTACTGCTTTATTGGTTGCCCTTCACTTTTATCGTTTATTCGTTTTGGAATGATCCAGAGGACCTCAGAAGACTTCATAGCCTCTTGTTTGTAAGAAACCTTGGATTAGCTGGGGGATTGTTATTATTGATTGCCAATGGAGCCGGTTCTATTTCCGTTAAACGGCTTCTTTATGTTATGCGTTTACCAAAATAAGGAGTATGAAGGTTGATTGGATTTTATTCGATGCAGATAACACCTTATTTGATTTTACTGGAGCTTCTATTAAGGCCTTTGAATCCTTTGTTCAGCACTTTGAATTAACTGGTGATGATTTGTATGAAACATACGAAAAGCACAATCATGCCTGTTGGACCGCACTAGAAAAGGGTGAAATAACACAAGAGACTTTAAGATGCTTACGATTCAAATTGTTTTTTGATGATATTGGTTTTAATGGGGATAGCCTTTCGGCGAATGCATATTATCTTCAACAGTTAGTCGAACATAGTGATCTATATGAAGAGTCCTTTAAACTACTCACTTACCTTAAGGAGAAAAGCTATAATCTCGGCTTAATCACCAATGGATTGAAAGAAGTTCAACGCCCTAGATTGAAAAAAACTAAAGTAGATCATTTCTTTGATGTGATTGTTGTTTCAGATGAAATTGGCCACTCTAAGCCAGATCCTAAATTTTTTGATGAAGCGTTTATTGGTATTCAAAATACACCAAAAGATAGAGTAGTGGTGGTGGGAGATAGCCTTCATTCTGATATTCAAGGAGGAAATAATTATGGAGTAAACACCATTTGGTATAACCCACAGAAAAAGAAAAACAATACCACTCACCGAGCGAACAAAATGATCACCAAGCTTGAGGAATTGTTTCTATTATTCTAGGCTTTCATTCAAAAGTTCACCACAATACTTGCAGTATTCAGCATCAACATCGTGCCCTTCTTTAGCACAATATCTGCATGCCTGAGTGGAGATCACTATTTCCTCATCTTCGTCTCCTTTCATCACTTCTGAGGTGATGATACCCGTAGGAACTGCAATCACAGAGTAACCTAAAATCATTATGAATGCGGCGATAAATTGCCCAAATGCTGTGATCGGATGAATGTCACCATATCCCACAGTCGTCAAAGTGACTATAGCCCAGTATATACTTCTAGGAATACTATCAAATTCTGAATTTACACCGCCTTCAACCAGATACATGACCGAGCCTAAAATGCAAACCATCAATAGGATGAAGAAAAGGAAAACAAATATTTTGGCTCGACTTCTCTTAAGGGAGTCAATTAAAAATTGACTTTCATTTAGAAAGTTGGCCAATTTGAATATTCTAAATACCCGCAATAGTCTCAATGCTCGAATGACTACTAGAGACTGAGTCCCGACCCCAATAAGTGAAATGTAGGTAGGGATAATAGCCAACAAATCTATAATTCCGAAAAAGCTAAAAATGTACTTTTTGGGCCTTCGAACTACATAGATTCTAAGGAAATATTCAATAGTAAAGAAAATAGTAAATGTCCATTCTAAGAAAACAAAGAGTCCGTGGTAATTGACATTTAAGTCACCTACCGTTTCTAGCATGACGACCAGCACACTAGCGATAATGAATATCATTAAGACAACATCAAAGAATTTTCCCATGGGCGTATCAGCCTCAAAGATGATCTCATGAAGTTTTTCCTTCAATTCATTTCTCTCTAGTGAATTTCCTTTCTGTGGCATATCAACAATAAAGTTAATAGATATTAATGTGCTTTTTTAAGTATTGATTCAATTCTCTTCAATAAATCCAAGCCTTCTTCCGAGAATTTAGAATAGTCATTGGTAGATTTTGCAATAACAGCCAACATGAAATTGTCAGCAAGAATCTCGTCTGGATGAATAATGTATTGAGTATTGTCTTTGATGGATTCAAAAAAGGAAGCCATTAAGGAAGGAGATAATAAAGTGTATCCGTCTTTATTTGCTTGAACTTCTAATGTTCCATCACTTTCTTTCAATTCATATAAATCAAATTGAAGGTATTCAAAGAAGCTTGTTCTGTTTTCCAGATACTTTGGACTATTTGAAATAATGATTGGTGTGGCTTTAATTTCCTTATCTCCGTCTTTCAAGACAATATAATAATCATCTGTCACGCCGTCAGGATTTGTTAAAATCCTTTCTGCCAACTGACTAGGATAGCGGATATCCTTATCGCGTTTTTGGAATCCTATTTCTGCATAACAAGCATCTCGTAATGGAGTGTCATATCTTGATATGATATGAAATATTTCATGCAACATGACCGCATAGACTTTGTCAAAGTTAGCCTCATTCAATTCGTTTTGCGGGATATAGATCGCTTTATCTCTTGTGAAATAAACTCCATCGCCATAATGTTGCCCCTTTAATTTACCTAGATAAATAGGGTAGTTCATTAAACGAGGATTCAATGTTTTCACTGCTTGAACGGCACTATCCATTACAGCGCTTAAAAATACCTTTTCCGCATCGCTAAAACTCGCCACATCAGTTTTTAGAAATTCATGATACGCCTCACGACATGAAGCTTTATCACTACAACCATTAAGTGAGCGACCTTGTATTTGCATATCAAGCATAGAAATATGCTCGAAGAATCCTTCCGTGCTATCAACAACGATAGCGTTTCCGGCTTCAGTACTGTCTAAGAAAGTATACTTTTCTGATAGGGTAGCGCTTAATGCTGGATTGATCTGAGATCTTTTGCAAAAACTCAACAAACAAAAGCACGAAGCGACAAGGAGGCCATACGTTCGTAATGACTTATACATAGTCAAATTTTAAGACCAAATGTACAGTATTATTGAGTATTGCGCTTGGAAATAATTTAATCCTAAATTTTGATTTCGGCTTTAGGCGCATCATTTTGAAGTTGGATCAATTTTAACGTCGAAACAGGATTCCCAGTTAGATTAACATAACGCAATTTTCCTAATTGACTGATCTCCTCAGGTACGGCACTAATGTCATTGCCAGATAAATACCACTCTTCTAGTTTCTTAAGATTTTTAATCGCAGAAGGTAGTTCCATTAAATTGGCATCTTCAGTATATAAGTACTTGAGTTTAACTAATCCACAAATCACATATACGTCTGATTTTGAAAGATCTATTCCATTAATTTTTAGTTGAGTCAACTTACTACAATACTTCAATTCACTTAAGTCAGTAATAGGGTTGTAACTCAGATTTAGCTTTCTTAATTTAACAAGAGAAGAGAGTATTTCTTGGTCTAGTGCTTCAATCAGATTTCCCTGAAGATTGATTTCTCTCAAAATGCCCATATTGGCGAAAGCCTTGGGAAAATCAACCAACTCATTTTGATCAGCTCTAAAAAATTGGATGCCAGGTAATTTGATTTCACTAGAAATCTTAGCAATTTTATTTTGACCAAGATCCAATGCCCTTAATCTGATCAATTGACTTAGATCACTATAAACTTCTTTTATTTCGTTTTCACGAATGTTTAATGCCTTTAATGATTTACACCTCTTAATCTGATCTACCGGTATTTTTTTGAATTCATTACCATTTAAATCCAACAATTCCAAGTGCTCCAATTTTTCCAATGGAATTTTGATTTGAGACAGTTGATTGTCAGATAAATAAAGAGATTTTAAGTTACTTAAGGACAAAACCTCTTTTGGAATTTCTTTTAAACCCTGATTCGAAAGATTTAGATGATATACCTTTTCTCGCATCTTAATAGCTTCGTCAAGATCCGTATATGTTTTACTGATATCTCTAATCGAAGATTTTTGAGAAAATCCTACAAAGCTTAAACCAAGCAATAGTACGATAAATGATGTTTTAGTATACATAACACTAGTAGTTTTCGGTTTGAGAGCATGGCCTCAATTAAAGGGGTTATACTTGTTCTGCTTTGAGATAAATAAACCACACACCGTTCATGGGATTACAAACAAATTGATAAGGTCAAGCTATCGGTCTTTAGAATGGCCTCTCCGTTTGTATTATGATTGGTGTGCGGTTTTATTCAAAATAGGATCTCATTTTGCAATCTGCTGATTACTAATGATTAACAAATGTACAAAATATTTAATATGTAATGTACCCAAAGCAGGGTAAATGTCATATTTATATTTTACATATAACTATTAATCAGTTATATACACATTATGAATATGTTTAATATTTGTAATATCTCAGCCCAAAATTGAAGGTTTGAGCTTGCCTTCCTTCCACATTCGCATGGAAGCTCGTATACAGCAGTTCGATTTGTATCTGCTTGTTTATGAAGTATTTAGCCCCAGCTCCCACCTGATAAAAGGCACCATAGGACCGAGTCTGTACCATGTTATTCGTTTGGAAAAACATTTGAGGGCTGATGCCATAAAGACCATAGAAAGTCCATTTGGAATCAGGGAAATAACTGATAATAATAGTCGAATTAAAATTCAATTGATTAAATCCATCCTTTTTACCGAAGAGCGAACTATTGATATTCTCCAACAATAAACCAGTTTCTAAAAAGAATGAATACTTGTTTTTAAACTCACGATCATAGAAAAACTGCTGTTGAAGGCCTACTCCAGTCCAGTCCAAAAAGCCTTTATTGGCTTCATCAAAAAGTAATGGTAATATTAAGGAGCTCTGTCCAGTTATCCGGCTGGAAGATTTTAAAGGATGATATTTGGCTCTTAAACCAACACTGGTTAAGCCACTACGTGTATATCCTGGAGCATCTTCAAAATTATTATTTTTAAAAGCCAAGCCTTTAAAGTTTAAACTTGGATCTTCTAAGTTTTGATATACAGATCGAAATTTAAAATCCAATCCTAAATTGAGTTTGTCTGACCATCCGTAAGTAACTTGAATTAAGCTATTAAAAAAATCATATCTGCTTACTGCTTCACCAAGCTCATTTTCATCCTTTTGTGTGTAATAATTATTAAAGAAGTTTATTTCAAATTGCTTTTTGCTGTATAATCTTGAAGCAAAGTAACGACTGATCTCGGTAGCTTCGTTTGCTTTAATTTGGTTCAAGGACCAATCGTAACCTATGAATGCATAATTCGTAGCGTCAATACTTTTATGCTTTTTGATAAAATTGATTATTCCTCCATCTTCATCAAAGTCAGATTTAAACCATTTGAATATTTGAGTGATATTTAAACTTCCTTCCTTTTCCGAAACAATATCAGGTCGAGCCAAACTCTTTTTTGTGATCGCATCTAATTCACTCTCGATGTTTTCAGTGGTAAAAATGTTTTCACTTAAATCAGGACATCCATGAGCACCACAAACTAGGGCAAAGTGAATTCGAGGATCATTCGTTCCCCTCAGTTGATTTTCGATTTCATCTAAACTATAGCTTGCGTCCTTGAATGAATGTTTATTGGTAAAAAATCCAGCAATTTGTTTTACGGATTGTACCGGGTAATGTTCTATGATTTCTCGGATAACAAGATAATTATATACATTGATGGCAGTCGATTTTTTTTCATTCCCCGTAAGGGAATCAATAGCTACTTCTTTCAACGATACATTGATGTCTTTCAGCTTATCCTTTTGATCAAAAAGACCAGCATAATCAATTTTTCCATTAGAAGCATAGTCTAGTAATAAATCTTGAAAAGCTTTTTCAAAGTTGTACTGCGCAGTGGATATAAAGCTTATTGCGCATAAAAATCCTACGATACAAATTCTCATCATAACCCAAATCTAGCTCAAGAATTAATAATTATTTGTTCGCTAAGCGATAGTCTGGCTAGATTAGTCTTCTAAATAATGAACCGCTCATGGCACTAAGTCCACCAATCAAGCCACCAATAAGACCCGTAACAATAATAGTCACGATTCCTGGTAATTCACCAAATAGATTGCCGAGTAAAGGAGCCATGGTACTTCCTGTTGACCAATTGAAATAGATGGTACTAATAAACCACAATAGAAATAATGCAATGAAGCCCATAAAAAAAGAGCTCGTTGATTTCTTATTGATGATTAATGCTATTATAAAACAAATCGGTATGATGATCCACCAGGCTAAAAACTGTTGAAAAATCAAAGAGCATATCATCATTAATATCACTCCTAGGTAAAATTTATTTTTCATGACCCATTTTTAGTTCAAACAATTGTTCTTTAATATCCTTCGGGTCATGAGGAGCATTTAGCGTATAATATTCTCCTTTGGACCATGGTTCCACTGAGTTTTTATAATATGGGCTAGATGGATTTCCGGCTTGTCCACCTGGAAAAACACCGTGTCCTTTAGGTTGTTCTCCAAGCTCTACGATCATTCTCCACGAAGGGCCAAAACCCCAGTTCGTGGCATTAATGGTGCTCGGATGACCATCGGTGACTACATCTATTGCTGAGAACGCTGGGACTTCTAAATGATGACCAATATTTATTTTACGGTAATCCCCCCATTTCAATGATCCCTTTTTATCCTTGATTTCATTTAGCTTGTCTATGGCTTTGTCAAAACTCAAATTCAATACATCCTGAGCATTTTCTCTTTTGTCTGTGTCCTCTATATCAAAATATTTACTATTCGGTTGGTCCAATAAAACTTCTAGAAATCTCCAACTCTCTGGAGTCATCATTTTATATTCAGACCATCGACTGTACATTTCATCCCAAGTCATTTTGTAAAATTGAGTGTACCAAATTTCAAAAATTGTCGCAGCCTTTGATTCTTGTTTAAAGAAGAAGTCCCAGGATTCTAGTTCATTGACTTCCGTCGAATATTTTTCTTTACGATCCGATGAGAGCATGGATAACATGATCGGCGTAAATTCTTGAGCTTTAATATTGTGTGAATTCCATTGTAGTTTTTTCATGTCATCAACAACGATGTTTTCCATCTCAGCCAAATTTTGATTAACACTTCTACCTCGATAATCTTCAAAGCCACCAGTGTAATAATATGGATAATCAACATCGGCTGAACGTTGATTGGCACTTGAAATAAAACCTCTTTCTGGATTTAGAACTTTGGGTATTTGTTCTCTAGGAATAAAAGTATCCCAACCTGATTCACTTATATTGCCTTTTTGAACAAATCGACCATGGCCTTTTGCCTTTGCCGGTAAAATACCATTCACATGTATCGCAATGTCACCATCTTTAGCTGCAAAGGCAAAGTTTTGAGCGGGGCTTACATAACTTTCAAGTGCCTTCGCATAACCATCGTAATTTTTGGCTTGCATTAATTCGACGAAAGTCATGAACTCAGGTAAATCAGTCCCACTATGAGAAAGCCAGTGCATCGCTAAATCTGTATAGTCATTCTTAACATGATGATGACTTAATGGTCCCCAAACAGTATACTTCACTGAATCAAGAACAGTGTTTCCTTCCTTTGTTTTTATCTTTTCTACTCGATATTCAATGTTAGTCTCCTTTCCATCAAGCATATATTTTGTTTTTTCCTCGTTGGCCCATTCTATTTCTAGCCAATCTAAAACATCATGACCTACATTGGTTTCACCCCAAGCAATGTTATCATTAAAGCCAATCATAACACCTGGCATTCCCGGCAATGATACTCCATAAGCATTAAATTCCGGCGTATGTATATGGATCTCATACCAAATAGATGGTAAGGTTAAATTCAAATGTGGATCGTTGCAAAGTATCGGGTAGCCACTGGCAGTTTTAGAACCATCAACAGCCCAGTTGTTACTACCTACACCTTCATTAGGTCGTTGATCTCTTAGGTCTTTGATGTAGGATAACTCTGTTTCAGCATTGGGTTTAATTTGAATGGGGTCAAATTCCCATTTGGTTCCTTTAGGTATAATCGGTGATTCCTTAGCATTGATCTCTGGAAATAGATAGTCAAATTCTTCCTCTCCCAAAAACTTTAGAGTATTTGTGTTTCGAACATCTTTTTCATTACTGCATAAAACTTCTGCCATGGACTTAAAAAATAGTGCTGATCTATAAATGCTCCATTGTTCTGGTTTGTCACCAATGAGTTTATGCTCGATAGGGTGGTCTTTTGGACTCAAAGATGAGATATATGCATTCACACCCTCTACATAAGTCTGGAGTGATGCTATTTTGTCCGGGAATTTATTCCAAGATTTCACTGCATTTTCTGCTGCATAAGCGAGGCCAAATCTTCTTCGTTCCTTGTCAAAGTCTATCATTTTTTTGCCTAGGATTTCACTCAATCTTCCTTCAGTTGCCTTTGTACTGAAATCCATTTGAAATAAGCGATCAGCCGCTTCTACATAACCTTGAGCAAAAAGCGCATCTTCTAAGTTTTGAGCATAAATATGGGGCACCTTACGCGCATCGTAAATGATCGTTACGTCTTCTTTTAGTGATGGATGGTTTAAAGTTTGATCATCAAATTCACTTCCCTCACCATTTTGCCATAAACCCAAAAATGGATTCAAAATTTTCCCTAATGGGGGTGTCGGCTTTTCGCCAATGGGTATTTTATGATCTAAAAAGTAAGCTGTAAAAACTGTGAATCCGAAAACAAGAAGAAACTTAATGTATTTCATATTTTATCGTATAAATAGCCATTGATTGTCAGAAGAATGCTCTTCACTGAAAGAATAGTTTTCAAGATTAAATCCTTTAAGATCCTCTTTCTTTTTGATTTTATTCTTGACAATATACCTAGCCATGAATCCCCTCGCTTTTTTTGCATTGAACGAAATGAATTTCAATTGGTCATTTTTATATTCTTTAAAGTTGACTTCTAAAATTTCGGCGTTGACCTTTTTAGAATCTATCGCTTTGTAATACTCCTTAGATGCAAGATTGACAAGCAGCTTAGATTTGTTGGATGCTAAATCTTCATTCAGCAAGTCTGTGATTTTATCTCCCCAAAACTCATAAAGATTATTCTTTCGTCCTATTTTCAATTTAGTACCCATTTCAAGGCGATAGGGTTGAATTAAATCTAGTGGTCTAATGAGTCCGTATAATCCGGATAAGATACGTACAGATTTTTGCGCATACTTGAGTTCATTCTTATTGAAGTCAAGGGCATTCATCCCTTTATATACATCTCCATCAAAAGCCAATATAGCTTGGCGACTATTGTTGACATTAAAGGAAGTCTCGTATTGTTGAAATCGGTCAACATTTAACATCGCAATTTTCTCGCTGACGCTGAATAATTTTTTTAGGCCGTTCACTTTTTCTTTTTTCAGTTTCTTAACTAAGTTGAAACTCTCTTCTTGTAATCTGGTCTCTGTGAACTCTCCGTTAATTTCTCGGTTGAAGTCTAAAGATTTGGCAGGGGATAAAATGGCAATCATAATGTTCTAATTTAATGCTATTCCAACAAAAAAGCCCCGTGATTGTTCATCACGGGGCCCCAAGTTAAAAACTTATATTTTCTTTATTCACCTCCACCAATAATACTTGGTGAACTAGCAGGAACACTTTCTTCTGTTTCCTGAGGTAAAATCTTTCCTACCACTTTAATAGTATGTGTGTTATTTTCTTTTTCGTTGGTAGTAATTTTCACCGTTTTGTTGATGTTACCAACTCTTTCCGTTGCATATCTTACTTTGATTTCAGACGATGCACCTGGCTCAATGGGCTCTTTTGGCCACTCTGGAGTAGTACATCCGCAACTTCCTCTTGCACTTTTAATCACTAAAGGTTCAGTACCTGTGTTTGTAAAGGAAAGTGTTCTAAACGGATCTCCTTTGTATTCAATGGTCCCATAGTCTAAAGTCATTGACTCGAAACTCATAACTGGACCTTCTACAGGAGCGTCATTTGGAGTAGTTTCTTCTTGAGCTTGAATTCCAAATCCTAGCATCATTAAAAACAAACTAAGGCATAAAATCTTTTTCATTTTCTATTTTTTTTCTTTTTGTGTCATTAGAATCTGTAGTTGAGACGTCAAGTTTTTAACAAAGTTTCAAACACATCACAACTTTCATGAATACGAAGTTAATGAAAAGCTTCGTAATTACTTCATACCAAAGATAATAGCAAATAATGTTCCGTCTTGTTAATGTTAAGTTAACGACTGTCAAACTTCCTTAAAACTGTCTTTCGAGATGCATTTCTCCGATTATTTGTCCTTTTACTGGATTATGATTCTTGTAGGTATTACTTTTATGGAAAGAAAAAAAATATGTTACGATTTTCTTCATATATAAATGCGTCGCTCAACACTTGCTGTTGTTGCAGAAATATATTTATGGAGAGGATTTAAATGATAAGAAATAGTATTTAACTACAAAGCCTTTCCAC
>JAHDBI010000032.1:0-30041 GCA_020630475.1 Saprospiraceae bacterium
TTCAATTCAACGACAAAAACTATTCTTTCGAGATTAAGCGATTCAGGCCTTTAGCATGGAAATCTATTTTGTTCTGCTGTATGGCCTTTGCTAGCCTGTGCTTTTTATTGTATTCCGTCATTCGCTTAACTCAAGATCGCAATCGAATATGGATAACTCCACTGATTTTTATTGGTTTAAGATTATCCTTATTCTTTATAATTCCATATAGTGCTTTAAAAAACACGACCTTTTTTTCTAGCTTGAACTCTTTTAATTTCTTCAATCCTTCTATTGGAGATTTCGTGCTCAATGCCCTATTTCTGTTCTTTTTAGCCTGGTTCATTTACCTCCGAATTAAAGTTACCACAAAGTATTCAATTGGAATTCTAATACTTATTTGCCTTGCCATTAATCTTTTGTTTATTCAATTCATTGAAGTGGCAAAAGGCATTGTTTTCAATAGTGGTGTCAATTTAAATATTGAGCAGGTATTGTCCTTTGACAAATACAGCATACTCATTATCATTAGTTTATTTGTCGTTCTTTTCTCCATATTTATAATTAGTCATAAGGGAATTGAAGCATTGCTTTATTCGGTAGACAATACTCAAAAGAAGGCACTAATTGTAGGGACCTCTTTACTAGCATCTCTTCCCATTTTTTATTGGTGTCAATTGGACTTACCAGTACTTTTGATTTATATATTCTTGATTGCCTATTATATTCTTTTCGATCTTTTTAGAGAAAAAGCGAATCCGGGATTGGTCTGGGCTATTTGGTGGACCATGTTATTCGCCGGTTTTTTAACTTCTATTTTATTCAGTTATAGTTTAAAAAAACGAACGAATGAACGTCTTGAAACGATAGAAACACTCTACGAACATAATAGCCCGACTGAGACTAAAGAGATCATTTCCTTCTTCAATCATTTTTCTAAGCTTCCCTCGACTCAGCAAATAGCCTCGACTGATTTTCCTATTGCCTTAGATAAAAACGATGTTTTAGAATTTATTAATAAGGCCAGTAATCATACCCTACTTACCGAGTATTTTCTCAGCATTGAAGCTTATGATGGTCTTGGTAATTCCATCTTCAGGAAAAACTATAAGTCCAAAAACGTACTGGACAAAGAATTATTAGAATCCCAATTAATTGAAAACGACTTATACTACAATCCTTTTCGAAAGAATTACATACGGCATATTTCGAGAGAAGATGCAGACTATGCTCAGAATAGAATCGACTTCTATTATTCTGTACAAAAGAAAAACACAAAACCGTTTAAAGAGGATTTAAATCTGAATTATGCGATCTATAAACAAACAGATAATCTTTTAAAGTCGAACATCACAAGCTTTGGGGTTGACCCCAAAAATTACGTTTCACTTAATGAGGGAAGTTATAATATCAAAGGCATTTCTGTGCTAGTCAAAGAACCTTTTGAAGGCATTAAAATCATTTCAGCAGAGAGGCTAGCTAATTTGATTAAACCTATTTCCTTGTTCTCCTTTATATTCTGTGTTTTTGGTCTTTGTATATTCCTATTAACGCTGTTGAATACAAGCTTTGATTTTCTTGGAAATGATCTCAATCTGAAACTTCAAAATGCCAGTTCCCTCAAGGGGAAAATACAAATGGCATTTGTTTTATTGATTATATTTTCTTTCATGTTGATTGGAATGGTCACTGTATTTTATTTCAATAATGTTTTGAAACAAAACCAAAGCAAACAAATCAATACACAAATTGAAGCCATTAAAAATGACGTAGAAAATAGACTTTCAGATGCCTTAGGCAATACTGATTCTCGAGTGATTGTCAACAATTCTTTACAAGCGCTCACAGATATACATAAGGCTGACTTTTCATTGTATAATAATCACGGCGTATTAGAAAATAGTTTGGACTGGTATGTAGATGCCTTACTTCCACATCATTTATACAATACCCTTAAAAGTGATCCAAAGAACATACTCGTTCAACAAATTGAAGATGGAATTACAGAAAGCTATATTCCACTAAGTCAGGTGAACAAAGCACCGTATGGTTATTTAAAAGTCAAGCATAGACCTTCCGTGATCATCCAATCACGAATTATCGACTTTATAAGTACTATTCTCAACGTTTATGTTTTCCTTTTCCTTTTAGCAGGTGCTTTAGCCTTGAGTATTGCAGATTCTATTACAAAACCATTACAAGGACTGGCTGAAAAGATCAAACAATTGACTATCGGGAAGAAAAACGAAAAACTAGAATGGAAAAGTAGAGATGAAGTGGGTGCCCTGATAGAAGAGTACAACCGTATGATCATTAAGATTGAGGAAAGTGCTAATGTTTTGGCGCGAACAGAACGGGATATGGCCTGGAGAGAAATGGCCAAACAAGTCGCCCATGAGATTAAAAATCCTTTAACGCCTATGAAATTAAACATTCAGTATCTGCAAAGAGCTATTGATGCAGATCCTGAAAAGGCTCAAGGAATGATCCAGCGAATTAGCCATACCCTCATCGAGCAAATAGACAATCTATCAAGAATCGCTAGTGAATTTTCTCATTTTGCTACCATGCCTCAAGCATCCAATGAAAAGGTGGTACTTAATGAAATTGTAGAGCATGTCCACGATTTATTCAGGAAGCGAGAAGATATGGACATCAACATGACAGAGCCCATAGATGATATTTTCGTATTTGCGGATAAAGGTCAGTTAATCAGAGTATTAACCAATTTAGTCAAAAATGCCATTCAAGCTATTCCAGATGATCGAAGAGGAAAGATTGAGATTCACCTCCTTAAAGAAGGTCAACAATCAATCATACGGGTGAAAGATAACGGACAAGGAATTCCTGAAAGAATGCGGGAAAAAGTATTCCAACCTAACTTTACGACTAAAAATTCGGGTACTGGTTTAGGGCTTGCCATAAGTAGTAATATCATCGAAGCCCTCAATGGAAGCATACAATTCACATCAATCCCAGATGAGGGAACTACATTTACTATTATTCTACCTCTAATGCGTTTAGAAGAAAATAGAGATGATAAGAACCGAGTTGTTCTTTAAGAATTAGGCGTTTAAAGCATTTTTCATAGTGATACCGATCTCCGCAGGAGAATTCACCACGTGAATACCACATTCCGCCATAATTTTCATTTTGGCCTCAGCCGTGTCTTCAGATCCACCAATAATAGCACCAGCATGACCCATTGTACGCCCTTTAGGAGCGGTTTGGCCCGCAATAAAGCCTACCACTGGCTTTGTTCCATGTTCCTTGATCCAACGCGCTGCATTCGCCTCCATAGAACCACCGATCTCACCGATCATAATGATACCATCCGTATCAGGATCGTTCATTAATAATTCTACAGCATCTTTAGTAGTTGTCCCTACAATTGGATCTCCTCCAATACCAATACATGTCGACTGACCCATACCAGCTTTAGTCACTTGGTCTACAGCTTCATAAGTCAATGTACCTGATCTTGAAACAATACCAATCCTTCCTTTTCTGTGAATAAATCCTGGCATAATACCCACCTTTGCTTCATCAGGTGTCATTACTCCAGGGCAGTTAGGACCAACTAAACGACAATCAAATTTTTCAATATAGGCCTTAACTTTTACCATGTCTTGAACAGGGATACCTTCTGTGATACAAATGATCACTTTGATTCCAGCTTCAGCTGCTTCCATAATAGCATCAGCGGCAAAACGTGGAGGAACAAATATGATAGATGTATCAGCACCAACCTTTATGACTGATTCTTGTACACTGTTAAAAACTGGTTTACCAAGGTGATCTTGACCACCTTTTCCTGGAGTTACTCCTCCTACAATGTTGGTTCCATACTCAATCATTTGTCCAGCGTGAAAAGAACCTTCTTTTCCGGTAAAACCTTGAACAATTATCTTGGAATCCTTATTGACCAATACACTCATTATCGTTTATTTTTCTATAATGAAAACTTCCTCATTGTCTTTATGCATGAAGTAATTTTCACGTGCAAATTTTTCAATATTGTTCTGAAGTGCGGCTCGCTCTGCTTTAACGTCTTTTAGGTCTTGTTTTAAGCTGAGTTTTTTTACTTCAAGTTTATCTATTGTTTCGGATAATTTATACTGTGTAAACAGATTATGTTTTGCGAAAAAGCACATCCAAACCATGAAAAATATCAAGGAAAGAGAGTACTTATTCAACCATGATCCAGAAACGATAGAATTTGTAGTTTTCTTTTGTTTTCTTTTAGATCCCATAGTGAATCAATTTGTGCAAAGATAGTGAAAATCCTAAACTCCTAGTAAAGCTTTACCAGGATACACTCCCATAGAACCAAGATCTTCCTCAATCCTTAATAACTGGTTATATTTTGCAATACGATCACTTCTTGATGCCGATCCTGTTTTTATTTGACCAGTATTCAATGCTACCGCTAAATCGGCAATGGTAGTATCTTCAGTTTCACCTGATCTATGGCTCATTACACTCGTAAATCCATTGCGCGTTGCGAGGTTAACCGCATCTATTGTTTCGGTTAAACTTCCGATTTGATTCACCTTAATTAAAATGGAATTCGCGGATTCTTCTTCGATACCTCTTTGTAATCTCTTTGTGTTCGTCACGAAAAGGTCGTCCCCTACTAATTGTACATTTTGCCCAATTCTCTCGGTCAACATATTCCATCCTGTCCAATCGTCTTCGTCTAAGCCATCTTCAATAGAATATATTGGATATTTTTTTGTCCATTCTTCCCAATAGGAAACCATTTCTTCTGAAGTCAATTTATCTCCAGTAGATTGGTGAAAGTGGTATACTTTTTCTTCAGCATTATAAAACTCAGAGGCAGCAGCATCCATGGCAATCATGATATCTTCACCTGGCTTATATCCAGATTTTTCAATGGCTTGAAGCACAATCTCAATAGCTTCATGATTTGACTTAATATTTGGCGCAAAGCCACCCTCATCACCTACGTTAGTAGAATACCCCTTCGACTTAAGTACCGATTTGAGGTTATGAAAAACCTCTACACCCATTCTTAAAGCCTCAGAAAATATATCTGCATTTAATGGCATAATCATAAATTCCTGGAAATCGATGCTATTATCTGCATGCGATCCACCGTTCAAGATATTCATCATCGGTACTGGCAACAAATGAGCATTGACACCACCTAAGTATCTATATAATGGTTGATCAGACTCTTGAGCAGCCGCTTTGGCAACAGCCATAGAAACACCTAAAATAGCATTGGCACCTAACTCTGCTTTATTTTCTGTACCATCCAGGTCAATCATTAATTGATCAACATATATTTGATCCATGACATCTTCTCCAATAATGGCTTCTCTAATTTTATCCTCGACATTTTCACAAGCCTTTTTTACACCTTTCCCAAGATATCTAGACATATCCCCATCACGTAATTCAACTGCTTCGTACTTTCCAGTAGAAGCTCCTGAGGGTACCGCTGCGCGCCCTATAAAACCGTTTTCGGTTAACACTTCAACTTCGACAGTTGGATTTCCTCGAGAATCCAGTATTTCTCTGGCTAATACGTCAACTATTTCACTCATTTTTTGGAGTTTTTAACTTCTTCTATAAATTGATCAAATAAATATCTTGAATCATGTGGTCCAGGGCATGCCTCTGGATGATATTGAACAGAAAATGCGTTATATTCTTTCGAACGGATTCCCTCAATAGTATCATCATTTAGATTCATATGGGTCACTTCTACCTTATCTGGATTTTCCGCAATGGCCTGAGGGCTTACGCCGAAACCGTGATTTTGACTAGTGATTTCACTTTTTCCTGAAACAAGGTTTTTAACCGGATGGTTAATACCTCGATGTCCATTATGCATTTTATAAGTCCCAATCCCAAGCGAAAGACAAAGCAATTGATGACCTAAACAAATTCCGAAAACAGGTTTATTGATAGGCAATATTTCTTTTATAGAATCTACGGCATAATCCATACTTGCTGGATCCCCAGGCCCATTAGACAAAAAGTAGCCATCCGGATTAAAAGCGTTCACTTCTTCTACTGGCGTTTTGGCTGGAAATACTTTTAAATAGGCTCCTCTCTCCACGAAACACTGCAAAATGTTCTTTTTAGTACCAAAATCTAAAACAGCAATGCGCAAATCACTATTCTCATCACCCATTGTGTAAGGCTCAGATGTGGTCACTACAGAGGCCAATTCCAAACCTTCCATGCTAGGTACTGCCTTAAGTGCTTCTTTCAACTCTGCTTTATCTGTGATTTCTGAAGAGATAATACAATTCATCGCACCTTTGTCTCTTATATGTTTCACTAGTGACCTTGTATCGATACTATGAATAGCCACTAAGTTTTCTTTTTCAAAATAATCCTGAATACTTAGGTCCGCCATTGGGCGAGAATATTTATTTGTGAAGTTCTTACAAATGAAACCAGCTATCTGTATTTTCTCAGATTGAGTATCTGCGTCCTTAGTTCCATAATTACCAATGTGCGCATTGGTTGCAACGAGTACCTGGCCATAATATGACGGATCCGTAAACACTTCTTGATATCCAGTCATTCCAGTGTTAAAACAAACTTCACCTGTCGCCGTGCCTATTTTTCCGGCAGAAAGTCCTTCAAAGAAAGTTCCATCCTCTAAAAGTAAATATGCTTTTCTCATACTGATTGGGGGGAGATGTTAATGATTTAAACAAATATATTTTTTGCAAATATAATACTTAAACCAAAACAAAAAAGGTGAGTATGTCTTATCATACTCACCTTTCTTTTTAAATCTATATTAATCGATTATTCTTCTTCATTATTTGCTACTGCTGGTGCTGCTGCAGCTGCTGCATTTTTAGCTCCTCCACTCTTTCTTCTTCTTCTACGTCCTGAACTTGGCTTGTCTGCTTTTTTCATAGTTTCGTTAAAATCAACAAACTCGATCATGGCCATTTGAGCCGCATCACCTTGTCTAAAACCAGTTCTTATTATTCTAACATATCCACCTGGTCTATCACCTACTTTATCAGCGATCGTACTAAAAAGTTCTTTCACTGCTTCTTTGTTTTGAAGCCTACTGAAAACAACTCTTCTCGAATGAGTGGTATTTGTCTTGGCCTTGGTCACTAAAGGTTCAACAAAAACTCTTAAAGCTTTGGCTTTCGCCAATGTTGTGTTAATTCTTTTGTGTTCTACTAATGAAATAGTAAGGTTTCTTAAAAGTGCTTCTCTGTGCCCTTTCTTTCTACCTAAATGGTTGAATTTTTTTCCATGTCTCATGGTAATAAAGTTTTACGTTGTATCACTTGACCAGCAATTTTGATGGCTTAAAATCCTAATCTGGCTTCAGTTAATACGATGTTATCAAATCCGGCAGTGCCGAGCCATCGTGACTAATTATTCTTCGTCCAACTTATATTTGGAAAGGTCCATACCAAATGTAAGGCCTTTGTTCTGTAGTAATTCTTCAATCTCAACAAGTGATTTCTTACCGAAGTTTCTAAACTTCAATAACTCATGCATATCATATTTAACCATCTCACCGAGAGAGTTAATTTTTGCTGCCTTTAAGCAGTTGTATGCTCTTACTGAAAGATCTAAATCTTCAAGAGAAGTTTTCAATAACTTTCTCATGTGTAAGATATGCTCATCAACGATATTGTCTTCTCTACTCGCAGCATCGTCAAAAGTGATCTTCTCATCAGTAATCAACATCAGGTGTTGAATCAATATTCTTGAAGCCTCCTTAACAGCTTCTTCCGGATGGATCGTTCCATCTGTTTCCACTTCAAGGCTCAATTTTTCATAATCTGTTCTTTGTCCTACCCTTGTGCTATCAATCTTATAAGCCACTTTTTTAATTGGCGTATATATAGCATCAACAGGAATTACACCAATTGGTGCATCTTTTGGCAAATTCTCATCTGCAGGAACGTATCCTCTTCCTTTAGTGATAGTCAACTCAATTTCTAAGTTTACCGCTGAATCCATTCTGCATATCACTAAATCAGGGTTCATAATTTTAAACACATTCGTATGCGTTTCGATATCTCCTGCGGTAAATTCTTCTTTACCACTTATCGTTAAGTATACCTTTTCGGATGTTGTTTCTTCATCAGCATTCATTGGCTTAATACGAACCTGCTTAAAGTTCAATATGATGTCTACAACATCTTCAACAATTCCTTTAATGGTATCAAACTCATGATCAACACCAGCAATACGTACAGCAGAAATAGCGTAACCTTCTAAAGAAGAAAGTAAAACTCTTCTCAAAGAATTCCCTATGGTCTGACCGAAACCAGGCTCAAGAGGTCTGAAATCAAAAGTTCCGTGAAAGTCATTAGCTTTTTGTAAAACTATTTTGTCCGGCTTTTGAAAATTTAAAATGCTCATGTGCAGCGAAATTATTGGGTTATCAATCTTAATTTAAAAAACAAGTAAAGGCCGTCATTTCGACAGCCTTAAATTTTACTTGGAATAAAGTTCAACGATTAATTGTTCATTGATCTTTTCCGGAATATTTTCCCTTTCTGGAAAACTAAGGAAGGTTCCTTCCATTCTGTCCGGGTTCCATTCTAACCAAGTCCAATTTCTTACATCACTTTTATTTGCGATCGAAGTAACGATATTCTCGTTAGCCTGTGATTTCCCTCTTACAGAGATCACATCACCAGACTTCAAAACAGCAGAAGGAATATTGGTCACAACACCATTAACTAATATGTGTTTGTGAGAGACTAATTGTCTTGCACCTCTTCTCGTAGGAGCAATCCCAAGTCTATATACTGTGTTATCTAAACGAGCTTCTAACAATTGAAGTAAAACCTCACCGGTTACCCCTTTTTTACTAGAAGCCATTTTGAAAATATTTCTAAATTGCTTCTCCAATACACCGTAGGTATATTTTGCTTTTTGCTTCTCCATTAACTGAAGAGCATAGTCAGACTTTTGCTTACGTCTTTTTCCACCGCCATGTTGGCCAGGAGGATACTTACGTCTTTCATACGCTTTGTCTAAACCAAATATAGGTTCGCCAAGTGCTCTGGCTTTTTTCGTTCTAGGTCCAATGTATCTTGCCATAACTAATTATACTCTACGTTTTTTAGGAGGTCTACATCCATTGTGAGGAATAGGAGTAACATCTTTAATTCTTGTTACCTTAATCCCTGATGCATCAATTGCTCTAATAGCTGCTTCTCTACCTGAACCAGGTCCTTTTACAAATACTTCTGCATACTTCATTCCTGCCTCATGCGCTTTAATCGCAGCATCAGACGCAGCAATTTGTGCAGCATATGGAGTATTCTTCTTAGATCCACGGAAACCAGCTTTACCTGCTGTACCCCATGAAATCACTTGACCTTGTTTATTACAGATAGAAACTATGATATTATTGAAACTCGCCTTGATGTAAACAAGACCTTCTGATTCAACAACAACTTTTCTTTTCTTTTTAACTTTTGACATACTAGCTATTATTTAGTTGCTTTCTTCTTGTTAGCAACAGTTTTTCTCTTTCCTTTTCTTGTTCGAGCGTTAGTTTGAGTTCTTTGACCTCTTAAAGGAAGTCCTTTTCTATGTCTCAAACCTCTATAACATCCGATATCCATTAAACGCTTAATGTTGGTCTGAACTTCAGATCTCAATTCACCTTCTACCTTATATTCATTTTGAACCATACCAGAAAGCGTTTTAACGTTTTCATCTGACCAATCCTGAACTTTAGTATTTGAATCAATACCTGCTTTTTCTAACATCTCAGCAGCTCTACTTCTACCTATTCCGTAGATGTAAGTTAAACTGATTAAGCCTTTTTTATTTCTGGGTAAATCTACCCCTGCAATCCTTGCCATATCTTTGGTTTATCCTTGTCTTTGTTTGAATCTAGGGTTCTTTTTGTTGATCACATAAAGTTTCCCTTTTCTTCTTACGATCTTACAATCTGCAGATCTTTTCTTTATAGACGCTCTAACTTTCATAATTATTTATATCTATACGTTATTCTTCCTCTCGATAAATCATATGGGGACATTTCAACAGCAACCTTATCACCAGGAAGTATTCGAATGTAATTCATTCTCATCTTTCCAGAAATTGTTGCTACGATCAAATGATCGTTTTCAAGACGTACTCGAAACATCGCATTTGACAATGCTTCTTCAATGATTCCATCTTGCTTTATTAACTCTTGTTTCGCCATATCAAAAAATCGGAGTGCAAATATCTAACTTTTTATCGGTATTTCCACCAATTCAGGGTTATTTTTAATCGCTTCTTCTAAAAAGGAATGATCAGATAAAATATCCGTTTTTTCCTTAGTTATAGCCACCGTATGCTCATAATGAGCTGAAGGCTTTCTATCCTTAGTTATAATTGTCCATCCATCATCAGATTGAGTCACACTTTTTGTACCCATATTGACCATTGGCTCGATGGCTATAACTAGTCCATCCTTCATCATACTCCCCCTCCCTCGTGCACCATAATTAGGAACTTGTGGTTCTTCATGAAGATTCTGTCCAATTCCGTGCCCAACTAATTCTCTAACTACACCATATCCATGAACCTTCTCAGCGTAATGTTGCACAGCGTGCCCAATATCTCCTAATCTATTCCCTACTCTAGCTGCTTCAATACCTTTGTATAAAGAAGTTTTAGTGACAGACATGAGTTCTATAGTTTCTTCTTTTACTCCATTTAGTGCGAAGGTATATGCTGCGTCTCCATAAAATCCGTTCATAAAGACACCACAATCAATACTCACTATATCCCCTTCTTGAAACTCGTAATCTGTAGGTATTCCATGAACCACTCCTTCATTTAAGGAAATACATAATGTTCCAGGAAAACCATTATAACCTTTGAAACCTGGTACGGCATTGTTATCTCGAATAAGCTCTTCAGCCTTTTTATCAATGTCAATTCCCTTTGCGCCTGGTTTAAGCAAACTGCCTGCCAAGGCCAATGATTTAGAAACTAATAGACAACTTTGTCTAATCAGTTCAATTTCTTCCCGCGTTTTATAGTAAATCATAAGAATACAGGATTACATTCCTGCACCTATAGTTTGCATTCCACTTCTTCCCTTCAATCTTCCTGACTTCACTAAACCATCATACTTTCTCGCTAGTAGATATCCTTCTACCATTTGCAACGTATCTAATACAACTGCAACTAAGATTAACAAAGATGTTCCACCAAAGAATATTGCAAATCCTTGGTTTACACCGAATGCATAAACAATCGCAGGGAATATTGATATCAATCCTAAGAATATAGATCCTGGTAATGTTACTCTAGTAGTTAATGAATCAATAAATTCCTGAGTTTGATTTCCTGGTTTAATTCCTGGAATAAAAGCGTTTTGTCTCTTTAAGTATTCGGCATATTGTTTTGGGTTAACCAAAAGTGCTGTGTATACATATGTGAAGATGACTACCAAAATAAAGAATACAATATTATATGGTAACGAACCCCAATCATTGAAGGCCAACATAAAATCACTAGGTGCTTCAGCTCCATTCATCCATGTAGCTAATTGACCTGGTAAAAACATAATCGCTTGAGCGAAAATTATCGGCATTACACCTGACGCATTCACCTTTAATGGAATATAATCTCTAGCACCAGCCACTGGAACATTACCAGCAGAACGGCCTACCATTCTTTTTGCAAATTGAATAGGAATTTTTCTTACACCTTGTACGATCAATACAGAGACCATAATCACCAAGAAGAAAACAGCGATTTCTAAAATCAATACAAACAAACCTGATTGATTCAATTGTGTTTCTACCTCAGAAGCAAATGATCTAGGTAATGTCGCAATGATTCCTGCCATGATTAATAAAGAAATACCATTTCCAATTCCTCTATCTGTAATCTTTTCACCTAACCACATACAAACTACTGTACCTGTAGAAAGGATAATCATATTACTTAACCAAAACACTGTCATGTTAACGGAAGGATCAATAGCTCCTTGTTGTTGAGAAATGAATGTAAGGTATCCACCACCTTGTACTAGAGTAATAAGTACCGTTAAAAATCTGGTGATTTGTGTAATCTTTTTTCTACCTGATTCACCTTCTTTTTGTTGTAATTTTTGGAAATAAGGTACAGCGAAGCCTAATAATTGGATAATAATCGATGCGGTGATATAAGGCATGATACCCAATGCAAAAATTGCGGCTTGACCGAATGCACCTCCAGTAAACATATTAATGATACCCATTAATGAGTTCGTACCTGAATTCGAAATCTCAAGGGCATTGGTATTTACACCAGGTAAAACAATCCATGAGCCGATTCTAAATACAGCTAATATGAAAAGAGTAAAGAGGATCCTGTTTCGCAGTTCCTCTATTTTCCAAATATTCTTTAGTGTCTCGATAAACTTATTCATCCTTACAATTATACAAGATTAATAGATCCTCCTGCGCCTTCTACTTTAGACTTTGCGCTTTCAGAGCAAGCATGTGCAGTTATACTTATTTTAGCTTTAAGCTCCCCATTACCAAGGATCTTAATCTTATCATTTTTCTTAATGATACCGTTATCATATAAAGAGGCATGGTCTATAGTCGAAAGACCAAATTTATCATGTAATTCCTGAATTCTAGAAACATTAATTCCAACGTATGCAACACGATTGAAATTCTTGAATCCACGTTTAGGTAAACGCATTTGAATAGGCATTTGACCACCTTCAAAATTTCGCTTTCTACTATATCCAGAACGAGATTTAGCTCCTTTATGACCTCTTGTTGAGGTACCACCATATCCAGAACCCTGTCCTCTTGCGATTCTTTTCTTTGACTTTGTCGATCCTTTTGCAGGACTTAAATTATGTAATCCCATAATATCAATCTAATTTAAGATTATACCTCTTCAACTTTGACAAGGTGATTCACTTTTCTTACCATTCCTAAAATTTGTGGAGAAACCTCCTTCTCAATGGATTGGTTCATTTTACGTAGTCCTAGCGCCTTTAAAGTCTCTTTTTGTCTTTTAGGCCAATCTATGCTACTTCTTACTTGCGTGATTTTAATCTTCGCCATTATCTTATTTTTTTATCCCTCGAATAATTTTTCGAGCGTTATCCCACGTTGCTTAGCAACATCATGTGGGCTTCTTAATCTTAACAAAGCATCCACAGTGGCCTTCACCACATTATGTGGATTTGAAGAACCTTGTGATTTTGCTAATACGTTTTGTACACCTCCAATTTCTAAAACAGCTCTCATCGCACCACCTGCGATTACTCCCGTACCATCGGATGCTGGCTTAATTAAAACCTTACCTGCACCGTACTTTCCTTTTTGCTCGTGAGGAATCGTACCATTAAGAATTGGGAATTTTACTAAATTTTTCTTCGCATCATCAACAGCCTTTGCTATACATTGCTGTACATCTCGTGCTTTGCCCATTCCATAGCCAACGGTTCCGTTACCATCACCAACAACCATTAAGGCAGAAAAACTAAACGTTCTACCCCCTTTGGTCACTTTAGCAACACGATTCAGTGCAACCATTTTTTCTTTTAATTCCGACGCATCAGTCGGCTTGATTCTATCTTGATTTCTAGCCATCTTAGATTTTTTAAAGTTGTAAACCAGCTTCACGAGCACCATCAGCTAAAGCCTTCACTCGTCCATGATATAAATAACCGCCACGATCAAATTTCACTTTTTCTATATTATTTGATTTCGCTTTTTCTGCAATCAACTTTCCAACTTGTGCAGCGATTTCTGATTTAGTTCCTGATTTGATTCCAACTGAAGACGCACTCGCCAGAGTTACACCTTCTACATCATTGACAATCTGACAATAAATTGCTTTGTTACTTCGGAAAACCGACAATCTAGGAATCGATGCAGTTCCAGAAACTTTTTTACGAATTCTATAGTGAATTCTCTTTCTTCTATTTTCTTTTTTTGCCATGACTTACTATTATTTAGCTGCGGTTTTACCTGCTTTTCTTCTTAATTCCTCACCCAGAAATTTAATTCCCTTTCCTTTATAAGGCTCTGGCTTCCTAAACGCTCTAATTTTAGCGGCAACTTGACCTATTAATTGTTTATCGTTAGACTCCAAAGTAATTCTAGGTGGATTACCTTTTTCCATAGATGTAGACAATTTCACCTCATCAGGAATGTAAAACATAATAGGGTGAGAGTATCCAACACTAATTTCTAGAAGGTTCCCAGTATTACTACATCTATATCCTACACCTACCAATTCTAATTCTCTTTTGTATCCTTCCGATACGCCAATAACCATATTTGCTATTAACGAACGATATAAACCATGAACTGATTTGTGACGCTTACTGTCAGATGGTCTGGTTACAGTTAAGACACCATCTTCAATCCCAACGGATAAATCTGCATCTAACTGCTGAGTCAACTCACCTTTTGGTCCTTTTACTTTTACGACATTCCCATCAGTAACATTTACAGTTACACCACTTGGAAGATCGATCGGAGCTTTTCCTATTCTAGACATATCAAATAATTCTTAATAATTAGTATACGTAACAAACAACTTCGCCTCCAACATTTTCCTTTTTCGCTTGCTTGCCTGTCATCACACCTTTTGAAGTTGAAACTATAGCAATTCCAAGTCCATTAATGATTCTTGGCAACTCACTTGCCGGAGAATACTTTCTCAAACCAGGACGACTAACCCGTCCCATTTTTCGAATAATTGGAGTCTTGCTTGCCTTATCATATTTCAATGCAATACTAATAACACCTTGTTTACCAGCATTGTCATCAAATTTATACTTGTGTATAAAACCTTGATCATAAAGGATCTCAGTTATACTCTTTTTCATTTTTGAAGAAGGAATTTCTACAATACGGTGCTTCGCCTGCATTGCATTTCGCATTCTTGTCAAATAATCAGCTATCGGATCTGTAGTCGCCATAATTACTCTTTAAAAATTTTACCAACTTGCTTTAGTTACACCTGGAATTTTCCCTTCCAATGCCATTTTTCTAAATGTTACACGGTTAATACCGAATTTTCTCATATATCCCTTCGGTCTACCCGTTAACATACATCGATTATGCATTCTTACTTTCGAAGAGTTTTTTGGGAGTTTATCCAAAGCTTCCCAGTCTCCTGCTTCTTTAAGTTTTTTACGCAAATCAGCATATTTAGCCACCATTTTGGCTCTTTTTCTTTCTCTTGCTATGATTGATTTCTTAGCCATAGAATTTAATTTCTTTGATTTTTAAACGGCATTCCAAATCCTTTTAGAAGTGCCAAAGCCTCCGCATCAGTATTAGCCGATGTAACAAATGTGATATCCATACCAGTAATAGCTGGGATCTTATCAATATTGATTTCTGGAAAGATAATCTGCTCTTTAATTCCTAAAGAATAATTACCTCTTCCATCAAAGCTTTTATCGTTAATTCCCCTAAAGTCACGTACCCTTGGAAGTGCCACTGATACTAGACGATCAAGAAATTCATACATTTTAGTTTTTCTTAAAGTCACTCTTGCACCGATGTACATTCCCTCTCTCAACTTAAAGTTCGACACTGACTTAGAAGCTTTAGTTGGGACTGCTTTTTGACCAGCAATCTCCGTCATTTGACCTAATGCTTGATCAACCAACTTCTTATCTTGAGTTGCACCACCAACACCTTGATTGATACAAATCTTAAGCAACTTAGGAACTTCCATTCCCGATTTATAACCGAACTGTTCCTTCAATTGAGGAATAATATCAGTTTTATACTTCTCTTGTAACCTTGGTTTATAACTCATTACTTAATGATTTCTCCTGATTTTACGGAATATCTTTCTAGTTTACCATCTACTTCTTTTCTACCCACTCTAGTAGCGTTTCCAGATTTTGGATCAACTAACATCAAATTTGAAATGTGTATTGATGTACTTATCTCATTGATACCTCCTGGATTTTCGTTAGTCGGCTTAGTGTGTTTTTTCATCACATTTACGCCTTCAACGACTGCTCTATTTTTATTCGGGAAGATATCAAGTACAGATCCTTCCGTTCCTTTATAAGAACCAGCAATAACTTTTACTTTATCGCCTTTTTTAATTTTCAATTTTGGTGTAAACCTTCCTTTTGACATAACCTTAATACTTTACGTATGATTAAAGAACTTCTGGAGCAAGTGAAACAATTCGCATATAATCGCGATCTCTCAACTCTCTGGCAACAGGCCCGAATATACGAGTACCTCTTGGCTCACCACCAGCATTTAGCAGTACTACTGCATTATCATCAAAACGGATATATGAACCATCTTTACGACGAATTTCTTTTTTCGTTCGAACAATAACTGCTCTTGAAACAGTACCTTTTTTAAGACCACCCGGAGATGCTTCTTTAACAGTAACCACGATTTCATCACCCACATGAGCATATCGTCTTTTAGAACCACCTAGGACTCTAATACACAAAACTTCTTTTGCTCCACTGTTATCCGCTACTCTTAGTCTACTTTCTTGTTGTATCATTTTATACTATGTTTAAAATGCCTACTTAGCTTTTTCAATAATTTCGACCAATCTCCATCTCTTCTTCGCACTCAATGGTCGAGCTTCAATAATTCGTACTGTGTCACCAGGATTACACTCATTCTTTTCATCATGAGCCATAAACTTTTTCGTTTTCTTAACGAATTTCCCATAAATAGGGTGCTGAAGACGTCTTTCGACAGAAACAGTAATGGACTTCTCCATTTTGTTGCTTACTACAACCCCAATACGCTGTTTCCTTAGTACTACCTTGTTATCAGTCATGACAAATATTTTATCTAATTGTTCTTTCTTCTAAATCTCAATTTACTTCTCTTAGCCAACTGCGCTGGATCCATAGAAGCGATTTCTCTATTTCTAATTTCCGTTTTAAGCCTTGCGATATCTCTTCTCATCTCTCTTAAAGTCAACGGATTCTCAATTCCTTTGATCGCGTGATCAAACTTGAGTTTATTGTATTGACTCTGCGTTTCACTTAATTCATTAGCGAGATCTTCTGCAGAGAACTCTTGTAGCTTTAAAAATTTTTCAGTTGCCATAATCTATAGTCACTTAATAATTATTCAGTATAATCTCGTCTAACGACAGTCTTAGTTGGTACAGGTAATTTTTGAGCAGCAAGACGTAAGGCCTCTTTCGCTGTTTCAAAAGGAATACCATCCATTTCAAAAAGAATTCTACCTGGCTTTACAACTGCAACATAGTGGTCTAAAGCTCCTTTACCCTTACCCATCCTTACCTCTAACGGTTTAGCAGTAATTGGCTTATCAGGAAAAATTCGAATCCAGACTTTACCTTCCCTCTTCATATATCTTGTCATCGCGATACGCGCAGCTTCAATTTGTCTGTTTGTCAATCGACCTGACTCCATCGTTTTCAAGCCAAAAGAACCGAATGCAATAGTACTACCTCTGTGGGCAAGTCCTTTGACTCTTCCCTTTTGCATTTTTCGATACTTCGTTCTTTTCGGTTGTAACATATCTTTTAATTTACTCTACCTCTCCTAAAAAGTTCGGCAAAGGTACATATTTTCAATTAATTCCTTCTGTTGTTTCTGTTTCCTCTACTCCCTCTGTTATCACCTCTTCCGCCTCTTCCAGCACGCTTCTTATCTACCCCAACATTTGGTGACAAGTCTCTTTTTCCTAATACTTCTCCTTTGCATATCCATACTTTCACACCTATCTTTCCATATACTGTCAATGCCTCACATAGAGCATAATCGATATCAGCTCTGAATGTATGCAATGGTGTTCTACCATCTTTAAATTCCTCTGATCTTGCCATCTCAGCACCATTCAATCTACCTCCAACTCTCACCTTGATTCCTTCAGCTCCAGCTCTCATTGTTGATTGAATAGACATTTTGATTGCTCTTCTAAAATTGATTCTAGCTTCCAATTGCTTTGCAATAGACTCGGCAACAATGTTCGCATCCAATTCTGGCTTTCTGATTTCAATAATATTAATTTGAACATCAGTTCCACTCACTTTTTTCAGCTCCTCTCGTACACGATCAACTTCAGATCCACCTTTTCCTATAATAATACCAGGACGAGATGTATGAATGGTTACAGTAATTCTTTTCAGTGTTCGCTCGATAATAATCTTTGCAATTCCACCTTTTTGAATACGCGCCTTTAAGTATCTTCTTATTTTCTCATCTCCTACTACTTTAGTAGCGTAATCTTTGCCACCAAACCAACTAGAGTCCCATCCCTTGATGATACCTAATCTATTACCTATTGGATTTGTCTTTTGACCCATGTATCAATTAATTTATATGCTTATTCTTCTGTTTCTGATTCTGTTTGAGTATCCGCATCAATCGGAACCTTATTTTCAACAATCACAGTCAAATGACTTGAATGCTTTCTAATTCTGTGTGCTCTTCCATGCGGAGCAGGTCTAAAACGTTTCAACATTGTTCCTTCGTTAGAAAAACACCGTTTCACATACAAGTCGTGATCATCAGCACTATATGCCAAATCGTTTTTGTTTTCCCAGTTAGAAATCGCTGAAAGCAAAGTCTTTTCTGCCCATACAGCTGCTTCATTTTTAGTGAAACGCAAAATATTCAACGCCTCTTCCACTCTCTTTCCTCTAATATTGCCGATGACATAACGCATTTTACGCGCTGACATTCCACAATTTCTAAGTTTAGCAACAGCTTCCATTTTATCAGAATTTTAATTTCTTACTAATTATTTACGGTTTCCACCGTGACCTTTAAATGTTCTTGTAGGTGAAAATTCTCCCAATTTATGTCCAACCATATTCTCTGTTACGAACACTGGAATAAAACTTTTACCATTATGCACTGCAATCGTCTTCCCTACCATCCCTGGAAAGATCATAGAAGATCTTGACCAAGTTTTAATTACCGTCTTTTTACCCGATTCATCTGCTTTTTCTATCTTCTTAAGCAGCTTGTGATAAACGTAAGGTCCTTTTTTTAATGATCTAGCCATGTCTTAATTTGTTACTTTCTTGTTTTTTTCTTTCTCTTAGAAATAATCAATTGCGTTGAGTATTTCTTATTATTTCTAGTCTTCTGACCTTTGGCCATTACACCTGTTCTCGATCTTGGATGACCTCCTGATGCTCTACCTTCACCACCTCCCATTGGGTGATCAACTGGATTCATTGCTACACCTCTTACTCTAGGTCTATTTCCTTTCCATCGATTTCTACCTGCCTTACCTATCACTTCCAATTGGTGATCTGGATTTGACGTAGTTCCGATAGTTGCTTTACATGTAGATAAAATTCTTCTTACTTCTCCAGAAGGCAATCTTACAATAGCATATTTCCCTTCAGTACCTACTAGAATACCATTTGTCCCTGCACTTCTCGCTAAAGCTGCTCCTTTTCCAGGAGTCATTTCAATACAGTGAATGGTTGTACCTGTTGGGATTTCATTTAAATACAATGAATTACCAGTTACAGGTTCAGCACCTTTTCCTGAATTTACTTTGTCACCTACTTTTAAACCGTTTGGTGCAATGATGTATCTTTTCTCTCCATCAGCATATACCACTAAAGCGATAAAAGCAGTTCTATTTGGATCATATTCAATAGACTTCACAGTCCCTGTAATACCTTCTTTGTTTCTTTTGAAATCAATGATACGGTATCTTCTCTTATGACCACCTCCGATATTTCGAACAGTCATTTTACCATCGTGGTTACGACCACCTGATTTACTAATCTTCGCCAATAAACTCTTTTCAGGTTTGTTGGTTGTGATTGCATCAAACACAAGAGCGACTCTATGTCGAGATCCTGGTGATGTTGGTTTAAATTTTCTTACTGGCATGATCTTCTACTGTTATAATAGTATCTTATAATTCTCCAAAAAAGTCTATCGTTTCTCCATCAGACAATGTTACCATTGCCTTTTTGTAGGCACTTTTACGACCTTTAAGAAGACCTGATCTAGTATTTCTATTTTTAGCTTTTGAAGGCATAATAATCGTGTTCACAGCATTTACGCTTACACTATACATTGCTTCAACAGCTTTTTTAATCTCTAATTTATTCGCACTCGAATCCACTACGAATGAGTATTGATTTAATTTCTCTGAAAGCAACTCGCTTTTCTCAGAAATAATCGGCTTTATTAAAATATGCTTTGCCATAACTTACGCTTTATGCAAATGATTCTTTCAATTTATCAATCGCACTTTCACAGAAAATGACTGTTTGTGCATTTAATATTTCATATGTACTCACATCCTTAGCTTGTACAATATTCGCTTTAGGCAAATTTCTTCCAGACATCATTACATTCTTATCCATGTCTCCTAGAATGAACAATGCCTTTGAACCACTAGCCTCAAGATTATTTACCACGTTTGCAAACTCCTTTGTTTTTGGCGCATCAAAAGTAAAGTCTTCAATTACTTTGATACTACCTTCAGTTGCCTTGCCAGACAAAGCAGTAGCTCTTGCTAAGGACTTTACCTTTTTATTCAACTTAATACTATAGTTTCTATCTGGTCTAGGTCCAAAAACTCTACCTCCACCTCTAAACAATGGACTCTTTAATGATCCTGCTCTTGCAGTACCCGTTCCTTTTTGCTTTTTAATCTTTCTAGTAGAAGAAGTTATCTCCCCTTTCTCTTTAGCCTTATGCGTTCCTTGTCTCTGATTCGCTAAATATTGCTTCACAGCAAGGTACAATACGTGATCATTTGATTCAACGCCAAAGATATTGTCAGGAAGATCCACTGAACGTCCTGTAGACTTACCACTTGTATTTAATACATCTAGTTTCATCACGCTTATTTTTCAATGATTACGTAAGAGCCTTTATGGCCAGGGATTGCTCCCTTAATTAACATTAGGTTTTTCTCAGCAAGAATCTTAACAACTCTAAGATTTCTCATCTTCACTCTATTTCCACCAGTTCTTCCAGCCATTCTCATTCCTTTGATCACTTTCGCAGGATAAGAAGCAGCACCGATAGAACCCGGAGCTCTTAATCTGTTGTGCTGACCGTGAGTGGCATCATTCACCCCTCTAAAGTTGTGACGCTTTACAACACCTTGAAAACCTTTACCTTTTGTAGTCCCTACTGCATTAACGACATCTCCCTCTTGGAAAACCTCCTCAATGGCAACAGAATCACCAAGGCCTTTTTCTATTTCAAAATCTCTGAACTCACTTAACTTTCGAAGTGGTGCTGATTTTGCTTTCTTAAAATGCCCGATCATCTGATTGGACACATTTTTTTCTTTTGTCTCGTCATAACCTAACTGCAACGCGTAATAACCGTCAGTATCTTCGTTCTTCACTTGCGTTACAACATTAGGTAATGCCTCTACAACTGTACAAGCAATATATTGACCTGCGTCATTATATACGCTTGTCATACCTACTTTCTTACCTATTAATCCGTTCATTTTTTAATGTTTAGGATTCTAACAAGGGTCACAAAATTCATTGTGCCCATAAAAATTGAGAGAATAATTAAAACCCTGCTAGTGCAGGAATAATTAGGTTAATTTGACTTGAATGTCTACACCGGAAGGCAACTCTAACTTAGATAAAGCATCTACCGTTTTCTGTGTAGGCGTGTAAATTTCGATTAACCTCTTGTGTGTGCGTAACTGAAACTGCTCACGAGATTTCTTATTTACGTGCGGTGATCGCAATACGGTAAATACTTCTTTCTCAGTTGGCAGCGGAATCGGTCCGGAAATTACGGCACCACTGTTTCTCACAGTTTTCACGATCTTCTCCGTTGACTTATCCACCAAATTGTGGTCATACGAACGAAGTTTAATCCTGATTTTTTGATTCATAACCCTTTTAGATAAATTTATTTCCTATAAAAGTGGCCGCAAAGATAGCAACTTTTATTAAATATCATATTAATTAATGCAATTAGACGTTAACTTCTCCTCTTGCTTTTTCTATAATTTCTTTTGCAATACCTTTTGGCGCTGCCGCGTAATGCGAAAACTCCATAGTACTACTCGCTCTACCTGATGTAATCGTTCTTAATGCCGTTACATAACCAAACATTTCAGATAATGGAACTTCAGCTTGTATAGCTACTGCACCACCAGCTCTTTGATCTTGACCTTTAGGTAAACCTCTTCTTCTATTTAAATCACCGATTACTGACCCCACAAATTCGTCCGGAGTAACTACCTCCAATTTCATCATTGGTTCTAGTAATACTGGTTTACATTGTTTTGCCGCTTCTTTAAATCCTTCTTTAGCACACAATTCGAATGCAATAGGCTTAGAATCCACGTTGTGCGTTTGCCCATCGTATAATCTCACTTTCATACTATCAATGGTATAACCAGCCAAGACTCCATTGTCCATCATCTGATTAAAGCCTTTAAGGATAGCTGGGAAATATTCTTTAGGAATACTTCCTCCAAAAATATTATTGTCAAACTGCAACCTTACTTTTCCTGTTTTGAAATCCTCACTTTCTAAGAATTCCTCATCAGCAGGCCCTAATTCAAATGACATTTGGGCAAAAAGTCCAGATCCACCAGATTGTTTTTTCAAACGCTCTGTATGGTCCACTGTAGCAGTCAAAGCTTCTTTATAATTTACTTGAGGTGCACCTTGGTTACATTCCACCTTAAATTCTCTTCTTAATCTATCTACAATAATTTCTAAGTGCAACTCACCCATACCACTAATAATAGTTTGGTTGGTATCCTCATCATATTTCACTTTGAATGTAGGATCTTCTTCAGCTAGTTTAGCTAAAGCCATACCCATTTTATCCATATCCTTCTGGCCCTTAGGCTCTACAGCCACACCAATTACCGGATCAGGGAAAGACATACTTTCTAATACAATAGGTGCATCTTCAGCACAAATGGTATCTCCAGTCCTTAAATCTTTAAAACCAACACCCGCAGCAATATCTCCAGCCTCTACCTTTTCAATAGGGTTTTGCTTATTAGAGTGCATTTGGAATATTCTAGATATACGCTCTTTTTTACCTGATCTTGTATTTAAAACGTAAGAACCGGCATCCAACTTGCCAGAGTACACTCTAAAGAAAGCCAATCTTCCTACGAAAGGATCCGTTGCAATCTTAAATGCTAAGGCTGCAAATGGTTCATCCATAGATGGTTTTCTTACTTCAGGTTCATCTGTTTTCGGATTGATTCCCTCTACCGCTTCAACATCCAATGGTGAAGGCAAGAATGCACAAACGGCATCCAATAAAGCCTGAACTCCTTTATTTTTAAAGGCAGATCCACACATCATAGGTGTAATACTCATATCACAAACCGCAGCTCTAATCGCATTTCTGATTTCATCAGCTGTGATCGAGTTAGGATCTTCAAAATATTTTTCCATGATACTTTCGTCATATTCTGCAACTGACTCAAGTAATTTTTCTCTGTATTCAGAAACTGTATCCACTAAATCCTCAGGAATATCAATCACCTCATAAGTCATTCCCTTATCCTCTTCATTCCAAACAATCGCCTCGTTTGTTATCAAATCAACTACACCTTTGAAGTTCTCTTCAGCACCTATTGGTACTTGTAAAGGAACAGCATTAGCTCCAAATTTTTCTTTTACATCATTCACAACATAAAAGAAATCTGCTCCAGAACGGTCCATTTTGTTTACGAAACCAATTCTTGGCACTTTATATCTATCAGCTTGTCTCCAAACTGTTTCTGACTGTGGCTCCACACCTGAAACTGCACAGAATAAAGCTACTGTACCGTCTAATACACGTAAAGAACGCTCTACCTCAACGGTAAAATCAACGTGACCAGGAGTATCAATAATATTAATTGCATAAGGCTGATCTTTCCATTGCCATTCAGTCTTAGTCGCAGCAGAAGTAATAGTAATACCTCTTTCTTGCTCTTGCTCCATCCAATCCATGGTAGCAGCACCATCATGTACTTCCCCAATTTTGTGACTGATACCAGTATAATATAAAACACGCTCTGTAGTCGTTGTTTTACCCGCATCAATGTGTGCAGCAATACCAATGTTTCTAGTGAATTTTAAATTAGCCATTATACTATTCGTGTTATTTGTATATTCTAGGTAATAATTATTTAAGTTCTAAAATGCGCAAATGCTCTGTTCGCCTCTGCCATTTTGTGCGTATCCTCTCTTTTCTTTACCGCAGCACCTTCTCCTTTTGATGCAGCTATAATCTCAGCACTCAATTTGTCAGCCATTCCTCTACCGCTTCTTAGTCTTGCATACTTAATCATCCACTTCATTCCAATAGAAACTCTTCTTTCTGCTCTAATCTCTCTGGGAATCTGAAAAGTCGCACCACCAATCCTCTTTGATCTCACCTCTACAGCTGGCATTACATTATTTAAGGCCTTTTTCCATGTCTCATGAGGATCTTCACTTGTCTTTTCTTTTACAACATCCATTGCATCATAAAACACGGTAAACGCAGTGCTTTTCTTTCCTTGCAACATCAAATTGTTAACAAATTGTGTAACCAGTGTATCGCTAAATCTTGGATCTGGTTGAATTATTCTCTTTTTCGGTTTTCTTTTCCGCATAACTTAAATTCTTTGAAAAGATTATTTCTTCGGTGCTTTCGTACCGTATTTTGATCTTGATTGCAATCTATCCGTAACACCAGCTGTATCCAATGCTCCTCTAACTACAGTATATCTAACCCCAGGTAAATCTTTTACCCTTCCACCACGAATAAGGACGATGGAGTGCTCCTGAAGGTTATGACCTTCACCAGGAATATAAGAGATCACCTCTAATCCATTAGTCAAACGTACTTTAGCCACTTTTCTAAGTGCTGAGTTTGGCTTCTTTGGTGTTGTAGTATATACTCTGGTACATACTCCACGCTTTTGAGGACAAGAATCTAATGCTCTTGATTTACTCTTTTGTATGATCTTTTTTCGGCCCTTTCTTACAAGCTGATTAATTGTAGGCATAATCGCTTTTTATTGTTAATAATTTATCTCAAATTGTCGAAGACCTATAGGGTCCCCAAATTAGGACTGCAAAGGTACGACTATTTTCAACTTTTGCAAAGTCCTTTTGAAAATATTTCTAACTCATGAATGATCACCATTTTGTACTTAGGCTGGCACAAGTCCAAGATTTACCTCAAGTCCTTGATTTAGTGCAGGGTTTAGCTGATTTTGAACAAGAATCAGATGCTGTTACCGCAACAATAAATGACTATAATTTGGCTTTCGCCAATGATAAAATCTGGGTAAACTTAGCCCTAGTTGAAAATAATATAGTTGGCTTCACACTTTGCTATGATACTTTTTCTACTTGGAAGGGTAAAATGTTCTATTTAGAAGACTTTTATGTCGCGGACAATTTTCGATCAAAGGGCATCGGTCAAGGTTTATTTGATGCGTTCATAAAAGAAGCTAAAAATCGTGAGTGTAAACTGGTGAAATGGCAAGTGCTGGATTGGAATACTAGAGCAGTACACTTTTATGAACGAAACCTTGCTACCATCGAAAGAGAATGGTGGAACGGAAAGATTATTTTTTAGCTGTCTCTTTGGACCAACATATTACTAAAGTCCATTAATACTTTCTCCTTCTCCTCCCCTAACTGCAGACTCTTTGCATGAGAATCTGATAATTGCATATATGCTGCCATCACTTCTTTAGCGAAGCCGATCACATGGGTGTCTTTATAGATATCGGTCACCATTCGAATTTTTTCTTCTTCAGAAATACCATTTTGGGTAAATAATCGCTTTAGATCAAGTTTTTGTTGGGTTGAACCCAATTCTAAACTTTTCAAGTACAAATAAGTCTTTTTGTTATTTGCAATATCACCTCCAACCTTCTTACCTGTTTTCTGCTCATCTCCAAACGTATCTAAGATGTCATCTTGTACTTGAAAGGCGATCCCAGCATTTTTACAATACTCGTAAAAGTGCATGGCCTTATCATCCGAACACCCTCCTATCAAAGCTCCCATTTGCATGGCTGCAGCAATGAGGACACTCGTCTTTAATTCTATCATCTTAAAATACTCAGGAATCTCTACATCATCCATCGTTTCAAAATCCATATCTAGTTGCTGTCCTTCACAAACCTCTGTTGCCATTTTATTAAAAATGCCTAATAGCTTAAATCCCAAACTTGGTTCGTAATGATCAATCACATATTGGTAGGCTTTGATGGCCATAACATCTCCACTAAGTATAGCTTGATTTGGATTGTATTTAACATGCACAGATGGATTGCCTCTTCTTTTATCAGCATCGTCCATGATATCATCATGGACCAAAGTGAAATTGTGAAATATCTCAATGGCAAAAGCAGCAGGTAATGCATCTTCAAGATGACCACCAGCCATTTTATTAGCCAACAGTAACATTACGGGACGCATCTTTTTACCCCCTAAACTCAACATGTACTTTGCTGGCTCGTATAATGCATTAAATTCTGCATTAAAAGATTGGGCGTTTTCGTAAGCAACGTATGCTTCTTTTAATTCAATAAGTAACTCCATAGGGCCGTGAATCTCCTGCAAAGATAATTTTTAGTTTGACGAGAATAGTATCTTCGATAGCTATTCGCATCAATGAATTATGTTTTAAACAAAACGAGGTATGAACATGTTTAACACAACTCCAAGAATCTTCAGCTTATTTATTCTTCTTATAATTTTAAGTATTTCATGTGATCAAAACATGGCACCTGAGTTGATCATCACCAATGCAAAAGTTTGGACAGCCACTGATACTCAAGCGGAAATAAATACTATTGTCGTCAAAGATGGAAGGATATCGGAATTGGGAGATCAGAGCCTTTCGGCGAAAGCCAAAGAAAGCACAAAAATCGTTGATGTCCAAGGTGCATTTGTGATGCCAGGATTAATCGAAGGACATGGACACTTTTCTGGATTGGGCAAGAGCCTGATTAAACTCAATTTATTAAAAACGAAAAATTGGGAGGAGATCATTCAAATGGTAGAAGAAAAAGTCAAAGAAAGTGAACCAGGAGAATGGATAGAAGGCAGAGGTTGGCATCAAGAAAAGTGGGACAACTTAGCGGAAGAACATGTTCATGGCTATCCATATCATTATGAATTAAGTGCCATTAGTCCGGACAACCCAGTGCTTTTATATCATGCGAGTGGACATTCTCTTTTTGCAAATGAAAAGGCTATGGAGCTTGCAGGCGTGACAAAAGAAACCATTTCCGAACCCGGCGGAGAAATTGTACGTGACATAGATGGACACGCTGTAGGTGTATTTGAAGAAAGAGCGATGAGTGTCATTCGAAAAGCACTTCAAGTCTATGAAATGAGTTTAAGTGAAGAGGAAAAAAATCAATACTGGCACGATGCTATCGAAAAAGCACAAGTAGAATGTTTGCAAAAAGGGATTACTTCATTTCAAGATGCTGGGTCTAAACTTCATGAATTAGAAAGATATCAAGCATTGGCGAAAGCCGGAAAATTTGATTTGAGATTATGGGCGATGGTCAGAGATTCATTGAAAAATGTAGAGCCTGTGATATCTAATCTAAGGATGATTGATGTAGCCAATGGTTGGTTTACTTGCAATGCCATTAAAACAGAAATAGATGGTGCACTTGGTTCGTACGGTGCGTGGTTACTTGAAGCATATGATGACAAAGAGGATTTTTACGGCCAAAATACCACTGAATTAGAAGAGGTAGAACGTTTTGCAGAAATGGCAGAGGAAAATAACATGCAATTATGCGTCCATGCCATTGGTGATAGAGGCAACCAAGAAATTTTGAATCTATTTGAAAAAATAGGCCATACGAAAGAAAAAGATTGGAGATGGAGAATTGAACATGCCCAACACTTATCAGTCCCAGACATTGCTCGTTTTGCGACTATGGGTGTCATCGCAAGTATGCAAGCTGTTCATTGCACCAGCGATAGTCCTTTTGTAGTTAAACGACTTGGGGATAAAAGAGCTAGAGAAGGAGCATACGCTTGGAGATCACTCATCGATGCAGGTGCCGTCGTAACCAATGGAACCGACGCTCCTGTAGAAGATGTAGATCCCCTAGCGAGCATATACGCCTCTGTCACTCGGAAGCGTGTGGGCTATGATGAGGCTTTTTATCCTGAACAATCAATGACCAGAGAAGAAGCATTACGATCCTATACGATCATTAATGCTTATGGAGCTTTTGAAGAGGACAAAAAAGGGAGTATAGAAATAGGGAAATATGCGGACTTTACGATCCTTGATAAAGACCTATTAAGGTGTAGCGAAGAAGAAATCTTAGATGCTCAAGTGCTGTATACCATTGTAAATGGTCAGGTTAAATACAATAAATAAGAATACGAGCAGTTACACATTAAAGAAAAGAGGTATAAAGTCATATCAATCGTTTAATTAAAAACTTTGAAATGGCTTCTCAATGTAAAGAGTGTAACGAAACGATCAAAGGTCGTTCTGACAAACAGTTTTGTTCGGATTATTGCCGTGTGAATTATTACAATAAGTCCTGTCACGACGAACTCAAAATGATGCGGCAAACCAACAAAATTCTGAGATCTAACCGTAGAATTTTGAAGCGGCTCAAAAAAGATGGCAATGATTTTATTTCCATGGAAGCCTTGATCGTGTTAGGCTTTCAAATCAATTTTGTCACTTACATCGACAGTGATCCTGAAACTTTGAGATTCTATTGTTACGAATACGGAATCGAGCTACTTGAAGCAGATCAATACATGATCATAAAGAATAATACGATGGAATTTTCACGTTAATGCCTAGAATTTATTCTGTGATACTTTTTGTCAATTAATTGCGAAACAAGAAAATCTCTTTTATTTTTAGGTGCTCATCATTTATGCGAATTTTCATTTTACGTATCTAAGTATATCGTTTTAAACGAGTTACGAGAAAAATTTTAAATATGAAACATCTTATGCGATTAATGACTTTGGTTATGATTTTCTCCTTTGTGGGTTTAACGGCGTATGCTCAAACAGTTGATCTCAACAAGATTCAAAATTTAGAAAGGTCCATTCAAAAGCAATTGAATCAAGTTGAAAACATAGAAGGTATTTCTGAAGTGATGGAATTGGAAAAAGAAGAAATAAAAGTGAACCAAGGAAAATTGACTCCCATGGTGAATGTAAGTGACCAGGAAATGGTTATGAAAAGAATGAAGAGAGCTGAAATGGAAAGAGAATTAACGCCTACTCAAAATCAAGAACCAAGAGAAGTTAAATTGGGATCAGGAAGAAAGATGAATTGTGAGAGATTCATGAAGAAAACTCAATTAAGAATAGAAAGAGCTACTGATGGCTTGGATAAGCTTCTTGCTAAAAAAGAATTGAGCACTAACGATTACAATTCTAAAATGGATATGATCAAAGGGGTGAAAAAAGACTTAGACGCATACAAAACTTTAGTGGGTATTTAAAACACATTACCCAACCATTATATCAGACTTTATCGTCTTAAGAATTAAGCAGAGTGATCAGCGCTCTGCTTTTTTTATTACTAAAATTTAAAGCATGAAAAAATTACTTTTTATCATTTGCACGATCTTTATTACGGGTTCTTTAATCGCACAAGAAGAGACAGATGTAAAGACATATCGCCATAGTGTCGGAGCAAATATAAAATCCATTATAGGGCTTTCCGATTTTGGATTCTTTGTTACTACTCCCAGCCCTTATTCTTTTAGTTACCGATACGACCGAAATGAATGGGGACTACGAGTCGGTTATGGGGGTAGCTATAACTCGGATAAATCTGAGTCCTCGGAAAGTGAAAGTGAAAACAAATACAGTCGAAGTCTCACCGATTTAAGAATAGGCTTAGATAAAAAGATACTTTCTTTCAAAGGTTTTACGGGTCATATGGGAGTGGATTTCGTATTCAATTCAACCGGTAATAAAAACGAGTATCAAATCACTGGACAAAGTCAATCAACCATTAATGAAAACAGTACATTCCATTATGGATTGGGGCCTGTGATAGTGATTCAATATCATATCAATGATCGCATCAGTTTAGCTACGGAATCTTCCATGTATTTCACTAGATACAATGGGACAAGCAAGAGTATCAA
>JAHDBI010000032.1:30141-33643 GCA_020630475.1 Saprospiraceae bacterium
GCATTGATCCACCTGTCCCATCTGCTTCTTTTAAAGCCTCTTGCTCTAGAGTTTGTTGGATGGCAAATTTCTCCTTTTGATCTGCTTCAAGGCTTTCTAATTCTAATGTCAATGTGTTGATTTCATCTGCATAGCGCTCGGCGACTGCTTTCTCTTGCTCAAGCTTGGCTTCCTCTTGCATTAATACAATTTCCGATTGTATTTCAGAATCGAATATTTTTAATTCCAATGGTTTAGAAATGACTATTGCAATCAATATGGCCAAAACAATTCTAGGCGTCGCCATAAAAAACTCTTGACGACTTGATCCTTTTCGTTTAAGGCTAGACACTAAGTAACGATCTAAATTAAAAATCATCAAACCCCACACTAACCCGAATAAAATAGCCGGAGCAATATGACCAAAAACCGTATAACAAGCATACGTTCCAGCTAATGCCGCGAAAACACCAGTAAAAAAAACAGTTGCACCTATACCCACGTACTTTCCAGAATCTACTGGGGCTCGTTTTAAAATTAATGGATGAATTCCAGCACAGAAAAGGAAAAACGATTTCAAGAATTGCATAACAAGACGATTATTTGATCAAGAATAAGATGTGTAGAATTGTAATAAAACTAAGGATTAAATCATCTGAATAAATCAATAATCGACAAGCAGTAGTCATTCCTCTACTAAGGCGATCAATTAATGAGTTATCTGCGTAACAGTTTAATCTCTTATCCGTTAATATTGTGAAATCATTATTGCATTCATGAATAAGCATTTATTTTTTATTTTACTTTTTTGCCTTTCGGCGAATGTATACCTAGGCGCTCAAGAAGATTCCACCTTCAAACATTTCTACGTCAAGATTACAGGTAGCGAATTAGAATCGTACGAATATGAATTTGGTCAAATTCTATACGGAGAAAAAAATGACCCTGAGAGAATCCCTTTTGATCAACATTCCGCAAAAGCCAAAGAAGCGTTTTTTACAAATATTCAATCTACACTTTCCAAAAATACTATTGACAAAAACGACATTTGGGTATACATACATGGTATGTGGGGGCATCTAGAGGACTACTTTATCATGAACACTCGATCCATGTATGAAAATATGTATGAACATGAAAAAAGCAATTGTGGTGTTGCGATTTCTTTCATTTGGGATTCCAAAAGTATCTACGAGACTAATGTTAAAATTGCTCGGTCGAAAGGTAAATTTTTCGCTCAAGTCACAGAGAAGTTAATTGAACAGTTAGCCGAAATTAATGAGGACATAGAAAACAAACATCACTTACAATTTCTCTGTCATTCTATGGGTAATACGGTGTTTGAATCCATGTTTGAAGAATTGAATAAAACAACATATCAAAACCCGCCTATTCAAACTTTAATTCATGCTGCATCGGATCAAAACGGGAACGTCTATGATAAAGAGGGCTCCATGCATGAGATTAAAAACATTGTGGACAATGTTCATATACTGATGCACAACAATGATCGTACGTTAATGCTTTCTAAACTCGCGAAAGATCATACGAGAATGGGGTTGGACGGATTAGATCATATGGATGAAATTCCGAACAATATTCAAATCATAAACGTCTCATTGGTGAATGATGACGAAGATATGGTCAGTAGATTTTCTAAGCACCGATACTTCTATTCGAGCCCAGGAATTAGAAATGACATCATCAGTATTTTCTTACAAATACCACATGATAAAATTGCCATGAGGAAATTCATGAATAAGAAAAAGGGCTATAAATTACTCTTTCCAGAAAAGTCTTAAAAAGTAAAAGGCCGAACTCCTTCGAGTCCGACCTTAGACACCCTATAAATAATTCTTTGGCTATTGGTCGCCGAGGATCAAAGGTAATCCTTTATCTCCACCTCCCACAATAACTACTTTAGAATTTGGCGAACCTGCCAATTCTAGTGTTGCTTCAATCCCTTTATCTTGAAGAATTTTATCCGTTAATGAAGCATTTAATATTTTGTTTGCATCCGCCTTAGCCTGTGCCTCAATGATTTTACGTTCAGCTTCCTTTCGCTCTCTATCCAACTTAAATTCATACTGAAAGGCCATTTGCTCTTCCTCGAGTTTTTGCTCTATCGCCGCCCTCAACTTTTGAGGAAGCGTTACTTCTCTAATCAAAATGGCATCGATCTCAATATACTTAGAGCCAACTGTCTCGGAGGTTCTATTAAATATCTCATCTTGAATGGCTTCTCTTTTAGTAGAGTATAATTCCTCTGGCAAATACTTTCCTATCACCTCTCTTGTTGCTGATCTAATTTCAGGCACTACAATTCTTCTTAGGAAATCAACACCAATTTCGTCATGCAAATGGCCGATTTTGTTTGCAATAGGCATATATCTATAAGACAATTCTACTTCGATGGTTAAACCATTTTTTGAAAGTACTTGCATTTTTTCCAAACCTTCGTTTGTCCGAACATCATAGATGTACATCTTATTCCATGGAGCAATGACATGAAAACCTTGGTTATACACCTTTTCTTTGTCTAAACCACCACTAAATCTTTTGAACAGCACGCCTTTCTTACCTGGATCGATTGTTAAAAAAGTAGTTCTAGAAAGAATTAACAATAAAAATAAAATGGCAAAGGCAATTAAGGCAAACCGAGCTATTTTACTTTGATTCACATAGGTCGGATTACTATTCCCTCTATTTCCCTGTTTAAATGACATGTTATAAATTTTAGTTTATGCTTTGCACAATACAAAGCAACAATATAACAATTTTAGAAAGTAGAAAAGTTTAATTTTTAGGCTGGATTTGTCGAGAAAGTTCATCTTTTAGTCGAGCATCATCAATATCCAACATACATTTGAAATGTTTTTTGGGGCAAGAACCATAACCCAATTTAGAACAGGGTCTACAACTCAAGCCACTTACCTCAAGGTCTATATTCATCTTTTCTTTCATTCCGTAGTAAGGAAACATGCCAAAATCCCTAATGGTGCTTCCCCAAATATTAATCATTGGAATCCTAAATGCAGCGCCCATATGCATTGTCCCTGTATCACCTGTAATTAATGATGAAGCATTTTTAATAATAGCAGCTGTGCATTGCAAACTTATCTTACCACATAAGTTCAATACGCGATGAGCAAACTTATTTTCTAAAGCGTCCGATATTTCTTTTACATCATTACCTCCTACTAAAACAAAAGGTATTTCATTATTATCCTGAATCCAAGAGGACCATTTATCTAATGGGATTCGTTTAGTAAAATAGGTTGCTCCTAGAGATAATACGACGTAATTACCTAATGTCTTAGTTTGTTTTATTGCTTCGAGCTGGGCCTTGTCGGAGATAAAGCAATCTAATCCCATACCATCATTTTTTATGCCCGTTGATAATATCCCTTTGAAATAACGGTCGACCAAATGTTCACTTGGGAGTGCATCTAACTTTAAATTCACCTTCATCCACTTTTCTACATTGGCCTTATAAAAACTGTATTTCTCTCCTTTCAAGCCT
>JAHDBI010000033.1 GCA_020630475.1 Saprospiraceae bacterium
GTATAAGCTTCTGGATTTTGAAAATAACTGAACGCTTCCAACAAAGAACCCAGGATGATCCAGACTATAAAACCAAAAAAAATCTTTTTCCATTGGACTATCCCCTTTGGATTTATCAATGATATAATTTTTTGTTGATGACCTTTATGAACGAAAATCAGTAATGCAATGAGTGCAAAAAGAAACATTAGGACCATTAGGAAAAAACCAAAATTCGGATTGATTCCAAAAATATCGAAATCAGGATTAGATGTAAATTGCTCCAAGTCTTCAGTCCCTAGAGTTGGATCTCCTTCGATTTGATTTTGCAATACTAAAATCAATGGTATCTGTCCTAAAAAATAGCCCAATAAGAAAATCACAATCCCTATCGGATACTTCCATGCCTGGTCTATCTGTCTTATTGATTCTTGAAATAACATATGCCTACTTGAAGCAATACTCCCAACAATTAAAAGGAATTTTACTGCCGTGAAAATAGCAAAATCCATTGGCTTTATTAAAGCCTAGCTTCTCATATAAATAGTTACTCCATGGGTTACTACTAAACGCATCTAAGCGAATGGAAGACATTTTTTTATCTCGCGCATAGTCTATGGCGAACTTCATTAATAAGGTACCAATTCCTTTATTTTGAAACTTAGGATGTACTGCAAATCGATGAATGACCATACATGGTTCTTTAAAGCGCCAAATCACATCTTTGTATTGTTCGTCCTGCTCTTGATTGATACTCACAACGCCCATTACATTTCCTTCGGATTGATATTTATACAAGTCATGATTTTCGACATCCAATTGAACATCTGATTCTAAAGGGTATGTGTAATTCCATTGGTAAATACCTTTTGAAATCATAGCATCCGTACAAGAAACATACAAGGCAGCTATTTCCTTTATATCATTCGGTGTAGCTAATTCAATACTCATCTTTTTATTTTGATGATTGAAAAAGAAAAATAATGTAATTTTGATGTATGAACGAAGGAGTTAATATGAAAAAGAATCAAAAATGGACCCTCGCTGCTACTGTTATCATCGTTGTAGCCGCCATCAGTAGATTGCTTCCGCATCCAGACAATGTAACCCCTATTGCCTCTATGGCTCTTTTTGGAGGAGCATATTTTGGGAGAAAATATATGATGTTCTTAGTACCATTTGCGGCGTTGCTTTTAAGTGATATCGTTTTGAACAACACCATATTGAGAGGTTTTTATCCAGATCAAACGGGTTTCATATTTATTGCTCCTTACATGATTTGGGGATATTTGGCCTTTGGAATTGTAGTTTGTTTGGGTTATCTTCTAAAGAACAAAGTGACTGTACTCAATGTTATGGGGATCACTTTGATTTCTTCCTTAATATTCTTTTTTCTAACCAACTATGGATTTTGGTTACAGTTTGCGCCAGAGAAAAACATGGTCACTTTAGGTGCGACATTTACCGCTGGTGTACCTTTCTTTCGGAATACGATCATTGGCAATCTTTTCTTTTCTCTTCTATTATTTGGCGGATTTGAATATTTCAAATCATTACAGAACAGTAAAAAGGAGTTAGCCTAACTAGGATTTTGGCTCTTCTGGGTATTCAACTCGAACATGATATATGTTTCGAAGTAATGATTTAAAGGTCGACTTACATTTTTCTAAATCATCAAAGGTCAACATAGAGTCATCTAATTGATGGTGCTCTAGTTTGAAGTTCACAATTTTATCTACTAATTGGTCAATGTCCTGACCGGTTGGGTTTTTCAAACTCTTAGATGCAGCCTCTATTGAATCCGCCATCATCAGAATGGTCTCTTCTTTTGTTATTGGATTTGGTCCTGGATACCTAAACAAAGATTCGTCAAAGTTGTGTTCCGGATTTTCTTTGAGGTGATTTCTGTAAAAATACTCCACACGTGTTGTCCCATGATGCGATTGAATAAAATCGGTAATCACTTTAGGCAGTCTCGCTTTTTTCGCCATTGCCATTCCTTCAGAGATATGACCTATGATAATTTTTGCACTTTCAATATTACTCAATTCATCGTGTGGATTTTGGCCCCCGGACTGATTCTCAATAAAATATTGCGAATTAGGGATTTTACCAATATCATGATATAATGCAGCTACTTTGATCAATAATGAATTACCACCTATTTTTTCAGTCGCGGCTTCCGCCAAATTGGATACTTGCAATGAATGCTGTAATGTGCCTGGAGCCTTTAAAGACATCTCCTTTAACAAGGGACGATTCATGTCACTCAATTCTTTCAGCGTAATGTCCGAAGTAAAACCAAACACTCTCTCTATTAAAGGAATAAATGGATAAGCTAATAAGCACAAAAATACATTAAGCATGAGCCATGGAAAAACATACCAGTCTAGACCTGTAAAGGATCCAGTCTTTATCAATGACAATCCTAAATACCCTAAGAGATAGGTTCCGAGAATGATACCTAGTGCAATAAAAAACTTATCCCAGTATCTCGTTTCCGAACTAAATAACACTGCTACTATACCTACTAATATTTGCAAGAAGGTAAACTCATAACCAAGATTAGAAAGAAAGCTAGCAATCAATATCACAACAATGTGTACAAACAATGCTAGCCTTGCGTTATAGAAATTTTTAATTACTATAGGTACTATGCAAAATGGTATTAAGTAGGCACTCAAACCATACGATGATTCTACAAGGGCAACTAAACTTGCAAAAATCAATGGCCAAATTAGCACAAATGTCAATTTCCTATTGTTGTCATAGATGCTTGGATAATAACTTATCAAAAAGAATAAAAGAGCTCCTATGATAAGACAAGTCAACAACAGGTAGCCCACAAAAACTATAAAAGGCGATTTGTTATCTTTTGTATTCGCTGCATAAGCATTCTTATATGCATTCAAAATATCTAGACGATCTTTGCTTACTGTTTGGCCAGATGATATCAATACATCTCCTTTTGAAATTTCTACCCCTTGTACATTGAGATTAGACAACTTCTCTTGTAAAACTTGCTTAGTCTTCCCTTCGTTATAAACCACATTTTCATTGAAGACATAACCGTCTAACAAGCTGTTATTGATACCAATACTACTGGCTAACTCTTTTTTAACATTATCTATGGTTACAAATTCGGCGAAAGCCTTATCCACAGTATTACCCTCTACCTTATAATTAATCGTCTTATTGGCATATTTCTCAAAATCCTGATCACGTACAACACCTCGATTATATGCCCCTGACATGGTTGCACTCAACTGAGTCATATCAATGACTAAACTATCGTTTTGATTTAGTAAGTAATTATTTAAATCGTTTAAGGCTTGCGCCAAATTAATGTTAGATTTATCAAAATGCGCTCTATGGTCACGCTCAATTCGTCCTTTTTCTAAGTCTATTATATCCTGATCTGGATTAACCGTAAAGTCAAAATTGGCAGTAACATCGTCGTTTAACCATTTTTGTCCTTTAACAAAGTTGAAGTTTAATTGTGTTGTCTTGGGAAACAACAAAGTAATCAAGGCAATGATACCTGCGATAATAATGTACTTCAGTCCTTGAGAAAATTGATTCATTGATTAAACTTAGATTCAAAGAGAAATTTACAACAATATTTAGGAAGATGTCCATTTAACTTCATCCACGTTATCCATGTGACTAATCCATCGACATAGAACAAAAAGGTAATCTGAAAGTCTATTTAAATAACGGATAATAACATTGTCTAAATCTTCGACATTTGATAAGGCTACAACACGACGTTCTGCTCTTCTACAAATGGTTCTTGCCAAATGAGCAAAGGCGTTAGATTTATTCCCTCCAGGTAATATGAAACTCTTTAACTCGGGCAAGGACTCATTCCATTCATCCATTTGATGTTCTAGGAATTCAATATCATGATCGTCCACGCAGGGCAAATCAAATTTATTATTTGGGTCCATTGCCAAATTAGAGCCGATATTAAAAAGCAAATGTTGAATTCTATAAAGTTGATCCTTAAAGGCTATATCCTCACTTAGATGCTCAATCACCAAGGCCAATGAACTATTTAATTCATCCACTGTACCGTATGATTCAATTCTTAAATGATCTTTAGGAACGATTGTCCCTCCAAATAATGAAGTATTACCCTTATCTCCAGTTTTCGTATAGATTTTCACAGTTCGGTTTTAATCTAAACGAAGGTAATAAATTAGCTTATATTATATCTGTGTTCTGGGTTATCCACGTGAATGATATTTTTATTCAATTCGTCCGTTTCAACGAGACCATCACGTAATCGGATAATTCGATGTGCGTGTTCTGCTATATCAGGTTCGTGGGTTACGATAATGATGGTATTCCCATTGGCTTGAATCCGCTCAAAAATGGACATGATTTCAATGGATGTTTTAGTATCTAAATTCCCTGTTGGCTCGTCGGCCAATATTATAGCAGGATCATTAACCAAGGCACGTGCAATGGCTACTCTTTGTCTTTGTCCTCCTGAAAGTTCATTAGGTTTATGAGAAACTCTGTCTCCCAATCCAACTTCGGCTAAAACCTCTTCTGCCCTTGCCATACGTTTCGACCTGCTCATCCCTGAATAAATCAATGGCAATGCAACATTCTCAAGAGCAGACAAACGGGGCAATAAATTAAAGGTTTGAAATATAAATCCGATCTCCTTGTTTCTAACATCCGCCAATTCGCTATCATCCATTGAACTCACATTGATGTTATTCAAAAAATACTGACCGGCAGTTGGAGTATCTAAACATCCTAACAAGTTCATTAAGGTGGATTTACCGGACCCACTAGGCCCCATTAATGCGACGTATTCGTTTTTTGATATGGTAACATTGATGGATTTTAAGGCGTGAACTTCTTCACTTCCCATAACATAAGTCTTCCTTAAATCATCCACTTTAATTATAGTATCCATTTTTGTCATTTGCAATAAAGATAAGGAAGCTGAGGAGTTAGATTGTATAAAATAGATTCAGAGCTAATATTATTCGGCGAAAGCCACGAAAAAGCCTAAGAACTTACATATTTTAAACATATTTATATTTAAAATTTATATTATTACACTCCTTTTCAAAGAAGAATACTGAGATGATAAAACATATTGCCGTAGCTGGAAATATAGGAGCTGGAAAAACCAGTTTGTCTGAACGATTATCTCAGCATTATGGGTGGGAGGTACAATACGAAGATACGAGTACCAACCCCTACCTCAGCGATTTTTATAATGACATGAATCGCTGGTCTTTCAATCTTCAAGTGTACTTTTTAAACAGTCGATATCGACAAGTTTTAGATATTCGCAAAGGGGATAAAACGGTTATTCAAGATCGGACCATTTATGAAGATGCACACATCTTTGCTCCCAATCTTCATGAGATGGGACTTATGTCCAAAAGAGATTTTGATAATTACTTCTCCTTATTCGAATTGATGTCACAACATGTTGATGCTCCGGACTTAGTCATTTATCTAAAGGCAAGCATCCCAACGCTGGTGAGTCACATTCAAACAAGAGGTCGGGATTACGAAGGTAGTATGAGCCTAGATTATCTAAGAAAGCTCAACGAAAGATATGAATCCTGGATCGATAGCTACCAAGAAGGAAAACTAGTGATCATTAATGCTGATGAAATTGACTTCATCAATCAACCAGAAGATTTGGGTAAAATCATCGAAGCCATTGATGGCAAACTACACGGTTTATTCTAATTCGTTTTATTGATGGTTATTACTTGTTTCCATCCACATTTAGATTCTAAATTTAATTGATACAAGCCAGAATTTAGATCGGTCAAATTTATAGGACCATTGATGTCTGCCACCATTTGCTTTTGCCCGAAAGAATTAACTATCGTAAATGAACTAAAGATCGGAGGAAGATTATCCGTGTAAAGTAATCCTGATGTCGGATTAGGATACACCATCTTAGATAAATCAATGATGTCCTCAATAGACGAAACCATATCTAATCCATCACAATCTTCGTCAATACCATTGTTAACAATTTCTGTTGCACCGGGATAAATGTTTGGATCATTATCGTTACAATCATCAGAATTATCGACATAACCTTCGGGCAAACTACAGTCCATTACAGTGACCTCAGGGTCTCCGAATCCATCACCATCCGTATCCGCATAGAAACTTGTAATATCACTATTCACTCCTACATAAATGGAAGTTTCACGAGCTAAACTCATGTTATAATATGATCCACTGGCTGTCTCTTCTAGACGAATACTTTTAACTCTATAGAAATATTCGTTATCTGGTCCAAGGCAAAAATCCTCGTAACTATTTGTTGGATACAATTCTTCTATTAACTCCCAGGGACCTTCATCCACTTTGCGGTATAACATAAACCCCTCGGTTGCTTCTTCATTTTCGGACCATTCTACTAAGACATCTCCATCAATTTCAGCAGCTCCTATTTCACCCACTGGACGTACATAATGTAAGCGTAATGAAGGATCACCTAACAATGCCATATGCGCCCCTCTCGCACCAAATCCCAGGTCAAAAACAGATGGATTCATATTTTGTGAGAATCTTGTAGAAAAACCAATATGCCTACCTAATGCCATATGGTGTGTTGCCCAATTTGGTCTTCCAGCCCACATATTAGTCAGTATGTCGCCACTTCCTAAAGCTGAACGCAAGAAATTATTTTGAGAATCCCAATCACCAAAATAACTTCCAAAAGTCATCAAGAAAACCGTATTTAGAGATTTTGAGGCATATAGACTTGCTGTCGAACCAATACCACTCGCACTTGTATATGTTCCTCCACCACAACCATAAGAACATAAATAAGATTCATTTTCAAGTGCCACATCAAAATCCCCCACGCTTACACTATCTGCCCCAAACATCGGAACATAATTTCTCCACGCATTTTGTCCAAACCCCTCCGTGAAGTTTCCAAAATTATTTTCAACAATTGCTCTTCGTCTGTGTCTAATCTCTCCTATTTTATATTGATGAGCTTTGTCCAAGTATTTTTTCGTTAAGGTCAATTCGTCTTCCGCGAAAGCGGGTAAATTACTAAAGTCAACCCGACCTACTTCTAATTCGACTAAACTAGGAATTCCACTCTGATCAAATTTTCCATCACCTGGAATATTCTTATTTTCTGGACGAGAAGAAGTGGTAATATTCACATTTGAATCTGTCCAAATTCCGTCGAGCTCTGCATAAAAGGAATCTGACGCCCAAGCACCTACATGATCGCCGTGTCCATCATATGCTGTGGATCCCGAATAAGGCACAGGCACATTACCGATTAAATACAAGGCTTGTGACAATTCATAAGACTGATTATACCAGGCCATAATATCTGCTTTAATACCGATCACAAAATCATTCGAACTAACAATTTGATCTTCTACTTCCCAGCCATCCATGATGAGATCTGTCTTCAATTGATCAATTTCTTCCGATAAATTAGTGTCGATACTTTCTTCAATAATGAGCAAGACTCGTCCTATCTCATGTTGCGGTTTCACTCTTTTACCCGCAAAAATCAAACCTTCAGCTGTGGGTCCAGTTAATGTTTTCTCCATCAAATAATGTACTGATTGACCATCTGAAATTGGATCAATCTCATACATATCAGTGTTTCCGTCTAAGGTCGCAAGGGGTATAATATTGAAAGGACTATCCTCTACTTGGTATATAGTATAAGCCGTTGCTGCAGGATCAGGAATCCATTTTAAATACGTACTCCCTGTGTTGTCATCGATGACCAATTCTGTAGCAACTGATTCGTTCAAGTCTACCGTGACTTGTGCATGTGCTGGAGTCAATGACCAAGAAATGACAAGGAATATTGTAGATAGTAATAATGATGCGCTCGTTCTCATACGGAAGTATTTCTATATACTAGTTAATATAAGAAATGCTTGCTATTTAAATGCAAAGCCTTGTATAAAGGAATAGTAAAAGACGGCATCTTCATTGGATCTAAGCGATTCAAATTCTTTTTTGACTTTCGTCCAATGTAATTTGTTCTTAATACCTCTTTCCTCCAATGGTACATAACCGCTATGAACGAGTCCTTCCCAGTAAGTCAATTTCTCTTCACGCTTATCTGGAGTGGATTTATCCCATTGCATAGGAAAGGGTTTAACCACTACCCGAGTAAATTCTGCGTCTTTAAGGATATTGCCCAATTTTAAACCCACATTTGCATCCATGCCCATATCAGCTTGAAGCTTGATTGTGGCTTTCCACATGGACATGATCTCATCACAAGTGGGTTCTAAATTTAAACTATCATGAAATACTTCAGTGATTTGAATTAAAGCATTATCCATTAAATTTGGCTTAATGGCGTTAAGCAACTCCACTGGTTTAGGCACATGTTCTAATACCCAGACCATTAAGAGACTATCAAAATGATTTATTGGTAAAGGGTTTTCTTTCAAGACATCAGCACAAATTAGATGGTATCTATCCTCCTCTATACCAGCAAGGGTGAGATTCTTTTTTGCTTGATTAATTTGTTCTTCTGAATTATCTAATCCCGTCACTTTTAGATTTGGGAATCTTTTTAACAAATAGATCATTTGCGCTCCTACTCCGCAACCAATTTCCAAAACATGTGTTGAACCATTGAATGACATGTTTTGATAAATGTATTTGGATATTACGTCGTTTTGATAAATCAGACGTTCTTGTTCTTCTTTACTAAATCCGTGTATATATTCGCTCATGAAAAATATTCATGTTTAAATTTGAATAATCAATTTGCTATAAATGTATCAAAAAATAAAAAGTCAATTGGCTGATAAAAATGTCAATTTGGTGGCTGTTTCTAAAACGAAGTCAAAAGAGGCCATTCTTGAAATATACCATCACGGACAGAGGATTTTTGGAGAAAACAGAACTGCTGAATTAAGAGAAAAACAAGAAGCTTTACCCAAAGACATTTCATGGCATATGATAGGATCTTTACAAAAAAACAAAGTAAAACATATTGCACCATTTGTTGATTTAATTCACTCCGTAGATAGCCTTTCTTTAGCCGAACAAATCCATAAAGAAGCCATTAAAAATGACCGACGCATTCCCATTTTATTACAATATAAAATTGGTACAGAATTAACTAAGCAAGGTTTAGACATTGGCGAAAGCCAAAGCGCCATCCAAGAAATTCTGCGACTAGAAAACATAGCTGTGCATGGAGTCATGGGAATGGCGAGCTTTACCAACGATCACGAGCAGGTACGGAAGGAATTCAAACAGCTCAAGTCAATCTTTGATCAATTAAAAAATCAGTATTTCCAAAACATCCCTGAGTTTAAAGAGATTTCTATGGGCATGTCTGGAGATTATGAAATAGCCATAGAAGAAGGCGCCACCTTAGTAAGGATTGGGAGTTTGATTTTTGGCTCGAGAAATTAAATCTTACTGAACTTCAAAGTAATTCCATTTTCCATTTTCACGAAGTATATTCCTGTAGAAAAATGACTAACATCGATAGATTTTCTATTGGACTGGCCATTCATCACAAACTGGCCATGACTATTGAACACTCTAAAATACATATCTTCTTTTGTAGAAACATGTAATTGATTCGTAACGGGATTAGGGTAAACTAAGATAGAGGCTTCCTTTTCTGGATATGAATCTACATCTGTCAAACCATCGAGGGTTAAATTTGTATCATAAAAGTTTATACCACCTCTAACATTACCGGTGACGATTTCATACAATCCATCGTTATCGATGTCCGCCATACTCACGGTCATTTCATTTCCTTGATATACCTTTCCCCATTGAAGAGCTAGAGTATCAAAAACACCTTCTATATTACCTTTAATATTATCATAGGCTCGTATTCCATCTCTTAACGAACCAGTGACTAACCAAAAATCGTCACCTACATCAACCATAGTCGGTGACGAATTTCCAACAGCAGTATTATTAATTCTTGTGTTTACTCCACCAAAAACGGGGTTAAGATTTGTACTATCATTAAACATAGGCACACCGATGGACCCTACATTTTCAAAATAATTGACATTACCAACTACCCCGTCAACCGCTTCACCATGTCTCTCTCCTACCACTAAATCTCCAAGGCCATCTTCATTTATATCAAAAATAGCTGGCTTAGAAATCGACCCCACGTCAATGTCCATGAATTGAAATATCGCGTCTGCATAAACCGCTATTTCTCCAGGATCTGCAATATTTTCAGAATAATATAGATAACCGTTATTCGTTCCTACGACCAGGTCATCATCACCGTCACCATCCAAATCTCCTATGGCCGGTGCTAAATTTGCGGATTCATTGGAAAACATGGCATAGGCTGCATAATCATCATCTACCAATTGGAATTGAGGCAATGTTGGTGTTCCAACATTTTCATACAGCAATAATTTCGAATCGTTTTCAGCATTACTTATTCGATTCCCAGTGGAACCCACTAAAAGATCAATTTTACCATCGAAGTTATAATCAAATAAATGAGGGTTAGAAAAATTGCCAAAATCCAAGGAGTTGTCTGATATAAAATCATCCTTTATAAATTCAAAAACTTGATTATCCTGTGTCCCAACATTTTTGTAATAATGTACTAAGTCAATATTTTCTACACCATTTGATATGTTCGGTGCAAAAACAAGATCTTTTAAACCGTCATTATCAATATCCAAATGGGCCGAACTTAAAAAGACACTCATTTGTACTGGAAGATCGTACGAAGGAAATTGAATGTCTTGTGAACTCATCCAAGCTTCATCATCTAATCCTTCATTTTGTAGAAAAACAATTTTGTCATTAGACAAATCTCCGATTAACAATTCTAACTTTTGATCTCCATCTACGTCCAAAGCCGTTACAGTAGAACCAGCATGTCGATGATCAGAAGAACCCCCCGATGTAAACAAAGAAGCGCATTCTGATGAATCATCACTCAAGGTCATTTGTGAGCCGAATGGTTCTTCAACAAACCTACCCCAACATTCATCTGCACGAATAAAGTCAAATGTATCTAATCCAAGATTATTTTCTACGGCCATGTTTTGATAATAAAACATAGTTGAACCGCCGGGATCAAAGGATAAAACATCTAAGTCTCCATCAAAATCCACATCAACGATCTCTGAGATATCAGAAGAAGCAAAGTAAACATTAAAGTAATCTCCAGTAGGTGCTTCGTAGTGCAATCCGTTATAAATAAAATCCACATTTTCAAAATCATATAACTCAAACCTCAATTGGCCATCCACAATAGTTCCTGTTCTTACCTCAATTCCAGGAGCCGACTGATCGGAATTAATTGGGAAGGTAAACATATCTTTTATTCCATCTTGGTTATAATCTCTAAACAATACCCAAGCGAAAGCATCTCCAAAAAGGCCTCTATATTCAGGCGCATATACGTAATTAGCATCTCCCTCTTCGCCTTTATTTAAGAAGGGTATAAAAATATCAGCAGCCCTATCGAAAACGACTAAGTCTTCCTTTCCATCCAAGTCAAAGTCTAATTTAGAGAATTGGGGTGCGCCGAGACCACCAGTGAATGGATTAAGCAGTGATTCTCCATTTCTCTCTACTTCGTAACTAATCTCTGGAAATATGTACTGAGCATCAGCCCTTGTTCCAAATAAAAACAGAATTAAGCCTGGTAAAAGAAGGGTTTTTATATTTAGCCTCATTATCTTAAATCTTTATCCTTTAAAGATACGAGGATAGCCCATGATTATTATCAGGAATTACCTTTAATTATGAATAAACTCATTCGATTGTCACTTTGGATTATTCTCATTCTTTTGAATCTCCAAACTACCCAAGCTCAATGCGATAAAGCCAAAATGGATTCTACTTTTTATCCAGAATTAAAATCGATCAGTAAAATATCGATTGCTCAAGAGGCAGAAGATGTTATATTCATTACGAGCAACAAAGAATGTGGTAAAATCAGCATAGACATCAACGGTGATTCACAAGAATTAAAATTCATCAATGGTCGAGCCAAATCAAATATTGAGCTAGATAATAAAGGTACTTTATACTTCCTTTCTTATCCATCTGAAAACAAGGAAAACGCTTTGTTTCATTTAAGCCAAAAAGATAAAAATCCACCAAGAATTAAATCAATCCCTCTGTGGTATTCGCTAATCCCTCCTTTACTAGCAATTATCCTTGCGCTAGTATTCAAGGAAGTAATTGTCGCATTATTTTGTGGTATTTGGGCGGGTGCTTTTATCGCTGGAGGATTGAGGTTTGAATCTCTTTATTACTTTCTTGTTTCATTCATGGAATCTATAGAGAAGTATGTCATCGGTGCCTTAAATGACGGTGGGCACTTGTCTGTCATTGTTTTCTCTTTGCTTATAGGTGGAATGGTTGCGATTATTTCAAAAAATGGTGGAATGGCAGGTGTGGTGCTTAGGCTTTCAAAATATGCCAAATCAAAAAGGAGCAGTGAGTTCATTACATGGCTTCTAGGGATTGCTATTTTCTTTGACGATTATGCCAACACTCTCATTGTGGGTAATACTATGCGTAGCGTTACGGACAAGTTCAAGGTATCAAGAGAGAAGCTGGCGTATATTGTAGATAGTACTGCGGCTCCTGTTTCGGCCATAGCTTTTATAACAACTTGGATTGGGGCCGAACTGGGTTACATTGATGACGGGGTATCAAAGATCGCATTGGGTGGAGATTTAACCGCTTACGCTATTTTCATTAGCTCATTAAAGTATTCATTCTATCCTATTCTCACCTTGGCATTTATATTATTTATTGTCTTGAGTAAAAAGGATTATGGCCCTATGCTTAAAGCAGAAAAAAGATCCATTCTAAAGGGGCAGGTTTCCCCTGCAAAAAACTTGAGTGAAGATGAACTGAATATGGAAGACTTATCACCTGTTAAGGATGCGCCTCAAAGATGGTATAACGCCGCAATTCCGGTTTTAACGGTCATATTAGTGACTATTTTCGGATTGATTGATACAGGCATGACGGGTGTTTATAATTCCCTTTCGGGAATGGAAATAGATAACTTATCCTATTCTTGGGGATCTATTTGGTCTAACATGAACGCTCTCGGTGAAAGTGGAACAGGATTTTTCACTAAGCTTGGTACATTGATTGGATCATCCGATTCTTACGTCGCATTACTTTGGGCTTCGTTGTCTGGAGTGGTCATTGCGCTTATTTTAACCGTTTCTCAAAAGATCATGACCCTGTTTGACTCTATGCATTGGATGGTTAATGGATTTAAAACGATGATGCCCGCATTAATTATTCTCACCTTGGCTTGGGCACTTGCCGCTTGTACAAATGAATTACACACTGCAGATTTTTTAAGTGGAGCTTTAGAAAACAGTATCAATCCTTATTTAATACCGGTGATCATTTTCATCTTAGCGGCGTTGATTGCATTTTCTACAGGGAGCAGTTGGAGTACGATGGCCATATTATATCCCATTGCTATACCCACATGTTTTGCCATTTGTCAAGCGAATGGAATATCTGACGAAATGACCTTTGAATTACTTTTAAACGTTATTGCTACTGTTTTAGCAGCTAGTGTTTTAGGGGATCATTGCTCTCCTATTAGTGATACCACCATTTTATCTTCTTTGGCTTCTGACTGCAATCACATTGATCATGTACGAACACAACTTCCTTATGCATTGACCGTTGGTCTAGTCAGTATCACCTGCGTGGGATTAAGTACTTTATTAGGAGGCGGATGGTTAATATCCATTGCTCTACTCATTTCTGGTATGGTATTGTTATGGTTTATAGTACAGCAGTTTGGTAAACGAGTCGAGGTAAGTTCACATTAAGAAAATTCGTATATGGCTCTAAATAAAATATATTTGTCTTTTAATATTTTCTTAACCCTATTTGACGTTAGAATAAAGTCAATATTATAAATAAACACTGATTATGTCACAAATACTAGCTCACGAAGACGCGAATAAGAAAAAAGGTAAGACAATATCTATTGTAATACACGCTATTCTATTGCTTTTGGCATTCTTCTATTACTTTGAGACGAGCCCAAGTCCAGATGATGAAAATCAATTTGCAGTTGCTGTAGAGTTTGTTGAATTCAAACCGAGTTCATTGAGCGAATACGCTCATTCAGATGCTGGTGAGAAACGACCAAAATCAGAAGAAAAGCAAAAGACTGAGACTAAACCAGTGGAAGAGGTAAAGCCTGTTGAAGTTAAACCAGTTGAAGTAACACGTCCAGAGATTGAAATTCCTAAACCAGATCCTGTTATAGATGTTGAACCGACAGATCCTATTGTAACAGAAACTATAGAGGAAGAAAGTGATGTCATAGCTTTAGAGGAAGAAATAGAATTAGAAGACATGGAATTTGAGGAAATCCCAGAAGATCCTGTGGTGGAGGAAATTCCAGAACCCGTAGTGGAAAAACCAACAAAACCTTCGAAGCCTTCTAAACCAAGTGATTCAAAACCCACGAAACCCACTAAGCCGGGAAGCGACGGAGGTACTGGAGACAATAAGCCTTCTTCATTAGAGGGTAATGAAGGGGGAACGGGTAAAGGAAATAGCGGAGATGGGCCTGGAAAAACTCAAGGTAATGATGACGATGAAGGTGAAGGAGACGCTGGGAATGGCACGGGTATGTACGACGACTCTGGAGATGGTATTTTTGGAAGAAGAGTTATCTACAGACCGCTTAAGGATATTAAAAATGCAACTAAGGGATCAGGGCGAGTAGAGGTAAAGGTTTGTGTAAATCAATCTGGTGTTGTTAATTTCACAGAAATTTTAGATGGAGGTACTACAGTTACTGATCGAAAAAAATTAAAATTAACCCTAAAGGCTGCAAGAGGGTATAAATTCGAACCTGATTATAATGCAGCAAAAGAACAATGTGGAAAATTATTCTTTAATTTTGATCTTTCTGACATAAATAAAATAAAAGGTTAATCCATAATAGTACAATAAAAAAGCCGATCCATTGAGATCGGCTTTTTTATTTATTCTTTAGTTTCTTTTATTCTTTTTAAAAGCAGGTTTATTTCTTCCATCCAAAATAGGCTTTGGCCTAGGAGCTTCCTCACTAACCTGATCGTAAATCTTCTCAACGTAATACCATTTACCATTCTTGAGTTCCCATCCTACATAACTACCATCTGGAAGATTAGTGGCTCCTTGACCCTCAAGTCTTCCTATTCGAGTAATTAAATGATCATGAATTAACATATTTAGTCCTGGATTATATCTAGTGGTCACCGAGGCATCGGAGCTATGCGTTAGCACAAGCCTATTCATTACATCTGCTCTAGAACCATCAGTGCTTTTATAAAATACTTCTTGACCGAACAGAGGTTTGCCTTCTTCAAAACGAAGGACATCAACAATCTTGATTCGATTAAACTTAGAGAAACTATTATGTCCATACAGTAAATACATGGTTTCTCCATTGGCTTCAAAAGCCTCAACTCTGTAGTAAAGTGCACCATACCATTCTTCCGATGTAAGGGTAGTATATTCCAAATCTTCAAGATCAGTTTCCGTATTACTCAAAGGAAAAACATCCCCATTGTTCATTAAAAGAGCGCCATAATGTTCATATTCCTCTTCGCTAACTTTTAATTCCCATGAAAACACCTTAAATGTATTCGATGAGTCTGATAATTGAGGTATCCACTTTAAGCCTGAAAAATCTCTATTCCACGAGTCCTCCTCTTTTAAGGTTTCAAAAAACAGCTTATTAAATTCTTGCTGAGCATATATTCGATTTTCAGCATCACCCGCATTCATCATGACATCACAATAAAAATTCAATTTATCCAGACCCATAGATGACTCTTGGGCTTTCGCCGAAAGGCAAATAACAACTAGAAGAAAAACTGTTTGTATTACTTTCATTATAAGGACATTTGACTATAATCCAAACGACAGACAGGATAAGAATATTACACTTTATGTGACGCAACAATTCACTAGTTGCAGGTAATCCGGCCGATCAGAAACCGACTTATGAATATAACTCTCTTTGATCGTATTGTTTACAATTAAAAAAACGCCTGGCATTTGAAGACCATCACCAATCTGTTGAATACCAATTTTTACTTTATTCAATGCCACCGCTTCAACACCTCTTATCCACGACTTTAATCCATACAGTTGAGTAAAACTCCCCTTCGTTAATCCAAATGCATCATACAGGCGACAAGATTCATCAGAAATATGATCTACACCTTTGAGATTGTATTCTTCAAAATAGTTTTCAGCGATTTCGTTTGAAGACATATGAACAAAAACAACTTTCACTCCTTTTTTGGTTAAGTCGTTTCTTCGAACTGCAATGTCCTTCAACGCTTCTCTGCAAAATACACACCCGAAATGTCTTAGAAAAACAAGTAAGACAGGTTGAGCAAGGGAGAGATTTGCGATAACCTCTCCGTGATTTGTTTTTACGTTGGATAGTAACTCTTTATTCACCATAATTTGTGAACAACGTGCAATGGCTTTTGTTTAAACCAATTTCATTTTAGTGAACGTCTTTATCACATCTTTTACGTGATTTGCAGACTTAACCAACATGTTTGACTCTCTTTTATTCAATTTGAGTTCGATAACTTTCTCGATTCCATTCTTACCTAACTGAACTGGAACTCCAAGGAACATATTTTTAAGACCGTATTGTCCAGATAAATATGCACAACATGGGAAAATTCTTTTATCGTCCTTAATAATTGACTCGACCATCTGAGCAGCCGCAGCTCCTGGAGCATACCATGCTGATGTACCCATCAATTTCACTAATTCTCCTCCACCCTTCTTAGTTCTTTCTACGATAGCCTTCAAAGCATTTGCTTCCACTAATTCTGTAACTGGAATCCCCGCAACTGTTGTATATCTAGTCAAAGGAACCATCGAATCACCATGTCCTCCCATTAATACAGCGGAAATATCTTTTGGTGAACATTTAATTTCAGATGCCAAGAAAGCTCTATATCTAGCGGTATCTAATATACCCGCCATACCCATCACTCTATTGCTCTTTAACCCAGATGCTTTGAACGCTGCATGCGTCATAACGTCTAAAGGATTGGAAACTACAATGATGATAGGATTCTTACTGTACTTTAATATAGACTTCGTTACAGAAACTACAATCTTCGCATTAGTAGCAATTAAATCATCTCGACTCATTCCAGGTCTTCTCGGAATTCCCGCGGTGATAACCACGATATCTGACCCTTTCGTGTCTTTGTAACTAGCAGTTCCAGTCAATTTAGTGCTGTAATAATCTATAGGAGCTTGTTGCCAAGAATCTAAAGCTTTACCTTTTGCCATGTCACCCTTCAAATCAAGAAGTACGACTTCGTTTACGATATCTTTGTGGGCTAAAACGTTAGCTACTGTTGATCCAACATTTCCAGCTCCAACTACAGTTACTTTACTCATTATTATGTTTTAATATTAATATTATTAGAATGTCATATTTAACGCCGCAAAAATACGAATTTTTACAGCTATTTATTAGAGCATTTATGTTGACAGCTCACGGACACAAAAAATAGAATGAAAAGACTATTTTTACAGACAAATAAATCAAGCATTATGAATAAATTATGGTACACCCTGACCTTAGTTCTTTTTATGATTCAATTTTCTGATGCGCAGCATATTGGAAAATGTGGAGTGCATTTTGAAGATGGAATGAAAATCAAAGAGCAATTACTTCTCAACAAAAAATTCATTGCTGAAAATGGTGAACCTAGGGGCGGTGTCTTGTATGTCCCGCTAATTTTCCACCTAGTAGCCAATAATGATGGAACTGGAAGAATCGAAGAATCTGCCTTATTTAACCAAGTTTGTAGGCTAAATAATGATTATGCCCCAGCTGATATGGTTTTTTATATCAAAGAAGTGAAAGAGTTTAATAATAACGCCGTGTTCAATTCACCAACAAATAACGTTGCCATTAATGCCATCATCAGTCAAAAAGGAAATGGTGTGAACGTCTTTATAACGGAAAATGCAGATACTGGTGGACTAGGAACGACTTTAGGATTTTTCAGTCCAAGTGGTGACTATATTGTTTGTAGAAAACAGGAAATCGTTGCGGCTAACGGAACATTAACTCATGAAGTAGGACATTTTTTCACCATGCCTCACACTTTTTTCGGTTGGGAATGTCAAACTCCAGAGGGCAATACATACGATCCAGCTTATCATGGAAACCCATTGACAATCACAACGGCTCCTTGTGGCTTTAACGCAGTTGAATTGATGAATGGTTCAAATTGTAATTCAGCAGGAGATGCCATTTGCGACACAGCGCCTGATTACAACTTTCCTTTTAGCAATGGATTTGGAGGACCTTGTGGTACGTCAAATGATGTTTTTGATTCAAATGGTGACTTAGTGATCCCAATGGCCAATAATGTTATGGGATACTTTGATGGGTGTGATAGCTATGAATTCACTTCAGATCAGATGCTTTTGATGAGAGCGAGTTTTAATGCTCCCAATAGAGCTTACATTCGTTCCACTTACGTGCCTAACACATCTATCGTCGACCCTAATGCCAATCTCAACGTTAACACGATCAACGAATTTTACAATAGTGTTCAATTATCTTGGGATGCCGTACCGAATGCAGATTTTTACTATTTAAAAATCACGAATGGTTCAGATCAAAACTTTGTCTATAAAACAGAAAACACGAGCCATATTGAAACGAATTTAGAACCTAATGGCCTGTACTTTTGGTTTGTTATTCCTTATAACGAAACATCTGGATGTCACTTGGGAAGTCCTGTAACTACTGTACCTACCGGCGGTGAATCTACAAGTACTTACGATTTAATTAATGGCGTTAATTCATGGAATGTTTTCCCGAATCCATTAAGCATAAATGATCAGTTAAATGTTCAATTTGACTTAGATCAAGCTTTAAACGCGAATATCGAATTATTATCCGCAGATGGTAAAGTGGTCTTCTTCAAGAAAACTAGTCTCCTAAAAGGACTCCAAACCATTAATCTGAATACCGAGCGATTGTCTCACGGATTCTACTTTGTAAGAGTACAATCCGATCAAGGAACCATGATGAGGAAATTAATCATCCAATAATCAAAAATAAATAAGTAAAAGGCTCAGCAATTGCTGAGCCTTTTTTGTTAGAAATAGAGCCTAAAACATTACATTTGGCATTCAAAAATATTGACATATGAATCTTCACGAATATCAAGGGAAAGAATTATTGGCATCTTACGGTGTAGCCATTCAGAAAGGAGAAGTGGCATCTACTGTCGAAGAAGCTGTTGCAGCTTATAAGAAAATCCAAGAGCGAACAAATTCAGATTTCGCTATTGTCAAAGCGCAAATTCATGCCGGTGGAAGAGGAAAAGGAGGCGGTGTTAAGGTGGCCAAAAACCTTGATGACCTGAAGTTACATGCGAGTAATATACTAGGGATGATGCTGAAAACACCACAAACTCCAGGTGGACTTGATGGTGAAGGAAAATTAGTAAGAAAAGTCTTGATTGCAGAAGACAGTTACGTACCTACGTTTGATTCATGTAGTGAGTTTTATGTTTCGGTTTTAATGGATAGAGAGCGAAAGCAAAACGTAATCATCTACTCTACTGAAGGCGGAATGAACATCGAAGAAGTAGCTGAAGAAACACCACATTTGGTACATAAAGAATATATAGATCCTCATTTAGGGTTACAAGGCTTTCAAGCTAGAAAAGTAGCCTTTAACTTGGGGCTTACCGGTAAGGCATTCAAAGAAATGACAAAATTCATTTCGAATCTATACAAAGCATTCGTTGGATCTGACGCCTCATTATTTGAGATCAATCCTTGTATGAAATCAGGTAATGACGACATTATCGCTGTGGACTGCAAAGTAACCCTAGATGACAATGCGTTATTTAGACATCCTGAACTAGCAGAACAAAGAGATGTGACAGAAGAAGACCCAACAGAAGTTGAAGCAAAGAGCTTTGGATTAAACTTTGTCAATCTAGACGGTAACGTTGGTTGTATGGTCAATGGAGCTGGCTTAGCTATGGCTACGATGGATATCATTAAATTATCTGGCGGTTCTCCTGCAAATTTCTTGGACGTAGGTGGTACAGCTGATGCAGCTAGAGTTGAACAGGCCTTCAGAATCATCCTTAGAGACGAAAATGTCAAAGCGATATTGATCAATATTTTTGGTGGTATTGTAAGATGTGATCGAGTGGCTCAAGGTGTTGTCGATGCGTATAAAAACATCGGTAACATTAGCGTTCCTATCATTGTGAGACTTCAAGGAACGAATGCAGATATCGCTAAAACAATTATTGACGAAAGTGGATTAGAAGTTCATTCAGCAATTCTACTACAAGAGGCAGCAGATAAGGTGAAGCAAGTGATTGCCTAACTTTAATGAAGCCCATTCCATGACAGATTCATACTCATTATTTGAGTTAAACGATTATGTAAAGAGAGTCTTTGCACTGAACTTCGCTGATCCTGTGTGGATCAATTGTGAAATAAGTCAAGTGAAAGAATCACGAGGCCAACTTTACCTTGAGCTCATTCAAAAATCTGAAGAAACTCAAGAAATCTTAGCTCAAAATCAAGCCGTAATTTGGTTTAAAACTCATTTATTTCTCAAAAAGAAATTAGGTAAAATCATTGATGATATCCTGGTAGATGGAGTTCAAGTTTTGCTTAAAGTAAATGTCACCTATCATGAAAGGTATGGCTTAAAACTAAGTATTGTTGACATTGACCCTAAGCATACTATAGGCCAATTAGAATTAAACCGACAGCAAATTTTAGAACGCCTACAAAAAGAAGGCAAACTGGAGAAAAATGCTCAAATTGATTTACCCGTCGCGCTTCAAAAAATTGCAGTAATTTCGGCGGAGACGGCTGCTGGATTCCAGGATTTCAAAGCACAACTAAGTGAGAACCTACAGTCATATCACTATTCAATAAACCTCTTTCCTGCGGCGCTACAAGGATCAAATGTAGAACGTGAAGTATGTAATCAATTAGATAACATCGAAGAAAATCATCAGCAATTTGACTGCATTGTAATTATTCGAGGAGGAGGATCAAAAATCGATTTAGCAGGTTTCGATAATTATAAAATTGGTGCCAAAATAGCCTCCTCATCTCTACCTGTCCTCACTGGAATTGGACACGAGATTGACGACAGCATATCCGATATCGTCGCACATACATCCTTAAAAACACCAACTGCCGTGGCAGATTTTATACACGAGCACAATTTAATATTTGAATCATCTGTTAATGAATTGGTTCGTCATATCAAGGATTTAAGTCGAGAAAAGCTAAAGTTGGAGTATCAGGATTTAGAGGGTTTAACCCAATGGTTACAAATCAAACCAAAGGATGAAATAGAAAGTCAAAAAAACACTTTAGCGTTTCTTCATCAGCAAGTAGGAACGCTCAGTCGATCAATGATTAAAATATCTAAAAAGGAACTCGAATTCATTCAAGCGAATTGCGAAATATCCTCCCCTCAAAATATTTTAAAAAGAGGCTTTGCGCTATTAAAAAAAGAGGGCAAATATATTCATTCGGCGAAAGCCGTAACAAAAGATGACATCATCACTATTGAAGTCTCTGATGGATCTATCGAATCAAAAGTATTATGAAAAAAGAAATGACGTATGAGAAGGCATTGAACGAATTGCAGGCAATCGTTCAGCATTTGCAAAATGATGAAATAAACATCGATGACCTCGCAAAAAACATTAAGCGTGCCTCAGGACTATTGAGTTACTGTCAAGATAAACTTAGAAACGTTGAGAAAGAAGTCAACGACCTCTTAAAGGATTAATCCACCTTTAAAAAGCCACCTGGTATCAAGCCTACAGAATAGGCATTGATCAATTCACCTGCTCCATCTATAACAATGACTTCTCCGGTACTCGCAAAATCCTTGGCATCAGCCAAATAAATCAAACCATCTTGTCCAACAATCATTGAATAATAAAATCCTGAATAAATCTCATTGTTATCCAATGTGTTAGAATTAATACTTTGAGACTTCACCATTCCGTCAGCTAAATAAAACAGTGTTTGTCCGTTATTTGAAATTTCTAAATGATTGGCTCCATTACTCAGTTCGAATGAATTAACCACCACATCATTTTCAATTTTAACCAAACGACCTTGTGTTGAATTATCTGGATTTGCCCAATCGGTAAACCCTGTACACAAGACCCAAATTGCTCCGTTGCCATCCACGACCAAGTCATAAGGGTTGTCACCAACAATTATGGTTTGTTCAATTTCATTTTCATTCAACTTATAGATAACAGAATCTCTAAAAAATCCACCAGAATTAGTGACGTAAATCGCAGATCCAGAAGAGACAAATTTTTCAGGTCCACCACCTGTTTCAATCGTAGATATAAGCTCACCGCTAGTGACATCAATTTTGGTCAATTGACCATTGCTACCCGTTTCCCCCCAAGAACTCACCCATGCCTCTGAATTGTTGATCGCTTGAACAAACCTAGGTTGTTTGATACCTAATATTTCATCTTCAAACTTCAAATCAGCTGTATTGCAAATCACTAAGGATTCAGCATTATTATTGGCAATCACGTAGGATGATCCGACCTTCGACATAGATTGCGTTACATTTCCTAAATAAAAATCATTTGAAGAGAAAAAGACATCATTGGCAATAGTACTGTCATCTAAATCAATAAAACTCAATGACCCTGATCCACTCCCAAAATTCCCTTGGTTTATAACGAATATTCCATTACTGTATAGCCCATTATTCGTTTGTGGATCATCATCTCCACAAGCACTTAAAAAGAATAAACCGAGAATAAATAAGATTGCATTTCTACGCATAACTAAAGATTAAATTTTGTCGAAAAGGACCAGTACCTTAGAGGCATTCCAAAGAATCGGACAACCTCATAGTCCTGGTTAAATAAATTGTGGCACTTTATTGAAACAGATGTCAAATATCTATTTATTTCACTTAAATCATAATGAAGTGACAGATCATTAATAAAATATTTTTCCGCTACTAATCGCTCCGAATTATCAAAACTTGTAAAACGCTCGGAAACAAACAATTGATCCAAATTAAATGACCATTTACCTACTTCAGCATGAATGCGGTTGACTATTTTATATCTGGGAATATAAATCAATTGGTTACCTACGTATTCCGTAATTGTCTGATGTTCTAATATCTCTGTATTGGTCAAATTGACATTCAAATTCCACAGCCATTTAGTCTTTCCGATCGACCTATGGTGTTTTAAGCCAATATCGTATCCGTATGTTCTGACCTTAGCGATATTCAAGGGTGACCATATCAACTGATCATTCAAGGTCCATTGAATCCAATTATCAATATGATTCAAAAAGATTTGAGATTCGATTTCAAAATTCTTTTTACGATAAACTAATCTTAAATCCCATGAGTAGTTTATTTCAGGCTCTAAAAGTAAATTCCCGCCATTAGGCCAATATAAATCATTCAAACTTGGCAACTGAAAGGACTTACTATGTGTTATAGTGTAATCAAAATTATTTCGAATTGAGCCATTAACTCCGATGTTGTATGTAAATACCTCGCCATGAGCAGAATATTGATCAAATCGAATAGTCGCTTCAGGTTTAATCCGCCCTCCTGACCATTCGTCTTGAATACTTAAACTCCCTCCAATATTAGTTCGATTTTGAATCTCATTAAAAAAATTGGCATCTGTCCTATCCTTTCTATAATTCACTAAACTAGATATCCTCAAGTCATTAGAAAAGTATTTTTTTATTGACCACCGGGACATTACACTTTGATTTTTGGCAATGGATTCATCAATTGCTAAATCGTCAAATTCCAGATACTCCTTGAAATACCCAACATTTAAACTACTAGTCCATGTGTTAGAGTTATAGTTCATTTTGGTATTTATGCGGAGGTTTTTGTCCACCTGCTCGGCACCATTATAACTCGATGATTTTGAGGGCCCGACCTCCCGCTGGATCCATTGATGCCATACATTAAAGGCTAAGCTTGTATTGTTACTTATTTGTGTCTTTAAGTTTCCAATATACTGTAATGAATTGTACGAATTATTGTCCTGTTGAAAACGAGCATTGTTATACTCATAATTAAATCGATTCTTATTGAAATCCATTTCAACTCCAAACTTAGCTGACCACTTTTCTTTACTTTGTCCATGAAGTAATTGAATCTTGGAATTATTTAAAGTAGAATAATCTAAACTTAATTCAGTCGAAAATTCAGGATTCGTTAAATGACCCAAATCTAAAAAACCACCCATCGAAGCATTGCCAAGTAAATAGCTTTTGGATTGGGATGAACTGGAAACTTGATGAAATAAATCAGGTATCATGCTCAAATCATATGTAGAATTGACCGGACTTTGTATATTCCAGTCATTCCATAAGATCGCCGTATGCCTTGCTGCCAATCCGTTAAAAAGTAAAGTAGACAAAAGTCCAGGACCGTTAGATTGAAGGTGACTACCCTTTTGGAATTCTAAGTTTTTTAATGCTCCAGCCTCATTAGATATATGTAATGAATCTTCGTGATTATGAGTAATCAAAAGAGGCTCTATATCTATCTGAATTTCTTCTTGAGATATTCCAAAGAACGCATACAAGCATATACAAATTGATATTAGAAATCTCACGCGTTGCTCTTGTAGAGTTTTGATTTCAATTTGATTAGAGATCCAGAAAAATCAAATAATCGACTATCATTCATGGCTTTGATGGTCAGGAAAACAGCGATGGGCGTAAGTACAATACAAGGCAACCATGCTGCAAAAATCGGACTGGCAGATTCTGATCGATTCAATTTGACTCCAGCAATAAAACTGATCATGAAAATCATATAAAACAATATGGCAAATAACAATGGATAACCATAACCTCCCTTCTTTACTATACTTCCTAAAGGAGCACCAATGAATAAAAATATCAAACAGATTAAGGCTACAGAATATTTTTGATTCAAAGTAAACATATACATCCTTCTATCCTTTTTAACTAGATTGACTTTAGATCTTACAGAACGAATTTTATCCCTCATACCAATAGCGCCTGAATAAGAAGTGATCAATACCTTCATGGCATCTGTCAAATCAAAGGTTTCTAAAAAAGAATCCATTTTCTCTAGATCCAAATTTTCTAGTTGTTTATACTTTATTTCATTCGATCTTGCTTTTTTAGTACTATTCTTTTGCCGTTTCTTAGCCCTAATAGATTGCTTAAACGATTCATCCGATGTATACTTTGGTTTTTTCGGCGCTTCATCCTCATCTACATTTTGATTCTTTAGTATAGAGTTTTTGGATACCACATCTAAATTTAAATTTTCATCCAATCGTAAAGCCATTAATTTATCCATCGAATCAATGGCATGATACAGTTGAAAAGAATTTAAAAGATCAAATTTTTTCCTTTGAAGACTAGAAGAAGAACCACTAAAATTAAAAGCATCCATGTCAAAGACTTTCGACATTTTATCAAAATGCACACGCATGAATGGGTATTTCTTTTTTCGAACCTGGCCTTTAATCTTCGGTGAATTATTCTTTAGTTCTTTATACTGGATTCCTTGGTGCAAGTTCATGATAAAATGTGCACCATCATCTGTAACAAACATTTCTCCTGACTTAGCTCGAATCACATTAATCAGGCTTTTATCAGGATCAGAATGATCATAAATAAGTACATCTTTAATCCCTTTACCATCTTCCAGTTTTTCGCTTACGCGAATGGCAAAGCCCTTAAAATCCTTATTGAATATTCCTTGTTCGATGGTCATGGAAGGTTTGGCCTTTTTGATTGAGTCGAATCGCGACAAAAATTCCAAATTGGACTTGGGAACTAGATAATTTGAAGCAATAATAGAAAATAGACATGTCATGACGGCAATAGCCATTCCGGCCCTCATGATCCTCCACAAAGATACTCCGGCAGATTTTATGGATGATAATTCATATCTCTCGGCCATATTTCCGAACACCAATACAGATGAAATCAATATTGTAAGCGGAATCGCCATGGGAATCAAGGTGACAGATAAATAAGACAACAATTCTAGGATATTGAACATAGAAATACCCTTTCCTAGGATACTGTCAATTTGCTTCCATAAAAATTGCATTAATAGAACAAATTCAGCCACAAAAAATGCCGCCAAATAAGGCCCCATAAAACTTGTTGCAACTAATTTATCTATCTTCTTCACTATGCTAATTATACTTCTACAAAAATGCCAAAAGAATACCCAATCACCTAAGTTAAACGTCTGAATATGCTATTTCATCTTGGGATATGCAGATAAGTGTTAAAATTCCTGAACTTGTAACAAATTTTAATCTATTGACGTCAATTCAGTGTAATGCGTGAAGAACAACTTTTGAACTTAATACTTCCATTTAAAGACAAACTATTTCGATTTGCATATCGAATAATAGGTAGCAGTTTTGAAGCTGAGGATATCGTTCAAGAGGTCATTATTAAAGTGTGGAAGAAAAAGGAGCAATTTGCTGAGATTGAGAATAAAGAGGCTTGGTGCATGACATTAACTCGAAATTTATCGATAGATAAAAAACGAGCGAAAAGAATGAAAACTACAGGCATTGAGGATTTTCATCACCTTCAAGACAGTAATGACGACCCTCAAATGTCTTTGGAGCGAATGGAGTTAGTCAATAAAGTCCGAGCGATGATAGACACTTTACCGGAAAGACAAAAAATGGTCATTCACTTAAGAGATATCGAAGGATTGAGTTACAAAGAAATCAGTAGCACATTAGACTTAAGCCTTGATCAAGTCAAAGTTATATTACACAGAGCAAGAAAATCTTTAAAAGCAAAATTTGCAAAAACAGATGAACAATAATCAATATATAAAATCACTACTGGATAAGTATTGGGAAGGCGAAACTAGCCTCTCCGAAGAACAAGCTTTGAAAGACTATTTCAAAAGCGGTCATGTCGCTGACCATCTTAAAGAATACCAAGGACTCTTTGATTTTTATAGTCTTGAAGCTTCAAAAGTTTCTAGTATCGACATGAAGAAGCTTTTAGATAAGCAATCTTCTAATCATTCAGCCAAAATCAGACCTCTAAGAGGTTGGTTAGTCAGTGTTGCCGCGGCAGTGACGCTTTTGGTCTCAGCTGTTTGGCTTTATAATCAAAAAGAAACGTTAGTATCCGAAGATTATGTCTACGAAGTTGAAGATCCGGAAGAGGCTTTGGAGATCACTAAAGATGCATTAGCTTTTTTGTCTATCAAGTTTGACGAAAGCTCTAAAACAATTAACACGAACGTCCAGAAAATCAAGGCCGCTCGAAAATTTAAATAACATTATTAACTATAAACAGATAACAACATGAAGCAATTTATTTTAACTCTATGCTTGGCATTCGTTGCCTCTATTGGCTCCAGCCAAGCTGATGCTATAGAAAAATACTTTAGCAAGTATTATGACGATGAGTCATTTACTACAGTATACGTCAGTCCTAAGATGTTTCAAATGGTTACCAAAGTAATCAGTGAAAATGAAAACGAGGAAATTAAAGAATTGATTGAAGGAATTAAGGGTCTTAGAATCTTAAGATCAGAGACTAACGCTCCAGCTTTGTACGAAGAGGCTATCAATACTATTAATACCAAAGAGTATGAAGTATTAATGACTGTACGGGATAAGGAAAATAACGTTCAGTTTCTCACAAAAGAGTCTAATGATATCATTTCAGAATTATTGTTGCTTGTTGGTGGAGATGAGTTTGTTATGCTAAGCTTTGTTGGAAATATCAATCTTAACAGTATTGCTAAGCTGGCTAAATCTTTAGATATAGACGGTGCAGAGCACCTCGAAAAACTTGAGGACAAATAATAGTCTAAAAAGCTAAATCAAACATGAAAAAATACTTGCTGTTATCTGTTATTTGTTTGTGCTTCTTAGCATGTTCTTCTCCTACTCGGAGTATAGATCGATTTATAGACATCCATAAAGAGCAACGTCACGCTTATGCTGTCACCATACCTGGCTGGTTGATTCGGTCAGGGACAAATTGGGCTTCGCGTTTTGCAGAAGGTCAGGACGAACAAGCATACTATAGTTTAGGTCAATACATTAAAAAACTTAGGGTTCTTGTGATCAGTGAACAATCATTGGTTCAACAAACCGAATTTTCTCAACTTATTAAAAACGCTAAGTCAGAAGGTAATTACGAAGAATACGTTACCGTAAGAAAACCTGATGGATTAGTCAACGTGATGGTTAGCCAAGTCGACAATATTGTAAAAGGATTATTGGTAATAGCCAATGAAGAGGAATCTTTTGCGATTGTTAATTTAAAAACAGACTTACCATTACATATTTTTGAACAAACTGACTTCTCCTTTTTAAAAGACAAGGAGAAATAATTAAAAAAATACAAATCATGAAAAAGTTAATATTCCTATTTTCCTTCGTTCTATTTACGAGTACTTCCATTTTTGCTCAAGATGCATTCGATGCTTTTTTCGAATCTCAAAAGAGTGATGAGCATACGATGAAATTAAACCTAGAAGGAGATTTTATCAATATGTTTTTAAGTGAGGAGCTTGAAAAAGAAGGAAAGGATAAGCTAGATAGCCGCATTGATCAAGTAAAACTATTAATCTATGATAATGCTGGTGGGAACAAAGAAGTGGTTAAAGGACTTGTGAGTTCATTCAGAACTCAGGGTTACGAACAATTGATCCAACTAAGAGACAAAGGAAACAAAATTGAAGTGTTCTCAAAGGACAATGGAGATGTGATCACCAATGCATTTGGATATATTACTCAAGAAAGCGACAAAATGATTCTCGTTAAGGTGATTGGTGAAATTTCAATGAAAGATTTGGATATCGTCATCGGGAAAATGTCTGAAAACGAAGGAGATAATTAAAAGATCCTAACAAATAATAAAAAGCCAGTCAGTGAATGCATTGACTGGCTTTTTTTATATTGGAACAAATTCGAAAGACATGAATTATAGAATCAATATTTATCATTTTCTAAAGCTAAGTTTTTGCTGCGTTTTCTTGATTTGCATTTCGTTCATTAATGCACAATCGCAAAACCTAGATTGGTTTGATGATAGAAATGAGTTCATATCACAGTCACCATATTCTGATCTATCCTTTGAAAATATTGGGCCCACAGTATTTAGTGGTAGAGTTGCCGATATCGATGTAAATCCATCTAACCCGGCAGAATTTTACGTAGCCTATGCTTCAGGAGGATTATGGTATACTAATAATAACGGGACTACTTTTACTCCTTTGTTTGACCAAGAGGCAGTGATGACCTTGGGCGACGTAGCCGTAAACTGGAAAAATGGACATATATGGGTAGGTACTGGAGAGGTTAATTCCAGTAGATCTTCATATGCAGGTGTAGGTATGTATAAAAGTGAGGACAAAGGAAAAACATGGCAGCATAAAGGTCTTAATGGAACGGATCATATAGGGCGGATAGTTTTGTTTCCGGACGAGCCCAATAAACTTGCCGTTGCTGCATTAGGCAAACTGTATTCTACTAATGAAGATCGAGGCATTTACCTAACAAACGATGATGGAGAATCGTGGTTAAAAACTTTATATGTCGATAGTATAACAGGTGGCGTGGATCTTATCATAGATCCAACTGATGAAAACATTTTGTATGCCGCCATGTGGCATAGAATTAGAAAAGCATGGAATTTCACTGAAGCTGGCAAAGGTTCGGGATTGTATAAAAGTGTTGATGGTGGTAGTTCATGGACGCGATTAAATAATGATGGATCGGGTTTCCCCAATGGTGAAGGCGTAGGACGAATAGGACTAGACATTAGCGCTGACGGTAAAAAAGTTTATGCCCTTTTAGATAATTATTTTCGTCGACCGGCTGCCCCGAAGAAAAAATCTCAAGGCTTAACTAAAGAAGAATTTGTAGACATGACCGCGGCTTCATTTTCGCAAATTCCCAAAAGTGAATTAGAGGCATTCCTAAAGGACAATGGTTTTCCTAAAAAGTATGATGTAGTGAAGGTAAAGGAGATGGTTGCAAGCAACAAAATAAAACCTTCTGCTTTAAAGGAATACTTAGAAGATGCGAATAGGCTTTTATTTGACACACAAGTCATTGGCGCGGAAGTTTATTGTACCGTGAACGGGGGTAAGTCTTGGGCGAAGACCCACAATAAATATCTAAACAATGTTTATAATTCATATGGTTATTATTTTGGTCAAATCAGAGTAGCTCCGAGAAATAAAGATCAAATATATATCATGGGTGTTCCTATATTAAGATCGGACGATGGTGGCAATACTTATGTATATGTCAATGGTGAAAACGTTCATGTCGATCATCACGCGCTTTGGATTAATCCTAATATTGAAGGGCATATCATCAATGGAAACGACGGTGGAATTAACATTAGCTATGATCATGGAGAAAGCTGGATAAAATGTAACTCCCCTTCTGTGGGCCAATTTTATTATATAAATGTGGACAATGCAGAACCTTACAATGTATACGGCGGACTTCAAGACAATGGTGTTTGGATGGGCTCCCATTATTATAGAGAGGGAGTCAGATGGCATAATACTGGACGCTACCCTTATCAATCCATCATGGGAGGTGATGGGATGCAAATCCAAATAGATAAAAGAGATAATACCACGGTGTATACTGGATTTCAATTTGGAAATTATTTCCGAATAAACACACAAACGTCTAAACGACAATACATCACTCCGAAACACGAGTTGGGTGATCGACCATATAGATGGAATTGGCAATCTCCAATTCATTTATCTGTGCACAATCAAGACATCTTATATCTTGGATCAAATAAGTTATTGCGAAGTTTTAATCAAGGCGATGACTTTGAAGAAATCTCTGGCGACTTAACCAATGGAGGTAAACCTGGCGATGTCCCTTATGGAACGTTAAGCTCCGTACATGAATCCAGACTAAAATTTGGACTTATTTACACTGGATCAGACGATGGTGCAGTTCATGTCACGAAAGATGGTGGTCATTCATGGACAAGAATAGACGGAAATTTACCTCAAGGATTATGGGTTAGTAGAATTCAAGCTTCAGCTCATAAAGAATCAAGAGTTTATTTAAGTTTAAACGGCTATAGAAATGATTCTAGGTCGAGTTATTTATACATGAGTGATGATTATGGAAGTAACTGGACGGACTTAAGTGGCCTTATTCCTCACGAGGCGGTTAATGTTTTTAAAGAAGATGCTCAAAATGAAAACATGCTCTTTGTTGGAACTGATCATTCCACATATATATCAATTGATATGGGAAAAAGTTTCCAACGAATTGGCAACAACATTCCACAAACACCAGTGCATGATCTAGTTGTGCAAGAAAGAGATGATCATTTACTCATTGGTACCCATGGACGTTCGATTTTCAAAGCATCTCTTGCGCCATACAGATTTCATATCAATAATAAGGATCAAGAATTAACTTTAATGAGTCTTAGCGAAATCAAGCATTCAAGTGCATGGGGAAATAAAAGGTCATTTTACTCTAAGATCAATTCCCCTAATGTTGATATTCATGTCTATTCAAAAGTGGCGCGGGATATTGACATCAAAATTTTGACACAAGACAAAAAAGAGCTGAAAAAACTCAAACATTCAGCGAAAGCTGGATTGAATCTTGTGAAATTTGATTTAACTATAGATGATTCTCGAAAATCCAATTTAGAGAAGCACGTTAAATCGAGCACCAAGAATAAAAAGGCATCTGTTCTCGTGAAAGATGACGGCAATATTTACTTGGAGAAAGGAACGTATATCGTACTAGTTCAGACGGGCAGTCATAAATCCGAACAATCATTAGTTATCGAATAAGCATAGAAATGATCAAGAAGTTATTGAGTATTCTAGGGATTTTATTCATCATCTTATTTATTGCTGGTTACTTTTTTGTCGCCCCAAAAATTCCTATTCTTTCTGGCTACGTGGCTAAAAACATGTGCAGCTGTCATTTTGGTGCAAGTAGAAATATTGAAAACATATCGACCTATGATTTGAATTTCAGTCCAATAAATCTCGCGAGCTTTGATGTTAACGAAAAGAAAAAGGAAGTTGTGGCCTCGGTTTTTGGAATGGGAAAACAACGAGCAGTTTTTAAAAAAGGCTTAGGATGTCAACTCATTATTGGGCAAGATGATTATCATATTGAGTATCCTAAAACGGCTTCTACCGAGCAAAAAGGGTTTCAGTTTGAACAAAATGATAGTATTCAAAATACTTTAGACCAGGCACTTCTAAATGATGCTTTAACCTCGGCGTTTAAAGAGGAATGGAAAACTAGAGCTTTACTAGCAGTCCATAAAAATCAAATTATACTCGAAAAGTACGGCGAAGGTGTTGATCCAAATACCCCGCAATTGGGGTGGTCTATGACCAAGAGTATTGTCAATGCGTTAATTGGAATATTAATTCAACAAGGAAAATTGAATGTCCATCAAAAACGACTTTTTGAAGAATGGAAAAACGATGAAAGAAAGAATATTGAAATCCATCATTTACTTCAAATGAACAGCGGTTTGTCTTGGGAAGAGGAATATGGAAAAGTCTCCGATATCACTAAACTACTCTACTTAGAAGAAAACATTCTTTCTCTAGCCATCAACAAACCATTAGCTCACGATATTGGAACAAATTGGTATTATGCCTCCGGGACAACGAATATACTTTGTGGCATCATTAAACAACAATTCAAGCGACAAGAGGACTATTTGAGCTTTCCAAAAAGCGCCTTGTTTGACAAACTTGGTATGAAGAGTGCCTTCATTGAATGTGATGAGTCGGGAAATTTCATTGGTTCTTCTTTTGGGTTTGCCACTGCTAGAGATTGGGCTCGCTTTGCATTACTGTATTTAAATAATGGCGCAGTTAATGGTGAACAATTATTTCCTGAGGACTGGGTAGAATATAGCACTACACCAGTAAGTGAAGAAGTAGAAAATTATGGTGCACAAATTTGGTTGAATTACAATCATCATTACTTCAAAGACTTACCATCGGAAATGTACTCCTTCAATGGATTTCAAGGTCAAAGAGTGGCTGTATTTCCAAATGATGATTTAGTGATTGTTAGATTAGGACACTCTTCAGATTTTGATGTTAATGAAGTCTATTCTAAAATTTTGAAGGCCGTCCAATGAAATCTTTGATTACCATAACCGCGCTACTCTTAGTCTTCAACTCTTGCAAAAGGTCGGATCATTTAGTTAGTGCTTCTAAAACAATCATTACGGAGTCTTTCTCCATGGAACTACCATCGGACTTTTACCTTGTAAAAGAAGAAGGAATGTCAACTAGTTCTGGCACTATAACCAATGACAAATTAAGTTTTAGATATAGTAGTAGTAGTAGTAGTAGT
>JAHDBI010000124.1 GCA_020630475.1 Saprospiraceae bacterium
TCGAATGTACAAATCGTTCTTCCTTGGATATCGAATTGAAAAGTTTTGTTCTTTTGCCGATGAATCAAGATAGTATGGTCAATGCTACCATTGCTGCCAATGAAGCGTTTAAAACTAAATATCGTGTTCAAATTCCCACTGATGCCCCTCTGACAGCTCCATATTGGCTATCCAAACAAGGAAGCCTGGGCACATACAATGTGACGGATCAAGCATTGATTGGACTGCCTGAAAGTCCTCGATACTTGAAGGGAGAATTTAGACTAAAAATCGGTGATCATCTCTTGACTGTACAAAAAGATGTGGTTCACAAATACGCCAACCCCGCTGTCGGAGAAATCTTTGAACCCTTCGAAATCACACCACAAGCCTTTATCAATACCACAAAACCAGTCTATATCTTTAATGGTCCGGCAGATGAAGAATTGCGATTAGTCGTTGTTGCGGGTCAAGATGATATTTCTGGTGAACTCCATTTAAACTTAGACCCTCAATGGCAAGCCTCTCCTTCAGGTGCTAGTTTTGAAGGCTTACGAAAAGGAGAGAAAAAAGAATTTACTTTTAAAATCAAGCCACCAAAGGATCAAAGCGTTATCCAGCTTAATCCTACTCTCAAGATTAATGATCGAAGTTATAATCAGTCGGTTCAATACATTGACTACGATCATATCCCAAAGCAAACTGTTTTAAAGGTGGCGAGCACCAAATTGGTAAGAATCAACCTAAAAAAACGAGGTCAGAATATCGCATATATAATGGGAGCTGGTGACAAGGTCCCCGAGAGCTTACGTGAAATGGGATATCGAGTTGACGAATTAGAACCTGACGCATGCAATCTCAGCACGCTACAAAAATACGATGCTGTCGTTTCTGGAATTAGAGCGTACAACACCTTGGAAGAAATGAAATTCCTTCAACCTACATTAATGGAATATGTCGAAAAAGGAGGCACTTACATTGTACAGTACAATACAAACCGAAGAATGAAAACGAGTGAAATCGGCCCTTACCCTATCAAACTGAGTAGAGATAGAGTTACCGTGGAAGAGGCTGAAGTTCGATTTTTAGCACCTGAGCATCCGATCTTAAATTCGCCAAACAAAATAGGTCCTGATGATTTTGAAGGCTGGGTTTCTGAAAGAGGATTATATTTTGCCAATGAGTGGGATGACAAATACACCCCCATACTTTCGAGTAACGACCCTGGCGAAAGTGCCAAAGATGGCGGTATGCTAGTCGCGGAATATGGTAAAGGACATTTTATATTTTCAGGATATAGTTGGTTTCGTGAATTACCTGCTGGTGTACCGGGAGCCTATCGTATTTTTGCAAACATGGTATCCTATGGTATCGAAGAACAACGACCTTAATGGAAAAGAAAAACACCTTAAACGATCAAGCCGGAAAATTCTCATGGAATACAAAATATGCTTTTGTGATTGTGTTTAACATCATATTTATATTGGCCATGTATTATTACTTCAATCAATTTAATGCTTAAGATATGAGTTTAATTGACTGGATAGTATTGAGCATTGTCATGTTTGCGGTTGTTGGGTACGGCATTTGGAAAACACGGGGAAGCAAGGACATAGAATCATATTTATTGGGCGGCAATGAAGCCAAGTGGTGGACTGTTGGATTATCAGTAATGGCTACACAAGCAAGTGCTATTACTTTCTTATCGACTCCTGGACAGGCATATTATGATGGAATGGGTTTCGTTCAATTTTATTTTGCACTACCGATTGCGCTCATTATTATTTGCGTCACGTTTATACCGATTTTCTATCGTCTCAAAGTGTATACAGCTTACGAGTTTTTAGAAAATCGATTTGATCTGAAGACTAGATCGCTGACAGCATTTTTGTTTTTATTACAACGTGGACTCGCCACTGGGATTACTATTTATGCTCCTGCTATCATAATGTCTTCGGTATTGGGATGGAATTTAAACACCACGACCTTACTGATCGGTTGTATTGCTATTTTGTACACTGTTTCAGGTGGCACCAAAGCTGTTCACGTAACTCATCGACTACAAATGATGGTCATCTTTTTTGGGCTTTTTGTCATCTTCTTTCTTTTGTTGAGTTATATGCCGGAAGATTATAGTTTTAATGAACTCATGTCCATCGCCGGAGCAAGTGACAAGTTGGAAATCATAGACACGGAGTTTGATTGGAAAGATCGATACAATATTTGGACTAGTTTAATCGCCGCTCCATTTCTATTCCTCTCCTATTTCGGAACAGATCAAAGCCAAGTACAGCGTTACATATCAGGAAAATCAATTCGGGAAAGTCGTATCGGATTATTATTTAATGGTCTTTTCAAAGTACCGCTTCAATTTTTCATTTTATTTATAGGGGTTTTAGTTTTTTTGTTTTATCAATTTAATCAAGCTCCAATTTTCTTTAATCAATCTGTTGATGCTAAGATTGAAACTTCGGCTTTCGCCGAAAGGGCTTCTGAATTAAAAGGAGCATATGACATTGTCTACGAGAATAAAAAAGCTTCTCATAAAAAATATGCTAAAGATCCGAGTGATAAAAACAAACTAGCTTTACAGTCGTTACTCCAGCAAGAAAAGCAACTCAGAGACGAATATCGAACTGTCATCAAACAAGTTGACGAATCGATAGAAACAAATGACAAGGATTATATTTTTGTCAACTTTATATTGAATCAATTGCCTAAAGGCTTAGTTGGCCTATTGCTCGCGATGATCTTTTTTGCTGCAATGTCTTCAACTGCTTCAGAATTGAACGCTCTTGCCTCAACAACTTCTGTTGACCTCTATAAACGAATGGTCAAACCTGAAGGATCTGATCAACACTACTTGAAAATGTCCAAATGGTTCACATTGCTGTGGGGGATTATAGCGATACTATTTGCATCAATTGGAACGCTCTTTGAGAATTTGATTCAATTTGTAAATATAGTAGGATCGATATTTTATGGTACTATTTTAGGGGTCTTTCTTGTTGCATTTTACCTTAGGTTTATAAAGGCAAAAGCCATCTTCTTTGCGACTCTAATAACCCAAACTGGGATCATCTTTGTCTATTGGAAATATGTACGGACTGATGCTGTTTTCAGTTTTCTATGGTTGAATATCATTGGTGCTTTAGGGGTAATTATAATCGCCATTCTATTACAAACGTTTTTTGGGAAAAAGAACAGAATTTCTACTGAATAGAACCTGATAGTAATTTGCCTTTTATACAGAACCAAATGGTTTAAAGTGTTCTAATGAACTATGATTTTTTCGGTTAGCAATAAACCATCATTGGTAGTTAACTCTATGATATACATTCCGCTGATAAGATTTTCAATATTCAACCGAATATCGTATTGATCATCGGATAAACTTTCTTCTAAGACCACAATCCCATTGACATCTGTCATTTTTACTTTTCGATTGGACGATAATCCCTCTTCAAATGTAACATTTAACAAGGAGGATGTTGGATTGGGAAAAATAGAAGTAATTAAATCCTCGGTAGGTTCCATTGGAATTAACAAATCATAAAACCAATCATGCACTTTTCCAACGATTGCATAAGCAAGTTCCTCGTCACTCATGGATTCAATCCCAAAACCTAAATAGACCATTTTGTAATCCTCTGTTTCCGCTCTGATTCCACCGATTTTTGATCCATTATTATAATTGAAGATCGCTTTGCCTTCATTAATCGGTGCTAATTCTTCCGGAGAAGTTGAAGGAGAATATGATGAACTGGATTCATCAAAACCTACGTTACTACAAGTTCCAAAATAAGGATCCTCTGTGACGGCCGTCACTAAATCGTTTTCTTCTGTCCCATCAGCAAGGTAATCTGCATGTAAGTAATTAGAAATAAAATTCCTTTGGACATCCGTTCCAAATGCGGATTCATTTTCCGAGAAATTATCCCATCCAATATCTTGACCAACGATCATCAAATTTCCACCCTTGTCCATAAAATCACTCAAAACCTCTACGGTCTTGTTGTTAAGCCCGGATAATACTTTGCCCACGTTATAATAAATGTTATTTACATCACTTAAAAGATTTTCTAACGCAAATCCAATCATTATCTCACGTGTTGTCATTCCAAATGTTTCATTTTTAGCTTCAAGTAAAGATTTTCTATAAAAACCATCTTGATGTAAAACCGAATAATTAGAAACAACTAAATCTGTTACTCCACAAATTACATTCATTGTATAGTTCAAAGCTCTGCTCGTTGCATGATAAGTATTCGAAGTGAATTCCAAATTAAGGGAGCCAACTCCCACATTATTTCCAGGTATAATCCCAATTTCAATACTTTTAGAAGCACCTGCAGGGATAGTAATTTGACTACCAGAAGCCACAGAAGTACCATCAAGAGTTACATTAGAGGACCAGCCATATGGTGAATTTAGATCCATCCGCATCGTATAAGTTTCTTCATGTGGTAGTTCATTGGTTAATGTTATTGTTGAGTTCGATTGTTCAGCAATTTGCCCGTTAAAATATTTTTTTGAGTAATTCAACTCCCCAATAATTAATGTTGATCCTCCGTTTGCTTTGACGGTGTGCCCATTATAAATATTTCTTTCTGATTCAGAAACATAAGCTACTACCTCACAATCTTCAATATCATATTCATTTGGAACGATGTAAGTATACGTTCTAGTTACAGAAGATCCTTTTAAAGTTTCCGTTACCTCATCTCCCCATTGTCCAGTAATCATATCTCGTAAAATATGATTATGAACATAAAAGTGATTCGTTCCACTACTAAAATCAAAATCACTTTGTGGTGATACGAAACCATTTTCTAAAAAAGCAATATTTATATAGTTTAAGGGAGACGCATGGGATCCAGTATAGTACAGATCGACTGTAATTGTCAATGTTCGTGATTCATCATCAAAAATAGATTGGACTCCCAAATTAACTGGCGAAAGCTCTTCAGATTCCCTTCGCGATACAGAACGCCATGACGATGAGAATTTAGCAAAGACATTATCTTTCCCTGGAAAATTTCTATTCACCGTTGCACTAGGATAGCCGTAGACACCCATCTCTTCTTTATATTTTTCGCCGTAAACTGTACGAAAATCTTCTTCTCCTTCATCTGGTACGGCAAGCACTCCTGCATGTATACTAATAATATCAATATCATACGGTTCAAATTCTTTCATATTTTCAGCGTTTTCATGTCCGCTTGGGCAAGCTCCGCAATGTATTCCCGTGTATAATTCTAAAATCACAGTTCCTTTTTCAGGAATAGTACTTATATATTTTTGAGCCATGGACATCAAACTCATAATCATCGCTAAAATCAGAACAACTAGTTTTTTCATAATGCTATACTATTAACCTTACTTCATAAACGTTTCAACTACTGAAATCGCTTAAATGCTTCTTAAATAATTTCGATTCTCATGAGTCTTGCGATAAAGAGCTTGTACTAATTCTCAAAACAAGCTAACAAAACAATCATGATTCTACTGAATCACCAACAGCCATGAAATTCAGGTTATATGACGGTATCTTAGTACCAATTAAACCTTAGACTATATGACTGCTGAAGAATTCCCATTAATCATTATCATCGCTTCATGCTAAACATGATTTTAGATATGTAGACAGATCCCATTCCTAAAAAAAATCATTGTAGTCGCCTATTACATTAGTAGTATTAGGCGAATACAAATTCAATTTATCTTCTTATAGTTACATCACCTGTCATTTGATTCACCTTACCATTAACAATCTCTACTTCTATCAGATAAGTAAACACTCCCGGATTCAAATCAGTGCCTTTAAAGGTACCATCCCATCCTAAAGTCGGATCATT
>JAHDBI010000034.1:0-21410 GCA_020630475.1 Saprospiraceae bacterium
TAAAAAAAGAGTTGCTCATTTTACTGAACAACTCCCATCTTGCAGATGAATCGCTAATTATTACCAAATGAATTTTAGGCGTAGCTATCTTTATAGCCACTTAAATCAATAACCATTTGATTTACTGAACAATCAATTTCCCTAAGGAAATAATCTCTTTGTTATCTCTTATTTCATAAGTGTACATGCCTGCCTGTAGATTAGATCTTTGAACGAAGGCCGAATTGTTGATCATCGGAATTTCTAAAATTCTTTGACCAGATAGATTGTACACCGTTAAAGTGGCATTTCTTAAAGTAGTAGATTCGATTTTGACTTCCGAAAAATCTACTACAGGATGAGGGCGAACCAATACTGACTCATCAGGTAGCAGATTTTTAATTCCGGAAATCACAGACTCGATAAAGTCCGAACCAACTAAGTGATCTGTATTATTTGTTTTAACGGGGTCGTTGAAATCAAAATAGATATCAGCTGAATTTAGGATGAGGGACCCATCAAGGTTATTAGGATTCTGAGAAACTTTGAACTTGACAAAACCATGAGAGCCCGCTTCATTTGTTAGGCTATCAACCAAATCAATGTCGTTAAAAACAAATTGTACCACTCTGTCATTAATACTAAAATCGTAATCGTGGCTAGACGCACCAGGGCGAATAGTTTGTACATTTAAAAATTCAGAAATGGTATCTACAATTACTACTCTAAAAGCAGTGTCCGTACCTACGTTCTGAAATCTTATTTTATATTCTAAATCTGTGTTTGCTTTGATATAATGCTCTTCTTGATAGCCTACGGGATAGCCTCTTTTGTCATTTGGATCATAAGATCCGATGGTTTCTTGGCAGTCTACAGAAAGAAAAGAATTCTGTTCGTTTTCTGAAAACATATTAACGTAGCCAATACTAAAACTTCCTTGATTGTTGGTTCCGCATGCTTCAACAGCCACAGTAGGTGAAGAAAAGCCAGGATGAAATTCTACCTGATTCACATTAATTCTATAAGTGCTACCGTTTGCATTAAATGCTAGACTTGTTAATTCGGCAGCATCTAAATTGATCTCGCCTTCTTGAAACATAACATCATCTTCTGTTACTATAAACTCTACAGGACCCAACATATCCATATCACCAATGTTTTCAATATAGAATCTAACAGAATCACCTTCACATACTCCTTTTACTTCAACACTTGCTCCTGACCATAATGCGTCAGCGTTACAAATTGTATCTGGATAAATGTGCGCATTGACACATTGGGTTTCACCCAATTCAACCTCACAATCTAAGTACAATTGAAAGTCAATTGATCCACATTCTGATGGAGGCACATCGCCGATATTTAGTGTGAGTATATTTCCGTCAATTGAATAATCTGGATGATCAACATTTGAAACTGAAAAGTCTTCGTCTAATTCTAATTCTATAAAAGCATCATTTGCTGTTATTGTTCCTTGATTACAATAGTCAATACTATAGTAATTGTCGAAACATCTTCGAACAAATGGTGCGGAAACATCCACCTCCATATAAGGGCATTCGCTTTCAGCGTATGCTTTGAAATTTGTGGAAACTACATCTCCGTTCATTGAACTAGACCCCTGAATATTGTTATCACAAATTCCCCATAAATAAGTAGGTGGAATTACACTAATAGTATAATCGTCAGGTATTACGACTTTACTGTAAAAACCTTCAGCATCTGTGGTAACTAAATATTCTTTCTCATTATTAAACATGCGCACAAGCCAATTTGTCGCTACATTTTCGACATTTGGATTAGCACAGTCTCCATCAACGATGGCGGTGACGTTTCCAGAATAAACAGCACCATTTAAGGATACATCGGTACATTCTTCATTTAAACAAAGTTCTTCAAAATCGCCATTTACGATTTCGATTACTATAGGATCATTAGAAAAGCAAATGTCTGTATCACCCGATTGAAGCGAAGCAAACTTTACACTATATATACTTGTACCATTATCAACAGTTTCACCAAGTCCAGATGATGGGTTCCAAGAAAATCGTAGTTCTCCAGGATTGGTTAAATTAAAATTGCCCATCCCTAAATCACTTAATCCAAAGTCTTCAGCTGTAACATATTCCAAATACGCAGGATCAAAAATCATGGTCCATTGCATTGAAAATATGTCTTTGAAATTAGCAACTTCAATGTCTATACTCAATGTATCAATACCAATCGGTTCTGTAATGTTGACATATAAAGTGTCTACACATTGTCCGTTGGATCGGAAGCTAAATAGAGCAAGAAACAGTAGGATGGATAGTCCTTTTTTCATGGTAAAATATTTCATGGATTAAATATGATACAAATATGCGCCTAAGAAACACCTAAAAAAAGTACAATTATAGTATTTTGTATCTAAGTACAATTTTGCAATATGTTCTAAACTATTGATAAACAGTATAATATAGTATTTAATGTAATTATATCAATTGGCTTCTAAAAAAATATTTCAATTACTAAACGCTCTAAACGTACAAGAACAACAGTTTTTGAAAGAATACATTTCGTTAAATGTTTACGTCAAAAACGAAAAAGTCAAGCAACTCTATACCATCTTGACAAGTTTAGAAGATCATTCGCTGCTCGATAAGGTTGAAATATTTAAGAAGCTCTTTCCTAATACTCAATACGATGATCAACAGTTTCGCTTAGTCAATAGTCGACTTTTAAAAACATTAGAAAAAGGACTTATAGACTATCTGGCCCAAAAAGATGAAATAAAGCATCAGATATTACTATTGCGATATTATCGTGAGCGTGGATTGGCCACACATTTTAATAGCACCTTGCGAAAAATTCAGGGGCAGCTAGACAAATACGGTTATGATAACGCCGAGTTTCATGAAGTCAATACTTCGATTCAATTGGAACTTCATGAATTTGCCCAAGGACAGAAGCGAAGTAAGGATCCTAATATTCAGGAATTACTTAGTGCTTTGGATATAGAGTACATTAGTAAAAAGCTCAGATACATGTGTTTGTCAGCAGCGCATAGTAATGTTTTTAAAGAACAATTTGATATTGGATTAGGAGAAGACGTTCTTAATGTGCTACAACAAGGTCATTTTTCGGAGGTAGCATCTATATCTCTATATTATAGATGTTATTTAATGCTGTCTGACTTAAACAATAATCAATACTTTCTTGCATTTAGAAATGAATTGAATGCAAAGGCTAATTTATTTCCGCAAGAGGAAGTTCGTTCGCTTTATTTATTAGGTATCAACTATTGTATTCGATGGTTAAACCAAGGTGATTTGAATTATGGAAAAATAGGTTTAGAATTATATAAAGAATCATTGGCTAAAGAATTGATGTTGGTTAATGGGTATTTGTCCAGATTCACTTATCGAAATATAGCCACAATGGCGATAAGGGTAGGGGAGTTTGACTGGGCAGAAACATTCAGCGAAAGCTATAAAAGTAGAGTCCGAAAAAACCATGCAGAAAGCGCTTACTTTCTAAACCTTGCCTTGATTAGATATCATAAAAGACAATTGGATGAGTCCCTGGACGCTTTGTTAAGAGTAAATTTTAAAGATGCTTTGATCACATTGGCCGTAAGGCTGATACAAATGAAAATCTATTTTGAACAAAAAGAATTTCTAGTCTTAGACTCGCATCTAGAAGCTATGAAAATGTTTATTATTCGAAATAAGGTGATTGGATATCACAAGGAGAATTACCTTAACATTATTAAGTATACGAGAAAGTTGCTACGAAAACATCGTATGTCGGATGAATCCCGAACTAAAATTATTGATCAAGTAAAATCAGTGAATCCCTTAACGGAACGGCAATGGTTGCTAGAACAATGGCTTTAATCTTCCTTAGTTAATACTGAACCTAAGAATGACATGTTCATGCTAGCGATGTTCTCAATAGAAATTTCTTTTGGACATTCTGCCTCACATGCACCAACATTCGAACACATACCGAATCCTTCTTTATCCATTTGGGCAACCATCTTTTGTACTCTGGTTTCATGTTCGACTTTACCTTGAGGTAACAAGCCTAAATGTTGGACCTTTGCAGAAGTAAAAAGCATAGCCGAACCATTTGGACATGCCGCAACACAGGCGCCACAACCAATACAAGTTGCTGAGTCAAATGCTTTAGCAGCTACATCTCCTTCAATAGGAATTGCATTACCATCCTGCGCTTGACCTGTATTTACAGAAACATAACCACCGGATTGAATGATTCTATCAAACGAACTTCGATCTACGACTAAATCTTTGATGATTGGAAAAGCCTTTGCTCTAAATGGCTCGATGAAAATTGTATCTCCATCTTTGAAAGCCCTCATATGCAATTGGCAAGTAGTAGTTCCTGTTTGAGGACCATGTGGCTTACCATTAATGACTAGATTACACGTACCACAAATACCTTCTCTACAATCATGAGCGAAGGCGACTGGTTCTTTTTTCTCAGAAATCAACTGTTCGTTCAATACGTCAAGCATTTCCAGAAAAGACATATGCTCATCTGCTTCTACTTGATAGCTTTCGATTGAACCTTTAGCATTTTGGTTTTTCTGTCGCCAAATTTTAAGTGTCAGTTTCATAGATATCTTTTTTAACCGTGGTTATTTATAACTTCTGGTCTTTAATTCAACATTTTTAAATTCAAGATCTTCTTTATGTAAGATAGGCTCAAAATCATCCCATTCCCATGCTGCAACGTATGTGTAATCTGCATCATTTCTCTTAGCTTCACCTTCTTCAGATTTGTGTTCTTCTCTGAAGTGACCTCCACAAGATTCTTCTCTGTTTTTGGCATCCACCATCATCAATTCACCTAACTCTAAAAAGTCCGCAACTCTTAAGGCTTTTTCTAATTCAGGGTTATACTCTTCATTTGTCCCTGGCACAAAAACATCCTTGTAAAACTCTTCTCTCAATTCGCGAATCATCTTTCGACCTTTATCTAAGCCTTCAGCGTTTCTTGCCATTCCACAATATTCCCAAACAATCTTTCCTAGTCTTCTGTGGAAGCTTTCTACAGATTGATTTCCCTTAACGGCTAAGACTCTTTGGATTCTTTCATTCACTTCTTTTTCCGCTTTCGCGAATTCAGGAGTTTCTGGAGAAATACTCGGAGTTCTGATTTCATTGGATAAGAATTGACCTATCGTATATGGAATCACAAAGTAACCATCTGCAAGACCTTGCATCAAAGCTGAGGCACCAAGTCGGTTTGCCCCATGATCTGAGAAGTTTGCTTCGCCTAGAGCGAATAGTCCAGGAACATTTGTTTCTAAATTATAATCCACCCAAACACCACCCATCGTGTAGTGAACTGCAGGATATATTTTCATTGGTAATTTGTATGGATTCTCCCCAGTAATTTTTTCATACATCTGGAAAAGGTTTCCATATTTTTTCTCTACGACTTTTTCACCCAATTCAGTGATTTGTTTAGATGACGGATTATTAATCCCTTGGATTAAGGCTTCTGCCTTACCATACCGCTGAATCGCTGAGGCGAAATCTAAGAATACAGCCAATCCGGTTTTACTTACCCCTTTACCTTCATCACAAGCTACTTTAGCGGCTCTTGAGGCCACATCTCTCGGTACTAAGTTTCCAAATGCAGGATATCTTCTTTCTAAGTAGTAGTCGCGATCTTCTTCAGGGATATCCAATCCTGTTTTTTCTCCCCTCTGGATGGCTTCGGCGTCAGCCACAGATTTAGGTACCCATACTCGACCATCATTTCTTAATGATTCTGACATTAGTGTCAGTTTAGATTGATATTCACCGGATACTGGAATACAAGTAGGGTGAATCTGAGTATAACACGGGTTGGCCATCAAGGCACCTTTTTTCACTGATCTCCATGCAGCAGTAACATTAGAAGCCATAGCATTGGTAGATAGATAAAATACGTTGCCATAACCACCGGTAGCTAAAACCACACAATGTGCTGCATGTCTTTCGATCTTTCCATTCAAAAGGTTTCTGGTGATGATTCCTCTAGCTTTACCATCAACTTTCACAAGGTCTAGCATTTCGTGACGATTGTACATCGTAACTGAACCTCTCGCGATTTGTCTTGATAAAGCTTGGTAAGCACCTATCAATAATTGCTGTCCTGTTTGACCACGTGCATAAAAAGTTCTAGAAACCTGAACACCTCCAAAAGATCTATTGGCCAATAAACCGCCATATTCACGCGCAAAAGGTACACCCTGTGCCACACATTGATCTATGATGTCCGTACTCACTTCTGCTAAACGGTGAACATTCGCCTCTCTACTTCTATAATCACCACCTTTTATCGTATCGTAGAATAGTCTATAAACGCTATCACCATCGTTTTGATAATTTTTTGCAGCGTTAATTCCACCTTGAGCCGCAATACTATGAGCACGTCTCGGACTATCATGGAAAGTAAAACACTTTACCTGATATCCTAGTTCGCCCAAAGTAGCAGCAGCAGAAGCACCGGCTAAACCAGTACCGACAACGATTATTTCTATTCTTCTTTTATTGTTTGGAGCCACCAAATTCATGGTGGATTTATACTTCGTCCATTTTTCGGCTAAATCACCTTCTGGAACATTATTCTTTAAAGCCATAATTAAACTTGATTAAAGTACATGTACAATGGAATAAGAGCGAATCCCAAAGGAATCAATATTGCAAATACGAGTCCTACACCTTGAATGATGGGAGTATATTTTTTGTGGGTCAAGCCCAATGTTCTAAAAGCACTTTGAAATCCGTGCGCCAAGTGAAAAGCGAGTGCAATCAAACCGAGTAAATATGCTCCGACAAATAAGGGTTGACTAAACGTATGACTTACTTTGGAATAAACATCCTTTATCGGGTCCATACCGGCATAAGTTACAGCAGCAATACTGTCTGCATCAAACTTTATTTTCCACCAAAAATCACCCATGTGGATTAGGATAAAAAATAAAACAAGCGTACCAAGTAAAGCCATGTTCTTGGAAGCCCATGAACCACTAGAACTCCCCCCTTTATATCCTACAGTTTTTGCCTTCTTATTCTTGAAATACAACAGGATACCCTGAATAGTATGAATCAAGATAAAAGCATACAATCCTTTACTGATAAACTGAATAAAGGGGTTTTGAGACATGAAGTCTGAATAAATATTGAATGCTTGACCTCCATCATTATAGAATAATTGGAGGTTACCGATGAGGTGTACTAAGAGAAAGGTGATTAAAAATAATCCTGTCAATGACATGATTACTTTCTGCCCTATGCTCGAAGTGAAAAATTTTATAATCCAACCCATTGTTTTTTGTGCTTTGAGTGATATACAAAACTAAATTTTTTGAGGAATATTACGTGAGGCTATTTCGGTTAATCTTTATTTAGACATATTCTAGATAAATGCTTCTGAATATGGGTATCTTTGGCCTATGCGTAATAAATTCAAGACAGAAAGTATAGAAGATTTTGTGTCCTACTTTCCTGAGATAGAGCTTCCGATTCAATTAAGTGAAGAATTAATACCGATTTTTAGCGAAAAGAATAAGGCTTTATCGCAGGATGCGATAGAGCGATATTTGCTTCAATGGGAACAAGAAGTAACTGAGTTTACCGAGTTTGTACCATGTTTTAGTTTACCCGGCACAGAAGGCTTTAGTGCATTGGTTTACTGGAGGGCAGAATTACTGAATTATCAGTTTATTTTGATCACTATCGATAAAAAAGGCGATTTAATTGAACGCAAAGCCATCGCATCTACGTTAATAGATCAAGAATTGGTTAAAAAATCCATGGCCCTCATCAATGAGGATTTAATAATTCAAATCGTTGCCGGCGTTAACCAAGAAAGTGAAACAGATTACGATGCCTCTCACAGCCAAGCCTTTAGCATGGAAATATTACCTACAGGAAAAATTCATTTTGAAAATAGTGACTTGTGATTGGATCATAGACGTGTAGAAAAATTTTAATGAAGAAAAGAAGAACGAAAGAAACGGGTTCGAAAAAGTTGGGCCCAAAACAACTAGAAAAGAGCATTTATAGAGCATTTGTTATCCGACCTAAAAAGCGCTTAAATGCAAAAGATCTACAGAAGATACTCAAAGTAAAAATCTCCAAAGACAAGATTAATCATCATTTAGAGCAATTGGCTGATCATCAGCAACTGATCCATATTCGGTCTGGAAGATATAAGTTGAATAAAGCAGTTGTTCAAAAAAATAACCCATCCAAATCATTCGGCGAAAGCCATATCGGAAAACTTGATTTAACAAGATCGGGCTCAGGTTTTGTCATTGTTGATCAGTTGGATCAGGATATTTTTATACATGAGAAAAACATCAATGGTGCTTATGACAGAGATGTTGTAAAAGTTGGAGTTATAAAATCAGGAAGAGGTCGTCGACCAGAGGGAAAGATCATAGAAGTGGTTAAAAGAAATCGGTCTAAGATTTTAGGATTACTTCAGATTTCAAAGAAATATGCATTGGTTACCTCCTTAGGTAAAGGAAGGGAACTGGTTGTTCAGATTGACCTTAAAGATTTGAAAGGAGCTGAAAACGGGGAAAAGGTGATTGTTGAAATTACTGATTGGGGAGCGAGTAGAAGAAAATCCATTAAGGGGAAGGTCATTGAGGTGGTGAATGAAAAGAATGCTTCCGATTTAGCCATGAAGACGATATTGGTCGATGCTGGGTTCGAACTAGAATTTCCAGATGCCGTAAAAAGAGAAGCAGACTCGATTAAGGAAGTATTTACTGATGAAGAAATTTCGAAGCGTCGTGATATGCGAGGAGAGATTTGTTTTACCATTGATCCGTTGACCGCAAAAGATTTTGATGATGCGCTTTCTTATAAGGAATTAGAGGATGGTCAAATTGAAATTGGTGTGCATATCGCCGATGTAACTCATTACGTTAAAGAAAATTCACCGCTAGATAAAGAAGCTTTAAACCGAACGACTTCGGTTTATTTGGTCGATCGAGTTTTACCGATGTTACCTGAAAAATTGAGTAATAATCTTTGCTCATTAGTACCATTTAAAGATCGATTTACCTTTTCCGCGATTTTTACCTTCGACGCTAAATTTAAGCTGATTGATCGTTGGTTTGGTAAAACAGTGATTCATTCAAAAAGAAGATTCACCTACGAAGAAGCGCAGGATATCATTGAAGCCGGTAAAGGAGATTTTTCAAAAGAACTATTAGCGATGGATGCGATCGCGAAGAAATTAAGGAAAGCCAAATTTAAAAATGGTGCCATCGCTTTTGATGCTCCAGAATTAAAATTCAAATTGGACGATGAGGGTTTTCCACTGGAAGTTTTTTACAAGGAGAGAAAAGAAGCTCACTTGTTAATCGAAGATTTTATGCTATTGGCCAATAGAGAGGTCGCCACGTTTATTCAGAAAAAAGGAAAAGATAAAGAGGTACCTTATGTGTATAGGATCCACGATACGCCAGATCCAGAGCGACTAGAAGATTTTAAGAATTTTGCGCTCGAATTAGGTTTTAAAATGGACGTGAGTACTCCGGCAAAAATCAGTAAGTCATTCAATGAATTGACTAAAAAAGCAAAAGAAGATGAAAGCTTAAAAATGCTAGAACCGCTCGCGATTAGAACAATGGCTAAAGCGGCGTATTCTACAGAAAACATTGGTCATTACGGCCTCGGCTTTGAGAATTACGCCCATTTTACATCGCCTATCAGACGATATGCGGATGTACTTGTACATAGGTTGCTCGAAAAAAATCTCAAGAAAACACATCGAACAGATAAAGAAAAATTAGAGGAGAAATGTACACATATCAGCACCATGGAAAGAAAAGCTATGGAGGCTGAACGAGCATCTATCAAATACAAACAAATCGAGTTCATTAAGGATAAGATCGGTCAAGTCTTTGATGCAAGGATTTCAGGAATGATTGACAAAGGAATATTTGTAGAGTTAGGTGAAAGTAAAGCGGAAGGATTAATCAGTTTTAATAACATGATGGAGTCCTTCAGCATGGACAGTAATAGAATGAAAATTACGGGCAAACGGACAGGTCAAGTTTTGAGAATTGGCGACTCCGTGAGGGTTGAGCTATTGGAGGTAGATATGGATTTAGTCCAGATTGAATTAAGATTAGTAGAGTAGTTATTCAAGTAGTTTGGCCATTGTTTTGATGGTCTTTTTCGGACTGGCATTAGCACTTTTATTGACTATCCAAGCTGGAACCTTACCTGAAGGATCCATGTGGCCATAGTGTAAAATGCGGGTTTGACCTTCGTTCATTTTAGTCAATCTCCATCTCGCCCAAATCATCTCCATTTTGACATTGTTGGTTTTGAAGTCGTAGCTTAATGGTGATGCGTCGATGTCAATTTCTACTGAATTTTCATCTTGTTTCATTTTACAATGGGCGAGGGCAAATCGATTTTTAACGGGCCAAGGAAGATCTATCTCGATATAATAATGTGCTTCGTCATTGTTGATTTGATCAAAGATTTTAATTTCGGATACTCTATCGTACCAGTCAGGCATTTTTTCCAGATCCGATAGTAATTCAGCAATGGCATTGATCGGTGCATTGATGATGGTTTCAACTTTAAACGCTTTGATTTTGCTATTCGAAAATTCAGCTTCCCAGGATTTGAATTTGTCATCCTCTTCTTTAAATATCCAATTAAGTTCTTGTGCTGATATGGCTTTCGCCGAAAGGCAAGAAATAAAAACACTCAATACGGATATCCAATAATTCATGGGTGTAATTTTACAAATCAACATTGGTTTAGACGAATGAAGTATCAACGATCTCAGATATTTTCATACTTTAACAAAAAATAGAACAAACATGAGCCTGTCTTTTTATATGAGTACTATCCCTGTCTTCACAAATGATGCTGTTGTTTTTGGCATTTTGATGGTTGTATTGGCATTGATTTTTTATACATCCCACTCGGATAATCCGGGGTTTGTGAAGTTTTACAGGGTGATTCCGGCTCTTTTATTATGCTATTTTATCCCCGCTTTGCTTCATTGGCCTTTAGGCTTGATCGCTTCTGATTGGTTTTCACCAAATTTTAGTGAGCTACTTAATGCTAAAGGTTTGGTCTTGCCGGAAGAAGGGATGTCATTTGGACAAATCAAACAATTTTTAGAGAATAACGGTGTTGACAAGACGGTTTATAGTTCTTATGTCGAGCATTCAAATTTATATTTTGTGGCTTCCAGATATTTACTGCCCGCAAGTTTGGTTTTGCTGTGTTTAGGAATCGATTTTAAAGGAATATTAAATCTAGGACCGAAAGCCTTAATCATGTTTTTTGCTGCCACTTTTGGTATCATGATTGGCGGTCCCATAGCGCTATTTGTTATTCTAAAAGTTGCTCCTGCTGGTTTGTTTGAAGCAAGTAATGAAGAGATTTGGAAGGGTCTATCTACTGTAGCAGGAAGCTGGATTGGTGGAGGAGCTAATCAAACCGCGATGAAGGAAATTTTTGAGGTCGAAAGTATATTTACAGCTATGGTGGTGGTAGATGTTGTAGTGGCCAATATATGGATGGGTTTTCTGTTATACGGAGCTAATATCTCTAAGAAAATTGACAGATGGTTACAAGCAGATGCCAGTTCGATCGAAGCTTTAAAGGAAAAGGTTTCAGAATATCGAGCGAGTATCGCTGAGATGCCTACAACCACTAGCTTGATGATTTTAATGGGTTTGGCCTTTGGAGCTGTTGGGATTTCTCATTTCGGAGCGGATGTGCTTTCTGGAGTAATGAAGGGGATGAAAGAAATGCTCGTTAAGTATCGATTGAATTCGTTGATGAGTCATTTTTTCTGGTTGGTAGTTTTTGCCACAACAATTGGTTTGATTTTATCTTTCACGAGATTCAGAAAATTTGAAGGTGTTGGTGCATCGAGATGGGGAAGTATTTTTATCTACATTTTGGTAGCGACCATTGGTATGCATATGAATATTGGAGACATCTTTGACAACATAGGTTTATTCGCTGTTGGATTACTTTGGATGTTGATTCATGTGGTCATTTTATTGATTACCGCCAAAATCATAAAAGCGCCATTTTTCTTTGTTGCTGTAGGTAGTCAAGCCAATGTGGGAGGAGCCGCGTCAGCACCAATTGTGGCCTCAGCATTTAGTCCATCATTGGCTCCGGTGGGTGTTTTAATGGCAGTATTAGGTTATGCTTTAGGAACATATGGGGCATTGATATGCGCTTATATGATGCAGGCAGTGGCAAATCTTACTATCTAACTGATTATCATAGGGTTTTGAGCAATTCTTAGGAGAAAAAATGCCTATTTATTGAAAAAAAAGGGTTATTTTTGCACTCCAATTTTGGAATCCTAATAGAAAACCATTCTATGAGTAAGAAAAGAGCGTTGTTTGTAACGCAGGAGATGAATCCGTACACTGCAATTAGTGAAATTTCAGAAATCGTAAGAAAACTTCCACAGGCTACACAGGAAAAAGGAATGGAAATTCGGGTATTGATGCCAAAATATGGTATCATCAATGAAAGAAGGCATAGGCTTCATGAGGTGGTTCGACTTTCGGGAATGAATATTATTGTCGATGACGAAGATTATCCATTAATTATTAAAGTAGCATCATTACCTGGTGCGAGAATGCAAGTCTATTTTTTAGATAATGAAGAATTCTTTAAGCGGAAGTTCATTTTTGATGATGAGAATGAAAAGCCTTTTGAAGACAACATGGATAGAATGGTGTTTTTCTGTAAAGGTGTGATGGAAACCGTAAAAAAATTCGGTTGGCCACCTGACTTGATTCACTGCCATGGTTGGATGACAAGTCTAATTCCACTATATCTCAAGACAGTTTATAAAGACGATCCTATTTTTCAAACCACAAAGATTGTCTATTCGGCGTATACGAATACGTATGAAAAAACGTTTACAGATAGATTCCTAGAAATAGCTGCGATTAACAAGTTAGAACCTTCTGACCTGGAAGCGTTTGGAAAGGGTAAAAAGATAAACTTAGTGAATGGTGGTATTGCACATGCAGATGCCATTGTATCAGGAAGTAAAAGCTTGACCAAAACGATTACGAAAGCTATCGAAGAATCAGGGAAACCTCGAATGGATTATATGGCCCTAGAGGAGTTGGTTCCTGAGAGTATAGAATTTTATAAAAGCCTCATTGAAGAGGAGGAAGAAGCAGAGTAAATCGCTGATACAGTACATGAAAAAATTAATACCATCAACATTTATTGTTAGTTTATTATTGATAATATTTAGTTCATGTGACGACGACACCATAGTCGGCTCTGGTCTTTTAGAAGGGGAATCATTAAATATTCAATTTACGGACACATTTTCTGTTGTTGCCAAAACGATTTTTGGTGATTCTGTTTTGGTACATAGCCCTTCAACTGGAAATAGTACTTTCTTGTTGGGCGAGGTGGATGATATAAACGTATTTGGAAAATCGTCTTCAGAAATATTTTTACAATTGGGTGTACAATTTGGCGTACCTGATTTTGGGGAAGGGACTTTAGATTCTATGGTCCTAGTAATGAAGTTAGATTCATCTGGCTTTTATGGTGATGAGTTTAGTAGTCATGACATTTCTGTTTTCCTTACAAATAGTTTAGAAGAAACAGATACAATTTATTCTAATGATGATATTGTTTATCTACCTGGAAATGTAGGTTCCCGATTTTATAGTTCGATAAGTGCTACCGATTCAGTAGAACTGATGGATTATAAAAATGATAGTTTAATTGTTTCCTATCCTCAAATTAGAATTCCGATAGAGCAAGGTTATGCTGAATCCGTATTTATGGATACGCTGAATAATAGCGTCGATTCGACCATTCGAGATTTAGTTAATGGATTCTATTTAATGGATGAAACGATGAATTCGATGATAGGTCTTGACTTAAGTTTCTTTTCAAATGTCGATACTTCTAATAGACTTGTCGTCTACTATAGAGACGAGAATGACGAGAAACAAGAATATCGTTATTATCTGGGCGGTGCAATAGGCAACGTCTTTGATTTTGAAACTTCTGGAACTGACGCTGAAAATGCCGTAGATGATGAAATGATTGGAGAGTCAATGCTCTATTTGTCAAGTATGGGAGAATTTGCTGTTGAGCTTGATTTAAGCTCTGTTTTAGAAAGACAGGACGAACTGCTCAACTTTGCAGAGTTAGAATTTACTGTAGCTGAATCTCCTATTTACGATACTGAGTTGTATCCACCAACTCCTTCGCTACTAGCTAGCTTTAGAAATGATGAAGGAGAATTAGAAGTAATTGAGGATATTGTTATATCTTATACTAGTGTTTTTGGAGGAAGTCTTGAAGAAGTTAGTGATAATGGCATGATACTGAAGAAGTATAAAATGAATGTCACTAGTTTTGTAAAGGCTTTGATTGATGATCCGTCGTACCATTCGTCGTTGATTCTTACCTCTTTAAATCCATCACAAACGCCAGCCAGAACGATTCTATACGGTCAAGGTCATTCGACTTATCCGCTTAGATTTAAATTAGCTTTTACAACACCGTAAATTAAAAAACAATGTGTGGAATAGTAGCGTATATCGGTCCTAAACAGGCTTATCCTATTATTATTGAAGGTCTTAAAAGGCTGGAATATCGTGGATACGATAGTGCAGGTATTTCTTTAGTTAATGGAGATTTACACACCTACAAGAAAAAAGGAAAGGTTCTGGATCTGGAAAATGAAGCCAAAGGCAAAGATATTTCAGGAACGCTTGGTTTAGGACATACCAGATGGGCTACTCACGGTGAGCCCAATGATGTAAACGCGCATCCGCACAATTCAGGAAACCATAGATTGTCTTTAGTACACAACGGAATCATTGAAAACTATGCAACACTTAAAGCTGCGCTCATTGATTTAGGACATGAATTCATTAGTGATACGGATACAGAAGTTTTAATTCATCTGATTGAGGAATATCAAGATAGAGATGATTTAAGTTTAGAAGAAGCGGTTAGAAAGGCTTTAAAAAAAGCTGTAGGTGCATACGCCATTGTAGTTGCCGATAAAAATGATCCTAACAAACTTGTCGGGGCAAGAAAATCGAGTCCTTTAGTATTGGGAATTGGAGATCAAGAATATTTTTTAGCGTCAGACGCTTCCCCGATAATTAAATATACCAATAAAGTGATCTACCTCAATGACGAGGAAATGGTTACGGTGAATCGAGATGGTAGTTATACTGTCAAGACCATAGATAATGAAATTCAGAACCCTGAGGTCAAAGAGTTAGATTTAAAACTGGAAGCTCTAGAAAAAGGTGGATATGATCATTTCATGTTGAAAGAGATCTATCAACAGAAAGAGACAATCTGGGAGAGTATGAGAGGTCGGATTAATGCTAAAGATGGATGGGTGGTTGTTGGAGGAATGTCTCAGTACATTAATCGAATGGTGAATGCAAAACGGATTATTATTGCTGCTTGTGGTACTTCGTGGCATGCTGGAATGATTGGTGAGTATTTATTTGAAGAGTTAGCTAGAATTCCTACTGAAGTAGAATATGCTTCAGAATTTAGATATAGAAACCCTATAATTTATAATGATGATGTTGTCGTAGCCTTGTCACAATCAGGGGAGACAGCAGATACATTAGCTGCCTTAGGAATGGCAAAAGATAAGGGAGCCTTGTTGTATGGTATCGTTAATGTTGTCGGCTCTTCTATTGCGAGAATAACGCATTGCGGTAGCTATACGCATGCGGGACCTGAAATTGGTGTCGCGTCTACAAAAGCTTTTACAAGTCAGCTGGTAGTCTTAACATTAATGGCTTTAGATTTAGGTCATAGAAGAGGTACTATTTCAGAAGGATATTATAGACAATTGCTCACTGCTCTTGAATTAATACCTAAAAAAGTCGAAAAGGTTTTAGAATTAAATGAGCAAATTAGATTCATTGCAGGAGAAATAAGAAATGCACAAAACGCACTTTACTTAGGTAGAGGTTACAACTTTCCGGTGGCTTTAGAGGGTGCACTAAAATTAAAGGAAATCTCGTACATTCATGCCGAAGGATACCCGGCCGCAGAAATGAAGCATGGTCCTATTGCATTGATTGATATGTACATGCCTGTAGTGGTCATAGCAACAAATATGAGTGCTTATGAAAAAATCGTAAGTAATATTCAAGAAGTTAAAGCAAGAAAGGGAATGGTTATCGCAATCGTAACTGAGGGCGATACTGCAATCAAAGAAATTGCAGATTATACCATCGAAATCCCAGAAACAGAAGAACCATTAACACCATTATTATCGGTTATTCCACTTCAATTGTTAGCTTATCACATAGCTGTGATGAGAGGATGTGATGTAGACCAACCAAGAAATTTAGCAAAATCAGTAACTGTAGAATAACATGGAGGAAGTAGAGGTAAAAGTCGAAAATGGCAATTTTAATATGGAATACAATTCGAATAAAGTAGAATTGATCATGCCAGAATATGGGCGTAACGTCCAAAAATTAGTTCAATACGCTAAGACAATAGAGGACAAAGAACATCGTCAAAAATTTGTTGAAAGAGTAGTGGATTTGATGCATCAAATGAATCCTCAGAATAAAAACGTTATCGAATATAGAGAGAAGCTATGGAAGCACGTTTTTCATATTGGTGATTATGAATTAGATGTAATACCACCAAATGGCGAAATTCCTGAAAAGGCAAAAGATTGGAGTCCGGAAGCCATGGAATATCCTGAAGAAAATCGACGTTTCAGACATTACGGATATAATGTTCAAACGATGATTAAAAAAGCAATGGCTATGGAAGAAGGTCCCAAAAAGGATGGCTTCGTAGAAGTGATTGGTTCTTTCATGAAATTGGCGTATCGTAATTGGAATCGAGATCATTACGTAAGTGATGAAAATATCAAGAATGATTTGGAAAAATTATCTGATGGCCAACTTACATTAAAGGAAGGTTCTTCCTTTGATGGTCTTAAAGGTTCTGTACGAAGAAATACGAAACCGTCAAGATCTAGAAAGGGAGGAAGAAATGACAATAAAAACAAAGGCAGATACAAGCGTCAAAGACGTAGATAATATTATAAAAATATTTAATATATTTATGGGTGTAAATTAACAGTTTACACCCATTTTTATTTTAAATAACGATATTATGGCAGGTCAATATTTTGAGATACAAGGAAACGCTAAATTAAGTGGTGAAATCGAACCTCAGGGTGCGAAGAATGAAGCTCTACAAATTTTATGTGCAGTTATGCTTACCTCCGAAGAGGTAATTGTTAGAAATGTACCCAACATTGTGGATGTTCGAAGGTTAATAAAATTGATTGATGGCCTTGGTGTCGAAGTAAAAGCACTATCCGAAAATGACTATTCATTCAAAGCTGAAAATGTTGATTTAGATTATTTTGCTTCGGAGGAATACCAAGAGAATGCTCGTAAGATTCGTGGTTCAGTAATGCTGATCGGACCTTTATTGGCTAGATTTGGAAAGGCATTTTTACCTACACCGGGTGGTGATAAAATTGGACGTAGAAGAATAGATACTCACCTGATTGGTCTTCAAAAATTAGGCGCTGAGTTTAATTACAATGCTCAGAAGAATCAATATTCTTTAGAGGCGGAGCAATTGAACGGGACTTATATTTTGATGGACGAAATATCTGTAACTGGTACAGCCAATGTCTTAATGTCAGCAGTTCTGGCAAAAGGTAAAACAACTATTTATAACGCTGCATGTGAACCTTATTTGCAACAGTTATCCAAAATGCTCAATGCCATGGGGGCAAAGATTTCAGGTGTAGGTTCAAATATGTTGACCGTTGAAGGCGTGGATAGTTTAGGCGGAACTGAACATAGAGTACTTCCAGATATGATAGAAATTGGAAGTTTTATTGGCTTAGCTGCAATGACTCAATCAAACCTTAGAATTAAGAATTGTCGAATTGATCAGTTAGGTGTAATTCCAGCAGTATTCAAGAAGCTTGGAATTAATTTGGAGTTTGATGGTGATGATATAGTCGTTCACGAACAAGACAAATACGATATTCAGAATTTCATTGACGGCTCGATATTGACCATTTACGATTCTCCTTGGCCTGGATTTACTCCAGACTTAATGAGTATCATCTTAGTAGTTGCCACTCAAGCATCAGGTAGTGTTTTGGTGCATCAAAAGATGTTTGAAAGTAGATTATTCTTTGTGGATAAATTAATAGACATGGGAGCACAGATCATTTTATGTGATCCCCATAGAGCAACTGTTATTGGATTGGAACGTAAGCATCAATTAAAAGGAATTACGATGACTTCTCCTGACATCAGGGCTGGTGTAGCATTACTCATTGCAGCACTTTCTGCAAAAAGTCCAAGCATTATTCATAATATCAATCAAATAGACAGAGGTTATCAAAATATTGATACTCGATTAAATGCCTTAGGTGCTCAAATCGTCAGAAAATCGAACTGATTATTTTTCACGATCAATCACATAATTGACCAATTGAATCATCGAGGATTTTGCTTCGGAAGCTTCAAATTGATTTAAAAGAACTAATGCTTCATCTCGATATTTTAGCATGACTTTTTTGGCATATTCGAGACCACCTTTATCTTTTACATAGGATATAATTTCATTTAACTTTTGATTATCTGGCTTGCCTTTTTTAATGTGATTAATGATCCTCTTTTTTTCTTGTCGAGTACCTTGATTCAAGGCAAATATCAAAGGCAAGGTCATTTTCTTTTCTTTAATATCGATGCCTACAGGTTTTCCGATATCTTTTGTTCCATAATCAAATAAATCATCCTTTATCTGAAAAGCCATACCCACCTTTTCACCAAATTGGCGCATTAATTCAATCCTTGAGCTATCATCCGTAACTGATGCAGTTCCAGCACTACAAGACGCAGCAATCAGAGAGGCTGTTTTTTGTTCAATGATTTGATAGTAAATCTCCTCTTTTATATCTAATCGTCGAGCCTTTTCAATTTGTAACAATTCACCTTCACTCATAGCTTGAACCGCTCTAGATAGTATCTCTAATAGAATATACTTTTTACTTTCTAATGCAATTAACAAACCTCGTGATAGCAAGTAATCACCAACAAGTACTGCAATTTTATTTTTCCAAATGGCATTTACTGAAAAGAATCCTCGTCTTTTATCCGCATCGTCAACTACATCGTCGTGTACCAAGGTTGCCGTATGAAGTAATTCAACTAGCGAAGCTGCAACGTAAGTGGAGTCATTAACTGTTCCTGTTATTTTTGCACTTAGAAAGACAAACATCGGTCGCATTTGCTTACCCTTGCGTTGAACAATGTAGTATGTGATTTTGTCGAGTAACGGAGTTTTACTCTTCATGGATTCTTTAAAATGCTTTTCAAACATTTTAAGATCGCTCTCGATTGGTTTTCTTATTTCTTTAAGGCTGGGCATCCATTGATTATTACATCCAAGATACGAGAATAGCCATTAAAGTGACATTTTAATTAACATCTTCTTCATGCTGTTTTTTTGATCAAATTCGTTTTATTCTAAGGATTGCAATAACTTTATAAATTCAGTAATACCTTTATTTTCGGTGATAGCTATTTTCAGAAAAAATTTATTTATTAATAGTCTTTTACTATTACCGTATTGTTTCCTTTTAAGAATTCAATTTCTTTTAAATCCTACTAAATACACCATAACAGAAAGCGATGGATGGCTTGTGCAATGGTTTTTCAATATTCCCGTTTCAGCTTTAGGTCAAAATATTATAGCGTGTATTCTTATTTTCCTTCAAGGTGCTTTCATCAATAGGATCATTATAAAAAACAGGATAGCTCACGAAGCCACACTTTTACCTGGGATGTTTTTTATTCTCTTTTCATCCTTCTTGTCGGGCTTTCATGGTTTAAGCCCATTGGTTCTTGCTAATACATTCTTTTTGTTTGCTTTAGTCGAATTAATGTCCACCTATAAAAAGCCACGAGCGGCTAGTTTCATTTTTAATACTGGGTTTTTCATATCGCTCGCAGCGTTAATTTATACGCCTTACGTTATTTTTCTTTTGTTTGCTCTTATTGGCCTGATAAGCCTTAGATCCTTTAAACTAGTCGAACGATTACAATTAATAATCGGAGCTATTGCACCATATTTCTTGATGGGATCATGGTTTTATTTTAAGAGTAGATTTGATGAATTTTTCTCTACATGTTTTGCGTTTAACGGCAATAACTTTTTGAACATTTTCAATTTTCAAAATTCGGATTATAGTCCACTTTTATTTTCAGTGCTTATAGTCATAGTCATTCTGGGCTATAATGGATTTACAATGAAGAAAAGCATTCAGGTTCAGAAGAAAATCGAAGTGCTTTTTTGGGCTCTTTTTATTTCGTTTTTTTCAATATTCTTTATTAGAGATTTGCAACTTTTGCATATTCAAATAATCATCCCCGCCTTGGCCCCTTTATTTGCCATGGTTTTCATACGAATCAAGAATAATGTCGGACTAGAATTACTTCATATGCTATTTGTCATCGGCCTATTCGTTTTACACTTCGATATTCTTCAATCCTTACATTAACATCCTTAACAAATGGGTTAATCTTTTATTAAGACGCCATATATTCTGTCTTCCGAAATACGAATAAACTAATTTTATTTGTTCAAATTTGTCAACTTATAATTTACCACTATGATGAAATTACTTTCATTCGTTCTTTTTCTATGTTTTTGCCTTAGTGTGTCTGGACAAACGAGTCCTATTTCTTGGGACTTCTCACAAGAGAAAATAAAGGAAAATGTGTACGCAGTTACTTTGAGCGCAGATATCGAAAGCCCATGGTATATGTATTCTCAACATACAGATCCTGCGGGTCCTGTGCCAACGAAAATTACATTTGACGAACAAGAAGGAGTAGAGTTGGTAAGAAACCTTGAAGAGAAAGGTAATTTAATTAAAGAGGTGAGCGAACTATTTGAAGTAGAAGTTTTGAAGTTTAAAAACGAACTCAACTTTGTTCAAAAACTCCGATTAGATGACTCCGTTAAAAGTATAAGTGGTACCGTTTTATTTATGACTTGTGATGGTAATAGATGCTTACCACCAACCGAAGTAAAATTTGATATTCCAATAGAACAATAATTTGATATGCTGATCAAAAAATTAATTTTCTCCTTTATTTGTGTTTTCGCTTTCGCGAATGTTATTTCTGCACAAATATTAACTCCTGTTAAATGGAAATTTGAAACTGAAAAGGTTTCTGACGATGAATTCGTTTTAAAGTATATTGCCAAGATTGATAAAGGTTGGACGGTCTATTCCCAACATACAAGCGACGATGGTCCTGTTCCTACCGAAATATTTTATGACGACGAAAGTAACTTTGAAAAAGTAGGAGCTTCAATTGAAAAAGGCCA
>JAHDBI010000034.1:21510-33128 GCA_020630475.1 Saprospiraceae bacterium
ATCAAAGGTTATTTGACATTTATGACTTGTGATGCAACGAGATGTTTGAATCCAACTGATGTGGATTTTACCTTTGATTTAAAAAATAAATCTGGTGCATTGGCGAATATCGCCGCGGAGGATATTTCTAGTAATGCCGCATTGGATGTTTCTGGAGGTCAATGGCCAATAATGAAAGAACCAGTTTCTGATTGTATCTCAAAATTAGACACCTCGAGTGTTTTCTGGACATTTATACAAGGATTAGGATTTGGATTATTGGCCTTATTAACGCCTTGTGTTTTCCCAATGATTCCGTTAACGGTAAGTTTTTTTACTAAGAAAAGTTCTGATACTAAAAAGCGTAATGGTACCATCGATGCGATATTATATGGTGTATCGATTTTTGCCATTTACTTATTAGTAAGTGTTCCTTTTTGGATTGCTAACATTCCAACGGATACGCTAAATGGAATTTCTACTTCTCCTACCTTAAACATCATTTTCTTTTTAATTTTCTTATTCTTCGCGTTCTCATTCTTTGGATATTACGAATTGACCTTACCTAGTAAATGGTCAAATAAGTCGGATAAATTATCAGGTGTTGGTGGATTCCTAGGAATATTCTTCATGGCATTAACCTTAGTGATTGTTTCTTTTTCTTGTACGGGTCCGTTGTTAGGCGTTGTGCTAGCTCAAACAATCTCTGGTGGAAATGCTGCACTTACTGCTGCCTTAGCGGGTTTTGGTTTGGCCCTTGGTGCGCCTTTTGCTTTATTCGCGATGTTCCCATCTTGGATGGAAAAATTACCAAAGTCGGGTGGTTGGTTAAATACTGTAAAAGTGGTTCTTGGATTTATAGAATTAGGTTTGGCCTTGAAGTTTTTGTCCAATGCAGACTTAGTGAAGCAAATGGGTTTATTAAAAAGAGAAATTTTCCTAGGTATTTGGATTCTTTTAGGTGTTTTGACCATACTTTACTTATTAGGAATTATTCGTTTCCCACATGATGGACCCAAGAAACCAATGTCTAAGGCAAGACTTGGAGTTATAGGTGTATTTGCGTTGTTTGTGGGTTATTTAGTGCCAGGTTTATTTGGAAAGAATTTGACCCTATTGAGTGGATTTCCTCCACCTATGCATTATAGCATTTTTCATCATGATGATGATAAATTGTCAAAGTTGGAGATCTTTAAAGACTATGAAGAGGGTATGGCTTACGCCAAAAAAGTCAATAAACCTGTAATGCTAGATTTTACTGGATGGGCATGTGTCAACTGTCGAAAGATGGAAGAAAATGTCTGGGTGAAAGACGAAATTTATAGCAAACTCGAAAAGGACTATGTGATCATCTCATTGTATGTTGATGAGAAAACGAAGCTTTCAAAAGAAGAGCAATATGTTTCCCCTGTATCGGAAAAGAAGATCCGAACAATTGGAAATTTATGGAGTGATTTTGAAGTAACGACTTTCGTCAATAATTCTCAACCACTATATTGTTTGCTGACTGCTGATGAGGTTCTCTTGAATAACCCGGTGCCTTATACTCCAAATGTAGACGATTACGAAGATTTCTTACAATGCGGATTAGATGCCTTTGAATCTTTGAAGTAAGATTCGTTAAATGTCTAATGCTTGAGTTGTCTTTGAACTTCAGTTCGAAAATCGATATGGTTTAAGGTCAAGAGTAAAAAGAGTAAAAAGAACGCAATCCCATTAGCTCTTTCAAAAGTATTTTCCACTAAGAAAGAGCTAATGATGATGGCATAAAGGATAAATAAAACCGGCTGCCGATAGTTTTTATTCTTGAAAAAGCTCGTAAGCAAACCAATCAGAAATATTATTAAACCAATTATACCCATTCCCGAAAGGGTAAAAATAAATTGATTGTGGGGGTACTTGATCACGTACGGCGGTTCTTCAAACATAGTATCATATACATTGGCGCAAGCCTCTTTTAAATCTCCTATACCCGTGCCTAAAATAGGTGAGGATTTAAATAGTGTCAAGCCTGCTTTTAGTGAATATAGTCGTCCGCTGTCTGAATATATCTTTCCTTCTTCGACATTAATTTTCGTAAAATCCCATTTACTGTAAGCCACCTTGTTGTAAAAGCTTGGAACAAAATTATAAGCAAGAACAGGTAATAATATCATTAACCCAAAGGCAACTATGGCTATATTCCACCGGCGTTGGGCAAAGACATACCAGAAACTTAGAATGAAATATCCAATGTACAATACGGCCAAGCCGCTTCTTACGGAAAGGATATGAAGGATTAAAATCAATAAAATGTTGATTCCAATAAAAGTATATTTTAAAATATTCGTCTGTTGTCGAAGGGGAGAAATGATGGTGATAGAGCAGCTAATGGCAGCGAAAGCCATGAATAGACTATATCTAATATGACTGCATGGTGTAGGGATAGATTGTCCTTCTCCAATTTTCTGAGTAATGACTTCATAATTCGCAAAGTATTGCCACATGACGATTACTCCGCTAACAAACATAAATGCTGTGAAAGCCCTCAGCCAATAATAGTATTTTTCCTTATTGAGTTTGGGCATATTAAAAAACACAAAAGGCAAGACAAGAAATGGGAGTTTTAATTGCAAATGATGCAGCCATTCTTGAGTATTACTCGAATTAATACCGGAAATGAATACCCCTAAAAATATGATACAGATAGCGAAGTAAGATGGTGCTTTACTAAATCGCTTGACAGAATCTCTCCAATTTATTCTCCATAAAAAAATCACGAAAAGAGCGAGCATTGAAATGCTCAATAAGAATGGGGAATAGACTAGGCCAATAATATAAAGCCACAATAATAATGTAGTCAGCCTTTCCTTGTTTTTGGTCAGTAAGTCGTTCATTAGGATTCGTTGGCACCAAATTAAGAAAACAAAAGCAATGACTGATACAAGGCTATTATTCCCTTTAAAGCCTTAACTTTACAAGCTCAAAATTATTATGTTAATCCATGGATGTTTTTCAACAAATTGATGAATTGTTACAAGAGATCTCAAATGCTCAAATTGGGGATGCCGCTCAATTGGAAGATTTCCGAATAAAGTTTCTTGGTTCGAAAAATATCATCAAACCTCTGTTTGGTGAAATTAAGAATGTAGCCAACGAACGAAAAAAGGAGTTTGGTCAAGCTGTCAATGCGCTTAAACAAGCTGCCGAGGCGAAGTTTAATGGAGAGAAAGATCGCTTAGAGCAACAGGTAGAAAATGCATCTATGGCAGACATGGATTTGTCTTTACCTCCGATTAATGGATATAAAGGTTCAAGACATCCTATTTCGATCGTCATGAATCGAATCGTCAGCATATTCGAACGAATTGGGTTTACAGTAGCTGAAGAAAGAGAGATAGAAGACGATTGGCATAATTTTACTGCCATGAATACCCCAGATGATCATCCAGCAAGAGATATGCAGGATACTTTTTATTTGAAGGATTCAGTACAAAGGCTTTTAAGAACACACACTTCTTCTGTGCAATCTAGGTTGATGACGAAAACACAACCACCAATTAGAATCATTGCACCAGGTAGAGTTTATAGAAATGAAACAATATCCGCAAGATCTCATTGCCAGTTCCATCAAGTAGAAGGATTATTTATCGATGAGAAAGTTTCGTTTGCCGATATGAAGCAAACCTTACTGTACTTCGCCCGTGAAATGTATGGTCCTAAAACGGATATCCGTTTAAGACCAAGTTATTTTCCTTTTACAGAGCCTAGTGCTGAAATGGATGTTCATTGGGGCCTTGAAGATGAGAATGCTTACAGAATCACAAAAGGAACAGGATGGTTGGAAATATTAGGATGTGGAATGGTAGATCCTAATGTATTGGAGAATTGTGAAATAGATCCTGATAAATATAGCGGATATGCCTTCGGAATGGGTATTGAAAGGCAAGCTATGCTCTTGTATAGAATCAATGATATTCGATTGCTGTTTGAAAACGATGCTCGTTTCCTTCGACAGTTTCACAGTATGTTTTAAATATGAAACCATCTATTCCTAAAGGTACTAGAGACTTTCTTCCGCGAGAAGTCAGTAAGCGTAAATACATTTTTAATACTATTGAAAGTGTATTTAAAAAATACGCCTATCAGCCGATTGAAACACCTGCTATGGAAAGTTTGTCCACCCTTACGGGAAAGTATGGTGAAGAAGGGGATCGTTTGTTGTTTAAGGTTTTAAACAATGGTGACTATTTAAGAAAAGCAGATAAATCAGCGATTGAAGCCAGTAATTCGGCGAAGTTAACTTCTAGTATCTCTAAGAGAGGTTTAAGGTATGATTTGACAATCCCTTTTGCACGCTTTGTTGTGATGTATCAAAACGATATTTCCTTTCCTTTTAAGCGGTATCAAATCCAACCAGTTTGGAGGGCGGATCGACCCCAAAAAGGTAGGTATCAAGAATTTTATCAATGCGATGTGGACGTAGTGGGTTCTGATTCCTTAATGTATGAAGCTGAATTAATGCAGATTTACGATGAAGTATTTGCTGCATTAAAATTACCCGTCCGTATTAAGCTGAATAATCGAAAGGTGTTGTATGGTATAGCGGAGACTGCAGGAATTCAAGATCAATTTATTGATATGACTGTCGCGATAGATAAGTTGGATAAAATAGGAGAGGAAGGAGTCAGAAAGGATATGATTCATCGAGGAATTAGTGATACTACTTGCGATCAGGTGTTTCAATTATTGAGCATTAAAGATGTTGACACTTTGAAGACGGTTATAAATTCGGAAGTAGGTCAACGAGGATGTGAGGAGCTTCTAGAAGTGCTTGGCTTTTTGAAAGAAACAGATATCAAGAATGAGTTGCTCTTTGACATTAGTCTAGCCAGAGGCTTAAATTACTACACCGGATGCATTTTTGAAGTAGAAGCTATAGGTGCTCAAATAGGAAGTATCGGAGGTGGAGGAAGATATGATAACCTCACTGAGGTTTTTGGTCTAAAGGGAGTTTCTGGTGTAGGAATGTCTTTTGGTGCTGCGAGAATATACGATGTTATGGAAGAAATGAACTTATTTCCTGAAAGCATCGAACAATCCCTACAAGTACTTTTAGTAGCATTTGATGAGGCTACACATAAATATGCCTTTAATGTACTCACAAAACTAAGGGCAGCTAATATCTGCGCGGATTTATATCCAAGCCCCGTTAAGCTTAAAAAGCAAATGAAATATGCCAATGACATGAAAGTGCCTTTTGCGGTGCTCATTGGGGAAGAAGAAATGAGTCAAGATACATTAACTGTAAAGGATATGGTTAAGGGTGAACAAGAGAAGATGGATTTTGATACTTTGATCCAACACCTTAAGTCTTAAATTTTTATTAAAAACTTGATTCAGGTAAAACTTATCGCGCAATTGCTCGTTACTATCCGATAGTTCGGAGTGAGATTTTAACAATTATAAGTGATTGATGGCACAATTATTGACCATCATAACATTATAGATTAAGAATATTTATAATATGTAATTATTTGCTTATCTATTATGAAGTATTATCTTTGCGCCGCGTTTTGCGTGATGACAATTTATAATATGAAAGATATACTGAACATATCATCTTTCATGAATTGGATTAACACCCCGAACTGATTTTAAATATTAACCCATGAACAACAAAGTATTCCATAAAAATACCTTTGTACTGGTGTTCTTTTGTATCCAGACTTTTTGTGCCCACGCGAGCGGGGATGCCAATGGATTGGACAATGTATTGATTGAAAATCGACTTCGGAATATCACTAGTGAGGTAGATCTTAAGTTGACCAAAGAAGCCGAGAGATGCATTCGGAATTACACCACCAAACATAGGAATGGTAGCGAATCTCTCCTAGGTAGAGTTTCAATACATTTTCCTTTCATAGAGCATAAATTACGAGAAAGTAATTTACCAGATGAATTGAAGTACTTGGCCATCGTCGAATCCAATCTGCGATCTGACGTTTATTCCCGAACGGGTGCTGCAGGTTTATGGCAATTTATGAAAGGCACAGGCAAGAGTTACGGTCTGAAGATAAACAATACTGTTGACGAGAGAAGAGATCCTATTAAGGCGACTGAAGCAGCATTAAATTATTTGAGTGATTTGTACAATCAATTCGATGATTGGACATTAGCCTTAGCTGCTTATAATTGTGGGCCTGGAAATGTTCGAAAAGCAATGAGAAGGTCTGGTAAAAAGGATTATTGGGGAATACGATCCTACCTACCAAAAGAAACTAGAAAATATATACCTCGCTTTGTTGCTGCTTCGTATATCATGAACTATTATCATGATTATGACTTGCAACCAGAATTGCCAGAAGATGAATATCGTTTCACAGCTACAGCCAAGGTGTTTGATCATATAAGTTTTAAGAATTTAAGCGCGGAGATAGGTTTAGCTAAAGAAACAATTTCAGCATTGAACCCATCATACTTAAAAAGCTATATTCCAAAAAACCCAGCAGGATACTTTTTAACACTGCCCGAGTCGAGTATGTATAATTATTTAGATAATGATGCGAGCTTAAATAAGCTAGTATACAGTTATTCTTCTGGTGTACACAATGATATAGCGATAAGAAAATTAAGATATATGGAAGCCTTACAAGAGCTACCTATATTGAAAAAGCCAAGTTCTACTTTAGTAGATTCTTATAGAGAAATTCGTTTGAGTTTAAATTCTTCATTGAATACAGACAATAGAATTTCTTTAAGCGCCTATGACTTACATCGATTAGAAAGAGGGCAATCTCTTGCAGATCTAAGTAATTTATACAAAGTGGAATTAGAAGACGTATTAGCGTGGAACAACATCAATCTTAAGTCACCTCCTAAACAAGGCAGCGTTATTAAGATTTTGAAACAATAGTCTTTACAGACAATACCCTATACAAACGAAGGGGCATTCAGAATTCTGAATGCCCCTTCTAAGTCAAAATCAAAAACCCTACGAAATCTCAATCTTCGTTGCTACATCTTCTACTTTTTCTTTTTTTGAGATAGTTACTTCTATTATCCCATTTTTATATTTTGCATTGATTGATTCTTCATCAGCCAATTCAGGTAAATGAAAGGAACGTTTAAATTGGCTAAAGCCGAATTCTTGTCGTTTCATTCCTTCAATAACAGTTTCTTGATCTGCATTGATTGAAGTGGATACGGTGAGTACTCTTTTGTGAACTTCTATATTGAAATCCTTTTTCGTTAAACCTGGCGCAGCAAATTGAAAATGATAGTCATTATCTGATTCACTTATATTTACTGAAGCTTGATTTGTTTTAAAAGGTGTTCCTAATATCTCGGACATTGAATTGTTAAATATGTCGTCCATAAAATTTTGTAGTCCTTTCACAGGACTTATGCTGTTATTATGATTCATGTTTTTCAATTTTTATTTACTTAATGTTAATTGTCTTTGGCTTTAAAGCCTCCTTCTTTGGAATGCTTACGATAAGTACTCCATTTTTGAATTGAGCCGAAATATTTTCTTTATCCGCTAATTCAGGAAGATTGAACTTTCGTTCGAATTGACTGAAGTTGAATTCTCTTAAATGGTATTTGGTCTCCTCTTTCGATTCTACTGATCCTTTAATACTTAATACATCTTTTTCCAAATTCAATTCGATTTGAGACTTGGAAATTCCTGGTAATGCTAGGTGTATTTCGTACTGATCTTCATGGTCAAATATGTTAGCCATTGGTCTATTGAACTGCACTTTCTTTTCATGAATGACTCGATCAATTGGACTATTCATTAACTCATTAAGGATGTTTCCGAAATGGGGGAAATAGACTGGTTTACGGTTTCTGGTAGGACGTTTACAATTTTGTGTATACATGATTAATATCTTTTAGTTTCAAAATTAAATACACATATACCTTATCAATAGGTGTACCATGCCAGAAAATGGCTCAATATGGCATGATCAGGAGAAATTAACAGACAAAATGGCACTAAAGAGTAAAATTAAGTGACATTGTGGCGTACTTTGTTTTTCAACTAGCGTTGATATAAGATTGGGATTATGGAATCATTTATGAGAATAATATTTGAGTGCCTTGTATTCGTTTAAAACGAAAAAGTTTGAAGTCATACCTTTTTAAAGCAGTTCTTGTTTTCATCATAATACTCTTTATGTTTTCGATTCCAGAGTTGATGTACAAAAATGAAGGAGTCTCTTCATCAAAAGGCACTGTGTCCAACGGAACTTTGGAAAATGCTTATCTCATACCATTTAGGGGAAATAACTTTACTTATTTCAGCTTTTGGAGTTATTATATCATGAATAATGCCTACGTAAATCATAAGGTCTTTCAAACTGTAAAGGAAGCATATCAAACGCTTGAATCAGAAAGTCCTGGAAGGAGATTTTACATCATGGAATGTTCTGACAAACATGGAGGGAAGTTGAAATTGCACAAGACACATCAAAATGGATTGAGTATTGATTTTCTAGTTCCAAAGAAATCGAAAATTTGGTTTACACTGGATCATTTTGGTTTACTTCATTATTTGCTTGAATTTGACAAAGATGGAAAGTGTACTCTAAATGATGGTATCCAAATAGATTTTGAAACTATGGGTAAACATATTTTATCATTAGATAATGCTGCTAAAAAGAATGGATTGATGATCAGCAAGGTGATTCTTAAAATTGACCTTAAAGATGATCTTTTTAAAACTAAGTCTGGTAAAGAAATTTTGAATCGTAATATTTATTTCGCTAAAGTCTTGCCCGAATGGACGGATAGAATGCACGATGATCATTATCATATTGATTTTAAAATAGTCCAATAAGAAAGCCCTTCCGGATTAATCCAAAAGGGCTTTTTTTCAAATCTTAATATCTCTATATAGATTGAACAACAACATTTTTTGTATTTACTTCATTTCCTTGTGTAGTTCGCAGAATGTACATCCCAGGATTTAGAATGTTAGCTTGCATACTTATCTTTTGCTTATCCCCTTGTTTTCTGATATTCATTGTTTTGATCATTCGTTCTTGGACGTCAAAAAGCTGAACTATAATTTCTTGATCATTTTGATTGGTATACTCAAAGAGAATTTCGTTCCCTTGAACAGGATTTCCTAAAAGTAGAATGGCGGACTCTTTCGGTTCGTCTTTTTGGCGAACCTCCGTTTCTTCATTTGTCTTATCATCTAGCCTAAACTTTATCGGTAATGTATACATTACTTTAACGAGTTTTCCCATCTGTCTACCTGGTATCCATTTTTCTTCCATATTGTTCATCATATGTACAACCTCTAAGGATGCTTCTGTACATCCACCTTCAATATTTCTTACAGCATTGATGTTTTCCAGAATACCTTCAGTGTCAATAGTAAATTGAATGACGACCATCCCTTCAATTTTTGCATCCCTTGCTTCTTGAGGGTACTTTAAGTTTTTATAAATGAACTCCAACATTTTTTGCTGGCTGCAAGACTGTCTCTCAGCCTTATCTGTGATGTCTTCACAACCTGGAAATCTTGGCATCTCATCTACTACCTGAAATATCTCTTGATCTTCTTTATTTGATAATGTCTTTTGTTTATGAATTGGGTGCTTTCTATTTGCTGGGGTTGCCTCTCCAGTGTCTGATATACACCATACTTTTTCTTCAGCCTCAGTATTATCTTCTAACTTGAATTTTATAGGTAATAAAAATTGAACCCGAACATTTTTTCCACGCTGTTTTCCTGGTATCCATTTTTGACTCATTTCTTTAAAAGATCTCACGACTCTCAATGCTTCTTCATCACAACCTCCACCTATGGTTCTCTCAGATTTGACATCTGTAATGCTTCCATCTTTTTCAACGACAAATTTTACAACCGTCACTCCCTCGATACCTTTCTCTTTGGCTATTTCGGGATAACGGACATTAGTATAGATGTACTCAATTAGCTTTTGATTCGAACAGTCTGTCTTTTCTTTTATACTTCCTTTAATATCTTCACAGCCTGGGAAGCGAGGCATTTCTTCCACTACCTTAAATATTGGATCTTCTTGCCCTTCCGAATCCTTAACATCCTCCGCTTTTGATGATTCATTTTTAGTGATATAGTAATGACCGGATTCTTTGGGATCAAAATGAACGCAATGTCCCGATTTAATATCTAGAACATCTTTTAAAGGACCTACGACTAATTCGCCATAAGCATAAATGTTTACATCATTTGATGCCGTTCTTAAATAATAGTTCTCAGCAATAATTGGTGAAGTCAAACCGATGACGTCTCCTGATCTGGCGTCTTTTATGTCATAGAATTCAGCAGAGCCAATATTGGTTTTGTCAAATATATATTCCGGATCGTTTTCAACATAACTTGAAAAAGCTATGGTCATGAGGCCAAGGAAAGGGATGACAAAAAGGTACTTAAACAAATTTTGTCTTTTTGATTTTTGTTGATACATCATTTGTACGCGTTTTTTAAAATGTGAATTAAAAAATTGATTAGCTAAGGCAATCTCAAGTCCGGATATCGACTGCCTTAGCAAGATTTGGCCGTAAATCTTTTCTTCTGTTTCTTTTAGTACTGAAGCATCTGCCATAAATTCATGAGTTTCCTTCAATGCATGCTTGTATAGGTACACGATAGGATTCCACCAAAATAAAATGCCTAGTATCTCGATAAACAGTATATCGAGGGTATGTTTTTTTTGAACATGATTTAGTTCATGTTTTAATATTTTTTCAATGTCTTTTGAAAGGGGTAATTGCTCGCTTATGAACACACCATTAAGAAAAGAAAAGGGTAGATGGTATTCTTTTGTCTTGATTAGTTGATAATGTTCATGGTATATAATTTCCGATGATTTATACAGCTTGTATATTCTATATAATCCTTTAAATAAACGGAGACTTGTTATTAAAACGCCTAAAAAGTATACCCACCAGATCCAATGCATGGATGGAATACTGCTGCCATTTTCTACAAAACTAGTGGCAAATACTTCAGGGCCACTTGCTATAAATAGTAGTGGTTCGTTTAGCGCTGTCTGGGTTCCAGATAATGGGATGATTTTTAAAAGAGGAATGAGTAAACCTAAAAGAAGCGTCCCAGTTAAATACCATCGATTGATAGAAAAAAAAGTTTCACGTCTGAGTAAAACGAGATAAAGTAAATAAAATAAACACCAACAAATGGATACTTCTAAAGCATAAGATATCATAACGTTTATTTTTTATCGTTTAACTTTTCAATCATTTCACTGAGCTCTGTAAGGCTTAAATCGTTCTCTTTCACTAAGAAGGAGACTAATTCATTCATAGATCCTTCGAAATAATTGGAGACCAATTTTTTTATTGAAAATTTTGAATAGACCTTCTTTTCTACAATCGGGAAATACTCATACGTACGACCATAAGCCTTATGGTCCAGAAAGCCTTTCTTTTCTAAGATGCGGATAATGGACGAAATGGTGGAATGGGGTGGGTGTGGTTCATCCATTCTCTCTATGAGTTGACTCACAGTAGTGGGACCATATTGCCATATGTATTGCATCAATTCTTCTTCTGCTTTAGTTAACTTTTGCATACTATTTATTAAAATGATTTTGTTCTTTTAAATATCTTTTTCGATCAAAGGAGTAAGCTTTGTACTCCTG
>JAHDBI010000035.1 GCA_020630475.1 Saprospiraceae bacterium
AGCTCCTAAGCGCCGATGGTACTGCTACGCGGGAGAGTAGGTCGCCGCCTTTTTTTTAAAACCCATTGTCATTCTTATGATAATGGGTTTTTTTATGCATTGTACATTCAATAATATAAGCGACCTACTCGCACACCCTTCTTCGACACAGCGGTCGAGGCTCCTGCATCAAAGGTCCATTTAGGACCTTTGGTTATGCTACGCATAACTCCATTTAGTCGAGCCTTTTTTATGAAACCTTTATGCGAATAACTTTAGGGCTTTCTCCTTTTTAGGAGAAATCGAAACCTCGTTATTCTCTTTCCTTAGTGATTTATTCTTACAGCCTAAATGGATCTTAAAATTTAATGAACAAGAGAATCACCTGTCATTTCATCAGGAATTTCTTCATTCAAAAGCGACAGAATAGTTGTTGCAATATCCGCCAACTTACCATCATTTACTCTTGCTTGTTCCCTACCCTCTCTAATATATATAATAGGTACTAGGTTCGTGGTATGCGCAGTGTGTGGACTACCATCTTCATTGACCATAATATCACTATTACCATGATCAGCAATGACAATAATATGATATCCCGTGGATTTTGCATATTCAATTAAGCTTGAGATACATTGATCCACTGTCTCGGCTGCCTTAACGGCGGCACTAAAATCTCCAGTGTGCCCTACCATATCCGTATTCGCATAATTAATTACGGCAAAATCCGGATGTTTTTCCTCAAGGTGATTTAATAAAGCTTCGGTTATTTCATGAGCGCTCATTTCAGGCTGTAAATCATATGTCGCCACTTTCGGTGAAGGGACCATGATTCTTTCTTCTCCATTAAATGGTTCTTCCTTTCCACCATTAAAGAAAAAAGTAACATGAGGATACTTTTCAGTTTCGGCAATTCGCACCTGCGTTCTTTTCTTTTGTTCTAACACCTCCCCTAGCGTATTCACTAAATTTTCTTTTGTATACACGACATGAAGATTCTTAAAACTTTCATCATACATTGTCATTGTGACATAATGAAGATCTAACTTTTTCATATGATGATCTTCAATATCCTCTTGTGTTAATACATGCGTCAATTGACGAGGTCGGTCAGTTCTGAAATTGATAAACAAAACAACATCACCAGATTCAATAGAGGCTACTTTAGGTTCTTTGCCAGTGTCCACAAGAATCGGCGGCATAAACTCATCTGTAATATCTTTTTCGTATTGCTGTTGAACTGCACCTAAGGGTTTATCTGTAAATGTCTCGGCCATCCTATTCACCAAAAGATCATACGCCACTTTAGTCCTCTCCCATCTCGTATCACGATCCATAGCATAATAGCGACCCACAATACTTGCCAAGGAAGCTTCCTTATCTCGAATATAATTTAATAAGTCTTCCAAGTACTTAACGCCTCCATTCGGTGATGTATCTCGGCCATCTAAAAAAGCATGTATAAAGACTTCCTTCAAGCCCTCTTTCTCCGTAAAATCACAAACGGCTTTTAAATGATTAATATGTGCGTGTACGCCGCCGTCAGATAAAAGACCCATGATGTGGACCTTCTTTCCTTCTTGTTTCGCTTTCGCGAAAGTGTTTAAAAGAATAGGATTTTTGAAAAAATCACCTGATTGGATTTCATTATTAATGCGGGCTAATTCTTGAAAAACGACCCTACCAGCACCTATGTTTAAGTGACCTACTTCGGAATTTCCCATCTGCCCTTCTGGTAAACCAACATCTTCTCCAAAGGTAGTTAATCTTGCATTTGGATAGTTTTCGATCAATGAATCATAATACGGGGTTTTGGCTTTCGCCAATGCGCTAACCTTGGGATTATCATTTAATCCCCATCCATCCAAAATCACCAAAATTGCTTTTTCTTTCACTTGAAATCCTTGTTTAATTTGTTTAACATTACTTTAATAAAAGATGTGAACTTACAATAATTCGTTATTTGTTAAGGTTTTAGCACTAGAGTTTTATTAGCGGAAGACACTTTTTATCGTTTTATCCGTTTATTAGTATAATGACAAAGGAATAACCACATGAAATATATATTATTGATTTGTAGCTTGATGCTTTTAAATAATGCCACAGCCCAAGATCTAAGAACCGTATTTAAAGCCATCGGTAGTAATAGTGTTAAGTCATTAAGTGATTATATCGCGGATGACCTAGAGGTATGTATTGGTGACGAACAAGATCTCTATAGTAAATCAGAGGGTATAGAAGTGGTGACTCAATTTTTGACAAAGATTAATGTCAAATCATGTTCTCAAATTCATAAAGGGGCTTCTAAATCCAAGAATTCAGCGTATCGAGTAGGTAAATTGAAGGGTGCTAATGGAGAAGAGTATCGTGTTTTCGTCTATTATGAAAGAAAACAAATTGTAGAATTAAGATTCGATAAATCTTAACTTTCTAAGACGCCCATTCCAAATAAAGCATAATCATATTTCGCTGGATCTTCTGGATCAAATTGTCGTAAGACCTCCATCAATGCTTCGACCGTTTTCCAATCGCGTTGTTTTCTGTTGATTAGATTTAAGCGATGTGACACTCTTTCGACATGAACATCATATGGCACCATCAATTGACTCATTTTGATGTTATTCCAGATACCAAAGTCTACTCCTTTATTATCCTTTCTGACCATCCATCTTAAAAACATATTGAGCCGCTTACACGTGGATTTCCTTTCAGGCGTAGACACATGTTTACGTGTACGATGAGGAGCGTATGGTAGATTAAAGAAGTTGTTATGAAAATTAATCAAGACTTCTCGCACTTCAGTCTCTTCACCATTGGCGAAAGCCGACTCCAAAGAATCATGTTGTTGATAATGCATCTGAAGTCTCTCTAAAAAATATAGGGTATCTGTAAATTGAAAAGTTCTATGCTTAAAATCACTAAATCTTTTACGATCGTGTTCTTGATGATTCTTTATAAAATCATAAGGAGCATTATCCATTAAACCAAAGAGTTCATTTGCCTTATTGATGATTGTTTTTCTTTGGCCCCAAGCCAACATAGCAGTCCAAAATGCAGTAATCTCGATATCCTGTTTAAGAGAATATTGGTGCGGAATTAAAATAGGATCAGAACCTATAAAACTCGGATTGTTATAGCGAAGAACTAACTCGTTAAGTTGATCAACTAAAGCCTCTTTAGCCAAGGGTTTGCTTTACTGAAATGATATCATATCCTTCGATAATGTCACCTGCTTTGATATCATTAAAGTTCTTTATGGTCAAACCACATTCAAAACCGGATTTAACTTCTTTAGCATCGTCTTTGAATCTCTTTAAACTCGTTAAAGCTCCTTTCACTCCTTCTTTCTGAGGATATATCACAATACCGTCACGTATCAATCTGATATGAGTATTTCTAGTGATGACACCTTCCTGAACAAAGCAACCTGCGATCGTTCCGATCCGACTAATTTTGAACGTTTCTCGCACTTCAACTTGACAAACAATTTTTTCTTCTTCCTTCGCATCAAGCATTCCTTCCATCGCCATTTTAATTTCATCGATGGCCTCATAAATGATCGAATACGTTTTAATCTGAACTCCTTCTTTCTCTGATAATTGTCTTGCACCTTGAGATGGTCTTACTTGGAAACCTATTACAATGGCGTCAGAGGCAGATGCTAAAAGAACATCTGATTCGACGATTTGTCCTACCGCCTTGTGAATCACATTTACCTGAATGGTTTCTACAGATAACTTTATCAATGAATCAGCTAAGGCTTCAATAGAACCATCCACGTCACCCTTAATGATCAAATTCAACTCTTTAAATGTACCTAAAGCCAATCTTCTACCAATTTCATCAAGACTAATTCTCTTGATTGCTCTAGTTGTTTGTTCACGATCAATTTGAGATCTCTTGGTAGCCAATTGTCTTGCCTCTTGTTCACTTTCCATCACCCTAAACTTCTCACCCGCTTGAGGTGCACCACTAAGACCAAGAACAAGTACTGGTGTTGATGGACCAGCCAACTTAACTTTTTTACCTCTTTCATTGAACATGGCCTTCACCTTACCGGAATGTGATCCTGCAACCATACTATCTCCAATTTTTAGAGATCCGTTTTGTACAAGAACTTTAGTCACATAACCACGACCTTTGTCTAAAGAAGCTTCTACTACTGTACCGTGTGCCTCTCTATTTGGATTGGCCTTAAGGTCTAGAACTTCTGCTTCCAATAAAATTTTCTCTAACAGCTGATCTATATTCTCTCCAGTCTTTGCTGATATGTCCTGACTTTGGAATTTACCACCCCATTCCTCAACTAGAAGGTTCATTTCGGCTAATTCCTGCTTTATACGTTCAGGTTGTGCACCGTCTTTATCAATTTTATTAATGGCAAAAACTATAGGAACACCTGCCGCTTGAGCATGACTAATGGCTTCTTTAGATTGAGGCATGATTCTATCGTCTGCCGCTAAAATTACGACAACCACATCAGTCACTTTCGCTCCTCTTGCTCTCATCGCTGTAAATGCCTCGTGACCTGGTGTATCCAAGAATGTAATTTTCTTTTTGTCTTTACCAACTGAAACTTCATATGCCCCAATGTGTTGAGTGATACCACCAGCTTCTCCGTCAGCTACGTTAGCACTTCTAATAAAGTCAAGTAATGATGTTTTACCATGATCTACGTGACCCATCACAGTGACAATAGGAGCTCTTGATTCTAAATCTTCCTCCTTATCAACGATTATCTCTTCTACATTCTCTTCTTCTTCAGCATTGATAAACTCTACTTCTCTATCAAATTCAGTAGACACTAATTCGATAATCTCAGCATCCAATCTTTGGTTGATCGATACGATCACACCCAAGTTCATACAAGTCGTAATCACCTCTGACACACCGACTCCAAGTAGATTTGCTAATTCAGATACGGATACAAATTCAGTAAGCTTCAGCTTACTTGTATCTACCTGAGCATCGAGCATTTCTTGTTTCTCTCTCTTATCCTCTCTGTTGTCCCGTCTTATTTTCTGACGTTTATTTTTACCACGGCCAGATAATCTAGCCATAGTTGCTTTGATCTTATCTTCTATTTCTTTTTTAGAAACTTCTTTAACCTCTTCCCTTTTGCGACCTTGATTCTGTCCACCTTGTTTTTTGAAATTGGTAATTCCTGAAACCTTTTTTCGGGTTCTCTTTCTTCTTTCGTTAGGTTGTTTCTTTTGTACTGGTTCAGACTTCTTAGGAGTCTTGTTGATTTCTTTGAGCTTATTCGCATCAATTTTACCAAGGATCTTTAGTCCTTGTAATTGTGGTGCTTCCGCTCGTTTCATTAAGTTCTCTTCTACCTCTTTCTTCGGTTCAGCCTCTTGCGGCTTTTCTTCTACATCCTCCACCTTTTTCTCTACAGGTGCTTCCTCCTTCTTCTTCGCCGGTTTTTTCTTTTCTAGATCAATCTTGCCTATAACTTTTAGCTTCGGAGATTCTACCTTGATTGTTTCTGTTTCTTCTTGAGACTTTTCTTTCGGTTCTTCCTTTACTGGTTCTTCTGGCTTTTCTTCCTCTTTTACTTTTTCTTCCGCTTCCGTTGAAGGTTCAGTTACCTCGGTTGGAGTTTCGTCAGATGCCGGTGCTGCAGCTCGAGCTCCTTCGTCGGCTTCATCATCTTTAGTTACACGATTACCAATGACCAATTGATCTGCCTGTTCTTTTACAGCTATTGAGTTACTAAATTCCTTAAGAAGGAGGTCTTCCATCTCTTCCGAAATTTTCGTTGTTGGTCTATTTTGAACTTCAAACCCTTGTTCGGTTAGAAACTCGACTATAGTAGACGTTCCAACATTTAACTCTTTAGCAATTTTTACTAATCTCTTTGCCATTTAATAAATCTTAATACTTAAAAACTTTCCTATCCTGCTTTTTCGTCTTCATCGAATTCGGCTGCAAGAATAGCCAAAACATCATCAATTGTTTCTTCCTCCAAATCTGTACGCCTCATTAATTCGTCTTTACTTAGATCTAAAACACTTTTCGCTGAATCACATCCAATATTTTTCAACGCGTCAATTACCCACGCTTCGATTTCATCGGAGAATTCATCTAGCTCAACATCTTCAATTTCAATTTGATCATTTTCTCTGTAGACATCAATCTCATAACCTGACAGTCTACTTGCTAGTTTAATATTCGTTCCACCTTTACCAATGGCCAATGAAACTTGATCAGGCTTCAGGAAAACTGCTGCCCTTTTCTTGTCATCATCTAAATTGATACTTGAAACTTTTGCTGGAGTCAATGATCTTTGAATGAATAGAACGTTGTTGCTCGTATAATTGACGATATCAATATTCTCATTTTTTAATTCTCTTACGATTCCGTGGATTCTAGATCCTTTCATACCTACACAAGCCCCTACTGGATCAATTCTATCGTCGTAAGATTCTACGGCTACTTTTGCTCTTTCACCAGGAATTCTTTCGATTTTCTTAATGGTGATTAAACCATCTTCGATTTCTGGAACTTCCTGTTCTAATAATTTTTCTAGGAACGTACTGTCTGTACGAGAAACCATAACGATAGGGTTATTATTTCTCATTTCTACTCTTTTGATTACCCCACGGACCATATCTCCTTTACGGAAAAAATCGCCTCTGATCATTTCATTTCTGGGTAGTACTAATTCGTTACCAGTCACATCATCGAGTACAAGTATTTCTCTTTTCAAGATTTGGTGAACCTCTCCCAGGATAATTTCTCCAATTCTATCCATGTATCTCTTATAGACTTCGTCTTTCTCTAATTCCATAATTCTAGAAATCAAAGTTTGTCGAGCAGCCATAATCGCACGTCTACCAAAATCTTCTAAAACTAATTGCTCATAACACTCTTCTCCAATTTCATAATCTTCTTCAATGGACTGAGCCTCTGAAAAGGAAATCTGGCTTCTTTCATCCATGACCTCACCATCTGGAACAATTTCTCTAACTCTCCACATTTCTAAGTCACCGTTTTGTGTGTTGACAATGACATCGAAATTATCATCAGATCCATATTTTTTTCTGATCAGTGTTCGAAATACATCTTCCAAAACACGAACCATTGTAGGTCTGTCTATATTTTTTCCTGCTTTAAACTCCGAAAAGGATTCTACTAAATTCATAACTGAAATATATTAGAAGCTAATTTTAATTTTCGATTCTACAATCGAGTCAAAATTTATATCTATTCTTTTTTCTATTTTTTTCTTTTTACTCTTTGAGTTTGGGTCTTGTACCATTGTCATCAATACGATTTTATCTTCTGTCACCTCAAGCAATTCTCCCACAAATCGTCCTTCGTTCACCACCTTCACCTTAATCATTCTTCCTACATTCTTTTTGTACTGTCTTTTCAGTCGCAAAGGTCTTCCAACTCCTGCCGAAGATACTTCGAGGGTATACTTCTCTCCCAGCCACAATTCTTCATCTAATACTTCTTCTATCTTACGGCTAATTTTTCTGCATTTTTCAAAAGTGACGCCTTCGTCACTATCGAGATATGCTTCAATTCGATTTGGAGATTCTTTCAATTCAACCAGAAAACAATCGTTGAATCCTAATTCCACAATTGTTTCTTCAATTAACTTCTGAACTTTACTTTCTTCCAATTTCGAATCATTTGAAAAAAAAGAGGGAACAAAACTTGCTCCCTCCCCTAAAACTTGCGCAAAGTTAAGCTTTTATAAGGGATTATTCAATTAAAACCGCCTATAAAAAAGGTCTAAATCGAAATCAATTCTATGACTATCTTTGTTAGGTTTCCAATAATTGAAATGTCAGCATGGATAAAAATGAACTACTCCATAGAGCTTTAAACTTAGAACACCTCAACATTGAAGAAGGCGTATTCTTATTTGAGAATGCCACGACCACAGAATTAATGTTTGTAGGTAACAAACTGAGATTTAAACATCGTCCTGAACCCATAGTTAGTTGGATCATAGATCGAAATTCAAATACTACTAATGTCTGTATTGCAAACTGTAAGTTCTGTAATTTCTATCGTAGACCCGGGCACGAAGAGTCGTATATCACGGATATTGAAACATATAAAAAGAAAATTGAAGAAACTTTTGATTTTGGAGGCGAACAACTTCTATTACAAGGTGGTCATCACCCTGACTTAGGGCTTCAATATTATTGTGATTTGTTCAGCGAATTAAAATCACTGTATCCAAATTTGAAGCTTCATGCCTTGGGTCCACCCGAAATTGCTCACATCACGAAACTAGAAGGTAGCACTCATTTCGAAGTGTTAAAAGCCTTGAAAGAATCAGGTTTAGATTCTCTTCCTGGTGCAGGAGCAGAAATTTTAAATGATCGAGTAAGAAGACTGATCTCCAAAGGTAAATGTGGTGGAGACGAATGGTTAGAAATTATGCGCGTGGCACATACTTTAAATATTACGACATCCGCAACCATGATGTTTGGCCACATTGAGACCAATTACGAACGAATGGAACATTTGGTGCGAATAAGAGAAATACAGGTGCAAAAACCTGAAAGTGCAAAAGGGTTTCTTGCATTTATTCCTTGGCCATTTATGGATGAGGATACTATTCTAAAAAAATTAAAGCGCGCACGAAATTCGTGTACTGGAGATGAGTATATCAAAATGATAGCCATGAGTAGAATCATGCTCCCCAATATTAAAAACATTCAAGCATCTTGGTTAACGGTTGGTAAGAAGATAGCACAGGCCTGTTTACATGCTGGCGCCAATGATTTTGGTAGTATCATGATAGAGGAAAATGTTGTCTCTGCAGCGGGTGCCGCATTTAGATTTACCGCAGATGGAATACAGCAATCCATTACAGATGCCGGATTTGAACCAAGATTGAGAAATCAAGAATATGAATATCGAGAGGTTCCAAAAAACATAAAACAACAATCTTTGGATAACTCTACTATGATCGTTGACTAATATGGCCGTTTCTATATACGATAAGGTACAAGAGGCTGTTCGTTTTATCCGGCAAGAGATCAAAGAACAATGTTCATTTGGGATTGTATTGGGTACCGGTCATAATGACCAATCTTTTGAAATTAATCGACGAATCGCGTATGACCGAATTCCTCACTTCACAAATAGCACCGTAGAAAGTCATCAAGGTGAATTGTGTTTGACTTACGTCAATGGAAAAGCTTGTCTTATTCTTTCTGGTCGATTTCACTACTATGAGGGTCTCTCGTCAGCTCAAACGGCATTTCCCATTAGAGTTTTAAACGCATTGGGCGTAAGCCATTTATTCATCACAAATGCTGTAGGAGGACTAAACCCTTCTTATATTTCTGGAGATATTGTTTTGATTAAAGATCAAATTAATCTCCAACCGGATAATCCATTAAGAGGAAAACATGACGAACGATTAGGGCTGATGTTTCCTGATATGTTGAATGCCTTTGATAAAGACCTGTTAACATTGGCGAAAGCCAAAATGAATATCATAGAACAAGTGTACTACGAAGGAGTTTATGTCGGATTGCAAGGACCAAGTTTAGAAACGCCTGCAGAATATCAGTTTTTAAATCAAATCAAGGCAGATGTTGTAGGAATGTCGACGGTACCTGAAGTGATTACGGCTCGTCAATGCGGAATGAAAACGATTGTATTTTCGGTGGTGTCCAATCAATGTTTTCCAATCCATCAAATAACTGAAACGACTGTGGCAGAAGTGATAGAGGTCGTGAATAAAACAACGCCAAAAGTGATTACGTGTATTAAAAAAATGATTGAAGATTTATAAGATGGCTGAACAGGAGTATATCGATATCGTAGGAGCGAAAGAGAATAATCTTCAGGATATTACTCTAAAAATTCCCAGGGACAAATTAGTGGTTATCACAGGAATAAGCGGTAGTGGTAAATCTTCCTTGGCATTTGATACCATATACGCAGAAGGGCAAAGACGCTATATGGAAACCTTTGGTTCGTATGCTCGCCAGTTTATGGGAAACATGGAACGACCTGAGGTAGAAAAAATAGATGGTTTAAGTCCAGTAATCTCGATCGAACAAAAAACTACAGCTTGGAATCCTCGATCAACGGTAGGCACGACAACGGAGATATATGATTTTCTAAGATTATTTTTTGCAAGAGTAGGTGAAGCATATTCATTGTCGACAGGAAAAAAGATGATCAAGTTTACGGAGATTCAGATTATTGAGTTGTTGATGAAGGATTATGACAAAAAGAAAATCATTCTTTTAGCTCCTTTGGTCAGGGCTCGAAAGGGGCATTATAGAGAGCTTTTTGATCAAATTCGAAAGAAAGGATATACGAAGGTCAGGGTGAATGGCGAGATCCAAGAGTTGAAGCAGGGAATGAAGTTGGATCGATACAAAACGCACGATATTGAAGTTGTTGTAGATAGAATTATTGTCGATAAAGAGAAAAGGGATCGCATCGGAGCATCTATACAAACAGCCATGAAACTCGGGAATGGGTTTATCATGATTTTGGATTTAGGAACAGAGGAAGTCAAGCCATTCAGTAAGCATTTGATGGATCCTGAAACCGGTCTTTCTTATGAAGAGCCTTCCCCAAATACCTTTTCGTTTAATTCACCGTATGGCACTTGTCCTGATTGTAAAGGATTGGGGTTAGTGAATAAAGTAGAAATGGACAAGGTCATTCCGGATGATTCTTTAAGTATTAATGAAGAAGGGATTAAACCATTTGGCGAAGTCCGAGACAACTTGACATTTAAACAGTTAAGGGCTGTTGCCAAAAAGTTCAAATTTGGTTTTGCTACCCCAGTTAAAGACATACCAGAAAAAGCACTCAATATTATTTTGTTCGGAGGAGAAGAAGGAATTGGTGTGGATATGAAGTATTCAAAAAATGATTATGTCTACAATTTGGCATATGAAGGTATTGTGAACATGCTAGGTCGTTGGTTTAGAGAATCGAATTCTGAAAAAATCAGAAAATGGTCTGAAGAGTTTATGACCATCGTCGAATGTGAAACTTGTGAGGGTTATCGATTAAAACAAGAATCGCTTCATTTTAAAATTGACGATCATCACATTGGGCACTTAGCCCAAATGGACCTTAGTGATTTAGCTGTTTGGTTTGAGGGATTAGAAAAAAGATTGTCGGCAAAACAAAATGCCATTGCGAAAGACGTCATTAAAGAAATTAGATTACGACTAGGTTTCTTATTAGAGGTAGGACTCGATTATTTATCCTTAAATCGACCAACGAGGACATTATCCGGAGGCGAGTCTCAGAGAACTCGTTTAGCTACTCAAATAGGATCTCAACTCACGGGAATCACCTATGTGATGGACGAACCGTCGATTGGTTTGCACCAAAGGGATAATCATCGTTTGATACATGCATTAAAAAATCTAACGACTATCGGTAATACGGTATTGGTTGTTGAACACGATAAAGACATCATGCTCGCCTCAGATTATATTATTGATTTAGGTCCTGGAGCAGGTAAACATGGAGGTCATATAGTTGCAGAAGGAACACCCAAAAACTTCTTAAAGAACAAAAGTCTTACTGCGTCTTTTCTAAGCAATCAACAGAAAATAGAAATCCCTAAAAACAGAAGACCAGGGATTGAAAAATTTATCCAACTTCAAGGAGCAAAAGGTCATAATTTAAAAAACCTAACTGTTGATTTTCCACTGGGTAAATTAATCTGCGTTACAGGTGTGTCTGGAAGCGGAAAATCCAGTTTAATCAATAATACGCTCTACCCTATCCTACGCGCACATTTATATAAAAGTATGCAGCGTCCATTGCCTTATGATGGGATTCAAGGATTAGATTTAGTCGATAAAGTGATAGAGATCGATCAATCACCAATAGGTAGAACCCCAAGATCAAACCCAGCTACTTACACAGGCATGTTTGGTTTTATTAGAAACTTATTTACTGGTCTTCCGGAGGCTAAAATAAGAGGTTATAAAGCAGGTCGATTCTCTTTTAATGTCAAGGGAGGAAGGTGCGAGACATGTGAAGGAGCAGGTAAGAAAGTGATAGAAATGAATTTCCTACCTGACGTTCATGTCGATTGCGAGCAATGTCAAGGAAAGCGGTATAACCGAGAAACTTTAGAAATTCTATACAAGGGCAAAAGTATTTCGGATGTTCTTGAAATGACCGTTGAAGAGGGCGTAACTTTTTTTGAGCACATTCCGAGTATTTACAGAAAATTAAAAACACTGAATAGCGTTGGCTTGGGTTATATCAGTCTTGGCCAACAAGCAACAACACTATCTGGTGGTGAAGCCCAAAGGGTCAAACTATCCTTAGAATTATCCAAGAAAGATACCGGACAAACCTTATACATTTTAGATGAACCCACTACTGGATTGCATTTTAAAGACATTCAACACTTGTTAGTCGTGATCAACAAATTAGTAGATAAAGGAAATACAGTTATCATCATCGAACACAATATGGATGTGATCAAAGTAGCGGATCACATTATTGACATAGGACCAGAAGGTGGAAGAGGAGGTGGAACAATTGTTTTCGAAGGAACCCCTGAAAAATTATTAAAGAGTAAAAAGTCTCATACAGCAAAGTATCTTAAAGAAGAGATGATTTAAAGTGAATTTTTACCTAATTCCAAAATCACTTCCATAAAAAAACCTTCGCTCGGGGAGAACAAAGGTTGTTGAAGTTAGTCATAACCGTTTCTGAAATTCTTTGAGCAAATTCGTCTTTCGGTCTATTAAACTAAGTTCGGGGACACGTTTTATTTCTTGATGTGAAAACTCCTCGACACGAAAGCACCGAGGAGTCACGTTTTAACACCCTTAAATATTGAGAATAATAGAATTTTTTTGTGAGGGCTTCCATTGCATTCAACAGAAGCCTTTATATAACATCCTTAATGTTCTTGTTTTTTGTGGTTATGGGTTGGATTGACCTTTTTACTCTAAAATCCTTCTTGATCTTCACCAATCAACCATAACAACCATTCGAGAAGCGTTTCCATAATGTGTACTTTTTTGTTATTGTAATAACATAAAAGTACTTCGTTAGCGCTTCGTAAAAAATAACATTTTTACATCATCATGGACAATCATTTTTCTTTAAAAATGACCATACATATCCCATAATACACACTAAACTAGTGAGTTACGTAAAATATAACGTCTCATTTTTCTTATATTGAGACTTCCTATGTAAAGATAGGGATACAGGTCACCTAAAACAATAACATAAAACCAAAATTCAGGACATGCATTCAATAGATATTCAAACTATCACTACCACATAAAACATTGGTTTATAAATAATTAACCCTAACAATGGAAAACCTTAAAGCCCTAGTAAAAGTGATTTCTGTTCAAAAAATTGGTCAAATTGAGATAATCGGTCAATCAAAAAAGAAATCAACAAATTATGACAAACTATATAATGCTATACGAGATGGAATAGTTGATAATGACCAAGAAGCCATAGAGTATCTATATCCAGAACATAAAAACAAATCGAATTATCAGCGATTAAAAAATCGATTAATCAATCGACTTATTAATTCTTTGTTTTTTATCGACACTAATAAACCAAGTTTTACCGACTACCGTAGGGCAAGGCATCAAGTTGGTAAATTTTATGTTGCAATCAACCTTCTTTTAGAACGAAGTGCTAGACCAACAGCAATCAATATTGCAGAAAAGGTCATATTGGTTTCAAAAAGATTCGATTTTTCTGAATACACCCTTCTAATAGCCAGATACCTTAGAAGTCATTATGCGTACCTTAATCCAAATAGAAAAAAATACCTACACTACAACAAAATAGTTGAACACGCGCTAAATTGTGTCAATTCTGAAGTTTTAGTAGAAGATATCTATTCTAACTACTCTTACCTAGCCAACACTTCTAATTCTTCACTTACAAAAGAAAACCTTAAACAGTTAAGAAATGACTGTTTAGTACTCAAAAAAAGACAATTAGAAATTGACTCCTTCCTGTTTAATAGATTGACTTATGAGCTTTTAGTTTATGAAAAGGCAATATCAAAGGATCATTCTGGAGCTTTAAAAACTTGTGAAGAAGCCCTTGATTTCTTCTCTCAGAAACCATTTAAATATCAGCTCGTTGGAATAATTTTTAACTATAACATTTTCTATGCTTTAGTTAATTTGATGAAATACAAAGAAGCAGAAAATCGAATGCAATCGAATTTAGATGTGATTACTGTTGGAAATTTTCATTGGTTTAGAGCAAATTTTATGTTGTTTCATTCTCTTTCATTACAAGAAAAATACAATGAGCTTTTTCCTTTGCTTGTAACTGTTTTAAAGCATAAAAATCTGACTAAATACAAAACGCATTTCGAGGCTTGGAAGTTGAATGAAGCCTATGTACACTTGCTAATAGCTACAGGGAAAATCGAAAATGTCGGTCCAAAAAAGAAATTTAGTATCAATCGATTCGTCAATGAAGTTCCTATATTCTCAAAGGACAAAAGAGGGAGAAACATCTCCATTTTAATCCTTCAGTTGTTGTTTTTAATCATTCAAAACAAGACGAGTAAAATTACTGAAAGACTAGATGCCCTAAACCAATATTGCTATCGTTACCTTAGAAATGATGAAACCCTGCGTTCCAACTGTTTTATCAAAATGCTATTAAAGCTTCCAGATGCCGACTATCATCCATTGAGGGTCCAACGCTACGTTGATAAATATCACAAACGCTTATTGGCTACTCCTATGGAAATTTCCGAGCAGTCATCGGAGATAGAAATTATTCCATATGAGCAGTTATGGGAAGTGGTACTAGAAGTTTTAGAAAAAAATAAAACGAAAAGAAAATAGGTCAAAGGGTTTTCTTTAACTTCATATAGATCATGATTAGAAAATCCATTAACCAATCCGTCAAGTATTATTCTAAATGGCGTTTCTCTAGGGTAAAAGACATTCATGTAAATGCCCAAAGCCTTCAGAAGCAAAACCTTAAAAAACTTATTGTTTCTTTAAGTCAGACGAGCTTTGGAAAAGAGCATCAGATTCATTCTAAATCGGAGTACAAATCATTTACTTCTCAGATTCCTATTCGAACTTATGACCAGATAAAACCATATATCAAGCAGATGATGTTGGGTGAAAAAAATGTTTTATGGCCTGGTCGAACGAAATATTTCAGTAAATCCTCCGGTACAACTAGCGACAAGAGTAAATTCTTACCGGTAAGTCAACAATTGATTAGAAACAATATGGTTTCTGCTTGTTGGGACACCGTCAGTACCATTTATCATCAATGGGAAGGGGCTAATATCTTTTCTGAAAAAACACTTTTTCTTGGCGGCTCACTAGAAGATTATTCGGAATTCCCTGCTTCTAAAATTGGAGACGTGTCGGCTATTATGATTCATACGATGCCTCCGATTGGAAGGCCATTTTATACCCCGGATTTTAAAACAGCGATACTTCCAGAATGGGAAGAAAAAATCGAAAAACTTTGTCAAATCTGTTCGAAAGAAAACGTAGTCATGTTCGGTGGTGTCCCTACCTGGACCATAGTTTTATTTAAACGCATGTTAGAAAAATATGGGGCAAAAAATATTTTAGACATATGGCCAAACGCCAAAATATACATGCACGGTGGCGTTGGATTTGACCCCTATAAAAAACAATTTCAAGAGTATTTACCCTCTCGGGAATTTAAGTACTTAGAAGTATATAACGCGTCGGAAGGATATTTTGCTTATCAAGACAACTGGGATGAAGATGGAATGTTATTGAACGTAAATCACGGGATGTATTTTGAGTTCTTGCCTTTCGGCGAATGGGATAATGAGTTTGGACAAGCCACTCCACTTGAAGAAATAGAATTGGGTAAAGACTATGCACTTGTGATTAGTACATGTGCGGGATTATGGAGATATAACACGGGTGATACCATTCAGTTTACGTCTAAGTCACCTTACCGAATAAAAGTTAGTGGTAGGACTAAGCATTACATCAATGCCTTTGGAGAAGAAGTCATGGTTAATAATACTGACCAAGCGATTGCAAACACCTGTAACCAACTCGATGTAAAGGTCTCAGATTATACTGTAGCCCCTATTTACCTTAATCAAAATGAAAAAGGAGCTCATGAATGGTTGATAGAATTTGAGCATCCACCTATTAATCTTGATCAGTTTACAAAAGTACTGGATAAGGAACTTCAACTAATCAATTCGGATTATGAAGCTAAGAGGCATAAAGAAATGGCTTTAAGTTCGCCTAAAATTAAAAAACTACCAGAAGGCACATTTGTAAAATGGCTCAAGGCCAAGGGTAAATTTGGTGCTCAAATTAAGGTGCCACGTTTATCTAACAATAGAGATTATGTAGATGACATTCTTGATTTTGTAGATTAGCCTTATGGATCTCATTAAGCGAACATTAGAAATTGATATACCAGAAACATTCGACGAAAGTCAAGTGTATAAGATTATTCTTGAACGTGTAAGGGCTTTGCTCCATCAAGACCCTAATCTTTTATTCAGCTATCTTTATCGTCTCGACATTCTCGAACACAAAATCAATCATGTGATTCAGCAACAAAAAAGTATTCCAATTGATGAAGGCCTTTCGAAGCTTATACTCGAACGACAAAAGGAAAGAGTCGAGACTAAGGAAAAATACAAACAAGACCCCATCGAAGGATGGGAATTCTAAGTTAGGGTAATGGGTACATACAAAAGCAAAGGAATTGTTTTTAGGTCAATGAAATATCGAGAGACGAGTCTCATTATTGATATTTATACTCGTGAGAAGGGTTTAAATTCGTTTATTGTCAATGGTGTACGATCTTCAAAGTCCAAATCAAAATCCAACATTTTTCAATTGATGAACATCCTGGAAATCGTTGCTTACGACAAGGAAAACAAAAGTCTAAATAGATTAAAGGAATCGAAATACTCTATCATTTATGACAAGCTTCCTTATGATGTTAAACGAAGTAGTATCGGCATGTTGCTTATGGAGATTTCTAGAAACAGCATTCAAGAAACAGAAACCAATGAGGTCTTATATGATTTCATTGAAGATTGGTTGTTATACCTAGATTCCAATAATCATTCGATGAACAACCTGGTTCTATTATATCTCGTACAATTAAGCGCTATGCTCGGCTTTGCACCATCCTTAAACAATTATGAAGAAGGTGCTCTTTTTGATATGCTTGAAGGGCGTTTAATTAAGGAAGATACAGGTCAGAATACCATTTTAAATCAAGACGCCACCCATTCACTTTTTGAGCTCTTGAATACTAAAAAGGAAGAAGCTCATTTGTTGAAAATCTCCCCCAATATCCGAAGAAAGCTTTTTGACGATTTATTAAAATACTATGAGATTCATATCTCTAATTTCAAGGCACCAAAGTCAGTAGATATCCTTCGACAAATATTAGCTTAATAGAGCTTTTTAGTTTGATAATTTCTATTTTGCCGTGGTTTTAAATGACAAATAATGGCTAATACTGTTATACAATATTCCAAAGGAAAATTAAGCAAATCAACGCTTAAGGAATTATACATTCGAATGTTAACTCCTAGGATGATTGAAGAGAAGATGTTGATTTTATTGCGTCAAGGTAAAGTGAGTAAGTGGTTTTCAGGAATTGGACAAGAAGCGATCTCTGTAGGCTGTACTATGGCCTTAGAAGAAGACGAAATGATCTTCCCAATGCACAGAAATCTCGGTGTTTTTACTTCAAGAGATATTCCATTAGAAAGGCTGTTTTGTCAGTGGCAGGGTAAAGCCCTAGGGTTTACTAAAGGACGGGATCGTTCTTTCCATTTTGGTGCACCTGATTATAATATAGTTGGAATGATATCTCATTTAGGACCACAACTTTCACTTGCTACGGGAATTAGCTTAGCTCATAAATTAAAAAAGGAAAAAAAGATTTCTTTGGCTTTTACTGGAGAGGGAGGAACAAGTGAGGGAGAATTTCATGAGGCTCTAAATGTCGCAGCAGTGTGGAAGCTACCAACCATTTTTGTTGTAGAAAACAATGGCTACGGATTATCTACTCCTGTCTCAGAGCAATTTGCCTGCGAAAGCATTGCTGACAAAGGGATTGGTTATGGGATGAACGCTATAAGTATTGATGGTAATAATATATTAGAAGTTTACAACACCATAAATGATATTGCTCAAAAAATTCGAAAGAAACCTGAGCCATGGCTTGTAGAATGTCGAACATTCAGAATGAGAGGGCATGAGGAGGCATCAGGAACCAAGTACGTTCCTAAAAAGCTTATGGCGAGTTGGGCTAAAAAAGATCCTATTCAAAATTTTGAACAATTCTTGTTGGCTGAAAAGATTATAGACTCGAAATTTATTGAAGAGCATCGAGCTGAAATAAAAAAACGAATAGAGAATGGTTTAGCCTTGGCTGCTGATCAACCTAATATCGAATCTGATTATTATAGCGAAGCAAACGATCTCTTTAAGTCTTACACACCAAAAGAGAAATCGCCTGGTAAGACTAAAAAAGAAATGCGCTTTATAGATGCCATTTCGGATGCTCATAAATTGGCTATGAAAAAACATGATGATCTTATCATCATGGGTCAAGATGTTGCTGAGTATGGTGGGGTGTTTAAAATAACAGATGGTTTTGTTGATGCCTTTGGAAAAGAACGAGTGAGAAATACGCCAATTTGTGAGAGTGCCATTATTGGGGCTGGTATCGGATTGAGTTTGAGGAATATGAAGTCCATTGTCGAAATGCAGTTTTCTGACTTTTCAACTTGTGCGTTCAATCAGATAGTAAACAATGTTTCCAAGTTGCATTATCGTTGGGGTCACGCCCCAAATATGGTCATTAGAATGCCTTGTGGTGGTACAGTAGGTGCAGGACCTTTTCATTCTCAAACCAATGAAGCATGGTATGCTCACTCCCCGGGCTTAAAAATAGTTTATCCATCTAATCCTGTGGATGCCAAGGGCCTATTATTAGCGGCGATTGATGATCCAAATCCGGTGATGTATTTCGAGCACAAAGCATTATATCGTCAGATAAGTGAGGAAGTGCCTAGTAATTATTATACAACACCGATTGGAAAAGCGGTTGTTGTAAGTGAGGGCTCTGACTTGACCATAGTCACATATGGTCTCGGAGTTCATTGGGCGCAAGCCGCAAAAGAAAACTTGGACGTCGATGTTGAAATCATTGATTTAAGAACAATCGCTCCCATTGACTACCAAACAATTGAGACTAGTATTAAAAAAACAAACAAGGTGATTGTCTTACATGAAGACAGCATGTTTGGTGGATTTGGTGGAGAGATTAGTGCTCATATTGCCGAGCACTTGTTTGAACATTTAGATGCTCCTATTAAAAGAGTGGCAAGTATGGACACCCCAGTTCCTTTCGCGAAAGCACTGGAGAATATATATATGCCGATAGATCGATTAAATGAGGCAATAGAAACTTTGATTCAATATTAATATTTGTCTTGACCCTCTTTCTATTCTGGTTTAGATTTATTTGTCGAACCAATTCCCTAAAAGGATAATACATACTTCACATCACTAGGCGATTACGTTTGAAAATAATTTGACCTTGTAGTGATGTTTGTGGATTGAAATGGTATCAAGGATAAAAATGGTTTAAACCATTTATATCCCTCCTCGTTCATAACACAATATATCTTAGATTAAATTAAACCTCATCCGTAACCACTTTGTACGTAGGATCTTCGATTACATTCACATCAATAATCTGATCGGCATTCTGTAATAACCTTCGACAATCTTTGCTCAAATGTTTTAAGTGAACCTTCTTTCCTACCTTATGATATCTCTCAGTAATCTTGTTTAAAGTTTCAATTGCTGACATATCCACGACTCTGCTTTCTTTGAAATCAATGACTACGTTTTCTGGATCATTTAACACATCAAATTTAGAATTGAAAACTGCGGTTGAACCAAAAAACAAAGGTCCATACATCTCGTAATACTTAGCACCGTTATCCCCTATTCTCTTTCTTGCTCTAATCCTTGTCGCGTTATCCCAAGCAAAAACCAAGGCAGAAATAATCACACCAAGAATTACAGCTAAGGCCAAGTTGTGCAGGAATACTGTGACCAGTGTAACCATGACCATTACAAAAATATCAGACTTTGGCATTCGATTAAACGTTCTAAAACTCGCCCATTCGAATGTACCAATAGCTACCATAATCATCAATCCTGTTAATGCCGCCATTGGGACCATTTCAATTAATCCGGATCCGAACATGACAAAAATCAATAGCATTATTGAAGCTACAATACCTGACAATCTTGCTCTAGCACCATTTGAAACATTAATCAAACTTTGACCAATCATTGCACATCCACCCATACCTGAAAAGACACCCGATAACATGTTGGCAATACCTTGCGCTACGGCTTCTTTGTTTCCTCGTCCTCTCGTTTCTGTAATCTCGTCAACTATATTCAACGTCAATAAACTTTCAATCAAACCAACACCTGCAACGATTGCGGCATAAGGAAAAATGATTTGTAATGTTTCAAAACTTAATGGAACACTCGGAATATGAAAAGGTGGAAATCCACCCTGTATAGAGGCCATGTCTCCGACAGTTTTAGTATCAATATCAAAGCCTGTTACAATGGCAAAGACGACCAAGATTGCTGCAAGGGATGCTGGGATGATTTTCGTGATTTTAGGTAAACCCCAAATAATTAACATCGTCAGTAAAACTAACGCCAGTAATATGTACAACGATTGTCCTACTAACCAACTCCCAGTAGGGTCCTTAAATTGGTCTAATTGAGACAAGAAAATGATAATAGCTAAACCATTCACAAAACCAAATATTACGGGGTGAGGAACCAATCGAATGAGTTTTCCCAGCTTTAAAAATCCTGCTGCTACTTGGATCATTCCAGCTAATACTACAGCTGCAAAAACGTATTCTATTCCATGGGTTTTAGCTAATACTACGATCACAACCGCAACCGCACCAGTTGCTCCTGATATCATGCCAGGTCTTCCTCCTAAAACAGACGTAACTAAGCCCATTACAAATGCCGCATATAAACCCGTCAATGGACTCAAACCAGCAATCATTGCAAAAGCGACAGCTTCTGGCACAAGGGCAAGCGCTACAGTAAGTCCTGATAAAATCTCTGTTTTATAATCAACTTCTTGTGATAGATCGAATAGATTAAAATACTTCTTCATTCTTGTTTATAATAAATCTTACAATACGCAGCGTCAACTACGTTCATCTTTAATCAATAAAAGTTTTTGGAAAGCTCTACCTCAAGTTGGTGACTGTTGTCGGATAATTTTCGTAGAGAAATTGAATTTTATAAAAGGATGCAAGAGTACTCCTTTTTGGAGTGATAAGCAATGTAAAAAGCAGAAACTTATGCTTTGTTCAACAATAAAGTTTAGTACCTAAACTTATGCTATTTGCCCTTTAAGGCAAAGCACCAAATTTAGTTTGGCATTAGCATGAAGCCCCACCAAACATCTTGATGGAAGCTTCAAGAAAGGGATTAAATTTTTTACAACTATCTTTTAAAAAAATTTGGTTTTAGCAGACATTTTCAGCTTTCGTTTCAATATAAAGACTGCTGCTATAACATTTATATTAGACTTCTAACTCCTTACTTAGTTGTTTCGAAGCATTGGTCAATAATCTTTCCATTAGTAATTGATATTGACTCACCATTTCCCGTAGTTGCTATGAAATTAAAGTTTGCACTGAAGGTTTTATTTGCACTATCACAACTAGTGAATTCAAAAACGCCCGATCCACTCGGAAATACATTTCCACCAATAGCAGAATACACCTTAGAATCCTTGAAAAAAGAGCATACTACAACTTGATCATCGGGTAATGTTTCTAAATTAAATGATTCTAAATCTGGACAAATCTGTGGGTCATTCAAAGGCTGAATTACTTGAAAATCCATTCGATCGCCCGACGCTGTAAAAAACACTAAAATAAGTTCAAGTATATTAGAGTCTGTTAGTTGAACTATTGAAGAACCTAACACTTCCCCGCTTACATAATTTACGCCTTCAGCACTAAAGCTTACATTGGAACATTCTGATGTTGTAGGTGGTGTACTCGATTCAGATCCACAAGACAAAAACAAAAGAGAATTTATGAAAATTAGTAACAATGTATTTTTAAACATGTTTGTTTTTTTATTAAAAGTAATGTTTTGAAACAGATTAAAGGTCATTTCCTTTTCGATTAGCCTTATATCGACCTTTTCCAAACTTCGTCCCGTTAAACTCAGTAGTTCCCTTTAGCATCTTGCGTTCATCTTCGGGAAGGCGATTAAATTCTTTACACTTTGTAGAGCAACAATCTTCTTTTTTTGGGGCGCATTCTGTGCATTGAATGAACAAAATATGACATGCATCGTTGGCACAATTGACATGTCGATCACTTGGATTTCCGCACTGATGGCATTTAGAAATGACTTCTTCAGAAATACGTTCACCCATTCTATCATCGAAAACAAAGTTCTTACCGACAAATTTATTTTCAATTCCTTGCTCTTTGGCTTGACGTGCATACTCTATGATTCCGCCATCCAACTGATATACTTTTTCAAAACCTCTGTGCTTAAAATATGCACTCGCTTTTTCACAACGAATCCCTCCTGTGCAGTACATCACTATATTTTTTTGGCGGTGCTCATCTAAAATATCCTCAACTATTGGAAGTGATTCCCTAAAGGTTTCTACATCTGGAGTAATCGCGTTTTTAAAATGTCCTACTTCGCTTTCGTAATGATTTCTCATATCAACAACGACCGTATCATTTCGACTAGTTAGTTCATTAAATTCTTTGGCATTTACATGAATGCCTTTATTCGTTACATCAAAACTTTTATCGTCTAAACCATCCGCAACGATTTTAGGCCTGATCTTAATGTTCAATTTAATGAATGATTTACCATCATCTTCAATAGCAATATTCAATCTTATGTCTCTTAAAAATAGCACTTCTGACATCGCTTTTTTAAAATCTTCAAAGCGAGAATCCGGAACAGAGATCTGACCATTTACTCCTTCTTCAGCGACATAAATTCTCCCTAAGACACCGCATTCATCTAATAATAGATAAAAATGATCTCTAAAAATCTGAGGATTTGGTAAATGGTAATATTGATAAAAAGAAAGGGTTGTTCTTTTTTCGTCAGTATTTAACAGACGTTCTTTTAAGACTCGACGGTCTACTCGATTGTGTAATCTTTTCATGTCGCAATTGCAGTTTACGATGAATAAATTTTACACAAAAGTACTAATGTTTAATGATTTTTTGTGTCCATATTTTTCCCTCGACTTCCGTCGAAAGTATATATACTCCACTAGAGAGTGGCGAGACATTCACATCTAATCTCGTTTTATTCGTTGGGATAGTCATTAATAGTTTTCCTTGTAAATCGTACAAATTCAAGGATTCATGCAAATTCACATTAGGAGAAATGATACTGAATCGATCCGTGATTGGATTAGGAAAAACTTGAATTCCAAATTCATCATCTACAGAATTGGTACCACTGACATAATCCATGGCCATTTCAACTGCAGCCAAAGCATTAATCCGGCCATATCCATAAACAGGATTTGGAACTTCACTACCTGGAACTCCATGACATTCTTCATCTGTTGTTTTAGGATCTGCTGTTAATTCAAGAATTGTTTCTATCGCTTCTACATCACCTGCTATGCTAGGGTTAGCAGAAATCATCAAGGCTACCGTTCCAGCCACATGAGGACCAGCCATACTCGTTCCACTCCAGGTACCAAACTCATTGTTCAATTTAATAGACCTCACTGCAACACCGGGTGCGGAAACATTCGGCTTGAGCCTAAAACTACTATCAACAGAAACCATACCTCGACTACTAAATCCGGCTATCGTATCATTTTCTGCAGTGGCTCCAATAGTAAAACTGTTTTCAAACATAGCTGCAGGTCTTGATATGGAGCCGCAACCATTCGATCCATTATTTCCTGCAGAAACCACCACCACAATACCAGAACTTTTTAAGTTATTCACTGCCAAGTCCATCATGAACCAATTGGTTGAATCGCATCCTTCTGATTGAGGGCAAGACCAACTATTATTAATGACGTGTGGTGCTTTAGATGGATCAGGATTCTCCCCATTTAGATCTGTAGGCGCCAAAAACCATTCAAAACATTCTAAATATGTACTAGGTTTACCCCAACCTCTTTCCATATTGCGACAAGCAATCCAACTTGAGGCGGGTGCAACACCGATACTATTATCATCATCTTCTCCAACCATAGTACCCATAGTATGTGAACCATGTCCGTGATCATCACATGGTATTATAATATCTAATCCGCAAGGGTTGTTTGAAGGATCTACAATACTGTCATTGTGGAGCGGGCTTATTTCTCTTATGGCATCATGCCAATTATAATTATGGTCTGAGGACGATTCGTTGTATCCACGATATTTAGATTGTATTAATGAATTTTCCCAATCAAATCCAGTGTCTTGTCCTCCTATGACTACACCTTGTCCACGTATTCCTAAAGACCAAACAGAGTCAGCTTGTATCTTTTTTATTCCCCACTCTGGTTCTGCTGTTCGAAGTTCTATTGGTGAATTCAACTCTTGGACTTCTTCTAAAGCAATGTTGGTATTGGCAGAGATTCTTAAAACATTCTTTTTCTGAGCAATTTTTCTTAATGTTTGATGATCACTTTTTACTCTTATGCAATTAACCAAAAAGTACGATTGGTGGAAAATGTTATTTTGACTCAGTTCCTTAAGAATACTTTCTTGGCTTAAAGAAGCATTTCTTTTAAGTTGGTTATAAACAAAACGAGCTTTGTCCGTTTTTGACTTTTGATTGAGGTGATGAAATTCAAGTTGATTTTCAAGAAAAACCAAATAATCCATCTCATTTATATTCAGCTCATAATCCCCTAGAATTTGTTGGTCTAACTTTAGCTTCCAAGACTCCTGTGCAGAAACCACTGTAGATAGTAGTAATAGACTTATTAAATTAAATAGGATGATATGTCTCATAAAAAGCCTGTTTATTTTCCTACAAGTTAGTCCGAAAAAGTGTGATTGAAAAGAAAACAATGTCTGCTGGAACTAAAACACCTCATTAAATTTTAATTAAAGACAAATAAGGAGAATTAGTTGCAGGTATATATTATTATATATAATATATATTTGCAGTTCATAAATGATTGTTTTATGGCAAAAACAGAGAAAACAAGGTATTCAGACAGCGAACTTCAGGAGTTTAAAGAGTTGATAGATGATAAAATTATGAAGGCTGAAGAGCAGTTGCAGTTTTATTTAGATCAGCTGAAAGAAAGAGCTGATAATCCTGATGCAAAAATGAAGGGAATTGATGACAGCCTCGGTTCTGTTGAAACCGAAAGACTTCTGAACTTATCATCCAGACAAAAAAAGCATATACAACATTTAAAAAATGCTTTATCGCGAATTGAAAACAAGGTATACGGAGTTTGTCGGGAAACAGGTAAGCTCATTTCTAAGGAAAGACTTAAAGCGGTTCCACACGCAACATTGAGTATTAGTGCCAAACAGTCTACAAGAAAGTAGTGTTTATCTAAATTAAGGCCAATAACAATTTTGCTCTACTGAAATTTTATATTTTTGCCATCCATAGAGGTGACAAAAAATGAAAAAAAGCCATATTTTAATTCTTATAGTTATTGTTGTTTTGATCTTAGATCAATGGCTAAAAATTCATGTCAAAACTACTTACAATCTAAATGAAGGTTTCAATCTTTTAGGATGGGATAAGGCCCAAATCCAATTTATCGAGAATAAAGGAATGGCTTTTGGTATCGAACTGGGTGGTTCGTACGGTAAATTAGCACTTAGTGTTTTCAGGTTATTTATGATTGGTTTTCTCATATATTTAATCAATTCTTTACTGAAGACTAAAGAAGCGTTCGGTTTATTGGTTTGTTTCTCGTTAATCTTGGCAGGTGCGATTGGGAATATGATTGATAGTAGTATTTATGGTTTAATATTTTCTAAATCTACATTTCACGGACCCGTTGCAACCTTTATGCCTGAAGGTGGTGGATATGCGGGCTTTTTACACGGAAATGTGGTGGATATGCTTCATTTTCCCTTAATAGAATCTCGTTATCCTGAATGGTTCCCGTTTTGGGGTGGAGAGCGTTTTGAATTTTTTAGACCAATATTCAACTTAGCTGATGCCGCTATTTCTACAGGAGTGATTAGTATTTTGGTTTTTTATCGTCGTTTCTTTAAATCTGAGGAAAAAAAATCCCCTCCTTCGGATACCAAAGAAGAGGTTATTTTTTCTTAATTCAAGTTTTAAGGACCTACCCTACTTACCCAAAAAATTATTAACAGCTTTTACCGCTCTATTCACAATATCGTAGTTGATATTATATCTCATGAACTTACCGTCTTTTTGCGCGTTAACAACTCCAGCGATTTTTAAAATCTTGAGGTGTTGAGACGTAATGGACTGCTCGATCTTGAGACTATTATAGATTTTATTGACATTAATTGTACCGTGAGTGTCAATAAACTCTAGAATTTTCAACCGAAGAGGGTGGGCTAATGCCCGCATTAATTCTGAGGATACGTGTAGCTTCTCATTATTGAAAGTTACCTTAGTCTTTCTCATAAGTTTTCTTATTTCCTATTTTGATTGCGACCTTGACAACAAAAATACCAATAATTTTATCATATCAAAGAAAACATTATGAAAAAATGTAATCTATAACTCTTTGATAAGATAAAACTATTGGTAAAAGTAAACTTAAGTAATACTAAAGGTTGTTTCTTTTTATAACGTACTATCAGTCAGTTGGTTTAGGTTTTGTCTCTTGAAGTATTAATTAACCAGCTAGTTCTTCAACTAGTCGAGAGATTTGACCTAATCTTTCTTTATCTAATGAATAGTAAATGAATTTACCTTGACGTTCAGTGAAAACAACTCCTGCTCTCCTTAAAATGGCTAAGTGTTGTGAAGCTACAGACTGTTCTAATCTTAGTTTGATATAGATGTCCGTAACTGTCATGGTGTCGCTATCTTCCAATAGGTCGATAATACGTTGTCGTAACTTATGGTTCACCGCTCTGAGTACTAAAACTGCTTTCCTCAAATCAGCGTAGTCCAATTGTACTTCCTTACCACCCTTTTTAAGAATAACAGTTTCGTTTTTCTTGTTTCTCATAGGAAATATTTTGAATGTTCATGGATACGGGTAATGAATAATCCAAAACTGTACCAACTTTCATTCACGTAGAAAAAACATTTAATTTTATCAACAAATAATAAAATTATATATGTATATAAAACTGATTAACTGGTAAATAGTTCAATTTCCTAGAGAAAATTTTTTTGAGGTGGTGATATTGGGACTTTTCAAATAATTTGGTCGGCTATAGGCAAGGTCTGCAAAGTCCTTTGCAATATACTTTTCATATGAAAGTTTGACCATTCCAGACGAACTTGTATTCGTTTTCCCAAGCTTAATGTCCTCATTGGCTAGTGTTTCTATAGACTTAGAAGCGCCATCACCGCATAAAAGCCATGGTTTATGCCTCAAATCGTTAAAACTTTTATCCGTGATGATGTGAGCGTGTGTGGAAACTACTGTTTTATGGTTATTTTCAATCACTTTAGCATAGACTTCCATTCTTCGGGCATCTATCATTGGGATGATTAGATAATCGGAAGACAGCTCATCCTTATTCAATTCTGCAATAATATCTAAACTATCCATAGTGATTAAAGGAATATTCTGTGCGTAACAAATACCCTTTGCAATACTTAAACCTACTCTTAACCCTGTATATGAGCCTGGTCCGATAGCAACAGAGACTCCAGAAAGCATTTCAAGCCCCATACCAGCCTCTTTCATTAATTCTCGAACAAATACCGTAGCTAAACGGCTATGGCTCCTAGGTTCATCTGTTTCTTTTAAACCAATTAATTTCCCATTATTGCCTAAAGAAACTGAACACACCTCAGTAGAGGATTCAATGTTTAGTATCAACGATTCTGTCACTACCCTTTCAGTATTTTATTGTATTCCTCCGCATTAGATAAGATTCTTACTGCCTCATCAATTACATCATCTCCTAAAAGCTGTTGTTCTTTTTTACCTCTCTGGTTATAATATCGTGTAACTATCTCGGATTCTAGCAAATTTGAAATCTCAGATTCATACTTCATAAAACCATCTTCTCGGTATTTCAACAATTTTGATCGAATTGCACTGATTTCTGTTTCTATACTTGACAGTCCTGCTTCTTTGGAGTGTTCTTCCAATTCATCTAATTTTTTCATCCCTTCTGATTTAGAAGATTTTAATTCCGCTTTCGCGAAAGCGACAAAATTATTGTAATCCTCAAATTTGTACTCCCCGATGGCTTCGATACTATCTCTTTGACTACAGTACAGATTAATATATTTGAAAATGATGTCATCGTTCATCAACTGAGCTATGAGTTCATTTTTCAAAGGATCGACCATTTTAATATCTGGGGTAACTCCTCCCCCGTCTAAAACGGGTCTTTTATTTCTCGTATAAAAGGTATTTCTTTCAGAGTCTGGAATCTCTTTTGGCTCACCTCCTTCATAGTCAACACTTTGAATGCATCGACCACTCGGTATATAATACTTAGAGATGGTGACTTTAACGCGGGATTGATAACCTACTTCCATAGTGTTTTGTACTAGGCCTTTACCATAGGAGCGTTGTCCTATGATCACCCCTCTATCAAGATCTTGAATCGTACCAGAAACAATTTCAGAAGCTGAAGCCGATTTTTTGTCAATCAGTACTGCTAAAGGAATATCTAAATCCGTAGGTGGTGCTGTCGTTTTATAAAACTGATCTCTTTCTCTAATTTTTCCCTTTGTGCTTACGATTTCTTCACCCTGATTGATGAATACATTAGAGACCCCAATGGCCTCTCTCAACAATCCTCCTCCATTTTGTCTTAAATCCAAAATCACCCCTTTGAGTTCTTTATTCTCTCTTTTCAGCTTTTTCAGGGCTTTCGCAACGTTCCTTCCTGCATTAGCAGTGAAAGTAGTCAGTGCGATATAACCAATTCCATCCTTTACAATGCCTTCATAAGGAACATTAGGAATTTCAATACCCGTTCGTTTCACGTTCACATATTCGGGCTGGTCCGAGCCATACTTCTTAACTTTTAACTGAACCTCTGTTCCTTTTACACCTCTTGCAATTCTTTCTAAATCGTCACTAGACCTTCCTTCTGTACTCAAACCATTCACTTCAAGGACTTGATCTCCAGCTTTAAGTCCTGCAGTAAATGCCGCTCCACCCTCTAAAGGTTCTGTTATCGTCATTATACCATCAATAGGCTTTGTTTTGGCTCCCAATCCATCATAGGTTCCCTGATCACTTATCCGATAACTTTCTACTTGTGATTCTGAAATATAATTCGTGTAAGGGTCTAGCGATTTGAGCATAGCATCAATTCCCGTCCGCATAAGGGTAGATGGATCGACGTCATCAACATAATTCGTATTAATCTCCTTATATACATTGACAAAGATTTCAATGTTTTTAGATATCTCGTAAAGTCGGTCATTGTTGTAGGCAAAACCTACCATTATAAAAACGGCCACAAGGGCAACACTTAATTTTCTAATATTCATCATATGATCATTATATAAAAGCAACAAACAATAAACGTATTGCTCGCTTCATTTCGTTTAACTCTATTTAAAAAATAATTTACAAACATCGAGTAACTCTATGGGTCTTTCAGCATGAATCCAATGTCCTGCATCAATAGATACAACTTTTGAATGGGTAAAAATAGATTGAATCTGTTTTATATCAGAATCTTCAATATAAGTTGACTTTAAGCCTTGCACAAACATTGTATCTACATCAACACTTCCTTCAAATTCGATGGCTGATAAAATATTTTGATATGATTCACTAAGTAGGTCTAAATTCATTTTCCATTGAAACCCTCCATTTTCTACATCTCGTTTTAAATTCTTCATTAAAAATAATCTAACTGAATCTTGCTTTATCGTTTTTGCAAGGTGCATATCAATTTCTTTTCTCGACATAGCAGAAACTATTGGAGCTGTTTGCATCGCCTCAATGATTTGTTCATGACCTCCAGGATAAGATTTAATGCCCATATCAACTACAATCATTTTTTTAATCAGGTCAGGAAAGTTCTTTGAAAACTGCAATAGTGTTTTACCTCCCATTGAATGTCCCAGAAAATGAGCTTTGGAGATGTTTTGCCATTCTAAAAAAGAATTTAAATCGATGGCTAATATCTCGTAGTTAAATTCTTTTGTATGAGGTGACTTTCCGTGGTCGCGTTGATCAACAGCTATAACTTGAAAATCTTCAGCTAGTTTTTTGGAAAAGCTTTGCCAATTATCGAGCATTCCAAAAAGTCCATGTAGTATTATTACGGGTTCTCCTTCTCCGTAGGATTTAAAATTGAGTTCCATAGACCGAAAATTAATGAATCAGTTTTAACCAAGCACACAATTATTCAAATAGTTCGATATTTGTTGACATATTGTATCACATGGGATTTAAATTAACTTCTTCATACAAACCAACTGGTGATCAGCCAAGAGCAATCCAGCAGCTCGTTAATGGTGTTCGATCTGGTGAAAAGGACCAAGTATTACTAGGTGTAACTGGATCGGGAAAGACTTTTACTGTTGCAAACGTGATTCAAGAATTACAGAGGCCAACACTGATTTTGACACATAACAAAACCTTAACTGCTCAGTTGTATGGCGAATTTTGTGAGTTTTTTCCAGACAACGCCGTTGAATATTTTGTATCCTACTATGACTATTATCAACCTGAAGCCTATATCACAGTCACCGATACTTTTATTGAAAAAGATCTTCAAATCAATGAGGAGGTGGACAAATTAAGACTACACACCTCATCGTCATTATTATCTGGCCGTAGAGATATTATTGTGGTTGCTTCTGTGTCTTGCATCTATGGTATGGGAAATCCAGAAGATTATCAAAGCGGAATCATAAGAATTCATGAAGGGCAGAACTTTAGTAGAAATGCTTTTTTATATCAACTCGTTGAAATCCTGTATTCAAGAACAGAGACAGAGTTAAAGAGAGCAACATTTAGGGTAAAGGGGGATACTGTTGATATCTTTTTACCGTATGTAGAATATGGTTATCGAATCATATTCTTTGGTGATGAAATTGAAAAAATTGATCGAATAGAAATTGAGTCTGGTAAGCGAATTGAGTCCTTAGAGCATGCAGCTATTTTTCCCGCAAATCTTTATATCGCTCCCAAAGATAGAATGGCTGGTATCATAAAGGATATAGAAGACGAATTGCATAATCATGAAAAATTCTTCCAACAAGAAGGACGACTTTTAGAAGCACATCGAATCAAGGAAAGAGTGACTTTCGATTTAGAAATGATGCGAGAACTTGGTTATTGTAGTGGTGTTGAAAACTATTCTCGTTTTTTTGATGGAAGAAAACCAGGCACTAGACCATTCTGCCTACTAGACTATTTTCCTGATGACTTTCTATTTATCGTTGATGAGAGTCATGTAACTCTTCCTCAAGTTAGAGGAATGTGGGGCGGAGATCGTGCAAGAAAATTAAATCTTGTTAATCATGGTTTCAGGTTACCATCCGCGATCGACAATAGACCTTTAAATTTCAATGAATTTGAAAACTTGATAAAACAAACTATTTACGTAAGCGCAACTCCCGGTGACTATGAATTGGAAAAAACAGAAGGGCTTGTAGTTGAGCAGATTGTAAGACCAACTGGTTTATTAGATCCAGAAATAGAAGTTCGTCCAAGTCAAAATCAAATAGATGATTTATTGGACGAGATTAAAAAAAGAATGGACTTGGAAGAACGAGTCCTAGTGACCACTTTGACCAAAAGAATGGCCGAGGAATTAACCAAATATTTGGTGCGACTTGATATTAAAGTGAGGTACATTCATTCGGAGGTAGACACCATGGATAGAGTTGAAATTATACGAGATTTAAGATTAGGTGAATTTGACGTTTTGGTTGGTGTAAACCTTCTGAGGGAAGGACTAGATATTCCGGAAGTATCTTTGGTTGCCATCATTGATGCTGACAAAGAAGGGTTTTTAAGAAATGTAAAATCATTAACTCAAACAGCAGGGAGGGCTGCAAGGAATGCCAACGGTAAAGTGATTTTCTATGCAGACAAGGTGACAGCAAGTATGCAAAAGACCATTGACGAAACTACTCGACGTAGAAGTATTCAAATGAAATATAACGACGATCATGGCATTAATCCTAAAACCATATTCAAATCAAAAGAAGATATCTTAAATCAGCGTTCCATTTTAGACTTTAGAAAAACGAATAAAGCCTACGTCGAAACTGATGAGAAGAACGTTGCAGCCGACCCTATAGTAGCCTACATGTCTCGAGATCAACTCGAACAATTAATCGCAGAAACGGAAAGGAAAATGAAAGCTGCATCCAAAGAATTAGATTTTATAAGTGCTGCTCAGTATCGAGATGAAATGCTCGCTCTAAAAAAGAAGTTAAAGTCCATGTAATAAAA
>JAHDBI010000036.1:0-8648 GCA_020630475.1 Saprospiraceae bacterium
CTTCCCACTCAGCATTGAATTCAGCTTGTATTTCGTAGAAATTCGCATTGGGGTCGTCCATTTTATCAATATACGATTGACTTGTGGCGTCCATATTCAACATGAATAATCCAATAATTAGTAAAACCGTCAATTTATAATTCATAAAAATTATTTTCGTCAGTGAATGATTATCGAATGTATTGAAAATTAAAGATTGCTTCAAGAGCATTTATAGGTTATTTCGGACATTTCCTATCTTCTTTTTGTGGACAATTAGGGCTTTTTTAATTTCGTGACATGGAATATTCGAAAATTAGACTTGGCGGTGTACCGGAACACTTCAATTTACCAATTCATTTGGCCATTGAAAATGGTGAATTTAAGGAGAGAGGAGTTGATATAGATTGGACGACTTTTAAGGGTGGTACAGGACAAATGACTAAGGCCCTTCGTGAAAACGAAATTGACGCATGTGTTCTTTTAACAGAGGGGATCATCTCTGATATTATTAAAGGTAATCAAAGCAAGATTGTTAGTGTATATGTCAATACTCCTTTAACTTGGGGAGTCCACACGGGTGCTAAAAATCCCTTGGATAATTATCAGCATATATACTCAAAACAGTATGCCATCAGTCGCTTTGGATCCGGATCCCATCTTATGGCAATTGTAGATGCCAATGAAAAAGAAAAGGAAATTAGAAAAGATCAATTTGTACCGATAAAGAATTTAGAAGGGGCCTTGAGTTCGCTGCAAAGCCTTGAAACAGATGTTTTTTATTGGGAGAAGTATACGACTAAGCCATATGTTGATCAAGGTATCGTAAAGAGAATTGGAGAGTATGTGACGCCATGGCCATGTTTTGTAATAGCTGCTCGAGAGAATGTTTTGAGAGAAAAGCCAGAAGCTATGATTAGGATGTTAAGAACCATTCATGATAGCACGGATTCATTTATGCAAGATGAAAATTCCATAGCTCTAGTGAGCGAGAGATACGAACAAAAAATGAAGGATGTTGAAAGGTGGTTTTACAGCACAGAATGGGCCATTCATGGTTGGGTAAGCGATCAAATGGTGAAGAGCATTATCTATCATTTGAAGAAGGCAGGTATCGTAGACCAACATGCTGAGATTCCAGAAATTATTTGGAAACGCACCTGATTTTTTAAATTGGCGAAAGCCAAAAGAGGATTAATTTTAGGGAGGAGGATATAAATGGTTTAAACCATTTTAATCCTTAATACCATTTTGATTACAAAATGTAACCACTAGCCATTCAATTATTCTGTCAATTCTGTATAAATAGTTTCTCCGTTAAATTCTAATTTGGCTAAATGAATGCTTTCTTGATTCCAATCTAGTGGAGTCCAATACTCTGGATATTTGATGGTCACCTTATTTCCGATTAATTTAGTTTTAAGATCTTCGACATTTAATCTTCCGTGTTCTGCACCTCGATTAATATAAAATCTACTAGGTGTATCTTTTAGAACAAAAACGACATCATATTCTCCAACTTCATAGATTCGCTCGACAAAGCCTTCATAAATTTTGTTATCCGCTTCAGGAAGGATAGGGACAGGTCGAAGAAAAAGTACACACGATCCAAAGAATAAAATAATAGCGCTGTAAAACAGTATTTTATATTTCATCTGAGACTAGTTTTATTTAAAACTCAATCCTAAAAAAAATATTGTCTACTTCTTTCTTCTACGACTCCTACCTTCTCCACTACCACCACCGTCATTTCTATTTTTTCCTTTCGTTTTAAATTTGTCAGGTCGCCTTCGTTTACTATTACCACCACTCCGTTTGTTTCCTTCACTACTTTCTCCATCGCGTTTTCCTCCTTTTCTGTGACCTCTTCCACCTCCGCCTCTCTTCCGATCTCTCCCTCTTCCACGACCTCTTCCTCGGTCACGATCTCTTCCTCTTCCACCACCGCTATCATTTCGTTCGTCATTTAAATCTCGATCCGAACCAAGATCCAAGTTTTTCATTTCGCGCATCAAAACTTTGGCAATCAACTCTTCTTTCGATAGATTGCCAAATAAGTTTTCAGCCGCTTCAACAAGCTTTTTGTCTAGCTTGTTTTTAGTAGGTGTTTCTAAAACTTTTAAACACCAATTGTTTACTCTGATTTCAGCGATGTCTTTGACATTTGGAATTTCGGCTTGTTTGAAATTGATCCCTAATGATTTTTCAAGACGCTTTATTTTAAAATGCTCTCGTCCATTAATGAAAGCAATTGAAGTTCCTTTTTTACCTGCCCTAGCAGTACGACCACTTCTATGTGTATAGTATGCATCGTCATCTGGAAGTGTAAAATGAAAAACGTGAGTCAAGTCATTAACATCAATACCTCTTGCAGCAACATCAGTTGCAATCAGCACTTGTAATTCTTTACTTTTAAATCGCTTCATCACTCGATCTCGCTGGGCTTGTGATAAGTCGCCATGAAGTGCATCTGCTTTATAATTACTTTTTAAAAGTGCTTCCGCCAAATCTTGAGTATCCCTTTTGGTTCTACAAAAAACTACACCTCGCATATCTGCGTTGACGTCGAGAAATCTTTTTAATGCATCTTTTTTATCGCGTGAACGAACCATCGCAAATTGATGGTCAATATTTGTATTGACTTCGTTGCTCGGATCAATTTTAATTTCCACTGGATCAGTCATGTATTTCTTGACGATCTTAGTGATGGCTTTGGGCATCGTCGCTGAAAACAACCAAGTCAGTTTATCTTCTGGTGTGTAACTAAGAATTTTATCGATATCTTCTTTGAAACCCATATTCAACATCTCATCCGCTTCATCTAGAATGATGAATTCTAGTAGGTCTAATTTGACTGCTTTACGTTTGATGAGATCAATAAGTCTCCCAGGGGTAGCAATGATCACATGCTGAGTATTTTTTCTTAGCGCTTTGATTTGGTTGCTTATCGCTGCCCCTCCATAAACTGGAAGAACGTTTACTTTTGATAAGTACTTGCTAAATATTTCGAGTTGTTCAGCAATTTGTTTTCCAAGTTCTCTAGTTGGGGCAAGAATAAGACCTTGAGTATAATTTTCATTGCCATCAATTAACTCCAAGAGGGGTAATCCGAAAGCTGCTGTCTTTCCAGTTCCTGTCTGAGCAAGACCTATCATATCCGTAGGACCTTCCAGTAACTTTGGAATAGCTTTCTCCTGGATTTCGGTAGGTTTCTCAAAACCTAATTCAACCAAGACCTTTAAAATGTCATCTGAAAGGCCTAATTTTTTAAATGCGCTCAATGGAGTGATTTTAATGAGCCGCAAAGGTAACTTAATTAATGGCTATATAGACTATTACTGCTGGTAGATCATTCCAGTTTTATAATTGGCGATAACGGGCTCGTATTGCTTACTTAGAATTTTAATAAAGTCAGTCCCATTTAATCTTTTTGATTTATGAACTTTTCCAAGTTCTTTGTCAAAAGTGATGAGTAATTTTCCATTATTATTTAATACCCAGATTTCATCTTCTCCATCTATATGATAAAGACCTTCTCGGATTTCATTGGCGCGCATAAATCCGTTCATTTTTTTACCGACGGCTTCAAAAGATATGTTCAATAATTCATGTTCATATTCCTTTTTGTTCAGAGCAAATAGGTTGACGTTTTTCATATAACTGATTCCCTTGTAGCGAAAAGGGACTTTTTCTATACCATCCATAGTGATAATTCCAAAGTCGTGTAAATCTTTAACAATGATGTATTTATCCTCTATAACATTTTTGATTTCAGAATATGGATAACACTGAAGCAAATTCCCCACGGAGTCTAATAAACAAGATTCTAGCAATTCCTTTTTCTGCCCAGCAACATAATTTCCAACAGCTTCGATTTTAGAATATTTTGTTGAAGAAATAATTTTCCCTTGGTAATCCATTAAATCTATTCCTTTATCCAAATTGCGGTGCCCAGTGATTAAATAGTCATTAACTATTTTGAATTGTGTGAAACCATTTTTAGTCAATGGTTTTTGATCTAAAGTAAACAAGGCTCGATCTTGAGCAGTACCTATTTCCCAAAATCGTTTATCCAAATTTCTAACTACTTGATGTTCTTTTGGCTCAATGAACCAACGGCCTTCCATGTCAATGACACCAATATTAATTCGGTCTTTTACGACAGCAAAATAAATTCCATCCTCTAATTCAAATACATTAGACAAAAAGTAACCAGTTGGATTTAATTGTTTTCCTTGAGTGTCGAAAATACTTCTTGTCCGATCTCTATTTTCTTGAATGACATATATCCAGTCTTTGTGTTTTTGAACTCGCTGTTTTTCTTTTACATCAAAAGATATTTTCTCTCCTGTACTCAGTTTTACATTAGCCACATTATCGCGAACACTGACGTAAGCATTGTCACGTTGGTCTACCTTTTCAATGGATTTGTTGTTCATCGTTGAAGTATAGGTGATGATTTCCTGTTTTCTTTTGTAGATGATTTGATCTTCCTTCGATTCATTTTTTCTGAGGTTGATTCTATTTTCGCTTAAAGGATGAATCCATCCTTTCGAAGCTTCAAACAAGCCATAATTATTTTCATTTTGAACTAAGTAAGTTTGATCGACATTCGTCTGAGAAATGCTTCGATATTCATTTTTAAGTAGAGGTGTTCCATTAGCACTATATAGTCCATTGGTGTTAGAATGTCGAATAATATAATAACCACCATAGGCTTCAGAAACGTGGACGTTCTTTTCTGGAATACTAAAAAGCTCTTGACCTTTTTCCGAAATGATATAAGTCATTTCGCCATCGGGAGCTGTAGACACGGTCTTACGGTAACAAGGTTTGATGTCTTGATATCCCTTGGTAACCACATTCGCGTTTAAATCAATGAGATAAGATTTATAATCCTCTTTGCTTTTTATAATAAATAGATCCTTGGCAAAATGAATGAGACTTGTATAGTCTGGGTTCAGATAAATTTTTCCATCACCATTCATGACTCCGATGCCCTGATCGTTTTTTGCAGTGAAGAGGTCATCCTTAATGAATCTCAAACTGGTATAAATGGTATCTACAGTTAATTTTCCTTGTGCATTAACAATCCCTTCGAAAAATGAATAATTATTAGGGCCCGAAAAGGAAGTAACAATAAAGTATTCTGAACTGCCTGTAGGTTTGATTTCTCTAAATGTGCCTTTGGTTACTGTGTGGCCATTAATGTCGCAAATGCCCATTTTACCCTCGCTGTTAAAGAAGGCAAAACTATTTTCACTAAGCGCATAAGCATTAATGAAATCCTTTTTAAATATTTCTTTTCCTTGTTTATTGATAAAATTGACCATTCCGCTTTCGCGAATAATTTTTTTCGTTTTGTTGTTAAAAGAGACACGACGCGCTTCATCAAGATACTTTGATGTGATTTTGTCATCAAATTTCGGTTTAACGTCATGATAGATTTTAGTGGAATATGGTTTATCTAAGTCATAGAAGATGCACCACTTTTTGGAATTAGAATTATAGATGTGATAAACGTCTGGGATTGTCTGACTTTGGCCCTCTACTGATTCGGTCATGTTTGGAGCCATGATGGGTCTTGTTGAAAGAAAAGGCACAATGGTTTCTCCTTTTTTATTGATCACACCATACACTCCTAATTTATTGGCTTGCGCCAATCCTTTTGTGTTAAAAAAGGATACCGATTCATATTGAGCTTTAATAACTACCTTATTGTTTTGATCTACAAAACCGTAGAGCTTGTTTTTACAAAATGGGATGAGACTAAAGTCCAAATCATGATTGGGATTATAGTTTTCCATTTGAGCATGGAGAGATGACATGCCCATCATTGTTACAAGACTTATCAAAATTAGCGCTATTGTTTTTTTCATTGGTGTCATGATCATTAAAGCTTAATCTTCTGTAAAATAAAGAAATTGAAAAATATACTTAGCTTGTGTAATAAGATCAAAGATTGAAATTATGCGTGTATTAATTATCTCCTGCTTGGTCATGTGTTTTAATGGGCTTTTGGCTCAATCTGAAAATTACACACTTTTTAAAGAGGCCATTACTCAATTACATAACGAACACCAAAAAAATAAAGCTGAAAAATTAGCTTCCTTCGAGAAAGCTAAAGCAAATGTTGAAGCTATGGAAGAGGAAAAGCCTTCTGTGACAGTAATGGGAGGGACAACCGAGCAAAATGCCGCTTTGGAAGAAGCTGTAGAAGGAATATTAAAAGGAGAAAAACCAAATAAAAATCCTCAAAAAAAGAAAGAGAAATCATACATCGAATTCAAACAAGTCCATATGGTTCCTGGCAAAGGAGAAGCCATGCAGCCGATGTTTAGTTTTAAAAGAGAAGATCAAAAAATAGAATGGGTGTCAAGTGAAACAATTACGACAACAGAAACCATCTATATTGAAGATATTTCAGATCCAAAGGAAAAAGAGAGAATGCAAAAAATGAGTGATGCATATGGTGCTCGTTATGATTTGATTGAAACAAATTTTATTGAGGCATTGTATACTGAAACACAAACGGAATCGCAGTATAATACAATGATCAAAGATTTGGAAGACAACGGTTATTCTATGAAAGATGCATTCAAGAAAATAAAGGTGTTAGATAAAGGAGAGAAACTCGAATTCATGAAAAGTAGTATCATGAAAATTGTGGACCAAGTAACTGCAAAGCAATGATGAGATTAGTATTTATTATAGCCATAATTGGAGCTTGCTTCAATATTCATGCTCAAGAATTTAAAGCGATTAATGCAAAGCAAGATATCAGGGGTATTTGTGATCTTGGTGATGAAATACTTTTTTATGGTGCTGGATTAATTTGGACTGATCAAGAAGGCAATTCGATTAAGCAAGAAGGGATTATTAAAGGATTGACGGCATCAACGATCATAGATGTTGTAAAGGATCAAAAGAATCAAGTTTGGTTATTAACTTCTAGAGGATTGGCCATTTTACAACAAGATGGTACTGCCAAAGAAATTATTCCCTATGAAGAGAACAAATCTTTTGAAGATGTTCATCTTGATGAAGATGGTATCATATGGTGTTTGTCAAGAGGAGCCATTTATCGCGTCAAGGACGATTTGACTTATGAGGTTTACTATCAAGGAGAAGTTTTGAATTACGGCAAGCGTATCATCACGGATCGCAGTAATCATGTTTATCTGTATGACTATAATCACGTTTATATTCTAGATCAAAATAAAAATGTCACAACGCTCACTCCTGAAGGGAAATGTAGTTTTCAGGATTTTGGTTTGTTGGATGATGGAAGGGTAGCTGTACTAGAATATCGACGAATGTTTATTATTGAAAATAAAGAACTCGTCCTTGCACTTCGCGGAAATGACTTGGTATCTGGTCTAAAGTTTTTTGAAGGAGTTTGGAAATCTGAGAATGAATTTTGGTTATTGACAACTGGTGGAAATATTTTTCATAACAATAAAGGTAATTGGACAAATTACGTGCCGCCAGAATATTTCAAAACGGGTAACTATAGGGAAGCTATGATTCAAACGGCTAATGGAAACATTTGGATGGCTGTTGCCCAAAATCCACCAATGTATTTTGATGGAGTAAATTGGACCGCTAAGGAAGTAGCACCTAAAAAAGAGAACCCCAATTATTATCAAAGCATCAACGTTGGCGAAAGCCAATATATCCAAGAATCAAAAGAACACAACCTTTACAAATGGTCTGGTTCAGGATTTGAAAGTGTTAGTGGATTTCCAAAAGACAGATTATGGAGTATGACCAAAGATGCCAGTAGTCAAATCTATTATACTACTGAAAAAGGATTGTTTAAGTCTGGAACAAATCAAAAGATCATGGAGGGTGAAGTTAAAAAAGTGGCTTGCCTTCAGAATGAGTTGTTGGTCCAACGAGGAGATCAATTGGTCAGTATAAAAAATGGGAAAGAAACGATACTTGATCAAAATGAACACTTTTTAGGTTGGAAAGAATATGGGCAAGTAAAATTGTGTAATACCAACAACGGACATCTTTTAGTTACCGGTTCTAGACGAAGAGGATTAATTAGTGAATATGATGGTCAAAATTGGAAAAAGATCATCTCGATAGAAGGTCGGAGAATAGGGGAGATTAAGAACATGTTAACTGGACCGACATCCACCTTTATTGTGACTGCTGAAAATGGAATTGCTGAATACAAAGATGGTGTGATCAAATGGATCGATTTAGGCCAACAAGAAGCATATATCAACACGGCTTGTATCGCCTCTGATGGTTCGTTATGGACGATTGGAAGAGGAACTAAAATGATGTATATCAATGGAGATAAAGTGATCCCCTTTGAAAGCCCAATAGATCGATCAGGATATTCTTTTAGAGGGGCATTTTATGTTTCAGAAGGGGTATATCATTTATGCCTTGGAAGTAATATTGTTGAGTGTAAAATCTAAAGACCACATTTCGCATCTAGTTTTTTCCTTGAACACTCCTTATGGTTTCGATCTGTTTTGACTTTGTTTTTCATTGACGTGAGGAATGAACAGATGTTTTCTGATTCACATAGATTTAGCATCGGGTTGTTTCTAAATGTCAGGTAGCCATCTGGATTCATCTTGAAGTTGAATCCATTTAAACTGACCAGTTTTTTATTGTTCTCAAAATAGACATACTTTAATGTTTGA
>JAHDBI010000036.1:8748-9823 GCA_020630475.1 Saprospiraceae bacterium
AAACTCGTTCAACATGGTTTAATTGAGGAAATGGAGAAAGTGTCGTTTCATTTTTAACCGAGTTGACAATATTAATGGAATGTGCAAATACTAGTGATTTAAAACTTGAAATTTGTTTAGGTGTTGGCTGAACTATTCTTAAATTTTCAACGGAATCTAAATCATTAAACATAGATAGGTAATAGTCATTTTTAACTTGAATCGTGATGTAGTCGCATTTTTCAATTCGGCCGATATTGATCCTTTTGTCACTCTCGTTTCTTATTTCTAAAACCTTTACTTCTTTAAGTCTGGCAAATCCCTCAAAATGATCTTGAAGATATTGGGGAGTAATTCTTAAGGTTTCACCTACATATTCTAGAGAAGGGAATTCTCCATTGGTGAAGGCAGAAGACATAGCATTATAATATAGGCTCCCTCCGATTTTCCAAAGGGATGAAAAGGCAACCTTGGGTGATTTAGAATGTGAATAAGTAAAATCACCACCAACTTTAATGAGTTCGCTAAAACTAAAAACCATTTTACTCAGACTAGATATGTATTGTGCTACCATAAAGTCACCGTCAACCTTGATCAAGGAGGAATGAAAGGAACCTTCAGTGACGCCCTTATTGCCAGTGATAATATAGTCGCCAGTAACCATCTCAACTTGTTCGATCCCTTCCAATGAATTTATTCTAGGATTGTTTTTTACAATAAAATCGCCATTTACCCTTGTAATTCGATGTAATGATTTGAGCGAGGTGATTCTAGTGATCTGTGCATCTTTAGTTGGACCAATAGTCAAACTAGAATCTAACTCGGTACAATTAGGATAGTTTTTAACAAATTTTTGGATGGCCTCATCGCTGTCTAAAACAAGTGGGCCATCAGGACATTGTCCATTGGCGAAAGCCGATAAAGTCAAGAAAAGTAATAAATAGAAGTGTTTCATGATTTCAAAATAACCATTTATCGAATTTCGACCCCATTTTTTACGATTCATCACATTTATTTAACGATTCGTCCTGTTTCACTTTTATTTCCTTCAGTTTGCCACCATCTTTGAAGTATGAAAAATCTACTTCCAATTTTA
>JAHDBI010000036.1:9923-11888 GCA_020630475.1 Saprospiraceae bacterium
GCAAGTACTTTTAAAGCAGGTGACAATTCTAAAGTAGCAGTTTTGAAGCCATTAGATATTGTAACAACTGCTGGGTCAAATGGAGATGTCATTGCGGCATTACAAACCTTACCAGGTACCCAACCAAATGCAGAGGACGGAAGATTATTTGTGAGAGGTGGTGATGCGCGAGAGACCAAAATATACATTGATGGTCTGAGAGTTTTTACACCGTATTCAAGAACAGTTTCTGGAACACCTGTAAGGGGAAGATATTCGCCTTTCCTTTTTAAAGGAGTAAGTTTTAGCACGGGAGGGTATTCTTCGGCCTATGGACAAGCACTATCTGGTATTTTAGATATGAATACTATTGATGATCCGCAGCAAACACAAACGGATATTTCTTTAATGACCGTAGGCGTTGGATTAGGGCATACAAAAAAATGGGATGATCAGTCATTGAGTCTATCCACTTCTTATATCGATTTGAGTCCTTATTATCAATTCATTAATACAAGAGTAGATTTAAAGGAACCATATCGAGGTTTTTCTGGAGAGAGTGTATATAGAAATAAAATTGGTGGTGGATTGCTTAAATCTTATTTGGCTGGAGATTTTACTAGAGTAAGAGTCGGTCAATTTGATTTAGACGCTCAACGAGATCTAAATATCGAGATTGATAATTATAATGTATACAGTAATACGAGTTATAATAAAGTGCTGAACGATAAAAATTCTGTGATGACAGGTGTGAGTATAGGAGTGAATAGGGATCATGCAGCGATAGATTCCTTTGAATTAGATACGGACCTAAATGGCGTCAATGGACGTCTAGCATTTAAATCTTTGATTAATGATCATTTCATTCTTAATTATGGTGCAGATGTCATGTATCAAGAGGATGTGTTGACAAAGAGTCTTACGGGCACCGACTTTAGTATTGATGATAAAGTAGGGCGTTTTATTAGTGCGACTTTCGTCGAATCAGATTACTTCCTTTCTAAGGATTTAGCATTCAAATTAGGTTTGAGGGCTGAGCATCATTCTTTATTTGACCAGATACAATTATCTCCAAGATTGACCTTGGCTCAAAAATTATCTAAGAATAGTCAAGTCAGTTTTGCGCTAGGTCAATTTACACAAGAAGTGGAGTCGTCTTATTTGTTTTACGATAATGACTTGATTAATGAGAAATCTTATCACGCTTTAGCGAATTACAATATTAAAACGGACAAGCAAATCTTTAGGTTTGAAACCTACTACAAAAAATATGATGGCTTAACTAAATACAGTAGTGTATTCAATGGTAACGAAAATGTCTTGAGTGATTTTAGCAACACTGGAGAAGGAGAGTCCTATGGAATCGATATGTTTTGGAGAGCTACAGGACTCATCAAAAATCTAGATTTCTGGTTGTCTTATGGTTATTTGGTGAATGAGCGAAACTTCAAAGATTATCCTGTCACCGCGACACCACCTTTTAGTACTTCACATAATCTTTCGGTAGTAGGGAAGAGATGGTTCGAAGGATTGAAGTCGCAATGGAGTTTCACTTATCAGGTGTCTAGTGGTCGACCTTATGAAAATCCGAACACCGATGGATTTTTAAACGAACGATCAAAGTCGTTTCACAATATGAGTATGAGTTGGGCCTATTTAATATCTCAACAAAAAATATTATTTGCGTCAGTATCTAATTTTCCAGGATTTAAAAATGAGTTTGGATATCGTTATGCCAACGAACCAGACATCAGTGGCATATATCCTGGCGAAATTATCAGACCAAATGAGGATCGATTTTTCTTTGTCGGTTTCTTCATGACGATAAGTGAAGACAAGACAGAAAATCAATTAGATAATCTTTAATTACAAAATCATGAAAAAAATAAATAGCATATTAAGTTTGATTTTTTTATTCTCCCTTTCGGGAATGGCTCAATCATCAGGGTCCGATAGTTCAGGAACTGAAACCTATAGTCTTCAGGT
>JAHDBI010000036.1:11988-32472 GCA_020630475.1 Saprospiraceae bacterium
TGGCTCAATCATCAGGGTCCGATAGTTCAGGAACTGAAACCTATAGTCTTCAGGTGAATATACAGGGATTTGATTCCAATGAGGGACAAGTATATATCGGTGTATATGATTCTGAATCCAATTGGTTAGGAAAGAACATCAAAGGATCAAAAGAGAAAATCAATAATAAATTGTGTGTCACGACTATCGAAGGATTAGCTCCTGGAGATTATGCGGTTTCTATTTACCATGACAAGAATATGAATGACAAATTCGATACATGGATATTTGGAATACCAAAAGAACCCTATGCTTGTTCGAGAGGGGCCAAAGGAAAATTTGGACCTCCAAAATGGAAGGACGCAGTTTTTACAATAAATTCAGATCATAGTATTATCATTAACCTCTAAATCAGTTTAAAATGAAAAACACTAATAAATTATTCGTTACAATATTTGTCGCTATGTTGGCTGTCTGTGGATTACATGCACAAGGGCAGTACGAGTCAGGAATGAAAAAAGCTTTTGAATTATGGGGAGAAGGAAAGAATACAGAAGCAGTGGCCATGTTTGAAAGAATTGGCCAAGCAGAAAAAGATAAGTGGCAACCGATGTATTATGCGTGTACAGTATTGATCACATCTTCGTTTGAAGCTAAAGAAATGGAAACTAAAATGGCGATGTTAGAGAAAGCAAAAACACATGTGGCAGCTGCACATGAAAGATCTCCTGATAATTCTGAAATCTATACCATGGAAGGTTTGTTATATACAGGATATGTAGCTATGGATCCACCAACTTACGCTATGCAGTTTACACAGAAGATTAACGAATTACACGACAAGGCGATTGAATTAAATCCTAACAATCCAAGGGCACTTTCCAACAAGATTGAATATGAAATGGGCGCTGCTAGATTTTTTGGACAAGACTTAAAACCATTTTGTAAAAGATTAGAAGCGGTATTAGTGAAGTTTGACGAACAAGATTTGTCAGAGCCTTTTGCACCTGACTACGGAAAAGAAAGAGTGGAGGAAACTATAGCCAACTGCGGATTGTAATGAACATGTTTTTTAAGTCTCTTCGGAATGCTTTTGTCATTTGCTCTATACTCAGTATTGCTATGATTTTAGCAAACTGGTTTATGCAAGGTACTTTTAAATGGGAAGACGTAAAGATTCCGACGTTGTATAATTTCTATTATGGTTTACCATTAAGTTTTGTCAATGGCTTTTTCTTTGATAAAATAACAGAGTATCTACCATGGGATAAAGAACCATTTAAACGGGCTTGGATGGGTTTTCTGGGATCCGTGATACTAACAATGTTTACCCTTTTTATCTTGAACTTTATTCTTTGGGTTTGCATTTGGGGGGCTTCATTTGATGCTTTATTCTCTGAGCGAAACAGGATATTTTATTTAGTCGCTTTGATGATCACTATTTTGATTTCATCCATCATTCATGCGATGACCTTTTTTAAAGAGGCGAGTGAGTCAAAAGCATTATCTGCTCAATTGAAAGAGGAAAAGGTTGTCATGGAATTGAATGCCTTAAAGGCAAATGTGGACCCTCATTTTCTATTTAATAGTTTTAATGTCTTGTATGGCTTGATTGATGAGGATCCTAAAAAAGCACAATTTCTTTTAAACGAATTGTCTGGTATCTATAGATATATTTTAGAAAATAGAACTGAACAAACTACACCGTTGAAAGAGGAGTTGGCTTTCGCCAAAAAGTACTTGAGTCTTCAGCAAGTAAGGTTTGAGAATTGTATTGAACTTGAAGTAGATATCAGTGACATAGCATTAGAAAAGAGATTGCCAGGCTTAAGTTTACAGTTGCTATTAGAAAATGCGGTGAAGCACAATGCCTTTAATGAGCAAGAACAATTGGTCATAAAATTATATAATGAAGGCGATTTCTTAATCTGTGCAAACAACAAAAAGCCAAGAAAGAATATCATCGAAGGAAGTGGAATGGGACTTCAAAATATTATTGATCGCTATGGATTGTTAGGGGATAAAACACCGACAATTCATGATTCAAAAGATGTTTTTAAAGTAGCTTTACCTTTATTGTAAATAAGCCTTAAATGAATGTAGTTCTAGTAGAAGATGAAGGGGTAGCCGCGAGAAGATTAGCTCGAATGCTCGAAGCTCATCAGCTTAATGTAGTATCGCTTTGTAAATCTCTGCAAGAAATTGAAGCTTATTTGGATTTGAATGATGAGCCCGATTTATATTTCATGGACATTCATTTAAGTGATGGAGTCATCTTTGAATTATTTGAGAAACGAAGGGTTGAAGCACCTATTATTTTTACAACAGCCTACGATCAATATGCCATTAAAGCATTCAAACAAAATAGTGTTGATTACTTGTTAAAACCTATTCAAGAAGCTGATCTAAAATCGGCTATTGACAAGTTTAAATCCATTTATAAATCGAATGGAAGCAACATTGATTTAGTAGCGCTTTCCAAAATGATCCAAGCACAAGGATTTAAAGAGAATAGTTATAGAGAGAGACTAAGTGTAAAGGTTGGAGATCACATTAAAAGCCTAAAGGTTTCATCATTGACACATATTTATAGCGAAAATAAAATGTGCTTTGTTCAAACCATGGAGGGTAGACGCTTCCCAATCGACCAAACATTAGAATCCATATATTCTGAACTGAACCCTAAAATGTTCTTTAGGGTAAGTCGGAGTAACGTCGTTCAAATAGATCACATTGTGGATGTGATCACTTATTCAAACAGTCGTTTAAAAGTGGTTATAGAGAATCAAGGAGAAAAAGAAATCATTGTCGCGAGAGATCGAGTAAAAGAATTTAAAAACTGGTTGGGTTAGTGTATCTTTACTAAGTACCCTAACCCCCAATATGAAAAATTTACTTTTCTACCTCATCGTTATTTTGCTTTTGTTTACATTGTACGGTTCTTTCGATTTATCTTATGGGAATTTAACCAATAAGATAGCTTGTCCTAAAGTATTTGGTATACCCGCTTGTTATATTGTTTTTGTCGCTTTTCTTGGCACATTTGTATCCCATGTTTTAAAATTGGACCGTATTTGGTTTTACTCTTTTTTGTTTTTGCCCTTTGGCTTAGCGACGGGTGCATCATTGGCAGAATTACTCGGATATGAAGTTTGCCCTAGAACGTCTACTGGGATTCCAATGTGTTTTATTAGTGCTGTGTTTTGCTATGCATTATTATTTTTAAAACTTTGGGCGAATAGAATTATAAAACAATAAGTTCAAAGTTTTGTTGATTCATTGTATTAAATCTAAATCATGATTTCTTTTGCCTTCAGTATATTAATGACCCTCTTATCTAACCCTACTTTAGATACAAAGCCCCGTATTATTTATGTTGGCGATCCAATGTGCTCCTGGTGCTATGGTTTTAGTCCAGAATTAGAGGCTCTTAAAAAGGAACTCGGTGACACGTATGATTTTGAAATTGTTATGGGAGGCCTTCGGCCGTACAACAAAGAAACGATGTACGATCTAATGGATTTTTTAAGTCAACATTGGAAGGAAGTAAGTGAACGATCTGGTCAAAAATTTAATTACGGAATTCTCAATGAAACCGAAATCACTTATGATACTGAGCCGCCTTCTCGTGCAACGGTCATAGTTAGAGACTTAAAACCTGAATCAGCTTTTGATTTCTTTCATAATATTCAGAGCGCATTTTACTTTGAAAATAAAAATATGCATTTGAAAGAGTCCTATCACGAGGCTTTGACAGCTTTAGATATAGATACCGATCAATTTGATCGTTTATTTGACTCTGAAAAATATAAGTTGAAAGTAAGGAAGGATTTTGAGCGGGCTTCCTCCTTAGGGGTGAGGGGTTTTCCTACAGTTTTGTTAGAGGCAAATGACAAGGTTGTTTTAATTTCAAATGGTTATGCTACGAAAGCGATGATGATTGATCGTATCAGAAGTACAAAATGATCTTAATCTTTAATCCAATTCAAATCTGAAGATTCGTATTTATTTGTTCCTCTTAAATTTCGTTTAATATTCCAGCACTTTATTGCGGACGCTTTACTAAGTGTCGAATTGGCCTTTAAAAAGTCTCGGATATATGTGTTGTATTCAAATTGCTTTTTGATGATTTTTTCAGATCCATCCGATTTCTTTTGCTTCAATTGATGATAATACTCGATGGCGTCTCCCAGGTTTTTCCCTTGGTTGTTTTTGATCCAATCCACCAACCCAACTGAAAACTTAAATTTGTCACCTATAGAACGCTTAAAAAAAGCTCGTACGTTTTCCGAACTTTTGTAACTATCTGTGATTACGGTTTCTGTAGTAAGCGTGGCCTCGTTCCAATCAAATTTTGAATGAGCTTTTAATTTTGTTTTGACTTTGGGTATCGTACCATCAATCAAAAATTGTTCAATGATATTTGATAATTCAATCTTACTTCCACTTCTATGTAAATTATGGGATTTACAAAAAACGTATAGCTCGTTTTTAAGCCAATAAAAGGATTTGAAGTCATCAACAGAAATGTCCTTGTTCAGTGGTGGTCTTTGGTCTTTCATTATGGAAGTTTGAAACTTGGATTGTAGATAATGCCTATAATATTTCCCCAAGGGTCCTTCACAGAGGCGACCATGATTTCTCCGCCTACATTTGTTGGTTTCTCATGTTGGCTTGCGCCCAATTTGATCAATGCTTCAAATTGTTTTTCTATATCATCAACACCCCAGTAGCACAATACTGATTCTGTTTTATTTAAAACATTGTTGTCTGTGGGTTGAAGGCCTAATTCATAACCTTGAATATTAAAACCCACGTAAAATGCTTCATCAAAATAAGGTACTGCATTAAAAGCTTTCGAGTACCATTCCTTTGCTCTATCTAGATCGTATACCTTATAAATGCAAGTTCGAAGTCCTTTCATTCTAATTTTGAGATTAAATAATTTCGTATGTCAAAATAGGAATTCTTTTGACAAGATGGGTTTGGATAGACTTTCTCTTCGGATTGATTTTTAAAAATGAAATAAATTGGCCCGGCCGAACAACGACCCCGTTTTGTAAATTTTTGACATTGACGTTCTAACCCTATAATGGATATAAAATCCTTCTCTTCTAGGAATAATTGTCCTTTCCATTCTCTAGGGTATCTTGAAATATTAGAAATTCTAAAGTCGATTGAAATCCCATTGTCATCCCTCCAAATCTTTAAGGAATCTTTGTAGGACGGACCTACACATCCTGGCATGTGGTAATAAATGAATAGTGTATCGAGTTGGGAAATTTCCACAGAAACTAAATCATCCTGACTATAGACATTCGCGAAAGCGAATAAAAAACCGCTAAAAAGAATAATACGATGCACAACATTTAAACGAATGGTATAAATTATTCGAGTTGAAGAACCCAGATTTAATTCTTTTTTAACGCCGATATCAATGTTCAAATGTTAAATATTAATTTTTTTGAACGAAATTAAATTTCGTCCATAAGCTCAGAGCTAATAGGAATGGAGCTTTCCCACGATGTGTTAAAATGTCAAAGATATCATCGCCCCAATTTAGAAGTGACACCTTTGATTTAGCCACGTCTCTAAAGCATATTTATAACAAATTTTAAACAAACATGGATTTAGCAAACATTGATTTAGGTGCTTTATGGAACACACTTCTAGCCTGGGCTCCAAAGTTAGTTGCTGCAATTTTAGTCCTCCTTATAGGATTCTGGATTGTAGGTATGATTTCAAGAATGATAGGTAAGTCTCTAGAGCGCTCGGGAATTGATGCAGATTTAGTGCCTTTTTTAAAATCACTTGTAAGTGTTATTCTGAAAGTGATGGTGGTGATTACTGCAGCTGGAGTTGTAGGTGTTGAAATCACAGCTTTTGCAGCGTTAATCGCAGGTGCTGGTTTGGCTATTGGAGCAGCAATGTCTGGGACTTTAGCACATTTTGCTTCTGGTGTAATGGTATTGATTTTCAAACCATACAAAGTAGGTGATTTGGTAGATATTCAAGGAACTGTAGGTCATGTACAAGAAATCCAAGTATTCAATACGATTATCAACACATTGGATAACAAAAAGGTAATAATGCCTAATGGTATTGCTACAAGTGGGATTATGACCAATTTGACCGCTAACGGAAAATTAAGAGTTGATCTTAACGTGGCTATGCCTTATGAAGAAGATTTTGGCAAGGTGCAAGGAATCATCAGAGGTGCTTTAGATAAAGTATCGGAAAGGTTACCTGATGAGCCAACTATTGAAATTGAAAAATTTGATGAAAACAACGTCTTGTTAGCAGTAAGACCATATGCTACAGATGCTACATACTGGGATGTCTATTTTAATTCTTACAAAGAAATTAAGAAGGCATTAGGTGAAGCAGGTATAACAGTGGCTTATCCAGCTAGACGAGTTAAGAATATATAATTCTATAACGATTAGAATTCTATGATTGGGTCTGTGGTTACTTGGGGTTTCCACGGGCCCATTTTTATTTGAGCTATTTTAAATTCTTTTTAATCGTAGTAATCATCTTGTCTAGCTTACTATTGTCAAATCCAGTGCTCTGATATATGATTTTGCCAGTCTTATCAATGACTAAATTTCGAGGAATATATTTATCAGCAAATAAGCTATAGACAATTTTGTCAGGATCTGGAGCGAAGGTAAAATGATAACCCGTGTCCTTTTTAAATTTCTGAGTGGTCTCCATGTCTTCACCACGAGCAATCGCTAAAATGACCAAGTCATCTTCGAAGTGAGCAGATAATTTTTCTTCTAAAATGGGCATTTCTTTTCTACAAGGCCCACACCAAGTAGCGTAGAAATTAAGTAATACAACTTTACCTTTTAATTGATCAATGGACATGTTTTCTCCATCGGTAGTAACAAATTCAAATGAAGGGATTTCCTCACCCATATTCGTCTTAAAGTCTCTCTCTGTTTGAGAAAATCCAATTTGAGCAACGAGCAAAAAACTAAATAAAAGGTATTTCATAATGCAGATTTAATGTCCAATAAAAAGATATCATTGAACCGGAAGCCGTTATCCAGCTTTTTCATAAGCTTCTTTGATCCAATCTAATAACTCTTTATCGACTTCTTTAGTATCCATCAATTTGACTCGATGAGTACACATCGTACCAAATGGTCCAGAATTTTCAAGACGTTCTGTGATGTCTTTGTCTTTGATTTTAAGGCCGAGGTCAATTCTCGTTTTCGTGGCTGGTTTGATCAATGCAAATTGCTTTTTGCGAATTAAACTCACCGCACTCTTTTTAGGTGTTACTGTTATATCATTACCAAAGTCTTTTACTTTTTCTAAGAGTAGCTTGTAAATATCGAGTAAGTTTTCTTTCCCTTGGTATTGAAGTGATACTAGGTCGATATCTTGAGACTGCATGGATTGAGCATCTGATTTTTTGCTTTTGTGTGCCACGAAATTGGCAAAACCGTATGTAAATCCATGTTCGGATTTTAAGAAAGCTATAATTGCTTTGTGTTTTTCAACGCCGGATTTGTGTACTATCTTAATCCAATGATCTAAATCTTTTCCTGTTTTTTCTAAAAGTCCTTTTTCCATAATGATAAATCTTCCTACTCTAAAGTAAAAAAAAGTACGATTTACTTTATTAAATCAGCTTAGAGACATTACACGACAATTGTGGTTAAGTGAATTGAAATTAAATCTGTAATTTAAACTTCTTCAGATTCGCTTTGTTTTGAAACTTAAATACACATGTTCATGCGTTTTACTCAAACCATTCTATTTATCTTTTTGTTTGCGAATCTTTTTGCACAACATTTAGTAAATGATAATCTACGTACGCGTCAATCGTTCGCTAACATTCAAGTGCAATCCCCATTAAGTAGTAAGGATTATTTAAATAATGTGAAATCTGAAATGGGTCTTCGTTCCAAGGATGAGTTTGTTCTTCAAAAGACAACGCAACAGGAAAATAACGTGCATAGACGTTATAGACAATATCATGAAGGAATTGAAGTGATAGGAGCGACCTATATTATACATGAGCGCGATGGTAAAGCAGTTAAGGCTAATGGTAATTTTTTACCCAATATTGAAATCAAAACCACTCCGACAATCACGTCTAAAAATGCTATTGATATTGCGCTTGCGCGAATGGATGCTGAAATGTACGATTGGGAATATTTCATAAACGAAGAGAATGTAGATTGGCGAAAGCCAAAAGCCGAATTAAAAATCATTGATAGCAAGTTTCCGGATAAATCCAATGACTATTTACTGGTTTATGAAATCGAGCTATATTCTATACAACCACTATCAAAGACAAAGTATTACATCAATGCGCACACAGGTAAAATAGAAAAAGAGTTTCCGCATATACATATGACTAATGTACCCGCTCAAGGAACTACGCATTATTACGGTCTTAAAGAATTCATCGTTGATTCTATTCAAGAGAACTTTGTTTTGCTTAGCGATAAAACTAGAGGAAAAGGGATTCATACGTATAAAAGAGATTTTTGGCAGTATCAAATTGCTAATAATTCCAATAATTGGAATTTTCCAGAATACTCTGATGAAGCAATTGCTTTAGATATTCATTGGGGTGCTAGCAGGTTTTATGATTTACTTTTAGAGCATTTTAACTGGAATGGACTTGATAATGAAGGAATGGCTTTAAATGGCGTTGCTCACTCACGAGAAATATTTGCTAATAATGCTTATTGGGATGGGACTTATGCCAATTTTGGTGATGGTGATTGCTATCGGGACCCTTTAACTAGTTTGGATGTTGTAGGGCATGAGTTCACCCATGGGATCACTGAATTTACCGCCAATTTAATCTATAGCGATGAAAGCGGTGCACTTAATGAAGCGATGAGCGACATCTTTGGTAAAGTACACGAGTATTTTTATGACACTGAAAATTTTAATTGGTTGGTTGGAGACAAGTGTTCTCAACATCCGAATGTTGAACCATTTAGATCCATGAAAGATCCTAATGTTTATTACGACCCTAAGTTTTATCGAGGTGAATTTTGGGTTGATGGTGGAGGTGTTCATTCAAATAGTGGTGTGCTCAACTATTGGTTTTATTTGTTGACTGATGGGGGAGTTGGAACTAATGAAAATGGAGTTAATTTTAATGTTGAAGGATTAGGGATGGAAAAATCTATGCAGATTCCGTTTTTAATGTTGACGAGTTATATGATAGAATCAACAAATTATAGAGAAGCATATGATCTGAGTTTGTTGGCAGTTCAGGAGTTATACGGTCAAAATTCTGAAGAAGAACTTTCAGTAAAGGAAGCATGGAAAGCGGTTGGTATTCCATTTGATAATAATCAACAAGCCATTTATGATATGAAACTCACGATTGAAGATGGATTCTACACTTGTTTGAACGAAAATTTTCACACGATACAATTGTCAGTTGAAAATACTGGAACTGTGCCTATTCCGGAAGGTACTGATTTAGAGATTTTTATTGATTTTCAAGCTGATAATGCAATTAACCATACATTAACTAATGCCTTGTTACCGGGAGAAGTTATCAATTTAGAAAAGGATGATTATCTATTCGTAGATCAAGATAATTATTATTATATCGGTGCATCGCTTGAAAATTTTGATGCAAATCAAACGAATAATATTTTCTATTCAGAAATCTTAAACTTCACATCAGAAGAAAAGGATTTAAGGATCAGATTGGAAAGTATAACTAGAGTTTGTGGTAGTGACGAGATTGCTTTAGAATTTGTTATTAAGAATGTTAGTTGTTCAGAAATTAATGTAGGAGAGTCATATTCTATTGAAATTAAAAGTAATGGTGATCTTTTGGCTTTAGAAAATTATACCACCACGAAGCCCCTTACTATAGCGGAAGGTATTCTCGTGACAGATGTACAGATGATACGTGATCAAATTGTAGTTACGACGCCGAATGAAGAAATAAGCATTAAATTGATTTGGAATGGTGATACAAATTTATTAAACAATACAAGGACATATACATTGCCTAACGACGGCATATTGAACAAAACTTATGTCAATGATTTCGAAGATGAAGCAGACCTTTTAGAATTAGATCTTTTCCATGAATTTTACGAACCTGTAGAATACAATGGACAAAACATGTTGGGATTTCTTTCAACTCAAGATGATGAATTGTTAATATGTGAACCTCATGAAGAATATTTTAGAACTGCAAACCTTCCCGGATTTAGATTTTGTATTGATCTTTCCAATTTAAGTGATCCGACGATGCATTTTGATTTAGCCCAATTTAGAAGTAATATTCAATCCATAGATCCAAGTCAATGGCCATTTACAGCTCTAACGAAGGTGAGTTGGTATTGCGAACAAGAAAATGGAGAACAATTAATAAGCGGTTTACAAGAGGGCGTGATCACCAACCAGTCCATAGAACTTCCATCACAATTTGTTGGTGAGATTAAGTTTACATTTTTTAGCTTTTTTGGAGATTCCGAAGATTTAATGTCCAACAATTTTGAAAATGGAGATTTTAATCTAATAGATAATATCTCTTTTGATGGAACTACTTCAACCGTGAATCCGGAGCTTGATGATTTTATAATATATCCTAATCCTGCTCGAGATGAAATTCAAGTAATGACTCAAAATGATGGAAAATCAGAATTTGAAATTTTTGACATCACAGGTAAAAAAAGAATGCAAGGTGCCTTGTCCAATATGAAGACAATTCAGATTCGAAATTTAAACTCTGGAGTTTATTATCTCAAACTAAAATCCGAAGAGCATGAAGAGTGGTCTAGTCAAATGTTTGTTGTTCAAGAATAATTAAGACTATAAACGTCCAAAATCTTCGTTCATTAGACTCCTCACTACATTGTAAATGAAAATGAAGAAAGGACAAAAACTGATCAAACCAATGACTATACCTAATGTACTCAAACCACCTTCTGATGCAGTACTTATATTTGATTGATATACGCCCCATCCAATACTTAATAATAACGCAACTAGGTAACTGTAAAAATGAATTTGATTCCAACGACCATTGGTTGGCTTATTGTAATTATGGAGTGTAGAATAGACGAGCGCATAAAATAATATGCCAGGTAAACTTAGGCCAATAATTTTTGCAACGATTTGTGCTAAAGATTGATCAGTAGTATTGGCGATTAAACTAAAGGAATCACCCAACATGAAATAGTTGATCACAGTGGCTAATCCAAAACTCAAACCGAGAAATAAAAAAACATGTTGTGGTCTGTCTCTAAGGTTTTCATTTATACTCATGGAAGCTTTTCTTAAATTCTATAACGATTAAATCCATTGACATCATTGGATTGTTGTTGATATGCGAAGATCGGGATCAAGATACTCAAGGTCGAAACAGCATAAACAAAATTCCATAAAATCATAGTCACCATAATGGCAATGACTATACTAATAATGATCGGTAAATAACTAATTCTTGCTTTTACATCATTCAAGTGTTTCTTGTCGGAGGAACCACATTTGTCACAGTTATAGTTGATCATCTCTCCGTGATCTTTAACCATGTCCACTCTGGAAGTAGCCATAGATTTTATTTTGACCTCTTCTCGACAAGAATTGCAATAACTAAAAAATCGCATGGAATTCTATTTTGTGAAAAGATACAAACTTCAACGAAAAATATTCCGTGGTATCTTAATTCTTCATCTCCATCTCTCGATCTTCCAAAATCTCTGTCCCTTGAATTCCTTCCAAAAGTTCCTCGAAAAATGCTTGTTTCTCATCGATGTAAATTCCCAGCGACTTACATTTCTTTTTAATTCCGTAAAATCCGTGGAATTCGAACTCTTCTTTAAAATGGATGATAAGGTTATGGCTGTCGAGCATGTCTACAGGAGAAAAAGATTTAAAATCTTTTGTTAATGTCTTTGCACTCATTTCTATAGAATCTATGAGATGAAATGGAATGATGGCCTTCGAGAAAAAGCCATAATTCAATGTCAATGTCTTTGACTCTTTATTCAGAAAAACCGGGTGATGTTTCAAGGACAGGGCCATGGCAAATACTTGCACGCAAGTGTATAGACTGAGACCAAAGATAATCCATGCCACTAGTGGATTCCACTTCATTAATAATAAATGAAAAGCTACCGTTTCCATGATAATCAGAAATATCAATACTGACAATACCAACTGTATTCCACTTTTTTTATAATTACTGAACTCATTTTCTTTGAGTGTGTTTTTCTTCCACCCAAAAATCAAAGTGTAAATCACTGAAATTTCAGTGGCCATTAATGTGGATATCTTAGCAGGTAAGGCCTCGTTACAAGCCATAGCGATTTTGTCATAAAAGTGAATGTCTTCTAATTTCTGATCTTTCAAGGATCGATTGATTTGATACACCTTAAAAGCAACGATACTAAAAACAGTGATCTCAATAATTGGAACTAACCAACTGGTAAGCGGATTAAGGATTTGCTGTTGGTTTTCTGGAATAATCACATTCGCGATAAGCAAGCAAATCACAAACATGGAAAGAATGGTGAATTTTGGTATATCTCTTTTCCAAATAAGTACCGCATATACAAAGGGTACAGTGATCAATAAATCTGCAATAATACCCGTGGACAGTACACTAGGATTTTGAAGGTATTGTTGGCTTTGAGCCAAAAAAACAGAAAAGAGAATAATACTTAAAGGAATGAGAAAAACGTACAGTTGCTGAATTTTACTAATGGCTTTAGTCATATAGCAGTGGTTTGGTTGACGCTTCTAGGAAGTCTTATCTTCCTCTAAATTAAGAACAAATAATTCTAAAATCAGGTTCTTTATAGCCTCATTATTTCACCAAAATTTCATAATTTTTTAAAAAGTTGATGATACTCCAAGTCAATCCATCTGAAAGTGGTAAATCGGGGTCATAATAAGTTTTTAAATTGCTCACATAATCTTCTTCACTTGTTTTTAAGACATGATTCATTTGATGAATGACGAGTAGCTCTGCAGTATCAGAGTGAGCCTTCAATCGATCGGCATCACTCACTAAAACTTGAATGTCACTGGTCCCTTGAATAATTAAAATCGGAATATTTAGTTTTTTAATTTCTAAACCTGGGTCATATTGCATCCATGATTTCATGTAGGGTTGTACGCTTTCGCGAAACATTGTTCCCAAAGGTCCCTCTGGCTGTTGCACAGAAAGACCAGCTTTCAAGGAATTTAAAAGGGAGTACATTAGATCATAGTCAAGGCCGGGTTGCTTTCTAAGTTGTTCGCCTAAAATTTCATCTATAGGACGTCCTGCTCCAGCTAACGAAATGAAAAAATCTACATTTCCATTTTGTGCGGATAATATTCCTAGTAACGAACCCTCACTATGCCCAGCTACTCCAATCTTCTCAAATTTTTTCATGCCTATCAGCATTTCAATCCACCCGGAAAGATCATCTGCATAATGTTCAAAACGTAAATCAGATTCTTTTCCCATGGCATCTTGACTTGCGGCTATACCTCTTTTGTCATATCGTAAAGAGGCCACTCCTGACTGGCACAATGCTTCGGCCAACATCCTTAAACCATTATTTTTCATTTGAGGATTGTTGCCGTCACGATCCGTTGGCCCTGAACCAGAAACGAAAACAACAACTGGCCAATTTTCTCCAGCTTCTGGATACAACAAACTACCAATGAGTTGTCCATCCTTAGTTTTTAATGCAATGGTATCTTCAATTTGAGCAGTGCCGTTAACGCAAAAGAGGATAGAAAAAAGCCCAACTAATAATCCTATAACTTTATTCATTTTAATCTTTGAAGTGATTCAGGAAGAAAGTTACTCAAAACGCATCAAATCATTAGTACTAAAACTCCATTCTGGAGTGATGATATCTTTGGAGCCAGAAAGTTTGTACCATGGACTTAGACCCTCATCATAAGGATTCGATACAATATGAATTTCTTGTGCAGGCATGTAGCTTTGAGCTAACATATATACTTTTTCTCCAGTTTGTTGATTAATGGCCATATCGATTACTATCATTGCATGACCAGGAAAGCCCCCCTGGATAAATATATCTCCAATTTCCATTTCTTCGATAGAGATGGATTTTAATTCTTGAGAAAGAGATTTTGTGCCGGCATACATAAATATCAACTCGAGGTATTCCCAAAAACTTTCATAGTGCTCTTCTGGATTAGCAGTTTTAACCCATTTCGTCTTGTTTCCTTTGACTTCCATTCGATAACCTTGTTTCCATTTAGAATAGTTGACGCGATGTCCATTGGTAAAGTTGAAGTGAATTTCATCAAAACGTCTTTGTTGGTATAAGTAATCCGCTTTTAATCGCATAATCGCATCTGCACACTGATGTAGATCTTTATCTCCTATATCTAAATCAACAACTGCTACATATTCACCATAATTAGGTTTGGTACTTCCATTATAATAATGAACTAAAGACCCTTCAGGTTTTAATGGGAGATGCTGCAAGTAAGCTTGAAAGCTAGAGGATTTACTAGATATTCTTTCATACCCATGAGGCGGCTTAAATCTTTTCGATACGGTCCTTGCTATATAATTCGATTCTAAAATTCTATTTTCCGGAAGCTGAGATTCAACTTGAGTAGAGATTCCAGAGAGGAGGAAAAGAACAAGTAAAAGTAATTTGAGCATTTCGTTTTTATTTAAAACGGAATCCATCACACAAATCTTATCAATCAGTAATTTGTAGTTTTGAAAAAATTGAATGATATGAGAATTACTTTATGGCTATTCGTTTTGTGCAGTCTATGGTCTTGTAAGACCATTAAACAAACTTCTTCAGCTGCTGAATTATTAAGGATCAAATCCATGATGACTGGATCCTTTGATAGTAGTGCTCAAGAAGCGATGGATTCGAGTTACTATAATATCAGTTTGCATATGTATGAAATTTGGGAAGATCAGCCAGGTACTTGGATCTATGTCGAACAAGCTGTAAGCGCCATGCAAGACAAACCATATCGACAAAGGGTGTACCATTTGAGTATTCAAAATGATATAGTAGCCAGTAAGGTGTATGCCTTGAATGAACCAGAACGCTTTGTTAACAAATGGAAGTCTCCTGATTTTTTTAATGATTTTACAGCCTCCAATTTATTAACCGCAAGAGAGGGTTGTACTGTTTACCTTCAGAAACAGGGATCAACATATCATGGAAGTACCAAAGACCGCGAATGTAAAAGCACTCTAAGAGATGCCACCTATGCGACCTCGATAGTAACCGTCAAAAAGGATGTTATTGAGAGCTGGGATCAAGGATTTGATGATTCAGGAGAGCAAAAATGGGGTGCCACCAAAGGACCTTATATCTTTAAGAGGTTGTAGTTTTATTTGGCTTTCGCCAATAGAATTCTTTCTCACTTATTTGTCTAAAGCTTTTCGACTCGTTACTTTACACATATAATTATTTTAATATGAAGTTTCTGCAGATCATTTTATTTATTTTCTTGGCGAGCTTTGGCGTGGCTCAAGATGATTTCACTATTGAAAATTATCATGTGGATATGACTTTAAAGGAGGACGGTGATATCGATGTAATAGAGACCATTGATCTTATTTTTCATGAAAAACGACGTGGTATTTTTAGAACATTTCCTCGAAAAGGAGCTTTTAAAAATCACATTCAATCCATTAAAGTTTCGAATGTTTCTGTAGAGGGCTTTAAGTTTAAAAAATACAATAAAGGAAACGATGTCATCATTAGAATTGGTGATAAAAATACATATATCTCGGGCCCTCAGAAATATGTCATCAAGTATACAGCAAGTAATGGGATATTGAATTTTGAAGAACACGAGGAGTTGTTTTGGACACTCATAGGAGTAGAATGGCAGACAGATATTAAGAATGCGACTTTTGATATCAATTTTCAGAAGTCCATCACTTTAAATACCGATGATGTTAAGTTATTTAGTGGCACTGAAGGTAGTTCGATCAATTATGGTCAATTCGAAATTAACAGTCAAAGGATCACTGGCTCAAACCATTCAGTGCTCGGAAAAGGAAAAGGGATGACTATCGGAGTAAGATTGCCTAAAGGATATGTCTATAAAAATTCTGCTCAGATCTCTGATAAAGTTCCACCACCCAAGGTATATCCAAAGGATTATTGGTGGCCTTTACCCATCATCATGATTCTTGGAGGCTTGTTTGGTTTTTTTAAATGGGGTAGGTCAACAGACAAGGAAGATTATCATTTTAATGAAAGTCAATCATTTTATCCTCCTGCTGATATGTCACCGGCTGAGGTAGGAACTTTTTATGATTATAAAGTGCACGGAAGAGATATTATTAGTCTCATCCCGTACTGGGGTCATATGGGATTATTACAAGTGAGAATGATGGAGATGGGAAGGAATCAAGAAATGTATATCGAACTGCTTGGTAATTTAGATGCCGATGCGCCTGAATACGAAAAAGTGTTTTTTAACGAGCTTTTTAGAAAAAGTAATCTAGTCAAAGTTGATTCTTTAAAACATGAATTTTATGGGACCTTCTCAAAGGTTTCTGGTATGTTGAAAAGAGGCCTTGATGAAAGTAATTATGATGCAGAATCCAGGCAGCTTTTTCATTCTGGATGGTCCCTCGCGGGAGCTTTCTTTTGCATTGCCCTCGGAGTGGTGAGTATGATGGTACTTCATTGGTTTTTTACTGGTGCAGGAATGTTAGCCTTAGGGCTCATCATGTTTGTTCTTTACTTTCTAGAACCCAAAAAGTCAGAACGAGGAATGCGGCTTCATGCTCAATTAGAACATTTTAAAAAGAGCATAAGCAATCCTGATCAAGAAGGTCTAAACGACACCATAGAAAGTGATCCGAGTTATCTGGAGAAAGTTTTTCCATATGTAGTTGCTTTTGGAATCGACAAAGAATGGATGAGTCGCTTTAAAGATGTGTTTAAAAAAGCCCCTTCATGGTATCATAATTCGACGATACCGTATATGGTATTTGGCGATTTTCATCGTGATTTTAAAATAAAAGACGTTGAAAAAACCATTTCTACTCCGCCCATAGCTGAAAAAGGATCCAGTTCCTTCGGTGGCGGTGGTAGCGTTGGTGGTGGTTTCGGCGGCGGCGGCGGTGGATCTTGGTAATATTAATGAGCTAAACTTGTCGGCGAATTGCCATTGACTTAGTATTTTATGTTCTAATCGTGTGTACCTTGCGAATTCGTGATAATTTGTACACGAGAAAAAACTAAAATATGAACTTGAAAGCCTTCGTTGCGGCATTTGTTTTTATGATGTTCGTTGGAAACTTAAATGCACAGCACAACATTGAAATCCACCAAACTTCTTATGAATTAGAGCCTAACATAGACCATTTTCTTGCTGACCCTGACATTCGCGAAAGGGAAAAATATAATGGTCGCGCTTATAAAATGATTGGATTTCAAGACTATCCTTCTGTCAATGATCATCAAAGAATAAAAGATCTTGGGATTCAATTATTGGATTTTATCGGGGACAGGACCTACTTCGCATCCTTTCCGATAAACATGAATTTTGCGCATTTTAAAACCCTTCAAGTAGATTTAATATATCCTATTGAAAGTCACTGGAAGATAAATGAGGCCCTCGACCATTCGATTTATCCCGATAACATGAATCCTGATCGTTTAGAATTGGTCATACGTTATGACAAAAGTTTTGATCAGGATGAGGTGTTAGAGGCTTTCGCCGAATTGGGAGAGGTTCATGTTTTAAAGAAAAACGGTGTAAATCCAGTAGTGCATATTGCTACTAATGAAGATGGTTTAAATCGTTTACAGGCTTTTCCTTTTATACGATATATTGATTTTGTTCCTGCACCGAGTATACCAGATGATACACCAGGAAGAGCTTTGCATAGAGCAAACCTTGTGGATTCTAAGTTAAGTGCCGGTATGAAATACACAGGCGAAGGTGTAAGTGTGTTGTGTCGTGATGATGGAGCTGTAGGTCCTCATATTGATTTTCATGGAAGAATAGATCAAAGTTTTTCAGGTGATTCTAGAGGTTCTCATGGAGACGGTGTATCAGGAATTATGTCAGGTTGTGGCAATGTTGATCCTAGAATGAGAGGTATGGCTGCAGGTTCATTTCTATATGTTAATGACTATGATGCTAGTTTTTTAGATGAAACCATGTTACTGCATACAGATCACGATGTTTTGGTGACTAATTCTTCCTACAGTGATAGATGTAATGCAGGTTATACATCCACGACGGCTTTGGTGGATGCACAATGCTACGAAAACCCCACTTTAATGCACGTTTTTTCAGCAGGAAACAGCAACAATTCTGATTGTGATTTTGGAGCTGGAGATCAATGGGGGAATATTACCGGGGGACATAAACAAGGTAAGAATGTTATGACCACAGCAAATGTTTTCGCTGATGGCAGTTTGGTTAATAGCAGTAGCAGAGGTCCCGCATATGATGGTAGAATTAAACCAGATATCGCTGCTAATGGTCAGGAGCACATTTCTACTGACCCTAATAATGCTTACTCACCTTTTGGTGGAACTTCTGGTGCTGCTCCTGGAATTGCAGGGATTATGGCCATGTTACATGAAGCGTATCGAGTTAATCACGGTAGTATCGCGGATGCTTCATTACTTAAAGCCATCATGTTAAACTCATCAAATGATGCTGGAAATGTAGGTCCTGATTACAAATTCGGATGGGGTATTGTCGATGCATATCGAGCAGCTAGGATTGTCGAAGAAGGTAGATTTGAAAAACGAAATGTGGTAACGGGTACATCAGATATAAGCAATTTTATTATTCCCAATAACGTCAAGGAGGCCAAAATTATGATCTATTGGGCGGACCCTAATTCCTTTGAGGGAAATAGCAAAGCGTTAATCAATAATCTAGATGCCTTTGTAAACGATCCTGTCGGTGCTACACATCAACCTTGGTCTTTGAGTTATCAGCCTGATGCTGAATTACTAGATATGCCAGCAGTTAAAGGCTATGACGATCGAAATAATATGGAACAAATAAGTATTCTAAATCCGGATTCGGGTGAATATGAATTAGAAGTTTTTGGGACTATACTACCCTCGGGAAGCCACGATTATTTTGTGGTCTTTGAATATATTCTTGATGAAATTAATATTCTTTACCCAATCGGTGGAGAGTCTTTAATATCAGGTCAACAAGAGGTTATTTATTGGGATGCTCCACAAGGGAATGAAGGAAGCTTTACAATTGAATATAGTATTGATAATGGAATGACTTGGGAAGAGGTTGCTACCGTTGGCGAAAGCCAAAGGCACGTTGTTTGGACTACACCTGAATCGAGTTCATCCGAATGTAAGGTTAGGGTGATTCAAAACGGACAACAATCAGAATCCATAGAAAATTTTGATTTATACCCTCGCCCAGATATTGTTAGGTTATCAAATTTATGTCCGGATAGTTTGGTTTGTCATTGGGATGCCGTTGCTGGAGCCATATCCTATGATTTATATGTTTTAGGAGAGCGTTACATGGAGGTGGCTACATCATCAACTGATACTTTTGCTGTTTTAGATTTACCAGCAGCATTTACGGAATATTGGGTAGCTGTTCAGGCAGTGTTTGAAGGTAGTGGTAAGAGTGAAAGATCTATTGCTACTCCAATTGATGCTTCCATGTTATTTGATTGTGCTCAGAATAAGGATATGAGGATGGATTCGATCGGTAATTGGGAAAGTGCAGATTTATCCTGTATGATGGAAATAGACAAAGAGGTAGTTATTGGATTTTACAATGATGGAAGTGAAGCGGTGGAGGAGACTTACGTTTTTTATCAGGTCGAAGGATTTCCTGTTTTCAGTGATACCATCACTGAATCGATTGCACCAAAAAGTTTTTATGAACATAATTTTTCGAGCCCAGTAAATGTTACCGAAAAAGGTATATACAATATTAGATCATGGGTAGAGATACCTGGTGAGCAAGCTCCATTTAATGATACCATTGCAGAAACCATTTCTATTTATTTGGGAAGTGGTGAGGAAGGACCTTTTTATGAGGACTTTGATAGTAGTTTTGACCTTCCTTTATATTGGTTTTCTGAGAATCCGGATGAATCTGATACTTGGTTTGTAAGAGGGGTGATTGGTACCGATGGTGAACAAACTCTATGTGCTGCAATGTATAATTGGTTTAGTAGCCCTTCAGAAAAAGACTATTTGTACACCATACCATTAGATTTGACTGAAGCGGATGAAGACACCTATTTACTTTTTAACCTTGCATACGCTGCAGGTCCAGGGTTATCAGATAGTTTAGTAATTGAATTGTCTACGGATTGTGGACAGACATTTGAACATGAGTTGTTTAGAAAAGGTGGCTTTGAATTATCAACTGCTACCTCAGGCGGCTTTTTTATTCCTTTTAATGCTTCTCAATGGAATCAATATGGAGCCAGTTTAGCTGATTTTGCTGGTATGCAAAATATTGTTTTAAGATTTACTAATGTTTCTGATAATGGTAACAACCTTTATTTAGATAATA
>JAHDBI010000037.1:0-1942 GCA_020630475.1 Saprospiraceae bacterium
AAGTTTAACTTAGATGGTGTTGATGAGGTAAAAAGAAAATTCTTTGGAACCTTATATAACACGTATTCTTTCTTTACGCTTTACGCGAATATTGATGGATTCAACCACAAAGAATCATATGTACCATTGGCCGAAAGGCAAGAAATAGACAGATGGATTATCTCTCTTTTAAACACCTTAAAGAAAGATGTTGATCAAGATTTTAGTAATTATGAACTAACCAACGCGACAAGAAGAATTCAAGAGTTTGTGGATGACTATTTAAGTAATTGGTATGTGAGATTATGTCGGAGACGTTTTTGGAAAGGGGAATATGGCCAAGACAAAATTGCAGCATATCAAACCTTATATGAATGTATGATCGCGATATGTAAAATGATGGCACCAGTTGCCCCATTTTTCTCAGATTGGCTGTATAAAAACTTAAACGACGTCACCAATTTGGAAAGTGAAAGCTCTGTACATTTAGCTTTATTCCCAACAGTTCAGGAAGAAGCCATCGATGCGCAATTAGAGGAGAGAATGGAATACGCTAAACGTATTTCTTCCTTGGTTTTATCGCTTAGAAGAAAAGATAAACTCAGGGTACGCCAACCATTGTCCAAAATTATGTTGCCTGTACTCAATCCAACGTTCCAAGAGCAGGTGGAGAAAGTACAAGAGTTGATTCTTTCAGAAGTGAATATTAAATCTATCGATTTTATCACCGATACAGATGGTGTGATCAAAAAGAAGATCAAACCAAATTTCAAAACCCTTGGGAGAAAACTAGGGAAGCACATGAAAGCTGGTTCGCAAATCATCAATAGCCTAGGGCAAGAAGATATTGCAAGGATCGAAAAGGAAAATGCCTATACCTTAAAGGTGGAAGACGCTTTATACGAATTGAATTTAGAGGATTTTGAAATCGTCAGTGAAGACATTCCTGGTTGGCAAGTAGCGAGTGATCGGGGGATTACTGTAGCCTTAGATGTCACCTTAAATGATGCATTGATTGCTGAAGGTACGGCACGTGAACTGGTCAATAGGATTCAAAACATTCGGAAGAATAGTGATTTTGACGTCACGGATAGAATCAATGTTCAACTAGAAAATCATGAAGCCATCGTTTCTGCTGTTGATCAATACGGTGACTATATTTCAGAGGAAACTTTAGCCGACAACATTGAATTACAAGAAGGTCTAAGTGGAGAAAAAGTAGACTTACTAGAAAATGTTTCGATAGTTATTGAGGTAAAAAAGAGTTAGTCGTTAACCCTCAAAAAATCAAAATGTCGCTGGTTACGAACTGCATCATATGCAGAGTTTAAACCTTCATCTAATACGGAATTGATTTCGTTAAAACGCTGCAGTTTTTTCAATGCTCGTGCTTTTTGCAAATAATGTATGCTTCTAGGATACATCGCAATGGCTTTATCGGACCACTGAATAACCTTTTCCAAATACTTTTCTTGATTGAAAGTATTCAGGAAGGAATTGCAGGTATTTGAAATATTATCTATCAGGAGCAAGGTGAGTTTACCTGGATATGTGATTTCTTGATGATTTTCTTTTAGGCTTAAATTATCTTCTCTTTTACGATCTTCATCTGAATATCTGTAAACAAACTCTTCTAATTTTTCAATCGCGATATCCCCATAAGCTTCTGCATTTCCATGATATTCATGAAAAGACATTAGCTGGGTGAGCCTTAGGCTATTGTCATTTTTCTCATCAAATGCTGGGACTGTTCGTTTTTTAAAACGCGACAATAATGTTTGATAAGAATGCAATTCGTTCATAGTTCCAAAACGGATAATCCGATCTATATCCGATTCGAGAACTTCTTGAATTCGTCTATGATCTCTTATTGTTTCAACCCTGTTTTTTGCAAATATGTCTGGGAAGGAAAGAGAGTCAATAACTACTTTCATAAGGTTAGTATCAAGTATACCAAACTGAC
>JAHDBI010000037.1:2042-11653 GCA_020630475.1 Saprospiraceae bacterium
GTAAGGTTCATTAAAGACACGCCATTTTCATCGAGGAATATCATTCGTGGAAATGCGGCAACATGAAAAATTCGTGCAAACAATCGACCATCTTCAGAATGTTCTGCGTTGTATCGAAGGTTTATAAAAGACTCGTTGTAATAATTTCCTAATTCAGCATTTGTAAAAATATCCCTTTCTAATTTCTTACAATTGCCGCACCAGTTGGTGTACAATTCAACAAAGATTCTTTTGTCTTCTTCTTTGGCTTTCGCCAATGCTTCGGCTAATCCAATATCTTGAAAGTCTATACCCTGAGACATTCCCGAAAGGGGTAAAAGGATCAATAGAAATAAGAAACAGCGAATCATAAACTTTGGTGGATTTTAATCCCTAGATAAACGCAAAAAAGACAGATAATAATGCTCATACCTATGTATAATAATGCCATTCCTATTTGATTGGATTCAAACAACTTATAGCTTTCTGCACTAAATGTTGAAAAGGTGCTAAATCCACCACAGAAACCAGTCATCCATAAAAGCGCAACATTGGACGAAAGTCCTTTCTTCATACTCCAGGCTACAAGGTATCCTAAGATGATACAACTGATCACGTTTGCTATAAATGTAGCGTAAGGAAAACCTTCATTACTTGAAAAAAACTTAGAAATAGAATATCTACAAATACTCCCTAGTCCACCACCGAGGAAAACCATGACGAATGGAAGAATCTTATGCACTTTGTTTTTTCTTATTGTTTGAAATCATTAGCAACAAAAAGGAAAAGAATGTCGCTAGACCTAAAATCAAAATCAACAAGTTTAAAGTACCTATGTTTTGCAACTTCACTGCGATAAAAATGAAGAACATGTTTACCAGAACTAGAACACTTGTTGCTTGCATATGCGATAATCCGGAATCTATCAAAAGATGATGAATGTGCGTTCGATCTGGATAAAACGGGGATTTTCCTTTCATGGCTCGCATGATAAAAACCCTGAGCGTATCATATAATGGCAGTATCATAATTCCAATCGCCACAGAAGGAGCAGCATTGAAAAAGTACGGCGAATCTTCCTCCAGAGTTTTGTGCAATTCAATAAACTGAAGTGCCAATATGGAACAGACCAATCCCAGCAACAGCGAACCTGTATCACCCATAAAGATCTTTGCAGGCGTTACATTGAACCTCAAAAATGCTAAACAAGAACCGACTAATGTAAAGGCAACAATAGCAATTTCGATCCTATCTATTTTATAAAACCATGAGCCTAGAACAACAGATATTAAAATCCCTAAACTTGCAGATAAACCATTGATACCATCGATTAAATTAAAAGCATTAATAATGACTAAAATTGTGAATACAGATATTATCACACTAACTGAAAATGGTAAATCATAAACACCGAATATACCGTAGAGGCTAGTGATTTTAACCTTGGCCTTAAACACCAATATAGCAGCTGCAAATAATTGACCCAATGCTTTTTTACCGGGACTAATCGGGTCTATGTCATCCTTCGCCCCGATTAGAAAAATAATGATGAAAGCGCATAGAATGTACTGTAAATCATTAAAATTCTCAAATGGCGTCCATAGAATAATGGAAAAAATCATCCCTGCAAAAATGGCAATACCACCTAAAGAAGGCGTACTGACCACATGAGATCTTCTTTCACCTGGTTCATCAAAAAGATTCTTCTTTCTAGCTACACTTATGATTGAAGGAATAGCCAAAAAGGTTAAGGTAAACGAAGTTATAAATGCAAGTATAATGTCAAACATATCAGTGATACTTGTTGCAAATATATCACCAGTTTAAGGTCAATCAACCATACTAGATCATTTTTCTACTTCTATCTCGTCAATTCCTTTCTTTAATTCTTTACCAAACTTACCTAATTCGCCTACCAATTCATCCACAGCACTCTTCAAATCCTCTTTGAATTCATCGTCAAAAATATTCTTTAACTCTTCTTTCATTTCCAATAAGGATTCTTGCATTTCTTCATCAAAAAATTCCGTTAATTGCTCCGTTCCGGCTCCAATGAGTGATAGCATATCTCCACCATATTTTTCAGAATAATAACTCGCTGTGTTCTCCCAATACTGCTTTTTTTCATCAGCTGTTAGGTCGGATTTGTACTTTTTATAACATTCCTTCGTAATCTGATTGAATTCAGATTCTATTTGTTCCCAATCATTGTCTGTTAAATCAGATTTATTTTCTTGAATTTCACCCACTAAGGCCTCAAATGAATTCAAAAAATTGTCTTTAGACGAACAAGGTCCTGTCTGACAACTGCTTGTTAGAAAAATGCTTACTAACAAAATGGCATAAAATGAATATTTCATAGTCTTTTGTTTTATAGTTTGATACATAAAAGGTATAACATTTCTATTAATCATTCTTTTCTTAATTTAGTCCCTTGAAATAGACCAACTGCTAATTTTGCTAGATGAATTGGGATTCTAAGATAAACAAGGAGCGCTTACCTAAACATATTGCCGTCATTATGGATGGTAATGGACGTTGGGCGAAACTCAAAGGCAAACCGCGTGTATTCGGTCATAAAAATGGTGTTAAATCCGTAAGAGAAATTTCTGAGGCTTCCGCCGAATTAGGTATTAAATACCTCACTTTATACGCTTTTTCTACAGAAAACTGGAATAGACCCAAATTAGAAGTCACGGCTTTAATGGCCCTTTTGGTTGAAACCATTCGAAAAGAAATTAGCACCCTGAACAAAAATAATATCAGGCTAAATGCCATAGGAGAATTAAGCAAATTACCAGGTAAAAGTCATAAAGCGCTTGTGGAAGCCATTGAAGGCACCAAAACTAATGATCGAATGACCCTAACCTTAGCATTAAATTATAGTTCAAGGTGGGAATTAACTCATGCCGCGAAACAATTGGCAAAAGATGTTAAAAAAGGCCTCATTAACGAAGAGCAAATTGACGAAAAAGTATTTAATAGTTATTTATCCACCAATAATATTCCAGATCCAGAGTTAATGATTAGAACTAGCGGAGAAAAACGCGTAAGTAATTATCTGTTGTGGCAAATGGCTTATACAGAATTTTGCTTTTTAGATGTTTTTTGGCCTGATTTTAATCGTGAGCACTTATATAAGGCTTTGGTCGATTTCCAATCACGTGAACGCCGTTTTGGCAAAACAAGCGAGCAGCTTACAAATTAGCTTTAAAGTAACGTTAAAGGGGGTGAATAACATATACTACCGTATATTCGTTGTTAACTTGCCGCACTATTCTAAGGAAGATATATGAAAACGATTTCCCGAGTATTACTATTTGTTCTTTGTACAGCTTTTTCGAGCTATGCACAACAGGATACGACCGATTATAAATCTTATGAAAATAAGGTAGAATATGAAATTGGTGGTGTAGATGTCACAGGAGCCGAATCAAGAGATAAAAATGCAATTCGATCGATTACTGGACTTACTGTAGGTAAAAAAATCAGGGTTCCAGGACCAGATATTGCAAAAGCTATAAAGTCATTATGGAGGTTGCGGTTGTTTGATGATGTCAAGATCATCGAAACAAAAACTTTAGGTGATATCATTTTCTTAGAAATTCAATTAAAAGAAAGAGCCACACTGAGTAGATACTCTTACAAAGGAGTAAAAAAGTCTTTACATGATGATCTCAACGATGAACTTGCCAGTATTATAACTAAAGGAAGTATCGTAACAGATGCTCAAAAGGAATTGGCGAAAAATAAAATAAAAGCCTTTTTTGTTGAGAAAGGTAAGTTGGATGCTACTGTTAAGATTACCGAAATTTCAGATGAGATCAAGGAAAATTCTGTGAGACTCGTTTTTGAAGTGGATCAAAAGGAAAGAGTCAAAGTTGAAAACATCATCTTTCTTGGAAATAAAAACTTAAGTGCTCGTAAGCTTCGTAAATCAATGGGAAGCACTAAGCGTAAGGGTACTTGGTTTAAGAAAACCAAGTTCATTAAATCGGAATACGAGGAAGACAAAAGAAAAATCATTGCGGAATACAACAAAAAAGGATTTATTGATGCCAGAATTGTCAAGGATTCTGTCTGGAGATACAACCAGTACAGCGATCTGATGATTAAGATCTGGATTGATGAAGGACAGCGTTATTTCTTCAGAGATATTACATGGAAAGGAAACAGTAAGTACACGGCTGATCAGTTGAGTAAAATCCTTGGAATCGCGAAAGGTGATGTTTACAATCCTGAACTTTTAGAAAATCGATTAAGATTCAGTCAAGATGGTCGAGATATCTCATCATTATATATGGATGATGGTTATTTAGGCCTTACGGTTGACCCCATCATGGTTGCCGTCGGGACTGATAGTGTTGATTTACAAATTCAGATTGCAGAAGGACCGCAGTTCACTATTGACAAAGTAATTATTGAAGGAAATGATCGAACTCACGAACATGTTGTAAGAAGAACAGTTCGTACTAAACCCGGTCGTAAATTTAGTCGTTCGGATATCGTGAGATCTCAAAGAGAAATCATGAACCTAGGGTATTTTAATCCTGAAACGATGAATATGGATACTCCAGTGAATCCAAATAGAGGAACAGTAGATATCAAGTATATATTAGAAGAAAGACCTTCAGATCAACTAGAATTATCGGCCGGTTATGGTGGAGCAAGCGGTCTTCTAGGAACATTGGGTTTAACCTTTAATAATTTCTCTTTAGCCAATATTAATGATAGAAGTTCTTGGAGCCCACTTCCCCAAGGAGATGGTCAAAGATTGTCATTAAGGGTACAATCGAATAGTCGATTTTTAAACTCTTATAACTTCACATTCACTGAGCCGTGGCTTGGTGGTAAGCAACCGCGATCTTTAACCGTAGGGGCTGTACACACTTCATTTGACTTTAGCACATTAGGTCAAGGATCTCTGAAAATAACAAGAGGGTCTATTGGATTAGGAACTCAATTAAAATGGCCGGATGATTTCTTTAGTTCGAATACAGCTTTAACTATTGAGTCGATCAGATTAGTTGAATACAATAGAGGACAGTTTTTCGTTGATGTAGATGATCAAATAGTTAATATATCAGATGGAAATTTCAAAAATTTTCACATTCGACAAACCTTTACAAGAAGTTCTGTTGCTGAGCCAATATATCCAAGAAGAGGATCGAGGGTTTCTTTGACCTTACAATTTACTCCTCCTTATTCGTTGTTCAGAAATTCGACTCCAGGAAACTTCAGTCCTGCTGAAAGACAAGCTTTAATAGATAGAGAAAACAGATATAGGGGACCAGGTAACCCCATGTCAGAGGCAGAAGAAGACTTCTTCATCATTGGTCAAGAGCAAGCAGAAAAGTTTGAATACTTAGAATACCATAAATGGAGATTTGATGCCGACTGGTATTTCAACATTTTTGGCAAAGTCGTGCTTTACGCGAATGCTAAAATAGGCGTTGTCGGTTCTTATACTGATGATATTGGACTTTCACCATTCGAAAGGTTTGAATTAGGCGGAGATGGACTATCTAATCAAAATGTAGGTATTACAGGTAAAGACATTATTGCCTTAAGAGGATATGAGGTAAATGAACTAGAACAAAATGCTTTAGGAGGTGCAACTGTCTTTGATAAATTTACGATGGAAATGCGATTCCCGCTTTCATTGAATCCAAATTCAACCATTTATTTCCATACATTTTTACAAGGTGGTAATTCTTGGAGAACCTTCAAGCAATTCAATCCTTTTGATGTAAAAAGATCAGTCGGAGTCGGAATGCGTGTATTCCTACCAATGTTTGGATTGCTTGGATTTGATTATGGTTATGGTATAGATAGAAATTTACCAGATGGTACTCCATTTAGTCAATTCGGTAAATTCAGTATTGTACTTGGATTTGAGCCAGACTAATATTCTAGATATCGGGAGTAGGTGATTTTGAGATTTAGAGAATGAATCACTGTGTCTGATATTCGCGTATTCTAGAATTCCCGATCTCCCAAAATCTACTTAATCACTTTCAAACTCAAATCTAGGCAACCAGCCGAGTGTGTTAAAGCACCTGAACTTATAAAATCAACTCCAGTCCGAGCAATCCTACCTACGGTTTGTAAGGTAATACCTCCTGAAGCCTCAGTTTCAAATCTCTTATCGACTATTTGTACGGCTTCCGCCAATAATTGCACTTCAAAGTTATCTAGCATAATCCTTGTCACATTCCCAGCATCCAGTACTTCATATAATTCAACCAAATTTCTTACTTCAACAGTAATACCTAGATTCTTGTTATTCGCTTTTAAATAAGCCTGCGTTGTTTCGATGGCTTTTGTGATACTTCCACATGCATCAATATGATTGTCCTTGATCATGATCCAATCGTACAAACCATCACGGTAATTGGTGCAACCTCCTATCCTAACTGCCCACTTCTCCAAAAAACGTAATAATGGCGTCGTTTTTCTAGTATCCAAAATCTTAACATCCAATCCCTCGACCTCTAACGCAAAACGACTGCTCATTGTAGCAATACCACTCATTCTTTGCATGGTATTTAAAATGAGTCTTTCGGCTTTGAGTAAAGCTTGTGAATTACATTCAACAAAAAAGGCCTCATCGCCGTATTGAACATCAGAGCCATCTTTAATTCGAACATCAATTGTAGCAGTCGGATCAACATGTTTAAATACTCGTTCTGCTAACTCAACACCCGCTATCACACCATCGTCTTTGACTAAAAGTCTAGCTCTACTTCTACTTTCTGCTGGAATACATGCCAACGAAGTATGATCTCCATCTTGAATGTCTTCATGCAAGCCATCAATAATAAATTGATTCAATACATCATTACTTATACCTTCCATAGCTAGATTTTTAAATTCGTCGCAATATCGGTTGATGGCTTCAATAAATCAACTTCACAACGATTTTTGTTATCCTTGTTTTTTTATTTTTTTTTGCACTAATGATCTTGAAGAATCGTTAATTAGAAGTAATGAAGAAAGTACTAGTGTCGCTGTTTGTGTTGTGTTTTATTTATAGCTGTATCTCAGATAATGCCGAAAACATACCTGACGTCAGCCATATTGAAGAAAACCATCGATTGATTAGATTTGAGCAAGAGTTATTCAATCTTGATTCTACCAAAAACATTTTGGAAGAATTTGATCAACTGATAAAGAAATACCCATCTTTCAGCGAATTGTATTTTAAAGAAATCTTACCTATTCAAGCGACCGAAGCTAGTTTAAAAGATGCGCTATCTAACAAAAGTCTTACTTTTTTAATAGACACCACTCATCAAATCTTTGGTGACTTTAAAGATATAGAAGAAGATTTCTCAAAGACGTTCAAATATTATTTACACTATTTCCCTGAAGCCACTTGTCCGGATATATATACATTCATTTCCGAATTTAGCTATCAAAGGTTTTTATTTGAATCCGAGGATGGCAGAGACGGGATAGGAATTGGTCTCGATTTATTTATGGGTGAAGATTTTCCTTATAAAAAGATCGACCCCATGAATCCATCTTTCTCGGCATATCTCACAAGGAGTTTCAATAAAGAGCATTTGGTGAAGAAAAGTATGGAACTATTTATAGAGGATAAAATGGGGTTCCCGAAAGGGAATAGAATGCTTGATCACATGATCCATAATGGAAAAAAACTGTACATTTTGGATCGTCTAATGCCATTTGTTCAAGATTCAGTGATCATGGAATATAGTAAAGAACAGATGGAATGGGTTAATGATAACGAATTGGAGATGTGGGCTTTCTTCTTTAAAGAGAAGCTTTTTTATGAATCCAATGGTTCCAAAATCAATAAATACATCAATCCAAGCCCAAATTCTCCTAAAATGCCAGAAAAGGCTCCTGGAATGACAGGGAACTTTTTAGGTTGGAAAATAGTAGAAGCATACATGGAAAAGAATCCTGAGTTAAGCTTAACGGATTTGATAAATATTTCTGATGCTCAAGAAATACTTGATCAATCTAAATACAAACCCAAAAAATAAAAGGAACATTTTCGGTACTAAAATTGTAACTATTAGTTAGAGTAAAATTGTAAAATTATGTCAGCAAGAACAATACCTGTTGTAGATCTATCCAAATATGTTAATGGAAATGATGAACAAAAGAAGGAGTTTGTTAAAGAAATTGGAGATGCTTTCCATAAAGTGGGATTCGTAGGAGTCGTAAACCATGGTATTCCCAAAGAATTAGTAGATGGATTTTATGCCTCTTCTAAAGCTTTTTTCTCTTTACCTGTTAGTGAAAAGAAGACTTACGAAATTGAAGGCGCTGCGGGCCAACGTGGATATACCTCATTTGGACAAGAGCACGCAAAACAATCACAGGTCGCTGACTTAAAAGAATTTTTTCAGTTTGGTCAGTATATTGAAGATGGTCACGAATTATCTTCACAATACCCTCCAAACCCTATTGTTACTCATACGCCTGAATTTAGTGATTTAGGAAAAGATTTGTACAAATCATTTGAAAAGTCTGGAGCTCATTTATTACGTGCGATTGCTGAACATCTAAACTTACCTGTGGACTATTTTGATCAAAGGATCGAAAACGGAACGAGTATTTTAAGGTCCATTCATTATCCACCGATTACAGAAGAGCCAAGATCTGCAATTAGAGCTGAACAGCACGAGGATATTAATTTAATCACTTTATTGGTTGGGGCTTCGGCTGGAGGATTGCAGCTTTTAAATGCTCAAGGCGAATGGTTAGACATTACACCAGAAGAAAATGAAATTGTCATTAATGTTGGTGATATGTTACAGCGATTAACCAATAATTATTTAAAATCTACTACACATAGAGTTATAAATCCACCAAAGGAACTATGGCACGTTCCAAGATTATCGATTCCTTTTTTCTTACACCCAAGAGCAGAAATGGATTTGACTTGCTTAGAGCCATGTGTCACAGAAGATAGACCATTGAACTACGAACCAATTACTGCTGGGGAGTATTTAGATGAAAGATTACGAGAAATAGGGCTGAAAAAATAATTGGATTTACGAATCAAATAATCGTACTTTTGAAAAAAAGAATTCACATATGTATCTAATAGGATCATTAATAGGACCACAAGGATTAATTATCATCTTTGCCATTCTCTTGTTTTTTGGAGGAAGAAAAATTCCTGAATTAATGCGAGGATTAGGTAAAGGAATTAAAGAATTCAACAATGCCAGAAACACGATTGAATCTGAAATCAAAGAAGGTATGAAAGAGATTGATAAAAAAGAAAAAGACGCTTAATTCTATTTCAGTTTCTTATAAAGATTAAACTTCCCTATTCCCATTCGTTGTAATAAGTGTTTTACAGATACCAGTAATACGCCTAAACCATATTTAGTACTTCTAGATAAGTTGATCGATGAAGCTTCTTCAAAGTACTTGGTTGGACATGTTACCTCCCCAATTTGAAAACCCGCATAAATAATTTGAGACAGCATTTCGTTGTCAAAAATGAAATCATCAGAATTTTCATTGTAATTAATAGTTTCTAAAACTTCTCTAGAGAAAGATCTATATCCTGTATGATACTCTGATAATTTATAATTGACCAAAAGGTTTTGCGTGAAGGTCAAAAAGCGATTAGCTATATATTT
>JAHDBI010000037.1:11753-32385 GCA_020630475.1 Saprospiraceae bacterium
CTTATTTCTGTATTCGAAGATTTCGCACTTTTAAATTGTTATTTTCCCTCCGGTTCTAGTGGAGAAGAAAGACATGGATTCAAAATGGATTTTCTTCATGACTTTTCACCGTTTATAAAAGATCTTAAAGAAGATTATCCTGATATGATTGTTGTAGGTGATTATAATATTGTTCACTTGGATATTGATATTCATAATCCAACAAGAAAGGATTCACCTTCTGGTTTCAGACCTGAAGAAAGACAATGGATGAACGAATGGTTTGACAACGATTTTAACGATGCATACAGAACGCTTCATCCTGAAGAAATCAATTATAGTTGGTGGAGCTACAGAGCTGGAGCAAGAAGAAATAACAAAGGATGGAGAATCGACTATATTTCTGTAACAGATTCTCTTAAATCAAAAATTAATGCCACTGGTCATTTAAGCGAAGCAGTTCATTCTGATCATTGTCCTGTTTTTGTTGACTTGAATTTATAATGATTTGATTTTTTCTAACATCTTCATTAAAGATGGTCGATATGGATCAGACGTGGAGGTAACTTCCAAGCCCTTTTCTGCTACTTTTAGTGCCTTCTTTTTCTCAAATTTTTGGAAGTACACATAGGCCAGGGTTTCATAGAAACGAGGTTCGATTGATCTCAACTCTATTGCCCTATCCATTAGTTTGACACATTTATCCATTTCGTCAGCTTCAGATTCAATACAAACGTTACAAGCCGTATAGAATACATCAACATCCGTCGTGTTGATATCCTCACAATATTCCGTTAGTAAATCAAGGTAGGCGCCGTGGTTTTGATCAAAATAATGTCTATCCAACATATATCGATAAGATTGTGTGCGGCTATTCCTAGGGTTAACATAGGACAATAATGCTTGAGCTTCTTTTCGTGTTGGTCTTGGAAATCCTTGATTTAAGGTTTTATCCACTAAGATTTCAATGGTTTCTTGAACACTTAATTTCCCGACAAGAGGTTCAAATTTATGTCTATTAATGATATAATATCTAAATTCATCCGAACTCGTTGAATGTAAAAAGTCATGAATGAATCTCATGTTTTCAGGAGTTGACCAATCCTTTTGAGTAGATAAATATTTCTTTGCAGAAGATCTATGGCTACCATCCATCAACTGCATTCTAAAATAGGCTTCTTGTCTCATTATCTCAGGAGGTGCATCCTGACCTAAAACATACAATATCTTTTCTTCAGGCTCCTCAACAACTTCTTCTTTAACTGGTGGGGATTCCACAATAACTTCTGCAGGTTTAGTTTCCACCTTTTTGACCGTTTCTACAGGAGGCGGTGGTGGTTTTGAAACCGTTTTCTTTTCAACCTTCTTTTGAGACATTGGATTACTATTGATCGCTGTAGCCTCTGAAACAAAATAGGCATTCGTTTCATATACCATTTTTCCAATATCCAACAATTCGGTTTTCGAAAGCACCCGATCTACTTGATATTTTACTCCCCCATTTTTATCTAAAATCATAATTGTAGGAAGAAAGATAACGTCATACTTTCTTCTTATTTCATCTCCGATTGGATTGTCCATGTTTATCCTAATACTCACAAAATGATCATTGAAATATCGACCCACCTCAGGATCCATGAATACTTTTTCCATTTTCTTACATGGAATACACCAAGGCGCATAAGTATCGACGAAAATATCTTTGCCCTCTCTTTCTGCAATTTTTAAAGCACTATCCAAATTGTCATTTAAGAAACGAATGCTTTGTGCCTGTAGAACTACAGCCATAAATAAAAAAGCAATCGTATGTATAAAATTTGAGGTCATCGGTCTTTTGGGGATTCGATTAACTAGATTTTAAAAATCTAATAAATCGCTCTATAGTATGTGCAGGTTTACCTTCTTTCTTTGCTAGTGCTAGAGACTTATTCGCTTCTTCTAGAGCTTTTTCAGTCTTTCCATTCTTGTACAAAACGTTAGAATAGAGCATCAGATTTTCTACACTCTCTTCTTTTTTTATAAGATCCTTACCGAATTTTTCAGCTCTTTCAGTAGCGTCTTTATTCGTTTCAAAATAGGTGCCCAAATCAGTGATACAAGTTTTTATCAAAACCGGATCCTTCTTTGCGTACTTCTTATAGTAGTTATCTAAAGCCTTAAAATAAATTTGTGCTTCCTTCATTTCTTTGCCATAATACATATCGGCTTCATAGGAAAACAACTTGGCATCACCGATTTTAGCATCCTTTAATTTGTCTTTTGCCTCAATGACCAAATCGTAATATTCAAACTCCGTAGCCTTTTGCACAGTTTTCCAACAGATCATGTTTATTCTGTCTTCAAATTCTTTTTCACCGTAAGTCTTTTCGTAGTACTTTTTATTCTCCATCAATTCTGAAAACCACTTACTATCAGATTCTGTGATCGCATAAAACAAAAATTCAGCCCTTTGCTCTTTAGAAATGTCAGGTTTAGATCTCAAATATTCATTCGTGATTTTCAAAGATGGTTTATTGACATCATTCAGCGCTTTTACATAACCCAATACTAAATCAAAACTTCGATCTCCCTCTTCGTATTTAACGGCAAAATCTCCACTGCGATCGTCTTTAGACATAGCCACCTTTCCTAATTCTATTAATGCATCAGCCTGCTTCCCTCCAACGGATTTATGCACTTCCTCTTCCTTTTCATTAACAAAAAATAATGTCGGAAATGCAGATACAGAAAATTTTCGCTTGAATGAAGTGCTCTCAGATTTTTCCATATCCAACTTCATATTGATAAAGTTTTCATTGTAAAAATCACCCACTTCCTTTTGAGTGAATACTTTTTTTGCCATGACTTTACAGGGACCACACCATTCCGCGTAAGCGTCAACAAAAATTAATTTTTTCTCTTGATCGGCTTTCGCCAAAGCTTCTTCCCAAGTTCCTTCAAAAAACTCAATACCCTGACCAATAACTGTCAGTATACAGAAAAAACTGATAAAGAATAAACTGATAGATTTCTTAAACATTCGATACATCTTAGTTCTGTTAAATTTAACGCTAAATCAACAGATGAATTTTCACATCTTAATATTTAACACATTCCTAACTCATTGAACAACAATAAAATGCCGCTCTGTCCAAAGATAGGAAGAACGGCACATTAAATAAGGATGTACAAATCTTATTTCCGAGATATTCTAAATCTAGAAAATGTTCTTTACAGATTTAAACTCGGATAGCTTTAACCGATATAACATCAATAATATTGTTAGATTGGCAATTGTATTTGATTTTTCGACACCTTGTATATTCAATAAATTCATAAAATGTCTTCGTTAAGAGATTTATTCATTCGGCATGTAGGTCAGACAAGTGAGTTTTCAATGAAATTTGAAGTGTCTCACGCTGATGGAATGTATATCTATGATCGGAATGGAAAAGCACATCTAGATTTAAATTCTGGAATCTCAGTTAGTTCACTTGGTCATCGTCACCCAAAAGTAATTGCAGCGATCAAACGTCAGTTAGATAAACACATGCACACTATGGTGTATGGCGAACACATTCAACAACCTCAAATTGAATTTGCCCAATTGTTGAGCAAACAATTAGATCCTCAATTAAGCAATGTTTACTTCGTAATGACCGGAAGTGAAGCCATAGAGGTAGCTATGAAACTCGCGAGACGTCAAACTGGCCGATATGAAATTATTTCGTGTTCAGGTGCATATCACGGAAGTACTCAAGGCGCTGAAGCATTAAGAAGCGATGACGACTTCACTAGAGCTTTTTTACCGGGCATTCCAGGCATAAGACACATTAATTTTAATGAACTATCCGACCTTTCAAAAATAACCAAACGTACTGCAGCTGTCATCCTAGAGCCAGTTCAAGCTGAATCTGGAGTTCGGTTACCCGAAAATGGCTATTTAGAGGGCTTGCGCCAAAAATGCACAGAAACCAATACGCTTTTAATCTTTGATGAAATACAAACTGGTTTTGGAAGGACTGGTCATTTATTTGCTCATAAAAAATATAATGTCCTTCCTGATGTTTTGCTTATCGCCAAATCCATGGGAGCAGGTATGCCTATTGGAGCAGTTGTAACTTCAAGGGATATACTCGGTGCTTTTCTCAAAAATCCAACATTGGGACACATCACTACTTTTGGAGGACATCCGGTATCAACTGCTGCCGCCGCTGCGGGCTTAAAGGTCCTGCTAGACGATAGAATTGTCGAAGGAGTTTTAGAAAAAGAACAACTTTTTCATGATTTATTAAAACACAAGATCATTGAAGAAGTTCGAAGTAGTGGCTTGATGATGGCGGTTCAATTAACTAAAAGAAAATATTTGAAACATGTAGTAAGCAAAACATTCGAACAAGGTGCATTAATCGATTATTTCTTATTCAATGACAAGAGTTTTCGATTAGCACCACCTTTAATTATTAGTAAAGTAGAAATAAAAAAAGCCTGTAATATATTATTACAGGCTATGGATTATGCTTTGGATCAGTACCGTCGTTGATTAAAGTTCTTTTCTTAATCTCGCTACTGGTATATTCAATTGCTCTCGATATTTAGCAACAGTTCTTCTCGCTATATTATAACCTTTTTCTTGGAGCAAGTCTTTTAACTTCTCGTCAGAAAATGGCTTTCTCTTATTTTCTCGAGTCACTATTCCAGAGAGAATGTTTTTTACTTCCAATGTGGAAACCTCCTGTCCGTCTTGAGTCTGTAAAGATTCAGAGAAAAAATCTTTCAATCTTTTTGTACCGAATTCTGTTTGTACAAACTTACTATTGGCAACACGAGAAACTGTAGATATATCTAAACCTGTAATTTCAGCAATGTCCTTTAAAATCATTGGCTTGAGCCTTACTTCATCACCTGTTTTAAAAAATTCATATTGGAATTGCATGATAGAATACATCGTCCGATATAAGGTATCTTGTCTTTGCTTGATGGCATCAATGAACCACTTTGCCGAATCAATCTTTTGTTTGATAAACATCACCGCTTCTCTCTCCTTCTTTGTAGATCGTCGACCTTTAGTGGTGTCTTTATAAGTGGTTAACATCTCCTTGTATTGATCATTGATTCTTAGATCAGGAGCATTTCTATTGTTAAGTGTTAATTCCAATTCACCGTCTCTATTCGAAATGATGAAATCAGGAACGATATAATTAATCGAAGCGCTTAAACCACCCGCTACACCACTCGCTGGTTTGGGATTTAATTTTAATATTTCGTCAACTGCGTCTTTTAATTCAGTATCCGAAACAAATAATTGCTTCTTTAATTTGATATAATGCTTTTTAGAAAATTCTTCAAAATGATTATCCAAAATTCTAAGTGCAATTTGCTTGGATTTAGAAGGAGCATCGTCTTTATTGATTGAATCCTTTATCTGTAGAATTAAACATTCTTGCAAAGATCTAGCTCCTATACCAGGGGGCTCAAACTTTTGGACTTGATCCACCAAACTTAAAATTTCTTCTTTCGAAGCTTCTATGTTTTGAGAAAAAAGCAAATCATCTATAATCGCCGAATGTTCTCTTCTCAAATATCCGTCGGAGTCAATGCTTCCTATAACTTGTTGACCAATTTTTATTACTCGATCATCTTCAAGATTAAGCATCCCTAATTGTCGGATTAAGTGTTCATGAAGTGAATTTTCGACAGCAACTGGAATAGTTTTATCATCCTCTATACTCGCATAATTATCCATCCGCATTTTATAACTCGAAGGATCATCTTCTATGTATTCTTTGATATAATCGTCTAATTCAAAGTTTTCGTCATCTCCAGAATCATCATCGCTCTTCTCATCCTTAGCTAAATCAAAAACTTCATTAAAATCATCTCCTTCATCGAGTGCAGGGTTAGATTCTAACTCTTCTTTTATTCTTTGATCTAATGTGGCAGTAGGAATCTGCAACAATTTCATTAACTGAATTTGTTGCGGAGATAACTTCTGCAACATCTTATTACTTAAACTCTGCTTTAACATTTCAACAAATTGATTAAATTCCGTAATAAATAAACAAGTTCAAGTTTTATTAAGTTCGCATGATTTTTGATGGAAGAACAAAACTCGGTCTACAAACATATTAATGTTTTTCTTAATATCAAAGGAACTGACTATAAATTAACTATATATAAAAATTATTTTACATATGACTGTTGACGCCAGAATCCATCTCCTAAGAACAGAAATGAGAAATGCAAATATCCACGCTTACATACTGCCAAGTAGCGATCCTCATAATAGTGAATACGCTCCAGATCGTTGGAAATCAAGAGAATGGATTAGTGGATTTACTGGTTCAGCTGGAACTTCAGTTGTAACCTTAAAGGAATCAGGTTTGTGGGCAGATTCTCGGTATTTTCTACAAGCAGAGGATGAGTTAGCACAAAGTGAAATGGTTTTACATAAAATGTTCAATCAATTTAAGCCACAATATATCGAGTGGCTTTGCGAAAATTTGAATTCAGGAGATACGGTTGCAGTAGATGGGAATCTCTTTTCAATAGGTGCTATTCAAAGTTTTGAGAAAATGCTCTCAGAATACGACATCCAATTAAATACTCAATTAGATTTAATCGAGTTAGTTTGGGGTGATAGACCAAAAATTCCGTCCAATAAAATTTTCGAACATGAAGTTCAATATGCAGGAAAATCAAGAATTGAAAAAATAAATTCTATACGTCAAGAAATGAACAATCATGGTGCAGACGCACATTTGATTAGTACTTTAGATGATATTGCTTGGACCTTTAATTTACGAGGCACAGACGTTGAGTATAATCCAGTATTCGTTTCCTATGCCGTCATAAAACATAATGAATCCATTCTTTTTATGGATGAACCAAAAATTCCAAGTGAGTTATTGAATACATTGAACGAGGAAAATATTGTTATAAAACCTTATTCAGAAATCATTTCTTATCTCAATAACTTGAATGAGAATGAATCCATCTTAGTTGATAAAAGAAACTGTAATGTCAGTTTATATCGCTCCATCAACAGTAAAAAAATAATTCTTGGGACCACTATTCCTAGAAATTTAAAAGCCATTAAAAACGATATCGAAATTGAACATACTCGAAAGGTAATGGTGAAAGACGGGGTTGCTTTATGTAAAGCGTTTTATTGGTTAGAACAAACCCTAGAAAAAGAAAGTGTAAAAGAAATTTCCTTTTCAGATAAACTAGCTGAATATAGGAGTCAACAAAATGGTTACAAAGGAGAAAGTTTTGGTGCGATTATCGGTTATCAAGATAATGGGGCGGTGATTCATTATCGACCCAACCAAGAATCCTCAAAAAATATTGAGAAAAACGGAATGCTTTTATGTGATTCTGGTGGTCAATATGTAGATGGCACCACGGATATCACGAGAACAATTACATTGTCTAGCCCATCAGCAGAACATAAAACGAATTTCACCTTAGTCTTAAAAGGCATGATTGCTTTAACCATGGCAAAATTCCCTAAAGGGACTAAAGGTGGTCAGTTAGATATATTGGCAAGACAATTTCTTTGGAACAATGGACTAAACTATCTACATGGAACAGGTCATGGTGTTGGTTTCTTTCTGAATGTACACGAACCAACACAAGGATTTTCAAGTCCTGGAAACGAGCGAGGAGATACTGTTCATGTTCCTGGGATGATTAGTTCGAACGAACCTGGCTATTACAAAGATGGAGCTTATGGAATTCGAATCGAAAATTTGATCGTTTGCAAGGAAGCATCGAATGGATACCTGTTTTTTGAAACATTAACCCTCATGCCAATTGACTTAAACCTAGTTGACAAATCATTATTGACTGAATCCGAAATCAATTGGTTAAACGCTTACCACGAGAAAGTTTATGAGAAACTCTCTGTCCATTTGACTTCAGAAGAAAATCAATGGCTCGTTGAAAAAACTAAATCGATCTAAAACAGTGAAAAAATCAGATTTAAATTTAAAGAAACCACATTTTTGAAGTTAATTTGCAGCACATTAAAAGTTAAATCATGTCTGAAGGTCATAACTGGGGAAAAAAAGGAGCTTGTTTAGGTCAGTTCGCACTGGCACTTATCCTTTTTGTAATCTTATTGATTTGGGTTTATAACAAAAACGGTAATTCGTTAGGCTAAGTTATAAATCAAAACTTACCAAAGATTTAAAAGCGGAAACTCTTCTGCTAATGTCTTCTTGACTCAGTGATTTTAGTTTACCAATACTAAATTCTTCTACACAAAATGATGCTGCAATAGATCCTTGTATGACAGCTCTTTTCATGTTTTCAAATGAAATATCATCAGTACTTGCTAAATATCCTATGAATCCTCCTGCAAAACTATCGCCAGCTCCAGTCGGATCATTTACTCGAGCTAATGGCAATGCGGGAGCCGAGAAAATATTTCCTTCATGAAACAATAGAGCTCCATGTTCACCTTTTTTGATAATCAAGAACCTCGGGCCCATTTCATGAATTTTTGCAGCTGCATTGACCAATGAGTATTCTCCAGACAATTGCCTTGCTTCTTCATCGTTGATCGTTAAAACGTCAACCCTATTAATAGCTTCCTTTAAAGAATCCATCGCAATATCCATCCAAAAGTTCATTGTATCCATAACAATCAACTTTGGTTGAGTCAATTGATCCATCACCTTAATTTGAATTTCAGGTGTCAAATTACCCAACATGATATATTTAGAATCTTTAAATGACTCTGGCAAATTAGGATCAAAATCGGCTAATACATTTAGATCTGTCGCAATGGTATCACGACTATTCATATTATCATGATATTTACCTTCCCAGAAAAAAGATTTTTTTCCTTCAACAATTTCCAATCCCTCCATGTTCACACCTCTTGCTTCTAGTGCCTTAATCTCATCATCTGGAAAATCGTCTCCAACTATAGAAACCAGATTAATATCATTCGTAAAATATGATGCTGCCCACGAAATATACGTACAGGCCCCTCCTACTACACGCTCCGCTCTTCCAAAAGGTGTTTCGATGGTATCAAATGCAACAGTTCCGATGGTCAATAAACTCATGTCAAAAATTTTGCACGAATTTAATGATTACAATCATAATACTTGCGATAACTGTCACTTCTTCAGCATTAATTTTCCTTGAGCTGTGGCATTCTTAGATTGTAACTTGAACATATACATGCCATCTGTCATCCCTTCATTACGAATAACTATCTTATGATTATGGATGCTATTTTGGGATTTAATAAGCTTTCCATTCAGGTCGTAAATTTCGAGAACAAATTTATTATCTCCATTATTGTCAAAATATATAGTTGTTTGATCGTTAAATGGATTAGGATAGACCTTTAGAGACGAACTTAAAGTTAAATCATTGGTATTAACATTAGATACATCAACACATGGTTCAATTAATGCATGAGAAACTTGATGATAATCTTTGTTGACTACATCTATAATTCGTTCAATACAAACTTCACTAGAGGTTAATTCGTCGTAATAAACTCTCAAAATAGATTGCCAATCTTGAGACTTAAAAATGACACTATCTACTTTCGAAATACCAATAATCATATCATCATGAAAGGAAACGTCAGATTCAAACCATGGATTTTGAACCAAATTTTCGACACTGTTGATCTGTAAACCGGACATTTCAAATTGATAAGCGACGATACTTGAATTTGGATTTTCAACCTCTATATCAAAATATTTTTCATCTGGATTAAAAGCACCTAAAGTAAAGGATACAGTTTGAGATTCGTTTAAGACCCCAGATGGAAAAGAACAATGATCGTGACCCGCACTACCAACTTCGTGTTGATGTCCAATTCCATATATCAAACAATTCGATAGTAGTGCAGCTTCGTATACAGAAATAATTCCATCTCCATTCAAGTCACTACATGGATTAGCTTCAGATTCCAAAAGCGCTAATTGTAAGTAATTAAAGATATCTGCCTCTGTTCTTGCATCGTCCGCATCAACATCTCCCATCAAAGCCGATCCTCCACACTCCCCAGTACAATCAAGTACAGAATTTCCATATAAAACTCCTGCACAATCAACATAAGGTTCACACTCTGTCAAAACTTCAACTTCCAAAGAACCTGAAGCTCTTGAGAATGATATACAGGCTTGCGCCCAATTGTTTAAAGTATCCTTCTCGGAACGCCCTAAAGCATCAGGTGCAAAGTCCCAATTCACTTTAGTCGCTAATATATATTCGCCATCAGGCACATCTGTTACATCAATCCATTGGCAATCTAAAGATGAAGAATATGTATCCGTACAACCTGCGGTTATACCCATATACGAACAACCAAATTGCGCCATTCCTCCTACCGGGCACCATAAATCAAGCACGCAGAATCCATTTTTAAAACCAATTGGAATTACATTACTATTGTCATCGTACAATACATATTCGGCGTATCCATCATAGTGATAATGGTTGTGGCAATTATCGTAAGTAAATTGATCAGGATTTGCTTGTGGCTCTCCAATTAAATAATCCAATTCGCCAATATTCGCGATCTCCGTTGTAAAACGGATAATATCTCTAACACCTAAACCTTGCAAACAGCCTTCTAGGACATAGCACTCATCCGTATTATTGATTTGATCAACATATATAGAACTCCTTAATAGAGCTTCGTTCATACTCAAGTCTGGGCCAGTACATTCTGGAGAACCAAAATCAATACAAGAACCATCATCTTCCTGCGCTAGTGGATTATAATTACAGGCTGTTGGATCTGTACAACCCTGAATTAATCCTGCGTATTCAAGATTCCATTGTACTTGACTTGAAATACAATCATCATTAACATCGCCAATTCGAATGTAGTAGTTTTCATTCGCATAAAGATTTACTTCTAATCTCGCTTGAAGATTACATTCTTCATTATCATTATTGTAATAAAGCGTGCCTTCATTAGAATCATCAAACTCTATCCCAACACAAGTTTCATAGATATAAATCTTGGTATCACAAGGATTTCCACAAGTACTAATCTCATATCTTCCTGAAGAGTCTGGTGAAAACACATAAAATACATCGATGAATGGAGTATCATGAATACCCTCTGAGATAACATTAGGAGATGTACATGTTTCTCCTGGAATACAATTAAAAGAAATCTCTTCTTTATCACCAAAAGCACCACCATTGGCGATTTCGATTCCATCAACTAAAATTTGATAATATCCAGGAGAAAAAATACCATCACCAAAATTATCTTCAATTAAAAATGTTGTACAATTCTCCTCTGTTATGCAAAAGGTCTCTTCATAAAGTTCATTATTTCCTAAGGTACCTGCTTCAACCTGAAACAACACTTGACCATCCTGCACTAAACTCCAGGATGTTTCGTAACCATATTGATCTGTTAAAATATTGATTTGTACTTCAACTTCCCCAGAGGGACAATTTTGTGCACTTGAATTAACCGTTAATCCAAAAAACAGTAAGAGTGTAAAAAAGGGTTTCATGTTTCTCGTTTAGCTTAAAGTGAATATAAGATAAAATGCTGGTTATAAATGTCTTAAATACGAAGCGTACTTAGATCATTCGTCTATTATTTAAATCCATAAAAAATAGAAATCGCTGCACAAAGGCTTAAAAAACAAAAGTCCTCTTCGTAAACGAAAAGGACTTTGCGCTCCCTCAAGGACTTGAACCTTGGACCCTCTGATTAACAGTCAGGTTCAAATTGGAACAATTTCATTATTTCTATATATAAATGGCTGTAAACCAATAGTAAATTGATTATTTGATTTCAACGTTGTATATTTAGTTTCATTTTTTACACGCAAACTATACGCAAATATTTGGCTATGACTCAAAAATGGTATGTATCGTCGAAGCTTGTTCTTGATAAAAGGAGAATTAAAAAAGACGGTACGTATCCGCTAAAAGTTCGAATAATCCTTAATGGAAGAACTATAGATTTTTCAACGGGGGAATCAATACTAGAAAAGGATTGGAATCAGTCTGCAAAATCTATAAAAAAATCATGGAAAGGAAATAGTGCCCGATTAACAAAAAAGCTGAAAGTTCAAGAAAGTAAATTCTTAGAAGCGTTAAATGAACTTCTGGATCAAGGACGGATTAGCGAAAACATGAAAAGGTCAGAAATAAAAGCCTTGATTGTAAAGCCCCAAACTACAACAAATACTTTCGTTTTTATAAATCAAATTATTGCAAATTTAAGTGCGCAGCAGAAAATAGGAACGGCTAAATACTACCGACAGATTTCGGCAAGCATTAAACGATTTGTAAAATTTTATAGAAATAGAGATGAAGACTTTCCCCTGGAAGAGATTGATTATAATTGGCTAAAAAAATATGAGCTTTGGTATTATTCTCATAATACAGCGGAAAATAGCGTGAATGGTCTTGCAGTTTATATGCGAGGAATTAGGGCTATTATTAATAAAGCTAAAAAGAGTAAGTTACTCTCTTACGACCATGTGCCATTTTACTATTACAAAATCAAAACGAGGAAAACGAGCAAAAGAGTTATTCCTAAAAAAGACCTTGAGAAACTAAAGCAAGCAACACCGAATAATGGTTGGCAAAAACGATCTATAGACTACTTTTTTGCTTCGTACTTTATGTGGGGTATTTCCTTTATTGATTTAGCCTACCTTAAGTGGGAAGATATTTCTCAAAATCGAATTACCTATGTCAGAAGAAAGACGAATAAAGAATACTCTTTTGGTGTCATTAAACCTTTACAGATAATTCTCGATAAATACAGGTTAGTCTCTGGCAATAACGATTATATTTTTGGAATCCTTGATACAGAAATGAGTGAGGCACAAAAGTATCGTTCTGCCAAGAATGCACTAAAACGCTACAACAAAGCATTAAAGGCATTATCAGAACAAGAGGGGATTTCTCCCCCAATTACTTCATATTGGGCGAGGCATACTTTTGCTACCACCCTTAAAAGGGCAGGCATTCCAGTTGCACAAATCAAAGAAATGCTTGGACACGAAAAAGAAAGTACGACTCAAACCTACTTAGATAAGTTTGATGAATCCGCTCTTGATGAGATTAATGCAGCTATAATTGGTGACAGATCTTAACTATATCTCGCACAATTCCAAAATTAAGTACTAGATCAGAACAATGACTTAATTTTTCTATGGTACCCTTTGAACTATAACACTGGGATCATTCACTAGTGCATTCGAGGGTTCAAAAAATAAGTTGCTCTAGCTTTTTAATATCACCGCTTATGCAAGAGGAATCATCGAGATAGGAGTGCCAAATAAAACAGAGTAGGGGATACTCCGCTTCTTGAAGATTGAGTTTAGCCCCTTGGCCGAGGTTAAACCAATGTAAACGAGACTTTAGGGTCTTGTTAATAGTAATTAGATTTTTCATGTTGTGAAAAATTAGGAATAAAAAAAAGGCCTTCCCTTTCGGAAAAGCCTTCGCCTGATTTTATCACATCGGAAAGTCAAAACAAGAATGAAAAATGTGCTTTTTTAATTCGTGTTTACACGTTTTGTTTTTTTATAATAGTATTTATTAACCTCCACATTAAAAATGCAGCTTGTCTCTCTTTTGGCAATATTCAAAAGGTACGCCATTTTAGAAAAAGGAATTACCTCGAGAACTACAAAGGAGATTATCGCCACAGTTGAAAAATTAATTAAACAGGGGAACATACCAAGTTTAAAGTCTGCTACAACAAACAACATTCGATTATTCTTGTATGAGCAAAAAGAAACAAGGTGCTGGAGTAATAGAACTTTTAGAAATAAAAGGCAGTATTTAAAAATCTTCTTTGATTTTTGCATCCGCTATGAATACTTACACGTTAATCCAGTTGAAAAAATTGATAAACCCAAGATTCCAAAATGCTTACCTCGCTGTCTTACCAAAAGGCAAGTTGATACGTTATTACTCCACGTTGACACATTTGCATGGTTTAATGATTTGGAGGCAAAAAGAAATCGCACAATAATCAGAACATTTCTTTTTACAGGTATGAGGTTGTCGGAATTATTAAACCTTAAATCGAATGAAGTTAATCTTGATGAATTTGAAATTACTATTAGGAAAGGAAAAGGGAGTAAGGATAGAATTGTTCCTATTCATTTTGATCTTATGCCATATTTAAAATCTTATTTAGCGGCTAAGAAAGAGGGGACTCGCTTCTTTTTTTCGAGCGTGCGTTCAGATAGTCAACTTACCGCCAAAAATCTTTATGCCGTTTTTAACAAATTAAAGAGAGTATGTGGTTTTCAGGTAACGCCACATATGCTACGTCATACAATGGGGAAAATGTCTATTGAAGCAAATTTAAATCCTTTTATGCTCCAAGGTATTTTAGGACATGCAGATATTTCAACTACACAGATTTACGTTTCTATTTCTAAAGAAAAGCTAAAAGAATCTTATCAAAAATTACATTTGTTATAAAGGGTGTTTGCATATTTCTGCCTGTAAATGCAAGGTAGAAGTTCCAAGATAAATGGTTGTAGTTTTTATATCACTATGTCCCATTAATTTACTTAATGTATATAGGTTACAGCCTCCTTCAAGCATAAGAGTTGCAAAGGTGTGCCGAAGGATATGCGGATAAAAGTATATCCCAGATTTTTCACGCAATTTTATCACCAATCGCTTAACGACATTTCGACTCATTCTTTGATCTGTTTTGAGCGAAACAAAAAAGTAAGGACATTCTACTTTTCTCTTTTCACGATCAATAAGGTATTTTTTTAGCGTTTGTATAAGGCTGTAATTAAGAGGAATCTTTCTATCCTTTTGCCCTTTTCCGCAAATAACCATTAAAATCTTTTCCTCTAACTTGACATCGTTCATCTTTAGGTTGTATAATTCATTTATACGAATACCTGTATAGAGAAACATAGATATTATGGCAATCGCCCTATTTTTCTCAAACTTGTAATAGTAACGTATATGCCGAGTCCAATCTAATAGCTTTTCGGCCTCATTGAGTGACAAGGATTTAGGAAGAGATTTTGGAAGTTTTGGTTTGGGGATAAATTCTGTAGGATCATTTTGGATAAGTTGACGTTCTCGACACCAGCGAAAAAAACTCCGCAGCGCAAGAAGTCTATTTCTAATGGTTTTGGCACTCCAATCTTTTTCTAGCTTTCCATGCATCAACCAATCTTCAATCATAAACTGATTTACCTCATACAATTTTTCAACATGTATCGCTTTTACAAAATAGTTAAAAACTTCTCTGTACCCTTGAATTGTACGAGGAGTCAAGCCCTTAAATGCAAGAGCGTAATTGCAATATTTTTCGTGAACGATTCGGAGATTTGACATGGTTCTGCGACTACATGGCGAGCCCGAAGGTCGTAAACCCTAATTTTACAAGAGTTTAATCTTAGAATCACAAGTCACTGACAGTCAATTGGTTGCGGAGGCAGGATTCGAACCTGCGACCTTCGGGTTATGAGGTGAATTCCACCTAAATTAATCCTTGTTTTACCAATCATAGAGAGGCAATTGCCAATTTGTCACTTGGAATTCGAAGAGTGAATTAACAACCTTCGGGTTCATCATATCATCCCTTAATTAATTCGTCAATTTAAGTTTTTGAGATTCTAATTCTTCATCAATTATTTAGCCCACAAATCTCTTTCTTAATCCGAAATACCAAGCTAGTACAAGTCTCCAACTTGGCTTATTCAGATTTTTTAGAAAGGAAGAAGTGGCATAATAAATTGAAGAATTATGAATCAATCTCTGAAAATGAATAATGACTTTAAACTAGACAATCAAGTTACTGAGTTAACCTTGAATTATGCACATAAGCACCCACTCTCAGATTTAAAAATTGCAACTTCACAAGATGCTTACAAGATTTTATCTGCAAACTGGAGCGATCAAATGGAAATCGTTGAAGAATTCAATATCCTTCTTTTAAATAGAGCAAATAAAGTTCTTGGCATGCAAAACATTTCTAAAGGAGGCTACTCAGCAACCGTTGTAGACGCAAAGGTTGTATTTGTTTCAGCACTCATTGGAAAAGCCTCATCCATCGTTTTATCACATAACCATCCATCGGGAAACCTAAGACCAAGTAAACAGGATGAGGCATTAACAAAAAGATTAGTCAAAGGCGCAAAATTGTTAGATCTTAAAATACTTGACCATTTAATTATTACATCGCAAGGTTATTACTCATTTACTGATGAAGGATTGATGAACTAAGGAATAACTACTGCTGTGAGACGTTAATCTTCTTTAAATAAAAAGTATCTTTGCTTAAACCGTCTTTCTACCTATTATCAAGCTAATTGAGGCTGTTGAGAATTATGCATTAAAGTAAAACTATGGATAAGATATATATTAAGCTCGGAGAAAAAGAAGTTCGGCTAACAGAAATAGATGGTGACCCAAAGCAATACGAACTTTTAACTTTTAATGGAGAAAAAGAAACCTCTGAGGTTTTAGATGTATTGGAACAAAAGGCTACGAAGGAGGCAAGGCGAGTTTATAAAAATATTTTAGAGAAAACCTATAGAAATTTTTCTATTCTTTCGGGGGCGGGTACATCCATTGATGGAGAGACCTTAGGAAAGACAATGAATCAACTTTTAAATATCGTAATTGAAGAAGTTTCCAAAGATGAGTTAGAAAAATTTGCTTCCTCAATTAAATTTGAATTCAAGGATATAGCCAAAATCAATTTAGAAGATCTACTTTCTCAAGCTGAAAATGCAAGGATTTTCTTAATGGCAGATATTGATGTTACGCTTAATAAGATCAAAGCCATTATTGTTAGAGAATGTACACTTGATTTAGGTGCAAGAATCGTTCACACATCTTTGCTAAGTAAAATTCTAAAAAGAAATCCTTCGTTACCTCGTGCCAAGGTTTTTACATTAAATTACGATACTCTTTTCGAACAAGCTGCCGAACGTATTGGAGCAATCCTAATAGATGGGTTCAGTTTTTCGATAAAGAGAAGATTTAATAGTAGCCTCTTTGACTGGGATCTTGTTCATAGAGAAAAAACAAGGCTCAACTCAGAGGAGAGTTTTATCCCAAGGGTATTGAAGTTTTTTAAGCTTCATGGATCTTTGTCATGGGAGATGTTAGATTCTAAAATAATTTCACAAGATCCATCTAAGATTACCTCACCTCTTATAATTTACCCTAATTCTTCAAAGTTTGAGCAATCCTATGAAAATCCATTCTTCGAAATGATGAGTAGATTTAATGGAGAATTGAGAAAAGAGGATAGTATTCTTATCAGCGTTGGTTTTAGTTTTTATGACAAGCATATTTCCAATGCTATTATGGAAGCCGTTAAAAGAAATCCTAATTTCTTTTTAGTGGTCATAAAGCGAAGCATAAATGATTCAACAGAGCCTATAGCAAATCTTATAAAACTTAGTGAAAGTCACGGAAATGTTTTACTCATCTCTGAAAGTTTTGCTGAATTTGTTTCCAATTATCCTGACAATTCTAGTTACACACAATTAAACCAGTTTGAGGATGATTAATCATAGTCCATATAATCATCAATTGTTTGTTGGGTATGTTACTCAGGTGTTTCCTCAATTTGCGAAGGTACATTTTCCCAATCCCAAATTACTTCAAAGTTACTTATACGGAGGTGATAAGTACGATTCTGGATCAATTGGTAGTTACTTAATAATTGAATCTGAAAACCATGGTTTTCTTTGTCGACTTATAGATGTAAGCATCACTGATTCGGATAGGAAAAAGGTGACTGAAAAAATTCTTGATGATGAAGAGTTTTATCCGAACGGCAGACTTGAAATACTACTAATATTTAAGAATTCTAACCCAAAAAAAGCTCATCGAACATTTAAAAATTATCCAAAAATTGGAAACAAGGTATATTCATGTAATTCAGAGTTTGTACAGGAATTTGTTACGAATTTTGGATCGAAAGACATTGTTAAAGGAGTTCCTCAGGTAAAACTAGGTTCAATTCTATCTTATGATAATTGTAAGGTTAATGTTACACAGCAATCGTTATTAGGAAGGCATCTTGCCATTGTAGGAACAACAGGTGGTGGAAAGAGTTATACTGTTTCAAAATTAATTGAGAATCTCATACTCAATAAAACAAAAACGATTCTAATAGACGCGACAGGGGAGTTTAAAAACTACGCAGTTAACGACAATGTAAAGTCGATTGATTTAGGTGGTGAGAATTCTTACTTTCACTATTCTAATCTCTCCCTTGATGATTTATTTATCTTATTAAAACCTTCAGGGCGAGTTCAAGCTCCCAAATTATTGGAAGCTATTCGTTCATTGAAAATGGCACGAATAAACAATTATGAGAATATTGTTGAAGGAGAAAATACACTGTTTATAAATGATGGAATTGTGATAAAAAGCAATTCCCACAAAAGAGCATACGAAGTATTTTATTATAAGAATACCAAAGAAATTGAAAACGGAAAGTGTGATTTTGATATTAAAAATTTGGCTAAGCAAATAGGAAAGGAATGCATTTGGACAAATGGTGGTACATCTAATAGGCCAGACACTTCAGTTTATGGGGGGCAAAATGATAATGATATCAGCAATTGTATTACCCTGATTTCGAGAATTAATAACATTATTTCTACACCTGAGTACAATAATATATTTGGCTTTGATGAGGACATAGACAATACTAAGGATATCACGAAAATAATAGATCAATTTTATAGCTCCGATGAGGAGTATGTGTTACGTTTAGATTTCAGTGACGTACCTTTTGATTTTCAAGCTAGAGAAATATTAGCTAATTCTATAGGACGTTATTTACTACTAAGGGCGAGGAAAAGAGAATTTCAAGACAAGCCAATGGTACTAATTTTGGACGAAGCTCATCAATTTTTAAATAAACAAATAGCTGATCCGTTTTTTGAAACAAAAAAATTAGATTCGTATGATTTGATTGCAAAAGAGTGTCGGAAGTATGGATTGTTTCTTTGTATTTGTACACAAGTTCCGCGGGATATCCCTCTAGGAACATTGAATCAAGTGGGAGCAATAATTTCACATCGATTAATTAATGTAAAGGACAAAGAAGCAATTATTTCTGCGTCACCATCTGGCGGAAATTTGTCTGAATTCTTACCGACATTAGGATCGGGCGAAGCTCTTTTATTGGGGGTTGATTACCCTATGCCTTTATTCATTAAAGTGGATATTCCAAAAATTTTACCTGATTCAGGAACACCTAATTTTTAATTTATGCTAATCTCTAAATCTAACTTTTAAACTTTTTATAAATGTCCAAATAACTTTTGGATGTTGAAATAAGCAAAGGGGATTTTAGCAAATAAACCTTCCTCTGATTTTCAAAAGTAATTCATTGAGCACGACATTAATTGTCTTAACTTCTCTTTAAATAATCCATTCGATATCCTCCTATTCTCACGAATCAATCCCAATACAACACTTAAACGACCCCCATCAATTATTTGCTCATCTTTGTTATAAATCCCAAGAAGTCTTAAGCAGGTTTCCCCTGATTCCTTTGGAGCGATTACTTTCAACTTTTTCAAATCTTTATCCAGTTGCTTAATCTCTTCATTACTCAAAATTCGATCATCGTTAAATCCAAGTCCTTTCAGAATTGTGTGCCCCATATCTCGATGCTTTTTACTCGGCACATTGCCATGTGCCAACGTGGGCATAAAGAACTCGTCCGTCATTCCAAATGCTTTCAACGTCCTAAACGCAAGCGCTAAATTCACGCTTCGAATGTTTTTCTTATTCGTAAATGGTAAGCGGTTGCTCGGTAAGGTTATTTCAAAATTGGTGGGAGAAATACGAATTCTCCGACTGCCATTTTTATTTAACACCGCTGTGAAGTTATCTCTAAGTGAAATAGCAACTTCCTTTTTCTGATTGACTTTAAGTTCAGCAATTGAATTTTTTACCTTTTTGATCTTCTTCGATTTCTGCTTCACTTTTGCCTCTACACGCTGTCTTTCGGAAGGGTTGAGGTTTTGATTTTCTAGTTTTCGTTCCAAGTCATAGATTTCCTTTTCTATCGTCTCTATTTTCGAAGATTTTTGTAAAATCATTCTCCCAATTTCCTGTTGACGATTCTTTTCCTTTTTCAGTGCCTTATCCATTTCGGAAACAGAGATGATCTCATACCCCTTAAATTCTTTTAACAATTCCTGTTTTGTTGAGTCAGAAAGTTCATTACTTTCAGAGAGGGTTATCAGCGTTTCAGTAAACGAAGTTTCACTTGCAAAATTAGCATTCGCAATAATTTGCGCGATAACTTTCTTCTCTTTGGGCGCTTTCCGTTCCGCAAACGCCTGCAATCGTAAAAAGTTCTTCCAGTTCTCCACCCAAACAGAGACTGCTTCTTCATTTTCATATTTTGCCAAAAGGGATTCGAGAATCTCTGTGGAAGATTTACCCTGTGATCTTAGTCCTTGGTTAAAACGTTTTACTTGCTCACCAATTGAAATTTTACTTTCTTTAGAATTTTCATTGTCCAAAATTCGTTCTTTCTCCTTCACAGCCATATTATCTCCAGCCATATCAGAGAAGAAATCCAATTTGGTGTTTAATTCTTGATCTGCTTCTACTCTTTCGGATGCGGTGATTGTGGCTTGCTTATTCTTTGTTTCGGTGCTAAGATTACTCTGAAAAAAGT
>JAHDBI010000038.1:0-1899 GCA_020630475.1 Saprospiraceae bacterium
CTCATACAGGTAGTGACCAAGATCCAGCAACTGGAACAACCCCAGCAGGCGAGACGATGGTGAACACTTGTGCAGATGAGACAGAGATCGATGCAGCGGTATTAGTATCAGATGATGAAGCAGCGATTGAAGCGGCTTACACAGATGATTGCGGAACAGTAAGTGCGACGTTTGTAAGTCAGAGCTTAACAGGTGACAACTGTAGTTGGAGTTTAGAAAGAACGTATACGATCAGTGATGGTTGTGTAGCGAATGACTTCAATGTAACGATCACCCATACAGGAAGCGATCAAGATGATCCAACTTACGATGGAACTACCTTACCTACTAGTGAAACGTATCAATTGACAGGTGGTGTTAATGATTGTGATTTAGTTATTCCAATCTTAAAACCAACTGCTATGGACGATTGTAGCACTCCGGCATTGTCAATTGTTTCTACAACTGAAGGTGGTGACCCAATTATCATGTTCGATCTAGGACTATTCTGGCAAGGAACATTCCAAGTGGGAACAAATGATATCACAATAACTGCTACGGATGATTGTGGTAATGATGTTGAACACATGTTTACCATTACGATTGTTGATAATGCTATTCCGACAATTACTTGTCCTCCATCGGAAATGGGTTCATGTGATATTTTAGAGAATCCACCTTTTGCCGATGGTGCAGCAGGAGCAGACGATTTTGTCAATGCAGGTGGTGTATTAAATGATAACTGTCTATTAGACTTGACATCATTTAAACTAGAATCTGAAGTCGAGGACATGTTGTCTTGCCCTAAGACTTACACGAGAGTATATTCTGTAACGGACGTTTCTGGAAACAGTAATACATGTAGTCATACAATTACAATTGATGATCAAATAGATCCGATGTTTACCTTCGCTCCACCGGCAATTACCGTAGAGTGTGGTAATCCAGCGATTCCTATGTGTAACACTTCTGACACACAGAGTGCTACAGATGGTGGTACAGCAGGAAGTGTTGGTAGTACATTTGTTATTGATTTAAGCTGTGCTACGGATGATATTAATGATATCAACTTCAATAATTTTGAAAATCATTACAACTCTCCAACAGGAGCATTCCATTGTGGAGCGAGTGATTGGTATTTATTCAATTTAGTTGTAAATGGTTCGACTGTAGCGACAGGTGTTTGTGATGCAGACATCATGGCTTATGATTTCTCAGTTCACGCACCCATTACTTCTCTAGAAATTGAGTTAGAGGATACAGATAATTTCAATGATTTAGTATTCATTATATATGATGCAGATATTTTCTTTGGAATGGTATCTCTACCAACTGATCCTTCAAATACAGGTCAAGCTACAGCTAGTGATAATTGTTCAGTAGGTCCTACTGTAACACACACTGATGTTGAAGATCTATCGGGTTGTGGTGGATATACTGGTACGATTACTCGTACATGGTTAGCTACAGACGGTTGTGGAAATACAGCTGACTACGTCCAGATCATCACTATTGAAGACAACACAGCACCTGAATTAGGTACATGTAATGATATCACAGTTAACTTAGATGCAGCAGGTAATTATACATTAACTACTTCAGATATGATGATGATAGCATCTGGTGCGACCGATGAATGCGCAGATGATGCCACGCAATTGACATATTCTTCTGACATCAACAATTTCGATTGCTCAGATACCGCTAGCCCAGTTAGTGTAACAATTTCCGTTGAAGATCCTTGTGGCAATAGCAATGATTGCACAGTGAATGTTACTGTTGTGGAATCTATTCCACCAGTAGCTGTTTGTAATGACATTACGGTCAGTCTGGATGCCATGGGTAATTATACATTAACATCTGCAGACAGCACAGATATTGTTGCAGGTACAACAGATAATTGTGTTGATTTCACCACTG
>JAHDBI010000038.1:1999-29911 GCA_020630475.1 Saprospiraceae bacterium
CGGCAGTAGTGTTGCAGCTTGACGCGAATGGCGAAGTGACCTTAGCAGCAGATGCACTAGGTGACGGAAGCAGTACAGATAATTGCGCAGGAGTTGTGGAAACAAGTCCTGAAACAATATTCGATTGTTCTCATATCGGAGTGCAAATGGTGATGTTGACGGCAACAGATGCTAGTGGAAATACCAACACAGTGATGTGTAGTGTGACTATTGAAGATAACGTTGATCCGGTTTTAACTTGTCCAGCGGACGTTACTATACAGACGGCTTCGGCGGATGATTGTACAGCGGACTATAATGTTAGTTTATCGATTACCGACAATTGTACTGCTGATGCTGATTTAACAGTATCTGCAAGTGCAGTACTTGTAACTGGAAGTACTAGTTCGAATACAGGACCTGTATCGATTGTTTACAACCCAAGTACACTTATGTTTGACTTTTCTGGAACGGACTTAAGAGTTGGTGACAACCTAATTACGCTAACAGTGGAAGATGAAAATGGTAATATTAATACATGCGACTTTACAGTAAGTATAGAAGATACTTACGGTCCAGTAATTAATAGTTGTCCATCGGATATAACCATAGCAGCTCCAGCAGGAGATTGTGTGTTAGCAGTCAATTGGACACCACCTGCAATCAGTGATCCTTGTGATCAGTTCACATTTACTGCTTCACATAATCCACTGGATGAATTCCCAGTAGGGGAGACAACTACAGTAACATATATTGCAACGGATGCATCAGGAAACAGTACTGAGTGTAGCTTTGATATCACCGTAACAGGAGATTGTGCTGCAGATATCGAATTGACACCAACATTCTTGATTGATGCCTTTGCATTTGTCCCTGGACTAGATAGAGATGCAGTATTCTTTATACAGAATATTGGATCTGAAGCTACAGATTCACCGGTTACTTTTTCAATTAGTATTCCTGGTAATACTGCAGCGATAACCACACTTGATCCTAATATGACAACAGCCAATGTGTTTGGCGGTATAGCAGTAGATAATCCTGATTGGGATTTCCTATTCTTTGCCAATACCATTGTTTGTACAACTAAAGCTGGAGTTTCGATTCCCGCTGGTGGTCTAAGTTCGATTGGATTGAATTTCGAAGCAACTGGAGTACCGGGTTCTACCTTCGGTACGACAGGACAGATTATCACTGGAACAGGCGGTGATGTACAAGATGATAATAACGTTTCCCAAGGAACATTCTTTATTAATTAATACTAAACATTTTAAAGTGGAGGGGCTTTGCCCCTCCACCAAACTGACGAAATAATTTAGCCATGAAAATTAAATATTTATTAATCTCGCTTTTTACGTTATTTACATTGACAGATATCAATGCACAATGTGAAACTGGCGATTGTGATCCAGAAATCACCTCAATGAGTTTTGCTAGTGCATGTACCGATCAAGGAAATACAGTTTTATTAACAGTTAATTGGTCTTTTAATTCCGCATCTGGTTCTTGTATGGCTCCAGCTGGTAGTTGGGCGATCAATATCCAGTTGCCTCTAACAGATGAATATGGTGTAGTAGATGCCATGACTGTTGGTGGTACGACCGGTTCAGATTTTGATTGGACATATGATGCCGGTAATCGAAAATTAATTGGTGTATCTAATAGAGATATAGGGGTAAACATTCCTCCTAATCCAATGCCATGGTTTGTAGATGGTGGAGATATTGAAGTGACGGTAACTGCAAATACAGTAACGGACTGTGCAAACCCAGTGGTGAGTAATTCTAACATTACCGTATTCCCAGATTTACCTATATTTCCAGACGCTTGTCCTGAGGCATTTTCAAATGATGCCTTAAACGATAGCCAAGCGACTCAAATGGGAGTATCGCTAGTTTTACCTGTAAGATTAGTTGCATTTGATGCAAAAAACATTGATTGTGAGGAGAATGAATTGACTTGGATGACTACAAATGAAACGGACAATAGTGGATTTGAAATTCTTAGATCTTTTAATGGAATGAATTTTGACAAAATCAATTTTGTCCAACCTAACCAACCAGATCACAATGGTTTTTACCATTATGCTTATAGTGATAAAGAAATCGCAGGCTATAATGGAAAGATCTATTATAGAATTAAGCAAGTTGATTTAGATGGTCATTCGGAAATCTTTGAAATAAGATCAGTGTCAATTAACTGTATTGATCCTGCAGAAATGACGATCTATCCTAATCCAGCTATTAATACATTGAATTACTCCATGTCTTCATTTTATACTGGAAAAGATTTAAAGATTGAAATTGTTGGAACTGATGGAAAAACAGCATTTCTAAAAAATATTCAGGATATAGAAGAGCTAGAAAAACAAATTGATATTTCAGAAATACCGGCCGGCTCCTATAGAGTAAGGTTTATTTCAGATCAAGAAATTCAGGATTTTAGCTTTATTAAACTTAAATAATAGTAGTGGTACTATTGGTTTTACTATTCTCATAATTGTCTTTCAAGCGAAATAAAATCGCCCTAACCAATTGATAAACTTGGGAACTATTTCGTTCAGTCGGGTTCCATTTAAACATGGAGCCCGATTTTATTATTTTGACTGTTTTAACGAAGGATTTGAATGAAATAGACATGTTGTTGACGGTTGTAAACGTGCTTAGTATTCTAAATTTAAAGTATTAATGAAAATGCTTACACCCTGTAACACACTTAAATAGACAACTTTTCATTATCGCAAATGCGATTTGCAGAACCCTATTTCTCTAATTGAGAATTATTCAAGAGGCGATTATACTTAGGCAAAGGCTTGGTTAATCGTCTCTTTTTCGATAGGGAAATTGAAATCCAATCCTTGAACTTAAAATGCCTATTTTACCCTCACAATGATTTCTCCATTAATGGTAAACCCATCATGTGTTATTTTTTTATCAAAAGTTGGATCATAATAGTGTTCACCTTCTCCAATTAATCCAACCAGAGTCGTTACAGAACTATTAGTATGTACTTTATGTATGGAAAGAGAATGTACAAATTCATTATCCAAATCAACACTGATAAAAGAAGGTGCCCTTTTAGATATAAATAAGGTATAGTTAATATTATAGTCCTTTAACAATGCAAGATACTTGGCCCCATTAGTAGCTACCTTCTCTAATGCTTCTATCTTAATTTCATTATTTACATCTGTAATGAATTCCGTTTCACTCGTTGATATCCAATTCATCTGATATCTGTGTGCACCATTCATCTCTGTGAAAGAACATCCTAAAGGCGAACTACAATCCCCATAACTGGAATGTGAGTCACCCGGGAATTGTTTGCCCGCATGGCTCATTCCTAAATTGTGACCTATTTCATGAATCAGTACAGACTTTGAACTACATACATCAATCTGAGCAAATTTACCACCGAGAAAAGCCGCTCCAGCGTAATTAGAAACATCAGGTGTAAAATATGTCACGTAATCATAATCATGAATGTTATAACCTAAATAGGCCAGCTGCGCATTACTCGCAGACATGATAGCGCCAAACTGATATAAATTACTTTCAATATTAATTCTCACGACCTCACCGAAAAAAGACACTTGACCATCACTGTGATAATCATAATATGTACTTAAAGATTTGGTCGAAACATCTGGATTAAAGCAAAATGATTCTATTTGCTCATCACTACACGAAACTTGGTAAAATGGCATGTCTACTATTACAACCAACTGATTTTTTGGGCCACTGCCCGGACTTCTATTAATAGATCCAATGAAGAAGATTTCATCTAGGCTAATCTCTGATCGTAAAAATTGTTGGATGTCATGCGTATATACCCCGAGAATTGAACCACTTTTAAACGTTTTTCTAAGTAGCTCTGATTGATCTTCGTTTAAATTATAAACATCACCACCTTCCTTAAAAACGCCGTAATGAGTATGATCAATTTCTCTATCTTCAAAAACTTCGAAATATTCAATTTCTAAATATTCAGAAGTTTCTGGTGTTACAAAGGTCGAGACAACCTCGTGCTGTTGACACGCAGCAAGTATTAAGACAGCCGCAAACGCTGAAAGAAGTGTAGTTTTCATTATTAGTTTTCTTTCGCCTTTGGGAGTGGTACTACAAATATAAACATATTACATAAAATTATAATATGTCTACACATTTAAATATTCCAAGAATGCTTGACGCGTATAATTTGGCCTATGCGCGTATTGAAAAATTTAATAAAATGATTTTTAGAAAGGTCTCTTTAATTTACTTAAGGCAGTTTCAATCATGGTCATGGCACGGTCAATGGTCTTTCGTTTTGTCCTAAAGGAAAGGATCGCCATTCTAATGACAAACATTCCTTTTATGGTGGTCGAACTCAAAAAGACGCTTCCATCTTCATGAATTAAATTCATCAGTTTCTCATTGAAAGCGTTTTGCTCCTTTAGCTGAGGATACCAAAAATAACTTACGGAGAGATCTGGACTAGGACCCAACTCGAATCCGATATTCTTCAATCGTTTTCTGAAATAGTAGGTCAATAAAAGTTTTTCTTGTAAGCATGCTACAAAAGGGCTTATCCCATGAATTTGCATAGGTAACCAAACCCTTAGTGCGCGAAAATGTTTGGTTAGCTCGGGAGATACATCGGCCGGATTTAAAGGTAAATGGTCATCGTAAGTATCCTGCATATAATTGGCCACATAATGATGACTTTGTAAAATAGATTCTACATCCTTGACTAGAACAGCACCTACACCGTAAGGTAAGAACATCCCTTTATGCGGATCAACGACTAAGGAGTCGGCTCGTTCTATTCCATTAAATAAAGCTTTGGTTTGATCGCAAAGAATAAAGAATCCACCATAAGCGGCATCTACATGAAACCACAATTTGTTTTTCTGTGCAATATCTGCAATGTCATTTAATGGGTCTACTGCTCCAGTGTCTGTTGTGCCCGCGGAGGCAATAACAAGAAATGGATTTAAACCCGCTGATTTGTCTGACTGTATTTGGTTTCTTAAAAGATCAGCATCTAATCGGGATCGATTATCTAATCCAATATATCGAATCGTCACTTTCCCCAAACCAATAATCCTCAAAGCTTTTTGAACACAGTGATGAACTTGTTCGCTTAAATATACTACCGCTTGACTTACGGGTTTTTCTAAAATGTCGTATTTGTCTCTGGCTGCAGTTAATGCGATAAGATTAGCGATCGATCCACCAGAGGGTAAATTCCCTACAGCAGAATCTGGAAAACCAAAGACCTTTTTTAACCAGTTTAAAACCTCATGTTCGATTTGGACGGCACCGGGCGAACCAAAGTACATTCCGCCATACTCATTGGTCACATCTGCTAAATAATCTGCAAGAGCCGCGGTATAAATTCCACCTCCTGGTATATATCCCACATGTCCTCCTGAGGCAGGGTTGATTCCTCTTAAAGTCACTTCGCGATGATAGTCTTCTAAGATGGAGGACAGCGACATTCCGGATTCATTGATGGCTAATCCCTTGATCGGCTCGGGATTTTGGAAGTACGATTTGCGCTCTTCGTGATGCTCAATAAAATCTTCCGTGTAGGTGCGAATTGAATTTAAGAGATTGGCTCTTTCCTGTTGGTTCGGCTCCAGCGGAGCAGAGGCCTTTTCTAATTCGTCTAATTGTTCAATGATCTCCTTCACAATATCCTTTTAGTTTTTATACGACTATTTAGTCGCTTTATTGTAGTTATCCATTCCGCCTACTACAGGTAATGTTAACATCGTTCCACTTAAATCAACAGTCAATTCTGTACCTGGCTTAGGCCAAAGCGTAAAGTCTCGATCACTAGAAAAAATCATTAATGCGATTTGTTGCCCTTTCTTTATGATTTGATCATCCGGCATCAATTCAAAAGACACATCATAAAATGTTCCTTTTTCTAATGGTGTTCCCTTAGTGAGCGAACTATGATTTTGAGGATCAGCCCAACCTCTCGTTATTATGTTGTCTGTAATTTTACTTTTTCTTCCTTCATTCCACGGAAGTGAAACTAACCAGACCGAAAGATTGGCTGCGGCTTTATTGGAGGCCAATTTTATTTTTACTTTGGGGACACCCGAAATATGCAAGTCCTCTTGCAATACAGGAGTAGTGTATATTAATCTATGGTTAGTGTATTCGGCTTTCGCCAATGACTCCCCATCAAAACTATAATTATCAATGATGGTTTCTTGTGCTTTGTGTTTAGCCTGAATGGTACTTAAACTTCCTTGCATGGGTGCTCCAGGATTCAAATATAAATCCACATTGGCGGAAGCCGGATGCGGATAATCTGGATAAGAAGTAGGATTTGATCTTTTGTCTCCCACCCGGACGATCCATGACTTTGGATCTTTTTCTACATCGTTTTCAACTCCATGCAAATATCTTGTGAACCATCGGTTCATCATGCTCATCGGAGGCGGCCCTCCGTGACCACCTTGATGGTAAAATATTTGAGATGGTATACCTTGAGCGCGTGCGGCATTATAAATCCGATAGCTATGCTCGGGCATTACATTCCAATCATTAAAACCATGAGACATCAATAAGGCAGCTTTCATATTAGGCATCTGGTTGAGGTAGTCTCTTTCAGCCCAAAAATCATTATAATCACCAGTGATACGATCCATTCCATTCTTCATTTCGGTATCTCGAACGCGCTGATTATTGCTCGCTCGATTTTCTTCTTTCCCACTGTGGATGAAATCGTACAACACGTCAATATCCTCACCGAGGTAACCACCAGGAGACCTGACTAATCCGTTGGCTCGATAATAATGATAATAAGAAGTGTTAGGTGCTATCGGCATGATAGCTTCTAGTCCATCCACACCTGTACAGGCTGCTGCCAAGGGTAGGGTGCCATTGTAAGATGTTCCGATCATTCCTACTTTTCCAGTTGACCAAAATGCCTTTACGGGTTCACCACCTTCTCTTTCCGTGTATCCTAAAGCACGGCCACATAGCCAATCGATGACTGCCTTAGGTGCTAAGGATTCATTACTGCCACCTACCGTTGGAGCTCCATCAGAAAGTCCTGTTCCCGGTGAAGAAGAATGTACTACGATATATCCTCGAGGCAACCAATCTTTTAAATGTCCGTTGGAAATCACGGGGCGTTGGCCAGTACGTTTTACTTCAGGATGAACTCTCTCATAAGTGCTTTCTCCGAGTTCGTGTTGCACATTCCACATTAAACCGTCTTCATCTGCAGCTACGCCCGCAAAATATGGACTGGTATTATAGACTACCGGTAATTGTAGACCTTCGGTATCCGTTTGTTTGGGTCTAGTCACAGAAACGTGCATCCGATCTGGGCGCCCATCTTTGTCAGAATCAAAGTTAGTTTCGACCCATAGATCATGACGTATCCAGTCTTTACTTATTTTAAAGGCATCAACAATTTGTGCTTCACCATTTTCAAATACTGGAGTTGTTTTTTCTGATTTTTCGCTTTGCGCGAATGTTGAAAATCCACAAAAAAGAAAAAGGAATAGTAGCAATAAGTTTTTCATGACCAGTCTATTTTATTAGCCATGAATATAACCAATTTTTATGTTGAGATCCTGATTAAATCGAATGCCTTTTTATATGTACTTACACCCCAAACTGCGTCAAATGATGATCCAAATGTTTGTAAAACATATTGTTCCATTCTGTAGTCGTTAATTTTCCAAACGAATGAGAATCGCGCATATCAAAATGCGCTTCACCTAAAGATTGACATTTTTGGATATAAGAAATTAATCGATCTTTTTCCTTTTCAAAATCTCTATCCCCTTTAATGATAAAAGCCGGTGCGGTTTGTCCATTTTTTGGATAAGGTTTCTCGCTAACTACCGCATTTTTTACAAAGAGTTTTAAAAAGAACTTAGCGATGGCGCCTGGTTTTTTGTGTATGTTTTCAAAAGCCATTTCATAGGTAACATTGCAATGAGCCAACATTTGATCTACAGACATTTTTCCCCATTGTCCTTTTGTTTCGTTGGTTAGATTATTAATGCGAGCGATGACTTCATCCGAAACTTCTTTAGTAAATATGTTTTTCATCTTAGTTGCTTTTTACAAATTTGAAATCAAATCTTTTATTGTCTTTTTGCATCCTAATAAAATAAATACCGGCAGGAAATGCTTGTACGTTTATTTGATCCTTATTAGAAATGTTTTTGTAATGTAGTTTTGTTTTGCCAGTAACATCCATAATGCTCAAATCCATGGTTAGGGATGCTGGGAAGACTATATTCAAATAGTCTCTAGTTGGATTGGGAAATATATTGATTTGATTAGCGGTTAACCATTCGACGGAAGTCATTAAATCACTCCCATCACAATCCTCGTCAATGCCATTGTTTGGAATTTCTTCAGCACCTGGAAAGATGTCGGGATTCGTATCATCACAATCTTCTGATGCTAAAAAACCATCCATGTCAGCATCGATATCTGCTTCGACACAAGTGATGATCATTGTCCCGTTATTGACTTGCATGGATGTAGCGGTGCAATCATTAATATCAGAAACGATAATCATGACGTCACTATATTCAAAGGAATTTAAAAAGTCAAAATTGATTTCACAACCTTCTGCAGCTGTGATTAAATGGCCTAGTGTGTTGGAGTCATTGTCATAAGTATGGACACTAATTAAGGCTTCCCACAAAGAAGGATCATAGTTGTCACAGAAATTTACGTTATACGTTGTCTCTTGTAAATCCAAGATAATATAGGCTTCATTACTCCATACTTCAAATGGGGCTGTTGCAGGACTATTGGCACAGTCTCCAGCATCATTGAGTTGATTCCACGGACCTTGATCAAATACATCGCAAGCCGGTTCGATGATATTATCACCATCCATACAATCCTCATCAATACCGTTATTAGGAATGTCAAATGCATCAGGGTTGATATTAGGATTGTTGTCATCACAGTCTACATCAAAATTAAATCCGTCACCGTCATTATCTAATTCATCGATTTCACCATCGCAGTCATCATCTAAGTTGTTATTCGGAATCTCATCGGCACCAGGAAAAATAGATGCATTGGTGTCATCACAATCATCACCAGCTAAAAATCCATCTCCATCTTCATCAATTCCTAGATACTGAATAAATACACCTTGACTCGGATTTAAAACCGTACCGCTACCTGTAGTCACTAGACTTGTCGCTCTGATCATAAACCAATCTCCAATTTCGGAGTCATCCACTACAAAGCTGTTGTCATTGATGACTTGATTGCCGAGACGAACATATTTTCCGAATTCGCTATCGGATCTATACAAGTGAAATTGCTCGTAATCTTCTAATTCAGATGATTCAAAACTTATAACTACATCACCGTCATCATTCGCCGAAAGGCTTAAGGCATTAACAGGATGTGTTTGTAATAGCCTCAAGCTAGGATCTCCATAAAAATTGAAATGAGTTCTATTCCACCATTCTGGCGTATCCCATTCAGCCTGTGGTTTTTCTAAAATTTGATTGTTGAGATTGTGATCCATGATCTGCTTACAAGACAAACCAAGTGCACGACCGGTACCAGCTTGGAAGAAAATGTTGATGGCAGAAGTGGTCCAAAGTGTCACTAGGCATTCTGTATCTGCACTTAAAATTCTTCTGATGATTGTGGCGGTCCAATTGTTCGGTATATCTCCATAGCCCCAATAACTCTGATCGCTAGAGAAGACTACGGCATCCATACCTATATCTCGCCATTCATCATAAATAGGGACATGACGATTTTGCATAAAGATGGAAAAGGGTCCATTGTCTTTAACCCATTGGTTATGTCCGGATTGGGTGGTGACCGGAGTTTGAAACACATTATTAATTCCAGAAATGGCGGGTAAGGTTCTAAATGATCCATCATTAGAATTATCGTAACCTTGATAAAAAGCAGAATTGAGTCCTATTTTCTGGCCACTATTGACATGACGAAAATCATGAAGTCTATCTAGATATCTTTTCGTGAGATTGATTTCGTTATCATCCACATTGGGGAGTAAATAGAAGTCTGCACGTCCAAAAGCCATTTCTAGTTCAGAGGGGATAAAATCTTGATCCCAACGATAATCACCCGGATAATTCTTAATCAAATCGAATTGCTGTTGTAGAACATCGTATGTTGCAGTATCCGTAAATACTCCGTCTAAGTCCGCATAATAAACATCAGATCCACGTGCCCCGCTCGCTTCTATATGCCCATCCGGTGGTTGAGTGCCAAGCCCCATTCTCGGTAGAGGAGCATGCCCGAGCACAAATAAAAGTTTAGGTTTGTCCGTCGAAGGCGCGGCATCGTAAATGGCCTGAATTTGATCTTTAACTTCTATGACCTTTGCTCCGTCGTCATAACTGGCATCACCTTTTTCAACGATCAATTCGTTGACATACCATCCATCTCCAGTTAAATCTTGTTTGAGTCTTTTGACACTTTCCGGTAAGGCAGCAACAATATCTTCAGCAATCATTAAAATCATTTCTCCTTGATAATCAATTGGGGCATATCTATTGACACCAGAAGTATAACCTATGGCTATTCCATTTACTCCATTCCGTTTTATTTGGTACTCATAAGCTTTAAAGAATCCAAGATTCGTGTCTGTCCATTCTGTAGTACCAGCCGGTAAATTTTCTGCAACCAGTTCCCATTCCAATTCATTTAAAGGAAGTCGTCGATAGATGTCAGTGGTAGCATCCGTATTTTGATCCGCATCATTTAAGTGTATGGTGATGTGATCTCCGTTAGCGCTTGCGGTTGCTAAGCAAACTCGTTGGCCGTTATTCGTATAGGGAAAGGTAAAGTTGGCTTGCGCCAAAAGGCCTGTGCTAATGAAAAGAGATAAAACGATTATAGTGGAAAATGACTTCATGAATCAAAGTTCTATTTAAAGAACTAAGATAATAATATTGAGGTTTTGATTACCAGCTCAGTAGAGTACAGATTAATATAAACGTAGCTCCGAAATTAACTAAGCCATCAAATCAATTTGTTTCAAATTTTCGATTCTATTTCGCGCTAAAAAGTCATCAATGGTTTCAAAGTGTTCAATCACTCTTTTGTCCTTGAATTCAAATACTTTTTCGGAAAGACCTTGAAGAAAATCCCTATCGTGAGAGACCAAGATTAGCGTTCCATCAAAATCTAGTAATGCTTGTTTTAATACGTCTTTTGATTTGAGATCTAAATGGTTTGTTGGCTCATCTAAGATCAATAGATTGACAGGCTCAAGAAGCAGTTTTACCATGGCTAATCTCGTTTTCTCACCACCTGAAAGGACACTTACTTTTTTGTCGATATCATCACCGCTAAACATGAAGGCCCCTAGGATATTTTTGATCTGTGTTCGGATGTCTCCGAATGCTACTTCGTCTACCGTCTGAAAAACAGTTAATGAAGGATCGAGTAGGGAAGCTTGGTTTTGAGCAAAGTATCCCACTTTTGCATTATGGCCTAATCCACAAGTTCCTTCGACCTCAATCTCACCAAGGATGGCCTTGATCATGGTCGATTTACCTTCACCATTTCTTCCTACAAAAGAAACCTTTTGTCCTCTTTCAATCACCAGGTTAGCATCTTTAAAGACTACATGATCGCCATATGATTTCGAAAGATCTTTAACAGTAACTGGGTAATCGCCTGATCTTTGGGAGGGCGGAAATTTTAATTTTAGGGAAGAATTATCGACCTCATCAATTTCGATGATTTCAAGTTTTTCTAACATTCTCTCGGTGGAAGAAACTTGATTGGTTTTTGAGTAGGTCCCTTTAAATCGTTCTATGAATCTTTGGCTTTCGGCGATAAATTTTTGCTGCTCCTTGTAGGCTTTGATTTGATGTGATCTTCTGTCTGCCCTTAATTCTAAGTAATGACTATAGTTGGCGTTGTAATCATAAATGCGACCCATAGTCACCTCGATGGTTCTTGTCGTGATGTTGTCAATAAATGTTTTATCATGCGAAATGACGACAACCGCTTTAGCCTTGTTGATTAGGAAATCCTCAAGCCAAATAACAGACTCAATATCAATATGATTGGTGGGCTCATCCAATAAAATTAAGTCAGGTTTTTGCAAAAGAATTTTAGCTAGCTCTATTCGCATTCTCCAACCACCACTAAATTCTTTGGTTTGTCTTTGAAAATCTTCTCTTTTAAAACCTAATCCTAAAAGTGCTTTTTCAACTTCCTTATCGTAATTGATTTCTTCTAAGGAATAAAATTTTTCACCGAGTTCGCTCACCTTAGTAATGATATCCATATACTCTTGCGACTCATAGTCTGTTCGTATTTCTAATGTCTTATTTAATTTGTCCAATTCAGTTTTCATTTCCATAACTTCCATGAAGGCTTTCATGGCTTCCTCAAAAACAGTGCAATGATCTTCGGTGAGTAGATGCTGAGGTAAGTAAGCAATGACTGCTTCTTTAGGTTGGCGTACATGACCTCTAGTTGGATTTTGTATACCTGCTATGATTTTCATCATAGTGGATTTACCAGCTCCATTTTTTCCCATTAAAGCAATTTTGTCATTTTCATTGATGACAAAAGAAACGTCTTTAAAAAGGGTGTGTCCACTAAATTCTACAGCTATTCCATCTACTGATATCATGTCATTACTTTAGGCCTGCAAAAGTATAAAAATCCATAGAAGAGGGAAGGGTTTTAATCTTCGATAAAACAAAACTCGTGGCCATCAAAGAGACCTTTATCACTCAACTTGATGGAAGGAATGACGAGTAAGGCCATAAATGATAAGGACATGAACGGAGATAGTAATTTGGATCCCATTCTTTTTGACATTTGATCAAGGGCGGTATAAGCCTCAGCGGTTTCATATCCATCTAAATCTGTCATCAATCCAGCAATGGGAAGTGGGATAATTTTTTCTTCAATGGTATCGACGGCGACCAAACCTCCTTTATGTTGAATGATTAAGTTGACGGCTTTAGTGATGGATTCATCGTCCACTCCCACAGCAATAATGTTGTGAGAATCATGAGCTACAGATGAAGCGATTGCTCCATCTTTAAGTCCGAAGTTTTTGACAAATGAAATGGCTGGAAGGGCATCATGGTATCGATTCACTACAACTATCTTGAGTATATCTCTTTCCACATCACTCACAATGCATCCATCTTTCGTTTTGGGCTTGATGTTTAGACGATGAGTGATGAGTTCTCCATCGACCACCTCTATTACGGGTATTTCATTTCCCTTTGCTCTTTTTTCAAACTGTTGTCTTTCGACGAAAGTCGCATTAAAATGATTAGGAAGGGAAGTAGCTAAAGAAGCTAATTGGGTTGTCTCATTTTCCGCGACTAACATGCCATCAATATAAGTTTGTTTAATATTGAAATCTGTGGGATTGTCGATGATGATAAAATCCGCCGAATCATTTTCTCTTAGCAGACCCACATCTAAATGGTAATGTTCCACAGGATTGACACAAGCCATTTGTAATACTTTATATAGATCAATTCGTTTCTCCAAAGCTCGTTTCACCAAAAGGTTAATATGTCCTTCAACAAGACTATCAGGATGCTTGTCATCAGAACAAAACATCATACGCTCGTAATGTTCTTCAACTAATCCTATTAGTGCTTCAAAATTTTTGGCAGCACTACCTTCGCGAATGATGATCTTCATTCCTTCCTTTAATTTTCCTAGAGCTTCTTCTTGTGTGAAACATTCGTGATCCGTACTGATTCCAGCATGGATATAATTGATCGCATCTTGTCCTCGTAACCCAGGAGCGTGACCGTCGATGGGCTTATTGTATTTTTTGGCCAATGCTAGTTTTGCCATCACTTCTTCGTCCTTAAATAAAACTCCTGGCCAATTCATCATTTCGGCGAGATATTTTATTTCGGCTTTCGCCAAAAGATATTCCACGTCATTCACATTGATTTGAGCACCGGCCGTTTCGAAACTTGTCGCTGGGACACAGGAAGGAGCTCCAAAATAAAATTTGAAAGGACTCTTGTTTCCATTTTCTATCATGTACTCTACTCCTTCTACACCGAGAACATTTCCTATTTCATGAGGATCGGAAACAGTAGCGACTGTGCCATGTACCACAGCCATTCGAGCAAATTCTGTAGGAGTGAGCATGGAACTTTCGATATGGACGTGGGCGTCAATTAAGCCAGGAAGGATGTATTGGTCTGTAACCGATTTTTCTGTTTTCGTAATACGCTTGATTTTACCCGAGGCCATTTCAATAATCGCGGGGTATATCTTTTTTTGATGGACGTCGATGAGATTTCCGGTGATGGTCATAATATTCCTTTTTATTGAAGTGTCACTTGTGAGTTTTTAATTTTGATATTGTAAGTATGCTCTTTCTAATTTCTTTTTAATTCTCTGTCTTAATCTGCGCGGTTCTATGATTTCAATGGTTTCCCCGAAACCAAGAATTAATCTTTCCAATTCAAAATTATGGCTCACGGTCAATTCAAATATACCTTCTCCTTTTTTGGATTTCTCGATGAGTCTTTGACTATGATGAAAAGGCTTGGTTTCGACATAAGGCGTATTTGTTGAATCAACTTTCATAATTATTGTAATGATGTCTTTTTCCTTCATTACAGTGACACCGATGGTGTTATTATAATATTCATTTGCATTGAAATGGTGTTTTATTACAGGGATAGATAATTCGAGATTAATTTCTAGAATTCGATCTAATGCTAAAGTCATTATGGGACTATTTTTCGATTTCTTTCCAATTACAAACCAGCGATTATTGAATTCTTTTAAGATAAACGGATGAAATATAAATGATCCGGCTGTCCGAGCTGAAAAGGATTTATAATTAATATTAATCACGATTTTCTTTAATATGGCTTGATAGATTACATCGAGATGTTGAAGCCCTTTCAGCAGTTCATTTTTTTCAATATGAATTATAGGGTTTTGATCTTGTGATTCACGATATATTTTATCCTCTAATTTTTGAATCACACCATTTAGTTCACTGAACAAACTGAAATCTTTAAATTGACGCAACATCTCCATGGATTCGGAAAGAATATCTAAGTCAGTATCAGTTAGTGGTATATCGGTGATAGTATAATTGGGATCTTCGTAAGTATAAAACTTTCTTTCAAATACAACTATTGGTGCATTGTATCCAAGCTTGTCGCTTCTCATAAACTGGAGATCAAGTTGTACAGTTCTCTTACTTACATTACTTTCCTTTCCTTCAAATTCGTAAAGTGCATCTGAACATGCATTTATTAGATCGTCCAGAGTCCATTTTCTTTGTCTATTTTGTAGGCACTTGTCTATAGTTCGATACCTTATGAGCGCGTTTTTGTTAGTAGCCATCACATAAATTTCATAAACATTAAAGCTACGCATAATAATTGCGTAGTTCGTATTGAATATTGTTTTAAAATTAGAAACAATGATAAATGGAAAAGATTTAAAAGCTATGGGGTACCGACCTGGAAGATGGTTTAGGTACGCCTTAGAACACATTAACGAACAAGAGTTAAGAGGAGATGATTTAGTGAATTATCTTGATTCCGTACAACCAGAATTAATAGAACCTCTAGAGGAACCGAGAGATTACAAAAGAAATATTTGTGAGGAAAACGAAATGGATGAGCAAAATATAGCATCAGTTTTCAAAACTATGGACGAATTAATGAAAACGCCCACTTTGATAAATGGAGCAGTAATGCCAGATGCTTGCCCAACAGGAGGAACTGGTCAAATTCCAGTAGGAGGTATTGCTGTTGCAAAAAATACAATTCATCCAGCAATGCATAGTGCGGATGTTTGTTGTTCCGTCATGATGACATCTTTTGGTAAAATAGACCCTAAGTTAGTTTTAGACAAAGCACATGAGATTACACATTTTGGACCTGGTGGAAGAAAAGACACTTTTGAATTACCAGAATCCTTAGAAAAGCGAATTAGAGAAAATGTGTTTTTAAGTTCAGATCATAGTCTTGAATTGGCAAGGACTCATTTAGGCACCCAAGGAGATGGGAACCACTTTTTGTATGTTGGAATTTCTGAAAAAACAGGAGAAACTGTAATGGTGACACACCACGGAAGTCGAGGATTTGGTGCAAAATTGTATAAGTTAGGAATGAAAATGGCTGAGAAATTCCGAAAAGAACTATCTCCGAATACATTAAAGATAAATGCCTGGATTCCATTTGAAGAAGAGGAAGGAAAGGATTACTGGGAAGCCTTACAGATTGTCAGAGAATGGACAAAATTAAATCATACAGTGCTTCATCAAAAGACATGTTCTGATTTAAATATTGAGCATACCTTAAGGTTTTGGAATGAGCATAATTTTGTTTTCAAAGATGGAGATCATTTTTACCATGCGAAAGGGGCGACTCCTTTAGATGATAAATTTGTTCCTGATTCCTTTCAAGGTTTAAGATTGATTCCATTAAATATGAGCGAACCAGTTTTAATAGTGAAAGGCAAAGGTACTGAACAGAATTTGGGTTTTGCGCCTCATGGTGCGGGCCGAAATATGAGTAGGACTCAGCATAAGAAATCTAAGCAGGATCAAAGTATTCAAGATGTTTTTAATGAAGAGACAAAGGGATTAGATGTTCGTTTTTATTCAAACAATATTGACATCTCGGAGTTGCCTTCTGCGTATAAAAACGCTCAACAAGTTCAGAAGCAAATGGAACAGTTTGGTTTAGGCGAAATTGTAGATCGAATTATGCCTTACGGTTGCATTATGGCAGGTGATGTTCAAAAAGATGCGCCTTGGAGAAAAAGAAGACGTCGAAGACGAGAGAGAAATTCTAATAATTAGAATATATTTGCATTATGGTATTCAATAGCGAACATATAATACAGCTAGAACAATTGCGAGATTGTCAACCGGGACTTACATCTTGGATGGGATGCTTGTTATTTTATACGATATGATATAGACTAAAAAGACTATTAATGAATATAAAAAGCATCCAAAATTATTTTGGATGCTTTTTTTTTGAATAAATTTTTAAGAATGTTGAGGCATTAGAAAAACATAGAGCTTAAGTATTGAAAACACAAACAATTGAGAGACAGAAGATTGTAAAATGGTTATTATAGCACCCATGAGTGCAGGGCCAATCTTATGCCTAAAAAGATCATAACTAACTGATAATCAGTAAAATAAAATTTAAAATAAATTTGGAATTGTAAATATTTTGTATTGATATTTGCGGAGAATTAAAATAAAAAAATGCGAGAACGCGAATTATATATTATTGAATTTCACCTCTTGGATCTGATAGATCAACCGACAGGTGTTTCTATAGATCAAGATTTGGTTTATCGTAAAAAGGAGATCATGTTAAAGACTTAGTACGAAGGTATTGAGTTTTTAAAAGAGCATCTCCGAATTGGGGATGCTCTTTTTTTTTGAATGATTTATAATAGTATCGTGACTCAACTGGTAGAGTGTCCGACTGTCTCTCGGAAAGTTGCGGGTTCGAATCCCGTCGGTACTGCATATCTAGGGAGATAACGGTGGTTGTTTACCCGCCTTGGACGCGGGGGGTCGTAGGTTCGAATCCTACTCCTTAGACTTTTAATTTTGCTCCGTTCGTATAATGGTTTAGTACACTCGATTTTCTCTCGAGAAATAAGGGTTCGATTCCCTTACGGAGTACAATTTAGCCCGGTGATGTAATGGTAGCATACGAGGATTTGGCCCTTGTTGTACAGGTTCGAACCCTGTCTGGGCTTCTATACGGGGATGGCGGAATAGGCATACGCGTTTGTTTTAGAAACAAAATTTTGAGAGTTCGAATCTCTCTCTCCGTACTTAGGCTCTGTAGTGTAATTGAAGGCATATTTGGATGCGAACCTATTATATTGGTTCGAGTGCTGAGAGAGTTAAAAATGTATTCGGCCCATTAGCCCAATTGGAAGAGGCAATGGAATTAAAATCCATAAAGTCAAGGTTCGAATCCTTGATGGGCTACTAAATGGTGAATCTAGTTTAATAGGCAAAATATCTCCTTGTGGCGGAGAAGACTAGGGTTCGAATCCCAGATTCACCCAGGAATATTCTGATGTAGCTTAACGGTTAAAGCAGCTGCCTTATACGCATAAGACTTCTGGTTCGAATCCAGACATCAGGACTAAGACATTCGACGAAAGTCGATAATAATTAATTAAAAAAAAAGGACTATGTATGATTTAGTAATTGTAATAAGTCCATACAAAAAAGAGGTATGGCATTAAGAAAGTAAAGGGGAGAATGCTTCCCATTAAATTTATTTATTCATTCTTAAAACTTGGAATATGAGCTTGAGTTTAGCTGATGCTTTTTACCTCAAAGCTCTAGATAGTTATCCTTATGATTTAGAGCATACCTCAGAAAATTTGAATTATGCTTTGAGTTATAATGAGGATCATGCACAAGCAAATTGCTTAATGGGAAGAATGTACATGGAGATAATAAAAGATTACGAAAAGGCTTCTTTCTTTTTTGATAGAGCCTTAGTATGTGATTTAAATTATGTCGAAACATATCAGTGGTATTCACTCCTTTCTATTACAAAAGGAGAATACGAAAAGGCGGATAGAATTATCCAACATGCTCATAAGGTTAAGGGGATTAATCTTTCAATTTTAATGCACCAAAAGGCGCTAATATATGAGGCAAAAGGAAATTTTATCATGGCCAAAAAAATGATCAGCCACGCGATTCAAAGTACTCTTTCTACGGAAATGACCATGAGTCTTCAATTGGAGTTATCTAGGGTTAAGGAGAAAGTTAAAACCAAAAATAAAAACAGAAAGCAATTTTTAGGGCTTTCAAAAAAGATGTTTTTGTTTGCGACAAGGGGATAGGAATAGGCCTATCCCCATTAAAGAAGTATTTCATTAAAAAATGTTTCTCTAAAAATTAACTAATGACGTATGACGAAAGTCATACACTAAAATAATTGCCAGATGGCCAATAAATTGAGAAGTAAACACTTCAAAAAAATAAATATTGATTCTAACAAAACTATATCGATTGCTATATCTGTTTTTAATAAACATTATAAATATCATAGTATAGATGAAAGGTTAGAATTATTAAAATCTATTAAGGACGATCCCGAAGTATTTCTAGAGGATTCTACCTTGGAAAAAATTGCACATGAATTTTATGTTCATGAAAAAGAGCATAAGGAATTGATAAAAATTGTCGAACGAGATGTCCCTTTAAAAATATTTGGAGAAGGAATTATCAAGAATAATGCTATACAGCAAATGAAAGTAGCGATGAATTTACCAATTGTTGAGAAAGCTGCTCTAATGCCAGATAGTCATTTAGGATATGGACTTCCTATTGGTGGAGTATTGGCTACTAAGGATGTCGTAATCCCGTATGCTATAGGTATGGATATTGGATGTCGGATGAGTTTAACGATTTACGATATAAACGAACGCTTTTTTAAAATGCATTCTCACAAGTTTAAAAATTCAATCATAGATAATACCGCTTTTGGTATAAGCAAAATTGTAAAGAAGAATCAAGAACATTCGTTTTTAGATCGAAGTGGTTTTGGTCAAACGGAATTGCTAAAATCATTAAAATCTAAAGCTGCGCGTCAATTGGGTTCTTCTGGAACTGGAAACCACTTTGTTGAATGGGGGTTAATAGAATTAGAGGAAGATGAAATTCTAGATATACCTAAGGGTAAATATGTTGGTTTGTTGGCTCATTCAGGATCTAGAGGCTTTGGTGCTTCCATTGCTAAGCATTACTCTAAACTTGCGGCTGAACTGTCAAATTTGCCGCATAAGTTAAGACATCTCTCATGGCTTGACTTAGCAAGTGAAGTTGGTCAAGAGTATTGGCATGCCATGAGCATGGCAGGGGACTATGCAAAGGCATGTCACGATAGAATACATATAAATGTTGCTCATTCTTTGGGTTTACATCCTATTAAGAAGATTGAAAATCACCATAATTTTGCTTGGAAAGAAAAAGTTGATGGACATGAATTGATAGTACATAGAAAAGGAGCTACTCCAGCAGGTAAAAATGTGCTTGGAATAATTCCAGGTTCAATGACAGACCCAGGATATATTGTGAGAGGAATCGGAAACGAAGAGGCTATTAATTCGGCTTCTCACGGAGCTGGTCGAAAATGTAGTAGAAAAGAAACGGTTAATTCTAATACAAATAGTGGAATGAAAAAACACTTGACTCAACATGGTGTACATTTAATTGGTGGTGCTCTTGATGAATCTCCTTTTGCTTATAAAAGTTTAAATCAAGTTATGTCTTTTCAGGAAGAATTAGTAAAACCAATTGGCAGGTTTATTCCAAGAATTGTAAGAATGGATAGAGCAAAGTAGCATGAAGAATGGAAAGCAAATATTATTTACGGCAGGACGAGGTCCAACTGAATGTAGTCTGGCAGTTCATGGAATTCAAAAGAAATTTCAAGAATATTTAAATGAACGCCAGATAGAGTATTCAATAGTTGTCCAAAATAATGGAAGGTTGAAAAACTCAATTCATTCTATCCTTTTTGAAATTAATTGTGAAGATCACATTAAAATAAATTCATGGATTGGAACAATACTTTGGAAATGTCAAAGCCCAATTCGTAAAACTCATAAACGAAAGAATTGGTACATTAAAACAGTGATACTAGAAAAAAATCGAACGGATAACTATGATCTTAGTGATATTAGCTTTCAAGCATTTAGAGCATCCGGCCCCGGTGGTCAACATCGAAATAAAGTCGAAACAGCAATAAGAGCTACTCATAAAAAATCAGGTATAACTGTTACATCAACAGACGGTAAGTCTCAGCAACAAAATAAAAACAAAGCTCTTTCGAAATTGAAGCAAAGCTTTGATGAAATTAATATGTCAAATGCGAAGATTCAAAATTTAAAGCAATGGTCAGCTCAAATTGAAGTTGAACGTGGTAATCCAATTCAAACATTTATTGGTTTAAATTTTAAGCCGATTTAATTAGCCTTAATTCAAAATAGATTTAATTTTTTTTTGATTTAAAGGACTAACTGCGCATAATAATTGCGTAGTAGTTGTCCATCTTTGAATTGTTATTAAAGAATAACGAAAGAAATTGCACTTAGGTGCTTAAGAAGCAATCGAAATGATTAATGAGATTTAGCATGTGAGTTTCTGTATAGCTCCATAGTGTCTTTCTGGTTAGTAAAGATATACTAGTCCGTTAATCGTTCAGTTGCTCAACACGCGGGTCGTGGGTTCGATTCCCACCTTTTTACGAAGTAGCTCAGTGGTTAGAGTAGCGTTTTATTTGCACAGGTTCGAATCCTGTTTAGATCGACGATCTAATAACTCAGTGGTAGAGCCTTGGATTGTAAATCCAAAGTAGAAGATAGTCACTTCTTAAAAAAATGACTTTAATCTAGAGGGTATTCAATGTTTTTTCAGTGGAAGTATCAAGATTGAGATGGTCTCGTCTTTTTCTAGGTTTGGAAACAAGTTTGTAAAAGCCTGAAAAATAAGGATACCGTTTATTTGAAAAAAGGACCTTTTAGAAGATTTATTTATCGGAGATAAATCTATTGGACAATCGGGAATTTCGACAAATCTACTTAATTATTTTTCCGTTTTTATGAACTGAAAATAATGTTGATAACCTCTTTTTTTAAGTAATTATTTAATCATTCCACGGAAGTGGAAATAAAATTCGTTGTTATGTTGGAGTTAATATATTTTTTAGGATTACTCCTTTTATTATTAGGAGCTTTGTCGATTAAAAATTTAAAGAGAACATTGGTCGATCAGTATGAATTGGCATTTTTATACAAAAATGATAAGTTAGTAGATGTCAAAGATATTGGCCAATATTGGTTTTCTACGTTTACAAAAGTGATTATTATTGATCTTAATGTTCCTTTTCAGCCAATTGAAAATGTATCGTATTTATTAAGTTTTCCAGCCGTTGCAAAATATTTAAAGAAAGTTGTTGTTCAAGACGGAGAGATTGGTTTGGAGTATGTGGACGGTCTATTTCACCAAGTTTTGGATCAAGGAAGATATGTTTATTGGGACGCTTTGATCGAATATAAAATTGACATCATTGATGTTACAAAGCCAATAGTGAGCGAAGAATTTCCTTCACTAATTTTGAGCCATCGATTATTAGCAAAATATATTGATGTCTTCACTGTTGATAAAAGCGAGAAAGGATTACTGTTTATCCAAGGTGAATTTATTAAAGTTTTGAATCCAGGTAGATACTTTTTTTGGAAAACGAATAAACTAGTCAGTGTTGTTAAATCTGATATGCGTTCACAACAATTAGAAATAACTGGTCAAGAAATTTTGACAAAGGATAAAGCTGCGATTCGTGTTAATTTCGATGTTCAGTATAAAGTGGTCTCTTTACAAAAGGCTCTTGTTGAAACTAAAGATCTAATTCGTCAAATGTACACAACCATTCAGTTTTCTATTCGAGAATGTTTGGGAACCATGACCTTAGATGAAATATTATCAAGAAAACAAGATGTTGCACCATTTGTTTTAAAAGAAACGAAGGATCGGCTTACGTCAATGGGAATAGACTTATTGTCAGCAGGTATGCGTGATATCATATTGCCAGGTGAAGTCAAGGAAATCATTGGTCAGGTGCTTGTTGCTCGAAAAAAGGCTCAAGCCAATAACATTATGAGACAAGAAGAAACCGCTTCGACTAGGAGTTTACTAAATACTGCCAAATTGATGGAGCAAAATGAAATGTTATTCAGGTTGAAGGAAATGGAATACGTCGAGAAGATTGCGGAAAAAGTAGGGGAGATTACAGTGAATGGAAGTGACAAGGTGATTGGTCAATTGAAAAATATATTTTCAAGTAATCAAAACTAAAATTAGGGATGCTCTTTATGTGCATCCCTTTTGTCTTTTATCTAATGTTTGAAAATTATAAGTACTTTGAATTTGTTTTTTTATAATTCTTCAAAATCTGCGAAAGGTGATGTTCCATGTGTTCGATATAATCCCAAATCAGATAACTAAGATTAACTTCATCCTCAGCAGATCTTGGGTTAAAACATATTTTATCAAAATTGTGAGTAGTATGTTTTTTTTCAATCCTTTCTGAATTAAGTTTTCTTAGCGTTTGAACAAACTGCTCGTTGGTCAATAACCACAGGTGAACCAAATCTTCGGAATTCGCTTTTTGGTAATTGTTACGAATCACCCAAGCATCTTGATCGTAACCATCAAAAATTAAGTCTTCCTTGTCTTGACTTAGAATGATTCTTCGTTGATTATTATTGGCCGAATCGATTAAATGTCCAAGGATTTCCATTTTTGACCATTTCTCAGGAATTGGCTTTTCAAACCAATTAGAGTCATGAACATTGAGTAAACTATCTAAGGAATTGCTCAAAATATTTTCAATGGTCTTCATGTATGTCATCTTTGATTTTTTAACTTACTAGGGAATAGGATTAAATAAACTATGAATTTAAAGCTTCTATCTTCATTCGGATTGTTTTTTGTAATGTTTGGTAGCATCAATGCCCAAAATTATACATGGACCGAAGATGTAGCACCAATTATTTATGAACATTGTTCGTCCTGTCATCATGAAGGAGCTATCGGGCCTTTTAATTTAATGTCCTTGGAAGATGTTATTGATCATTCTGAAAGTATTTATCACGTAGTTTCTGAGAGGACAATGCCACCGTGGCCTGCAGATCCAAATTATCGACATTTTACAGGAGAGGCTTACTTAGCGGATGAAGAAATTGACGGAATATTAGAGTGGATAGATAATGATTTTCCTATCGGCGATCCATTAAATGAACCAGAACCACCTATCTTTCTTCCCAATGGCTCTTTACTTGAAAGTATTGACCATACCTTTATTGTTGATTCCTATACATTGCAATCCAATGAAGATGAGTATCGTTATTTTGTTTTTGAAAATCCATTTAGTGAGACGGTGTATATTCAAAGTGTAGAAGTATTTCCTGGACTTGAAACGGTGGTTCACCATGCGGACCTTTTTACGGATAATTCTCAAGCGACTATAGATTTGGATGCATTGGATCCTCTGCCTGGATTTAGTCAATCGATCGGTTCGCCGAATCTAGATCAATATATAAATGCTTGGCAACCTGGAGCCAATGTTTTAAGTTATCCTAACAATTGGGGTTTTGAAGTTCTGCCGAATACAAACTTTGTTTTTGAAATTCATTATGGTCCAGGAGGAATTGGTCAGACGGATATCACTAAAATGAATATTCAATTTGTAAAAGAACCCGAAAGTTTTAGACAGATTAAGGCTTCGTGGATGATGACCGATGGTCCAGCACATTTAATAGATGGCCCTCTATATATCCCAGCTAATGAAGTGGTTGAATTTCATCAAGAAGTGCCCGTTCCAAATGATTTATCCTTAATTGCCATTTGCCCTCATATGCATCTGATAGGAAAGTCATATCGTGTTTGGTGCGAAACTCCGGAGGGGGATAGTATTCCTTTGATTGATATTCCTAGATGGGATTTTCACTGGCAGAAATATTATCAATTTCGACAAGTACAGAAAATTCCTGCTGGGTCTATATTAAAAAGTGAAGGTGTCTATGATAATACATTGGCTAATCATGATCAACCTAATAATCCGCCTATAGATATTTGGCGCGGACAGACTACTGAAGACGAAATGTTTTTGTGCTACATGATTTTTTCCGATTATCAAATTGGGGACGAAGATATTGTGTTAGATAGTACATTATTGATTTCTAGTAGTACTTTGATTACTGAAAAGAATCATTTTCATGTTTTCCCAAATCCGGTCAGTCAAACTTTGAATATTAAATTTAAAGATGTTGATAACACAGCTTCAAAAATTAGTGTTTTATCAGTCACAGGCAATCTCTTAAAGAATATTCATATTCCAATTCGTGAAAGCGAACTACAAATTGACGTTCAAGATTTAAATGAAGGGGCGTATTATTTAAAATGGTACAACGAACAACACTCATCAGTGCATCAATTTGTAAAATTTTAAATCGCTAATCCATTCCATCATTTTGCAATGATGACTCTTTTTTTCACAATTTGTTGGTCTGTGAAGATGTTGATTATATATACTCCTGTATCGTAAGGTTCTAAGTGGAGTGGTTGTTTGTCAAATGTACCTAAGGTTCTTCCTTCAAGATTGACCACTGTGAACTTTTTGATATTCAAGTTTTGTGATTCTATAAACAATAAGTTTGATGTTGGGTTGGGGTAGAGTTTAATATAATTCTGAGTCAGATCGTGAACGCTACTTAATAGGTCTTCTCCATCGCAGTCTTCATCGATTCCGTTATTGACAATTTCCTGAGCATTTGGATTGATATCAGGATTCTGGTCGTCACAATCATCCATTAATAGAAAGCCATCTTGATCTAGATCATCGTCCAAAGAATTGGGATCGCAATCATCATCTAATCCGTTGTAGGGCAGTTCCGCAATGTTTGGATTAACGTTTTCGTTTTGGTCATCGCAGTCATCCACTAAATTGAATCCATCTTGATCAAGGTCGTCGTCCAAAGAAAGAATATCACAATCATCATCTAATCCATTATAAGGAATTTCAATAGTGCCAGGATTGATGTTGGGATTTTGATCATTGCAATCTTCTGCTAAGTTAAATCCATCCTGATCTAAGTCATCATCTAAGGTGTTACTATCACAATCATCGTCGATGCCATTGTAAGGTATTTCATCCACTCCCGGATTGACCAATGGGTTGTTGTCGTTACAATCTTCCGAATCAATATAACCATCGTTATCATTATCGACTTGGTTTAAAGTGTTGATGGTAATGTAATCTTCAATCAATAATGTATCTGCACCATGATTGTTTTCAACAATTAATTGAACATCAAATGTACCGGTGGATGTATAGTTGATTAGTGGTTGTTGATTTTGCGATTGCTCTGGAATTCCGCCTTCAAAGTACCATTCTTTAATTACAGTATTATAAAGTGATTGATCGAAAAATTTGATATCATTTCCCACACTTGATATTGTTGTAGAAGCATTGAAGTTAGCGATAGGAAATTGTGAGGTACAATTAGAATTTGGACAATTGTAATAGTCGGCCATAAATACATTACCATCGTTCTCATTGAAGTTTAAAACTGGTGATTGAAAGTCAACATCTACATTTCCGTAGACTACGCCATTTAAATGAATGTTATTTCCTCGTAAATCTAAATTGAATCCTATTGAATTTCCTGGTGAGCCATAGGATGATGCGTATTTAAAATTGAAATTGATATCATAAACGGCTATAAAAAGTTCTTCGAATCCTAAGCTTTGAAGCGTAAAAATTCCATTACTTGGATCGAAGTCTGCCGTGCTTTGAATACATCCAGTGGTTACAATGTCTCCATTTCCGTTAAAATCTAAATCATGAATTCGATCTATGTTAGGTCCAGTGATCATTTTATTGACTTGAATGAATTGACCATCCAAATCATATTGAATAATCATGGCGTCTAGTGAGTTGGCTTCTAAGGTCACTTCATTAGGCCCTGGGTCAAAATCAACAAAAGAACTATAATCTCCACATGCGTAAAGTCTATTGTTATGAATCTTTATTGATGAAATGGCAGCACCAATTATCGGAACTATCCAAACAAAACTACCATCATCAATATTGATTTTATAAATAGCGCTTTGACTAAATTCATCTATGGTTAGATAAATATGATTGTCGTCGTATATGATGTCTCTCCACAATCCTGATTGTTGAAATTGTACTGGATTCCACCACATGAATTCTCCTTCGTTGGAAAGCATGATTAAAAACGCTCGTTGTCCTGGAAGTACAAACGACATGTGTTCGTTATCTGATTTGTAGATTAACGAATCTGTATAAGTCCCTGTTATGGCTAAATGTCCTTGATCGGTATATTTTATTACTTCTGCTGGGATGAAAGGCATTTCAATTTCTAGTACAGCCGCATGTTTTAGACTACGATCACTATTATACATAGCGATAAATCTTCCCATTCCTGATTCTTGATATAGCGTTTTTGATTCTGTAGACAATCCAATATCAATCGAATCAATGAATTCTCCATAAATAGTAAATTCTCCGTTTTTGTAAACATCTATGTCAAGGACTCTTTCAATATTAGGTGTTCCAATATGTTCTACCCATTCAATTTCACCTTGGACATTTAATTTAGAAATAAGAATGTCGTCTTCTCCTAATGATTGAAATTGCTCATTGTTAAATGTAACCATGTCTGAGAAGGCAATGGTAGAAAAGTGGTTGTGTTCTAAGTCATTGGCGTAAGCCGAAAAATTACCAGGAAATTGTTGAGCCCAATTCAACTCAAAGTTTTGACAAATGATGATACTCGAAAAGAATATGATGCATATAGAAGTTGAAACGAGCTTTTTCATAGTTGATCTTTTGTATATGACTATGATAAATAGTTTTACGTTGCCTCAAAAATAAAATTAGTTGATTTTCTTGTTCATATCTCTAACCGCATGTTCGATTCCTCTAGGTGTTAATGGAAACATGGGGATAATTCTTTTTAAGACTTGTATGGTGTAAGTGTGTTTCCAATACTTGGTAGGTTCTGGATTTAACCAGACCGTCTTTTTAAATTTTTCTTTGATGTCTGTCCAGTTTTCAATACTTCTGTGATCCAATTCGTAAGGACTCATGGCGGCATCCCCAATGACAAAGACCCGATAGTCCTTGTTTTGATCTAACACTTTTTTAAGCATCACTCTTTTGGATCTTCTCGCATCACTAAATACCATGTCGTAAATCGTGTTATGGAAATAGTAAACTTTCAGGTCATGAGCAAAACGAGTTTTCATTTTCTTAAAAAGATCTCGGACTGTTTTAACATAAGGACTCATGGAATACCCGCCGTTATCTATCAAGACAATGATCTTTAATTCTTC
>JAHDBI010000038.1:30011-31608 GCA_020630475.1 Saprospiraceae bacterium
GTACCAATCCAATGACTTCCACCACTATGACGTGATTTTTGTTGGGCTTTAATTTGTTCTAATCGTTCAAGTAATTCCTCAAGAGATAAATCCGAATAATCCGCCATTTTATCTAGGATGTTTTCAGCAGGCTTACCTTGGTCATCAGCTTCTTGGTCTTCAAGGTGAGGATTATCTTTGTCAAAGATCTCTGAACCTGAGACAATCTCTTTGATGTCATAACTTGTCAGATGTACCTCATCTAAAAACTGATTAACTAATTCATCTAAACTTACATCAGGGTCGATATCAGCTTCTTCTAAGTACTTGTTTTTCCATTTTTCAAAAGTCTCGGATCTTAAAATGGCGTCATCTAGTCGATCCCCATTTTGAATATCGATATTTAAAAAGTACATATAATACGCCCTTGTAAATGGCCCCATGTCGGTAGGCTCTTTTACAATAATTCCTTTGAGGACATTATACATGTCTCCCAAGGTCTTAACCAAACCCTTGTCTATGGCTTTGCGCAATGTCAGTAAGGTTCTTACATCGGTGGTAAGTCCATAGTTTTTGAAATATGTGGGTAAGGAGTAAAGCATCGATTAATTAGGAGTTGATCTTTTCTTATAGTCTATTGGATTTTGAAGAATACTCCTTTGAATTTTCTCCATGTCACTCTGTGTTTTGATTAATGCACCAATACCTTCGAGCGCACTGATTTTTTCAATAGCATCTTTCGGGGCGAGTGGTTTGATGTATTTCAACCAGTTTAAAATCTCACGAGTGGTAGGTGCACGTTCGAGACCAATTCTTCTTAAGTGATAAAATACGTCAAGGGCAACATTTACTACTTTTTCATCGATTGAAGGATGATGCTTTTCTACAATTTTTTTCATGGTATCGATGTCAGGAAAATGGATGTAATGATAGATGCATCTTCCTTTAAAAGCAGTAGGAAGTTCTTGTTCTCTATTAGAAGTGATGACGATAGCGGGCATTTCTTCTTCAGATACTTCAATAACTTCCCCAGATTCGGGCATGATGAATTTACGATGACTTAATGCGTAAAGTAAATCATTGGGAAATTCTCTGGGTGCCTTATCAATTTCATCAATTAACAATACTGAATGAGGAGATAAAAAAGCTTTGGCCGCCGGTCCTTTGTTGACATAATCTTTGAGGGATTCAGGATTTCTTCCTCCTGTAGAAAGTTTAGTGTCTAGTCCTTTTTCTGTTCTTTGCGCATTTAAGATTTCAATTTGAGAATCGCGTAAATATTTCACGTGATCAAATCGTGCTACAAATTGTTCGACATTACTTTTGGAACCAACGGGATAAACAAATAAATCTAAATTCTGATCTTTTGAATAGTGAATGGGTAATTCCGTTTTTCCTGTGCCTGGTTCTCCTTCAATTAAAAGTGGCATTCCTAAAGTGCGTGCCATGTGGAAGGCTTGCGCCAAATCTTTGTCACATAGGTACTTTTCAGAGCCTTTCCAAAATGCTGTTTTTGCCATAGTGTGTTGTCTTGAACTACCAAATATCAATAAAACATTTAATTAGGACTAAAAGTTATCTTCTTTATCCATTGGCGAAAGCCAAATTGTTGTTTTTT
>JAHDBI010000039.1 GCA_020630475.1 Saprospiraceae bacterium
CTACACAGCCATCACTGATCGTATACGTTCTTTCTAAACTCCAACTACAGTTGTCGCCTGTTAAGCTCTGACTGACAAACGTCGCACTTACTGTTCCGCAATCATCTGTGTAAGCCGCTTCAATCGCTGCTTCATCATCTGATACTAATACCGCTGCATCGATCTCTGTCTCATCGGCACAAGTATTCACCATTGTCTCGCCTGCTGGTGTTGTTCCAGTCGCTGCGTCTTGGTCACTTCCTGTATGGGTGATCGTTACAGTTGTTGAATTACCGCATTGGTCCTCAACAATATAATCTCTTGCCAAACTCCAGCTACAATTATCGCCAGTCAATGCCTGACTATCAAATGTTGCAGTGAATGTGTGACAATCATCTGTATACGCTGCTTCAATCGCTGCTTCATCAGCCGATACTAATACTGCAGCATCGATCTCTGTCTCATCGGCACAAGTATTCACCATTGTCGCACCAGCTGGAGGAGTACCCATCGGTGCTTCATCATCAGAGATATTAAATACTTGATCTTCTACATCTGTCAAGCTACCACAATCTGTTAAGGTCCAAGTAATTGTAATTACCTCAGAAGTACATCCACTAGCGTCGGTTGATGGTGTTTCCACCACACTTGCACTTAATGTAAATTCTGGACAGTTATCAGAGAAGTCTGACATTGAAGGTGCTTGGAAAGTTTTTCCAGCTACTGTAAAGTCTGCTCCCGGAGTAATATCAGTAACATCCTCACCTAACCAATCTACTGTAGATACTCCTGGGCACTCAGTTACATCTGCGTCAGAAGTATTGACAGCTACCGGTGTTGTCGGTGGCGTTAATACCGGATCTTGATCATCATATACTTCGATATCAAAAGAACAAGTACTTGTGTTACCGTTTACATCTAGTAAAGTAAATAGTACTGTTGTTGTTCCTTTTTCGAAAGTCTCTGTTTCTGGTTGGCCACCTAATGCACCACCACCGTTATATGTTTTATCTGCAATTGTCGTTGCACCAGAGAATGACACAGTCAAGGTCTGAACACCACAATTGTCTGTATTAGTAAATGGATTTGTCCATGATACTTCTGCATTACAAACATCTAAGTCTGTTCCAACTTTATTTACGCCTGTTAAATCAGTCGGACAATTATTTAAGGTCGGATCGATATCATCTTCTACTGTAAGAACAAACTCACATGTTGACATCATTCCTGCTTCGTTTGTTGCTGTGTAAGTTATCGTGTGTGTCCCTACAACGTACACTGGACTTTGGTTATTTGTGAAAGATACCACATCACCACAATCTTCACTTGCTGTAATTGCACCCCATGTTGGGAAGTACTGACAAGATCCTCCTTGCACACTCACCACAAATGGATCAGCCATTGTACCTGTACCTGTTGAATTTGCTACTGTCGGTGGACAACCACTAATTACTGGTGCATCATCATCAGCAACGACCGTTATCATTATTGTCGCATTTGAAGTACAAGTTGTACTTGGATCCATAAAAGAATATGTAATCGTGTGTGTTCCGTCACCAGCTGTTTCTGGGTCAAAGACGCCATTTACAACATCTGTGATTCCCATACCACTCCATGTTCCACCCGGAGGTGTTGCTGTTAAGGTAACCGCATCCTCATATTCACAAAGATTGGCTTGAGGAACGATACTTACTGTTGGACCTGGATTTACAGTAAATGTCGCTTTCGTTCTTTCACTAGGACAACCATCACAAACGCATTCTGCGTAGTAATCGTATATACCTGAAACTGCTGGGTCAACATATCCTGGATTACCAGAAGCTATGGAGAATACATCAAACATCTCACCCGAACCAACTAGATTTCCACCAGAGAGTGCATCGTACCAATTGACTACACAGAATCCTGAGGAAGCTGGAAGTACTATACTTGCAGAAACTTGTTCCGTACATGAGAAGTTATTGATACTTGAAGATCTCGGTTCTAAAATTACCGTTAAAACTCCGTCACCTGCCCAAGCGTTATACTGAGCTATTGTGACAATAACATCGGTTGAAGTAAATCCACATGATGAACCTGAACCATTATTTGTAATTCCTAATACTGTGGTTCCGTCCTCACCTAATATATCGAATCTTTCGCTAGAAGAATTTAAATCACCGATAGCGATTACAGTTAAAGTTAAATCGGCACTGCTTAAAGGTAAACTAGGTGCAACACCTGTAATATTTATTGTTTGTGTATTTGCACTACTACCTGAAAAGGTCATATTTTGCAATCCAGAATCAAAAGTACCACCTGCACTAGGACCTGAAACCACACATTCTGCTTGTAATATACCTGTTGATGAATTGACACAAACCTCAGCGTCCGTTGTTGTCGGTGCAATCGGTTCTGGCTTCACTGTAATTATAATTGACTCAATTGTTTCACATCCATTAGCGTTGGTAACAGTAACAAAATAATTTGTTGACTGTGTAGGATTGACTGTAATCATTGCGGATGTACTTGCCAATGGATCATTCCAAAGGTAGACTCCGCCACCAGTGGCTGTTAAGACCACATCGTCTCCTTCACAACTCGTATCATTTGTAGCATCTGACATTACTGTAACCACCGGATTTGCAAATACATCAAAGGATATTGTTGACGTACCTGTACATCCTGTTAAAGTATTTGTAGCAATCACTTGTATTACCGCTGTACCATCCATTGTCGGATCAGTCAAAGCAGCCGTGAAATTTGGATTGGCTACAGTAGCGTCCTCAAATCCACCAGATACATTTGAAGTTCCTGTAACAAGTGACCATGCATATGTATACAAACCTCCAGGACTCGTTGTTGCACTTAATGCTCTTTCTTCTCCATTACAAAGGGTTAAATCTCCATTGGGTAAAATGGTAGGAACAATAACATCTGGCTCACTTACCGTCACTTCTGCCGTATTACTGCATCCATTAGAATCTGTTACCGTTACCGTATAATCTCCAGCTGCTAAGCCTGTTACTGTCGCTGTATCATCATCAGGATCCTCTGCTCCGTCATTTGACCAATCATAGGTATAAGTCAAGGAACACCCTGATGCACTTGTAGGCGTGAAAACAAAATTGTCAAATGTTACGGAAGTACCTGACGTACTGGATGAATACAACATAACCGCAAAAGTTTGTCCTGCCAAAACATTGATAGGTTCTTGAGAACCGTTGGATCCTGCATCATAACCATAAACATTAGTGATAGGATCATATGTATTTGCTGCCAATGGAAAACTTGTACCATCCCGAACTGTCACAGCATAATACTGATCAGTTGCACCATTTCCATTCCAGTCAAATGTAATAATCCCATCTTCTGGAACATCCACGGATAGATTAATATATTCAAATAATTGACCATCATCATTTATTATCAAAGAATTAGCATCGTGCGCTATTGAAGGAAAAGGAGTAGAATTTCCATCCCAACCTAGTGGATCGTTATACCAATTCGCAGGTGCAAATGCACCTGTAAATCCATTTACTATAGTTGATGAACCCGTTGGACAATTTGTCACCACAACACTCACAGAACCGTCAGAATTCCCATTGCAACTCGCATTCGTAGAACCAACTACTAATAGTGGCAAGTCATTGACTGTAAGTGTTACCGTTGTTACGGAATAACAACCTGTCGTATTATCCTCTACTCTTGCATAAATAACCGTACTGATCGTTGTGATACTTGCACCTAAAGCTCCAACGTCTCCTGCAGCATCAGCGGCAGAATTATGATAAGAAACCGTATAATCTGCGGCGGCTAAGCCGTTCAAGACATCCATATCAGCATCTGCTAATGTAAATGTTGCTGATGCTCCTCCTGCCGTATTTTCACAAGAGAATAATTCTGCATTGGCGGAAGCCGGATTAGGATTAACGGTAAAGCTTTCTGTATCTGCTGTTGATACACAACCTTGTGCATCTGTCACTACAAGGCTCAATGAGATCGTTCCTACACCTGTAGCGGTTAAAGTAGGACTGGCTAAGATTCCATCGTCTAAACTTCCAGGTCCGCTAGTCACCGTCCATGCATATGTGAACGGTCCAGTTCCTGATAAACCAATGATCCCTAATAATCTCATTTCGTCAACACAAAGATCAAGATCGCCTCCTGGATCAATGGTTGCAGCGACATGTGGATTTACTGTTAAGGAGTAAAGGATGCATGATCCCATTCCATTGTCCGTTGCTCCATTGTCGTCAATTCCCGGAATCGCAGTACAATCATCTCCACCACCTAGTACATCGTCAGGTCCAAAACCAGAAGGACAAACAGTGTACACAATGGTACCTGCTGTCGTTCCAGAATTTACCAAGGTGCCTGTTTCTATAACTGATAAATCGGCGATGACATCACTAACTGCAGTTACTGCTCCAGTTACCGCTGGGGCACCAGATGCATCAATCGCTGTTACTGTCATATAGTCGCCAACCACTAAATCAGCTGTTGTAGTCGGCATATCACCGCTACAAATTGTTTCTGTATAATCGTTTCCATCACCATCATTATCGTTATCTGCGGAAGGATCCACAGCCATCGCTTCTGGCATAGGTTCTATTCTATAAATGACTCTAAATAGATTTCCATTACATCCTAGTCCAGGGTTTCCTGGAAGAATGTTTACGATGATCCATGCATCATTTGTTGTCGCGTTATTTCCAATAGTTCCACTTAATACTCCAGCCGATGTCAAAGTCAATGTATTCGGTACATTTGCACTGACATCATTACCAGCAGCAGTAGGAAAACCATTTCCATCTATGGCATCTACTGTTTGAATTGAGCTGATTGTGTATTCTGCTGCGGTTGAATTTCCTGTAAAAGTTATATCCGTTATCATTGTTGTTCCTCCAGAAGCATCTGGACACAATTCTGTATACGTATGAATGTTACAAGGAAGCTGCACTGAAAGCGTTCCACCTTGATTATCATTTCCTCCTCCCACAAAATGTTCATTTCCATTAGTGTTATTGGGTTCGTTTATCGAAGTTATTGGAAGAAAACATGCGCCTTCTCCGAAAGAATAAATAAAGTTTCCTTCATTTAAAAGATCCGTCATTCCTATAATTCCTGTTGGCTCTCCAGCTGCTCCTGTTCTTACCGTAGGATATGCACCTATATCTAACAATGGTGCAATACTCGATGTATAGTTACCACTATTAACACCTGGACCAATGAAATACGAAGAATTACCTACTGTATTTACAAAAGTATAAGTCTGTCCGCTGTAGTCAAATGTTTCTGGACTGTACCATGTAGGACAGGCATTAGGGAAATCAACTACTGGTTTAGGTTGTACTGTTACAGTAACTGTAAAGGATTCTCCTATACAATACTCATTGTCGTCAGATCCATCAATGCCGGAAAAAGGATGTACATCATTTGCATCATTACTTTCAATTTGCACTTGCAAAGTAAAAGTCACTGTAATTGGCGTTTCATCAGGATTACTGATGTACCATAAGAAGTCATCTCCATTGACATATTCTCTTCCAACGTGCGTACCATTCGTTCCAGGTGCATCACCTCTATTATTTCTTCCAATCACATACTGTGGATCTGGACAAGAAGCCGTGGATACGATGTTTGTGATTTCAAATTCTATTTGTCTGTCAGTAGAAGCGGTCAATGCAGACATTAATGTCGGATTGATGCTTTGTCCACTACAGATTTGTAAAGGAATATCTGCAACTGGTGCTACCAATTCTGGCTCGACCGTTACAGTAATGTCGAACGGCGTTCCTAAACAATCATCTCCTGTGCCATCATCGTTCATTCCATTAGCTCCATAAGTATAAGGTGTAATTTCATAGACCACATCTTGAGGCATCGTGGAGGAATTGGTTAACATGCCCGTTTCGATGCCAGCGCCGTCTGCAGGAGTATCTCCTACTGAACTCATCACACCACCAACTCCACCTGAGTTTGTGATTCCACTGATGAGGTAATCGTTGCCATCAATCGCAGTCACATCTACTGTAATCGTAGGTACAGTGTTATGACAGATGGCCTCTGAAGTAGCACTGGCTGTAGCCATGGCATCTGGTTCTACACTTACGGTGATATCAAAAGGAGTTCCTAAACAATCATCTCCGGTACCATCGTCGTTATTTCCATCAGGACCATAAGTATAAGGAGTGATTTCATAGACCACATCTTGAGTCGTCGCACCAGTATTGGTCAACATGCCTGTCTCAATTGCTGCGCCATCCGCAGGAGTATCACCTACTGCACTAGCCACACCCCCAACGCTACCAGCATTGGTAATATCGCTAATCAAATAATCATTGCCGTCTAATGCCGTCACATCAACTGTGATCGTAGGCACTGTATTATGGCAAATGGTTTCGCTGCTTGCACTTGGGGTTGCTGCAGGGTCTGGTTCTACACTTACTGTTATATCGAATGGTGTAGCTAAACAATCGTCGTTACCACCATCATCATTTACTCCATCTGGGCCATAAGTATATGGTGTAATTTCATACACTACATCTTGAGTCATACTTGTTGCATTCTGAAGCATGCCTGATTCTATCGATCCACCATCTGCTGGGGTATCACCAACTGCACTCACTAATCCAGTCACACCACCTGCATTGGTAATATCGCTAATTAAATAATCATTGCCGTCAAGGGCAGTTACATCGACGGTAATCGTAGGTACTGTATTATGACAGATTGTTTCTGAAGTCGCGCTTGCAGTTGCCGCCGCATCTGGCTCTACGCTCACTGTAATATTAAATGGTGTACCTAAACAATCATCTCCGGTACCATCATCATTGGTTCCATTGGCACCATATGTATACGGTGTAATATTGTAGATAACATCCTGTGTTGAGCTCGATGCATTTTGCAACATACCCGTTTCGATACCCGTACCATCTGCTGGTGTGTCTCCTACTGCACTGACTAATCCTGTTACACCACCGGCATTGGTGATACCACTGATTAAATAATCATTACCATTAATCGCCGTCACATCTACTGTAATCGTAGGTACTGAATTATGACATATGGTTTCGCTGCTTGCACTTGGGGTTGCTGCAGGGCTCGGTTCGACACTAACAGTAATATCAAATGGTGTACCGAGACAATCATCTCCTGTACCATCATTATTAGTGCCATCCGGTCCATAAGTATATGGTGTGATTTCGTAGACAACATCTTGTGTCATACTGCTTGCATTCTGTAGCATACCTGTCTCGATACTCGCGCCATCTGCTGGAGTGTCTCCTACAGCACTGACCAAACCGGTCACACCTCCAGCATTGGTAATATCACTGATCAAATAATCATTACCATTAATCGCCGTCACATCTACTGTAATCGTAGGTACTGAATTATGACATATGGTTTCTGAAGTAGCACTTGCTGTTGCTGCAGGTTCTGGCTCTACCGTCACCACTACATCAAATGCTGTACCCATACAATCATCTCCTGTACATCCATCATCTACACCGTTAGGTCCAAAGGTATAGGGTGTCACAGTATAAGTCACATCTATTGCTGCAGAGGTATTGTTAACTAGTGCTCCGTCATTTATTGCACCTGTTCCGAAAGCAACACCTGTTGTTGTACCACTTGTTCCTCCTGTGACTGCTCCATAGGATGCTGACCATTTAAAGGCTGCCGGGACTCCACCTCCTCCGCCATAATCCACAGATAATTGAGCTAATCCATCATTCCATGCTGGATTACGGACTAACTCCATAATATTTACATCTACAGGAAAAATAAAAGTCAATGTATTTAAACCATTTGGAATATAATCTGTCGGATCAAGAGTAACAGTCTCAATATTTGGAATACAATTAGTATCAAAAATTGGAGAAGCTGAAAAAGTCGTTCCAGAATTTAAATTATAACCTAAAACCACAGGTCCTGCGGCGAAATTCAGCGCGGTAAAAAGACTTTGAATAGAAAAATCAATAGAACTTGGATTACTTGTATTCGTACTCGTCCAGCTCAAAGAAAAAGAAGCTATGTTAGCAGTAACAGCAACGTTTATATTCGAAAATTCCATTTCTGGCACTCCACATAAAGAGGCAGTTGAGGTCGGTTCCGAAGGTATAAAGGTCGCAATATCATATGTAGTAACACCACCACCTGTAGCTAATGTCGTCTCAATATCAAGGACAGCATTATCTCCACTACAAATCGTCTCATCACTTGGATCTGTCGCTACTGCTTGAGGATCTACAGTTATGGTGACGTCAAAAGTTGCCCCTAAACAATCATCATTTCCACCACTGTCATCAGTGTTATCTGGTCCATAGGTATATGGTGTAATCGTGTAGACTACGTCTTGTTGCATTGTTGAAGTATTGGTCAACATCCCTGTTTCTATTGCTGCACCATCTGCTCTTGTTGTCCCAGCACTTGTTACATTTCCTACGCCACCCGCATTCGCGACAGCGCTAATCAAATAATTATTACCATCGAGTGCCGTCACATCTACTGTGATGGTCGGTATTGTGTTGTGACAAATCGTCTCGCTGCTTGCACTTGGAATCGCCGCTGGTGCAGGCTCTACAGTTACTACTACATCGAAGGGTGTTCCAGTACAATCATCTCCACCACCGTAAGCTCCATCTGGACCATGAGTGATCGGTGTTATCGTATAAGTCACATTAACGGAAGCTGACGTTGCATTCGTTAACGGTCCATCATTGATGGCAGAAGCACCATAAGCTACATTGGTCGCAGACCCCGCTCCTCCCGTCACGGCTCCGTATGAAGCGGTCCAGTCAAATGAGGTCGGTGTTCCTGTAATATCTGTATTAATATCTAATTCTGCCATATTGCCGCTACAGATGATCTCATCTGCAGGATCAATGGCTGTTGGTGTTGGTTCGACAGATACTGTCACATCAAATGGCGTACCTAAACAATCATCTCCTGTTCCATCATTATTGACACCATCCGTACCATAAGTATATGGCGTTATTTGATAGACCACATCTTGAGTTGTATTTGAGGTATTGGCTAAATTTCCAGTTTCTATGACTGCACCGTCTGCCGGCGTATCACCTGCAGCACTGACTAAACCAGTCACGCCACCTGCATTGGTGATCATGCTGATTAAATAATCATTCCCGTCAAGGGCCGTTACGTCAATAGTTATGGTAGGTGCATCGCCTCCACAAATTGTCTCACTTGTTGCGCTTGGTGTTGCCGTAGGATCTGGTTCGATCGTAGCGGTGACTGTGAAAGATTCTCCTTCACAACCGTCTGCACTCACTGGCACTACCGTGTAGACAACATCCACATTTGCGCTCGTATTATTGGTAAACGCATCATCAGCTAAGTCTGCAGCCACTAAACCATTGGCGACAGCCGCACCACCTGCACTCACTGATAAGCCATTAAGATTTAAAGCAGTCACATTATATGTAGCAGCAGCGATACTTGTACTTGATCCAAAATTAATCGTCAATGGAGCTTCCGTACAAACTGTTATCGTTTGATCCGCTACAACAGGCTCAGGCTTTACTGTTACGGTTATAGAAAATGGATCTCCCTCGCAACCGTTGTCTGCTGTAGGTGTCACTGTATATACTAAATTTAAACTTCCACTTGTTTTATTTTCCCAAACGTCGTTATCTAAACGATGCTCGTCTGTTGTGGTTATTGGAACGTCTCCTACGTCATCACCTGACACGAAGGTCAAGCCAGCTGCTGGAGCAATATTAGTAATCACCCATGCATCCGCTTCCATTCCTATAGCTAAACCATTTGTAGAAGTTTCTGGTAATAAGTTTAATGGGTTGATATCATCATCTAATCTTTCACCCGAACAAGTCATGGCCGTTACATCTGCGACGTCTGGTTCAGGATCGATGGTTACTGTAATACTAAATTCATCTCCTTCACAAGGCGCTGCTGTTTCTGGTTTTACGACGTACACAACATCTAAGGAACCCGCAGTTTTATTGGTCCATTCATCACTTGCAATTGCATTGGCCGCTTGATCAGCACCTACGGAAGCATTTCCAGCAGCAGCTGTTAACATAGCCGCTGGGGTGATGGAAACAATTTCCCAATCATCCGCTGAAGCACTCATTGCCGTAGTGGCTAGGGTTACCCCAATGGCTTCGTCACTACAAACTGTAGCAGGAGTGATAGTTGGATCAGTGACTGGTTCTGGTTGGACCACTACATCAACATTGATACAATTAGCATCACATCCACTATCACAATCATCGGTATTAACATCTTGGTAAGCACATATCGTATATGTCACCGTAATATCACCAGATGTTGTATTGGTTAATGTTTCTGTTATGTTATTTGAAAAGTCTGTTTCACATTGCACGATCGTACCCGTACCACCCGTAGTCATGCCATATGAGGCCGACCAAATATATCCATCAGCTAAACCGTCTGGATTAGCAACATCTATATCTATATTATCTGTGGCATCCGAACAAACAGGAGTAGTTGTCGCCACAGCTTCCATGATGTCCGGATTGATTCTAATATCCAAAACAATCGAAGGAAGAGGTGATTGCATACATCCTGCGTTATCTGAAACTTCTAGTTGAACTGTCAATTGATCGCCATCTGAGTAACTTCCTTGACTACCCGCAGGGATAGAAAAGGTCGGTGTTGCAGAATTATCATCTGAAAAATAGGCTGATCCCGGTGAAGGCCCTTGAGTACCGGAGACTAACCATTGGTATTGATAGTTGCCATTACCTCCTGTAGGGAAACCCGTTGGGATACTTAAACCCATTGATCCATCGAGGCATATTTCTTGGCTGGCTTGTTCGATTGAAGCTACAATAGGACTATTGATGGCAACAACGACAGATTCTGTTGCCGTACAGCCATCTGGATCCGTAACCATCACCTGAATATTCCCTTCAAGTGATGTACTTGTAGGAGTAAATGTTGTTGTTTGAGCCGATGAGCTACTATTTGGCGTAAACGAACCGGTACCATTACTGATTGACCAAACATAGGTATTAGTCGATGGTGTTCCAGAAGGAACCGCCTGGAAATTATAAGACGATCCTTGACACAAAACTACCCCATCTAATGGGTTTATTGTGGTTGTTAAACCACAACCTCCAGACACGGGAAAATTAAAAGGACTTTCATCACTGTCATTATTTGTAAAACTGACTGTTCCAGTTTGAAGACCAGTGGTTCCACTTGGAAATGTAATTGCAAATGATGCCGAATTTCCTGGTGTCACTGTTGCTGGTGTTGGACCTGTCGCCGTAAACGGAGCCGTTACATTCACCGTACCTAAAGTAAGATTAGCTGTACCGTCATTAAAAATTGTAAAATTATGAGTACCGGGAACTGGAAATTCTGTGTCATCTGCAATTGAAGTAGTAGTCTGGCCATCAAAAATATCTGTACCATTTCCGACAACTCTTACCTCTGGGTCACCACCACCAGTATAATTAACTGTCAAGGTAATCTCCCAAGCAATTTTCGGGTTACAAACATTTACAGCATTGGACGCATCAAAAGAGAAAGTTTCATTAACTCCAGCCACAATATAACTAATAACGTTTATGCTAACAGGCGCATGAAAAGATGTAGAACAATCCGAACCACCTTGATATCTGTTTAGAAATATTCCTCCGTTTCTAGTATCCACATACTCAGTTGAACTAGCTAAGTCACCTCGAAATCGGACCGTTAATGTCGCTGAAGTAATAGTAGATCCACTAGGAATACTTGAAGTATTAAAGGTTAAATTCCAATTAAAACTTGTCGTGTTACTCGAGCCAGTAAGAGTTTGACTAAACTGCGCTGACATGGTCATAGCCGATAAGACCAGACACAATGAAATTAATATCCTTTTACCAAGCTCCATCTTTCCAAAGACTCTTTGAGAAATGTTAAAGGTTGATCCGTTGTTCATAATGTGATTCGTTTTCATGATTTACTGTTTAAAGGGTCTGTTTTAAAACCTAGACATAGGAATGACCTTCGTTAAAGCGTTCATTTCTTTACCGTTACTCGTGTTCACTTATACAATAAGTGCCTAACGAATCCCTAGAAGGGTCAATGATATGTCTTAAATGCTTATACTAATTAAGAGCGCTAAAAGGCGATTTTAAGGATGCCGCATCTCTTATTTAAGAGTAGTAAGTCAAAAGGTTCCATAGGTCGTTGTTTACTGTTTTTAAAATTGTCGTCATCAAAATCATTTGGGTTAAAACTTTGAATCTGACGTTTGATTGTTTTAATGTTTTCAATTACAAATATCTTCTATAACATAAGTTTATATCCTGCGAAGTTTTGGTGTAAACCGTCAAAAGTCAATAATGGCGGTGCATTTCTACCAAATTCTTGGTTTGGATTAAAGCTCACTTTTAATACGTTCATGTTTTTAAAATCCGCGTTGGTGACTTTCCAAAGCGACTTTTAAATAATTTAGAAAATGTACTCAGGTCTTTGTACCCTACTTTATAGGCTACTTTTGACACGGAGTTATATTGTCTCTCTTGAAGCATTTTCAACGCTTGTTTGAGTCTTAATTCTTGTACATATTTTATAGGTGACAAGCCTGTAATTCGCTTCACTTGTCTTCTTAGAGTGGATTCGCTCATCATGCACTTTTGGGCCAACCAGCTTACGGAAAGAATGTCCTTTTCCAGATTTTCGTCTAATAACTCGTCAAAATCTTTTAACCACAATTCATCTTCTTCAGACAAGATCTTTTTTGAAGAATCATTTTTGTTGGGCATATTCGATGGTTTTCCGTTGTTATGATTTCTAAATAAATTATGAAGCTTAATCTTCAATTCTTTTTCTTCAAAAGGCTTTAATAGATAATCATTAGCTCCAAGGCTCAATGCTCTTAATTTACTTTCAGAGTCTGCTCTTGCTGTCAACATAATTACTGGGATGTGTTTAAATCGATCATCCGATTTAAGTTCTTCAACAAATTGATATCCATCCATTACCGGCATCATAATGTCACTTAGGATCACTACATTGTCCAGATCGTCCAAAGAATTCAGATAGTCCAATCCTTCTCTCCCGTTCTTAGCTGCCACGATATTGAAGTACTCCGATAAAATGTTTTTTAAAAAATCACGAATACTATAATTATCCTCTACAAGTAGAATGGTGTTTCTATCGGCTTTTAGTTTTAAATTATTTAGTTGTTTATTCTTAAGAGGTTCAGATGGATTAAAGGTTTTTGACATTCGCTCATCTCCTGTATTATCGCTTTCGGGGAATGACTCAGTTTCTTCAAGCTGAACTCCCTGAGTAGTCAAAATCTCTTTACGGTTAAGGAATACGGTGAAAGTTGTACCTTGATATAATTCACTGTTCACTTCTACTTTTCCTTCTAGTAGGTTTACACATTGCTTAACGATAGCCAAACCGATACCCGTTCCACCACTAACTTTAGATTTCACATAAGGAGACTGATAAAACCGATCAAAGAGGTGAGGAATATCTTCACTTGGAATGCCGTAACCGGAATCCGTTATAGAAAATTTTATTTTATTGAAAAGATCTTCTACTCGCACTTGAACTTTACCACCTTCTGGAGTAAACTTTAACGCATTACATATGAGATTATTTAAAACCAAGGATAGCTTATCCGTATCAATTTTAAGATATAATTTTTTTGACGCCTGATAATCAAATAAAAATTGAACATGTGATCGTTCGGCATACGACTCAAAGGAAGAAACGACTCTTCTAGAATAGGTAAATAGATCTACCGTTCTTTCATTCAATTTGCCCTTACCTGCTTCTAACTTGCTGAGTGTAAGAATGGAATTTACCAAAGACAGCATTTCACCGCCATTCTTTCTGGCTACACGTAAAAGTTTGGTTTCTTTTTCTGATAGTTCATTATTTTCTAATAATGAATCGATTGGACCAAGCATCATGCTTAGTGGTGTTCTTAATTCGTGACTAATATTGGTAATCAGATCCTTACGGGACTCCTCCGGTCGTATTCTCGTTTCAAAATTAGGTAACTCATTTTGATCTTCAGGGTCAACACCATTTGAGGATTTGGTTGTATAAGATAAGATGGAAAGTTTAAATATACTTTCTCTGTACAGATATACTATGAAACCTACAAAAAGCAGGAGAAAAGTTATTAACGCTACAATTACTTCATTAGCTAGACCCGTAGTACTTTGATATGCGGACAAGTCTTGAGCACTCGATGGAGTACTCTTTGTTAATAAAACAAAGCAGCAGATAACAACCCTAATGGAAATTGATCGAATAAGATGCATTTTTTGGGGTTTAGGGTACGGTTGTTTTTTCGCTAAACTTTAATATTTTCTTTTTCTCTTCTCTCTAGTTCGTTTTTAATGAAATAAAACTGATGTTAATCAGCATGCTTAAAAATAGATTGTTTGTTTGGTGGTGTAAATATCTCTTAAAAGAGAGGGTTATTTCAGTCAAAGCCCATGCAAAATCAATCAAAAGTGCAGATTTGCATTACAATCAACCTACACAAACTCTACACATCTACTACAAGCCTCATTGTCTCATTACTCTCTACTATTAAATAACTCGGAATGAAAAATATGTTACCTATTTGGTGAGATTTTATATAAAATAACTTGATGGAGACTTTCCAAATCTTGCTTTAAAGGCCCTAGAAAAAGAGCTAGAGTCCTTATATCCAATGGCATATGCGACTTTAGATATAGAATTATATCTTCTTGTTTCTAGCAGTTCTTTGGCCTCATTTAATCTTAATTCTTGAATGTATTTCGATGGAGAATGACCTGTCAGTCGTTTTAATTGTCTAAGTAAAGTAGATTCGCTCAAAGCAAATTCGTGAGCAATCCAACTCACTGAAATAGTATTTGACTTAATATGTGTTTTTACGAAATCTTCAAAATTCTGTAGCCATTCTTGATCCTCTTGTGATATAACAGGAATCCCTGAATTGTCCATCCTTTCTTCTAGATTAAAATCTTGTTTTTGATCTGAGTAATCTATCAAATTATGAATTCTGGCAATGAGCTCTCCTTCATCAAAAGGCTTAATTAAATAATCATCAACACCGATCCTTAGAGCTTTTAGCATGTCTTTTTGGTCAGCTCTTGCCGTTAAAACAATTGTAGGAATCCAACTGAATCGCTCATCGGTTTTAATGGCTTCTAAAAATTCATAACCATCCATCACGGGCATCATAATATCGGTTAGTATTAAATCAGGTCTAACCGAATTGTCTGATTCTATTTCTTCTAACTTTTTAATGGCTACTTCTCCATTAAAGGCGGTGATAATATTGTAATTATCTTCTAAAATCGACTCTAAAAAATCGCGCAAGGAATTATTATCCTCAACGATTAACACAGTTTTTTCCTTTTTCTCCTTAGTCTTTTTATCCATCATGATATCCTGTATCGTTTCCCCCCTATTGGTTGAAAAAAGAGGATCGGTATTTTCAATTATTTGTGAACCTAGGACTTCCTTTCTAGGGAACGATAGAATAAAATGGGAGCCTTCCTCCAAAACACTATTTACTGAAATTTCCCCTTTCATTAATTCAATGAGCTCCTTGGAAAGAGCAAGTCCAACCCCACTACCTCCATCAACATACGCTCCTTCGTGGGAAGACTGATAAAAACGATCAAAAATATATGGAAGGTCATCAGGATGAATACCCATTCCTTGATCTTTAATTTCAATTTGAAGTGCATTTTTTTTGTCTTTAATTATAAGAGAAATACTAGAATCAGAATTCGAAAATTTAATCGCATTTGAAATAAGATTATTTAAGACAATTTCAATTTTTTCTGGATCCAATAGAAGATTCATGTCTTTAGATGCTCTAAAATCAAACAACAATTGAATACTTTCTTGCTGAGCGTAGGAATCAAAAGCACTGAAAATTCGACGTATAAATTCATATACGTTGACTGGGACTTCCGTTACTTCTAGTTTGCCGCTTTCTATTTTAGATAAATTGAGAATAGAAGCGACTAAGCGCAAAAGCTTATTTCCATTTTCTTGAGCTAATCGTAGGTTAGAAGCATCCTTAGGCTCTAATTTCTTTCTATTGATTACAGAATCAATAGGTCCAAGCATCAATGTCAAAGGTGTTCTTAACTCATGACTAATATTTGCAAAAAACCTCGACTTTAATTCATCCAATTCTTTTAGCTCCTCTTTTTGGTCTTCGATGATCGATTTTTGTTTAGCTAGTATTTGCCTTGATCGTTTGAGCTTAAAGTATAAATAACTTAAAAAGGCGATGATCAAAAAGCTCACTAAGCTCAGTACTAACCAAAATTTTGATTTTAAACTTTGAGCTTTTAATTCTCTTTGCTTTCTTAATAAGTCTTCATCCTTAAGTTCATTTCTTAATTCTGCATCCCATTTATTGATGTTTTCCGTATCTCTATTGACCTTAGCCTCTTTAAAGGTTTCAAAGTATTTTTCAAATTCGGTGATTGCCAATTCATACTTTCCTTGAGCCTTATAAATTCTATACTTATAATGAGCAATATCATTAAGTCGAGCAATTTCTCCAATATCTTCCGCTTTAAGGATGTTTTCTAACGCTGCATCCATATTCCCTAATCTTAAATCGAGATCAGCTAAAAGAAATAAATTGTATTGTCTGATTCTTTCGTCACCTAGTTCTTTAGCCACTTCAATTGCATTATAATAATCCTGTCTGGCTTTATCCCATTCCTCTTCTATTTCGTGAATGCGCCCCAATTCGGACAACACGCGCATTTGAATCCTTTTCGACTTTACAGGAGTATTTAATTCTATAATATCCTTGATGATTTTTTTTGCAGATTCGAGTTCTTCTTTTTCGAAACGGGTAAATGAACTTCCCAACATTGCACCTAGCATTCCAATTGTATCTTTGATTTCAGCAGAAATGGCTTGAGCCTTTAAGAAATATTCGTTTACATTGTCTAAATAGATGTCAGAATCAACACTCGAACCTCTAGAATGAAAATCCTTTATGATATAAGCAGTGATCACGTAACAGTCTGCTTGTTTTGCCTTATCCCCTAACCTTTCGGCCACTACTCTAGCTGAATCTATAGCAAGCCTGGCCTCATCACTATAGAGTAAATGATTAAATATTTGGGCCTCAGTATTATAAACATCATATAATACTTCATCCGAAATATCATCCTTTGACATGCTTACCAATTCTTTAAGCAAGCTTTCAGATTCGTGATTATCTCTTGATGTAGCGGTTTTATGAATTTTATTCATATAAGCCCTCACTTCATCATCTCGGGAATTCGACTTAGTTCTCTGACCATAAGTATTAGAAATACCTATCAGAAGAATGATAAATACGAATAGTAATTGATTGATTGGTATAGATACTTTCTTAAGGATAGTAAACCTGTTTGGGAAATAATTAAATCAGCAAGAATAAAAGTACATGTTTTTAACTTGAAAGACTGCGCTATATCCGTCATTTAGATGACCTAAACCGTCAATGTATATTCTAATGAATTCGATCTATAGTCATGTATTAGACATCTAAATTTCATATGCTTCTTGATTAAGAATGATATCTTTAAACCATGCTCAGGTTTGCATTCGTATTACTTTTCTGTCCATTAATCCTTTTGAGTCAAGAAACGGTCATCTTGGATCACGATTGGAATGAATTTGGATTAACGGCTCAAACAACTCCTGACGAAGGACTAATTGTATATGGCTACCAAGACAGTCTAGGATTTTTACAAACATTTTTTACGAAATTGGATGCCAACAATCAGGAAGAATGGCATATAAATTCTGAATCATTTTCTATTGGAAACTTTATTGATACGAAGACCAAGTTGGCAAAAACCAATAACGGAAATATTCTTTTTGTTGGTGGTACGGATAATAATATTATCCTATATAAACTCTCACCTGATGGTGATTTTCTGATTCAAAAAGAATTCAATTTTTCGAATGTTCAAACTGCAAGTAAGATTTTCCCCTTCGAAGATCATTTCATCATTTTAGGATTAACCACCTTCAGTGACGGAAAAGAAAACATTCTCCTACTCGAAGTCACTGAAGATGGTGAATTGTTGGATACTCATCAAATCAATCTCGAAGAATGGACAGATTGGATTTGGCCTACTTCCATAAGTCAACATCCCATCAATAAGGATTATTACATTTTATGGAACAATAGAAATGACCCAAAGGGAACGCGTATTACTCGTTTAAATGAATTATTTGAGGTGGTATGGACTAAGAGTCTCGATGTTAATTATCAAAACTTAGGCTTAGAACTTGAATTATTCAATAATGGAGATCTAGCACTTTTAGGAGAAGTCAATGGAAATTTCGTTTTCATTTTAGATGAAAATGGTGACATAAAAACAAAAACCTTCTCTTATTTTGATGAGAAATCTTTTTCTGCTTCCATGGTGAATACCGGCCAGTCCGTATTAGTGGCAGGAGGTACTGTCGAACCAGAAGACCTTGATTTGGAATTTGGTTTCTTTCTTTTCGAAGTTGATGTTGAAGGTAATATTCTCACAGACACTATGTACGACGCTAGAGAGAATGCCTTTTTTGACATTTTACCCTTGACCGATAATCAATACTTACTCACAGGCAACAAACACAATGGCAATTTTCCGGCTTCCGCCAATACACAAGATGTTTATCTTGAATTCTACCAACACGGAATTTTAAATTCAACAAGTTCACCGAATGCTTTTCATACCCTTCCAGTCTTTCCTAACCCCACTGAAGGAAATATTAACTTAAAACTCATTCAAGGCATAGAGAAAATGCACATTTATAACCCTTCAGGAATTGCGATTTTTCAATACGAACAGATGATACCTAAAGAAATTGATTTAAGACAATTACCCAACGGAACTTATATCATCAAAATTTGGAGTAAGGATGGCAGTGAGGTGATACAAGTGGTCAAAATTTAGGCTACATTTCCACCTTAATATCTACCCAGACCAATAAATGATCTGATGCTGCTTCGTTTGCCGTTAAAATGCTTAATTCATCATTTTCGCTCGGCCAAAATACTCCAGAGGCTATAGGATCTAAATCTGCTGAAGGCAATACATAATCTATTCTTAAACCAAAGAATGAAGTATCATTGGCCGGATCCCCAACATCACCACTTTGTTTATTATGTTCTTCACCTCCAAGGCTTCTAGGAATTAGGTTACCATTGGCCACAGCCTGATGAACCCTAGAGTCATTTAATAATTGATTGATCGCTCCATCAAAAGAATCGCCATCCAATGGATCTGCATTTAAGTCACCAAAAACAATGAACGAATCGTTATTTGTCAATCCACCACTTTTACCCTGATCGCTGTTAAGGTAACTTGCATTAGAAATATAATCCTTCCATAATCTAATTTCATCATGGTTCCTCTTTCCATTTCGATCTTCGGTTCCATCAAAAACTGGAGGCGTAGGATGGGAAATCAACGCATGCACGATTTTATCTTCGGACAATTTAATTGGAATGTCTACATGATTTTTCGACGAAAGTCTAAAAACATTCCAAGCTTCGTCACTATAATAATTACTGCCATCTGAGTTGACAGGAACTGCTGCATCTGGCATATCTTTCCATAAGAAATTTTTAAAAGACTGCATGTTGTCCATATCTAATGGATATCGAGAAAGAATGGCCGAGGCATATTGACCTGGGAAGTTACCAAAACCGAAGGCGTCATTGGGTAAACTGACGGACCCATTGCCATCTAAATCTACTTGACTTATTTGTCCAGTATTAGAGACAATTTGATAGGCGTAATCATACTTTATCACCTCGTCATCACCATAAGTAGTTTCTAAAAGTTCTTGTTGGAACAAACGAAGAGCATCGCCATTGGCATCGTAATCTAATTCCATTAATACCAGAACATCGGGTCTTACATTTTGAATAATAGCTCCTACCCTAATAAAATTGGTATGTGCTGTGGGTGAACCCAATTTATTGACTATATCTCCTTCACTCGATCCAAACATGGAAACATTAAAAGAGGCAAATCGAATGGTATCGATAATGGTTTCTACCGGTGGCTCATTGGTGGTCGGTTCTTGTTTATCACATGCGGAGAACATCAGGTTCAGCATTACAAAAAAAGACATGCCTAAAAGGGAAAGGATATTTTTCATAGTTTGAAAGTAATGAAAAACTCTTATCTAAAAATTAAATTTGAGGTTTGAAATTCCATCAAAATTACTTTCATGTATAAAATCAACTTTCTGTTTGTCATCTTAATTTTTTTATGCCTTTCGGCGAATGGGCAAATAGGTGGTACAGTCTACGCTTGGGACGAATATGACCCTGCCGAATTTGGACCAAAAATAAGTGAATTTGATTTCGATGGTTTGGCTGATATTCCTCAAGCTCCCGAAGCCTTTGTTCATCCTAGATTATTGTTTACTCCTATAGAAATTCCGGAAATAAAAGAACGAATGAGCAACACCCAAAGTGGTATAGCAGTTATGCGTCAAATTCATGCTTACACGACACTTTTACATAAAGGATATAGTAATGGAGGAACATACAATCATAATGAAGAGTATGCTAAAGACGCTTTTGGCAATAGACTCATCGACAACGCTGGATTTTGGGATTCTAAATTTATTTTCGATAAGTTAATCAACGAAGATCCCTCTGCATTTGATAATACAGATTTAAAGCGTCGTAGTTTACTCGCGAATGTTATGGCTTGGGAAGCCTATGAGTGTATGATTTTTGAAGGTGACTTTGATGAAGATACGGGTAAGTCATATGAAGAACGATCAATTTTATTGGCGAAAGCCATGGAATACTGGGCCGTATTGGTTTTAGATGACCCAAATTTAAATCCAGACAATTACAATCTCTTTGGAGGTGAATCTATGGCATATTGTTATGACATTCATTTCAATAAAATGAATAGTTTTCAACAGGATAAAGTACGAGAAGCATTATCCCATTTAGTTGGTGAATTTCCAATTTTTGGTACTGGTGTAACGCATCACGCCATACAAAGCAATTGGACAACACTCAATTCATTTGAACCCATCATTAATTTTGCGATTGAAGGTGAACCAGGTTATAAGGAGATTTTCACAAGGAGATACATGCTCGTATTACGAAACTTCTTGGAATACGGTTGGTACGCTTCTGGTGCCGGTTACGAAGGTTTAGGTAAAAATTATCAATTTGTTACACATCTCATCGTATATGCCAAACGAGGTTACAGTTTATTGGGTCATCCTCATGTAAGAGCTTATGGCGAAAGATTCTTACCGCATATGATGCAGCCATATGGCGATGCATTCAGTTCTTACGATGTTTGGGGAGGAAGTGGCTTTGAAACTGTCAAGGGTCAATACAAATTTAACGCTAGCGATGCGGTAGGATTAAAATGGGCATTTCCAAATAGTCAAGCCATCGATTTCGTTTGGAGAAATTATATCAACAAATTTTATAAGTTAATAGATACCGATGGATATGTCTATCAACAAATTGTTGGTGGTGTCTATCATAATTACCTGCTTCCTGCGGCAGTGTTCGCAAAAGATTATGCAGGAGATGATTGGGAATCAACGAATGAAGAAACTCTAGGAAGTCTCGATTTTTTTGGGCCGGAAAGAGGCTTGATGGTTTCAAGATCAGATTTTACAAAAGATGCTATTGCCTTACAGTTTCATTGCAGGCAAGATCTGGGTGGTCATACCCATGCTGATAGGAATAGTTTTAGTTTCTCTGCCTTAGGACGAATGTGGGTTAAAAAACCTTTTGGTAGAGAATACCAAGAAAGTGATTTTCATAGTATGATTTTGGTCAATGATCTAGGTATAAAGGTAAATCCAAAGGATGGCAAAAAGGCTAGACAACCCGGAATTATTCTAAACTATGAGGCCACAGATGACTACAGTTACATAAGAGGGGATGCCACATTTGCTTACAGTTACGAATGGGATTGGGAACCAAGATTGATCAATCAAGATCATAGCAAATTAGGGATAGATAATTGGGAAAAAGTGGATAAAACTTGGGGAGATTTTAGATATATCGGAAGCCAAGAATACTATCATGACATCTCGTTTTATGAATACCCAGACTGGAACAAAGCTGATCACTATGAAAGAATGATACAAAGACCGTATAACCCAATGGAAAAAGTGATTAGAAGTGCGCATGTTTTCAGATCGGATAATCCTTATGTCATAATTTTAGATGATATCAAGAAAGATGAAAATTCAAATGTTTTTGAATGGATCGCTCCTTTGGCCGATGATCTTTTCATTGATGATTATGTCGTATCGGAAGATTTAGAAGATTATAGAAATGATTTGATTCTTTCCGAGCCTTCTGGTCTGGATAACAGAAAACTATTAGTAAGAATATTAAACGCAGATGGATTTATTGAAGCAAAAACAGAAATACATCATCACTCCACAAATGGTGATTCTATCCTTAGATTAAACATCCATGCCGAATCTGTAGAACCAAATTTTCAAATTCTTCTGTTTCCTTTAAATGATGAGATTCAAATTCCTTTAACTAAATGGAATCAAACAAAGGATACGCTAATTATTCAAAATGAAACATGGAGTGATACGCTGTGCTTAATGAGTAATGGTGTATTTACACATATTTCTAAAGTCACTACGGACATGACTAGTCATCTTCAACAAATTGAAGAGGTTGAATTTGAAGTTGTACCAAATAGTCTTCTTACAGGCGAGGAAATTTGCATACATGGAAATGAATCATGGCAATCCATCGACTTAATCAACTCAAATGGGGAAGTTGTCGAAAGATTAATCAAAACTGATGATTGTATCCGGCTAGATGAAGGACTTAAATCGGGCCTATACTTTCTTAAAATTTATCATAAATCAGGATTCACCAGCAAAACCATCTTTATTTCAGGACATTAAAAAAGGGAAAGAAGTACTTAAACATCTTTCCCAATAAATAATCTAAGGGTGCTAGTATTTATCTACAATCTCTTTCTTGAGCATCTACTAGAATTTTCCCGTTACAGTCTTCGTTTCCAGTAAAATTGACGTGTTGAACTCTTCCACGTCCATCTACTATCGTCGCCTCGCCAGCCTTAGGACAATCGCAAAACAGATCCACCTTAATAGGCGTCAATTGAACGATGGCTAAAACCTCGTTTTTATAGTTGGTTACACTAGTGCTTGAAAAATCTAAATATGCAACGTCATCTGCATATCCGATTAAGCCGAGTTCTTCATTATTCTTATTTATATCCTGAAATGTCATATCTCCCTGAACTATAGAGTTAATCGTAACATCATAATCTTCAGAATCCACTATTTCTAGACCTTCGACGTTTAATGAATATTTATCCAAGGCCCCGTTGTTTCCTACGTATCTCATATTAAACAATGACGACGGTCCTGTAAATGTCATTCTATTCCCTTCCATGCTAAAATCTGAATTTGGCACAAATTCCAAAAGCATATTTATACTTTTCAAAGGAGCAGTCAAATAAACATCAACAATACCTTCCGCATAAGCTCCATTATCAGTAAGGCAGCCGTTACCAAAATCGAAAGTTAAGTGTTTCGGAAATTCATCTGGATTGTGATCCGTAATCTCTGGACAATTCGTTCTAAAATCAACTGATTCTCCTGAAGTTATATTTCCATTCAATTCAGGAATTTGTAAAGCCTCAATAAACACTTGTTGTACAACGTCTTTCACAGACATCATTCCTTCAACGTATGCATTCTTAGCTTCACTTAAGGGTATCTCGTGGATATATTCTTCGTCAATAATTGTATTAGGTTCTGCACATGACAAGCAGAGACACGCAATGAGCATTGCGATGGGTGCAAATTTTAAGTTCATTATTCTCAATATTATTCAGATTATCTTATGACAATCCAAAGTTGGTGTAAAATCTCACCATTAAGTAACATAATATTAGCTAGACCACTATTTACATATTAAATTTTAACACCTATATTTTTTTTTAATATGATGACATGCTTCGAATTACTTCATGAGATACGAATATGAAATAGTTTGAGAACTGAATTAGAAGCACAATCCATTAAAATTGTATTTTTACGGCCCAATTTAGACCATGGCAAAGAGGCTTACACATATATTTTTCATTGTTTGTTTGATTTCTTGTTCAGAAGAAAATAAACCAGCCATTGCTCAGTTCTCCAATCTTTCGTCAACCACGACTTCATTAAATTTTAATAATCGAATCATAGAAAATGAGGAGGTTAACTTTTATAAGTATCAATACTTATATAATGGCGGTGGTGTGGCTATTGGAGACATCAATAATGATGGTTTACAAGATGTATATTTTACTTCTACACTTGGGAGCGATAAACTCTATCTCAACGAAGGTGATTTCAACTTTAAGGATATATCTGAAACCTGCGGTATAAACACTGAGATTGGCTTTAAAGCTGGTGTGACTATGGTAGATATTAACGCAGATGGACTTTTAGACATTTACGTTTCTCGAGCTGGCTGGAGTAAATATGATGGTCAAAGGCATAACCTATTGTATATCAACAAAGGAAATCTTCAGTTTGAAGAGTCAGCTAAATCCTACGGATTGGATAGTAAAAACCATTCCATTCAAGCAGGTTTTCTTGATTTTGATCACGATGGAGATTTGGATATGATACTCGCGAATCATCCAGGTGAATTTAAAGTACCTTCAGAAAAAATGTTAGAATACATGGCCTCTCCTACCATTGAAATGTCAGATCAATTTTTCAGAAATGATGGCAATAAATTTGTCGATATCACCAAAGAGGCAGGATTGCTTAATTATTCTTACAGTCTAGGATTGGCCATTGCAGATATCGACCAAGATGGATGGACAGACATTTATATGGCCAACGATTTCCAACAACATGACTATTATTATAAAAACAATGGTGATGGCACCTTTACAGAAAGCCTTAAAGAGTACTTTCCCCATTGTTCTTATTTTTCAATGGGATCAGAAATTGTTGACATCAACAACGATGGTGCTTTAGATATTTTTGTAGTGGAAATGCTTGCTGAAGATAACATGAGGCAAAAGACGAATATGGCCTCAATGAATCCAGATCGTTTTTGGCATATGGTGCAGAATGACATGCATTATCAATATATGCGTAACACCTTGCACATCAATCACGGCAATGGACACTTCAGTGATGTTGCCGAATATTCAGGGCTTGGCAATACAGATTGGAGCTGGGGTACTATCCTAGCCGATTTTGACCATGATGAGGATTGTGACATTACTGTAGTCAACGGCTACTTAAGAGATACTCAAGACAAAGATTTTTCTAAAAAATCGGGAAGCTTAGCCAAGAAAAACAACAACGCTTTAAGTTTCTCTCAAGCCTACAGTTTATTAAAATCAACACGACTCGAAAACTATGCTTTTGAAAATCTTGGAAATTTAAAATTCAAAAAAGTAAGCAGTCAATGGGGATTTGATTTTAGTGGTTATTCTAATGGTTTAGCTACTGGAGATTTAGATAATGATGGTGATTTAGACTTAATCGTCAACAACATCAATGACGAAGCTTCAGTATATCGAAATAATCAAAACGACGACGAGTATTTAATGGTCTATTTAAGAGGAGACAAAGGAAATCCACAAGGATTAAATGCTCAAGTCATATTATACCAAGGGGAATCAAAACAAATTCGTTCAATACAACCAACGCGTGGCTTCCACTCTTCTTCTCAAGCAAGCGCTCATTTTGGGGTGAATAATACGATTGATAAATTGGAAGTGTTGTGGAATGATGGAACCCAACAAACGATTCTATCTCCTAAAAAAGGTCAGTCTTTAGAGATTGTAAAAAGGTCATCTACCATTCCCGATAAGCAAAACACTCCAGGCATTTATTCTGAGTTAAAAAACGCTGGTTTTCAAAACTATTTTCACAACGAGAACTACTTTGACGATTACAAAAGACAAGTATTACTTCCTCATAAATTATCGCAATTAGGGCCAGGAATTGCAAAGTCAGATCTGAATAAAGATGGTCTCGATGATTTTTATGTCTGTGGCCCATATCAACAAGCTGGTGAATTATGGATTCAAAACGATGATGGCAACTTTAGTAAAAAGGCAATCCCTGCATTTGACAAAGACAAGAATTATGAAGATGTTGAAGCCATTTTTGTTGACGTAAACGGTGATCAATTAGATGATCTTTATGTCGTAAGTGGAGGGAATGAATTTGACGACCAGGACGAAATGTATCAGGATCGTCTTTATCTCGCTTCCGCGAATGGTGATTTCAAACGAACAAACCTTCCTGAAATTCGCTTTTCGGGTCAAGCATGTAGTGCTGCAGATTTTGATCAAGATGGTGATCTTGACCTATTCGTAGGCTTTAGACATTCTCCAGGCAAATATCCTTTTACTGAGTCATCTATAATTTTGAAAAATGACAATGGTCAACTTAAAATAGATGATCAAGATTTGGCTTCCGCCGGAATGGTTTCATCCAGTCAATGGTCAGATTTTGATCAAGATGGTGATTTAGATCTTATAACCGTTGGTGAATGGACAAGTGTTAAGATCTTTGAAAATGTTGACCATCAACTTCAAACTTATACTATGCCCAATGAAGAATCATTGCTAGGTTGGTGGAATGTTATAAAAACAAAAGACCTCAATAATGATGGCTTAGAAGATATCGTTTTAGGGAACCTTGGAGAAAATTACAAATACAAAGCCAGTGAGGATGCTCCATTTGAAATCTATGCTAATGATTTTGATAAAAATGGTAAAAGTGATATCGTCTTAGGATATTATAATGATGATAAACTTTATCCTGTGCGAGGATTCCAGTGTTCGAGCGAACAAATTCCTGATCTAAAAAAAGAAATTCCTTCTTATGAAGTTTTTGGTGCATCTACACTCATAGATGTTTATGGCGAGGATTTGGATAGTTCGTTTCATATTAAAGCCAGTAATTTTTCTTCAGTGGTTTTATGGAACCGTGGTGGTGGAAAATTTGATATACAAACTTTACCTTATCAAGCACAGCTCTCTCCCATCAAGGATTTGGTAATATACGATATAAACAATGACGGGCATTTTGATATTGTTAGTGTAGGCAATTGGTTTGTGGCAGAAGTAGAAACTCCGCGTGCTGACGCTGGCGTTGGATTAGTCTTATTGGGTGATGGCAAAGAAGGATTTAAAGTGATGCCTTTAAATGAAAGTGGCTTTTTCTCAAAAGATGATGCACGTTCAATCGAATTAATTAAAGGGAAATCTGGCCTCAACATCCTAGTGGGCAATAATTACGGACCATTACAATTTTTTAAACGGAATCCTTCTCAGTTTGTAGATTAGAGTAAGATGAACTCTACCATGAAACTCAAATATCTATTTATATTTTTAGTCTCGCTCAATGCTTGTAGTAAATCTACATTAGATTCTACTCTGTTCACCTCTTTAGAATCTGTAGAGACCAATGTAAATTTCATCAATGAAATCATAGAGGATAAGGAAACCAACTATTACAATTATCAATACTTATATAATGGTGGAGGTGTAGGTATTGGAGATATTAACAATGATCTATTACCGGATTTATATTTTACTTCTACCGTTGGTGTAGACAAACTTTATCTCAATAAAGGGGATTTTGTTTTTGAAGACATTAGTGAATCTTCTGGCATCAGTATATCGACTGGATTCAAATCTGGTGTTTCTATGGTTGACATCAATGCCGATGGACTACTTGACATCTATGTTTGCCGAGCCGGATGGAAAAGTAGAGACGCCAATAGAAACTTACTTTTCATCAATCAAGGAGACAATACCTTTAAAGAAGAAGCCAAAGAATATGGACTCGATACAGAGAATCATTCCATTCAGGCAGGTTTTCTAGATTATGATCAGGATGGTGATCTAGACATGTACCTGGCCAATCATCCGGGAATATTCCAAGTTCCTATAGAAAGAATTTGGAAATACATGGACAAAAAACCCATGCTGGCATCTGATCGTTTGTTTCGAAATGACGATGGTGTTTTTGTAGATGTCACCAAAGAATCTGGCATTCAAAACTATTCGTACAGTTTAGGTTTGGCGCTCGCTGATTTAAACAATGATGGTTGGACAGACATCTATGTTGCTAACGACTTCGAACAAGCAGACTTTTATTATATAAATAACGGAGATGGCAGTTTCACAGAAAGCCTGAAGGAATACTTTCCTCATTGCTCTTACTTTGCCATGGGATCAGAAATTGCAGATGTCAATAATGATGCTTTGCTTGATTTGTTTGTAGTTGAAATGTTGGCGGAAGATAACCTTAGACAAAAAACCAATATGGCTCCAATGAATCCTGAAAAATTCAATACTCTTTTGGATAAGGACATTCATTATCAATACATGAGAAACTCCCTTCAATTGAATCATGGCAATGGTCATTTTAGTGATGCTGCCGAATATGCAGGCGTGGCCAATACAGATTGGAGTTGGGGTACTTTACTTGCAGACTTCGATCACGATATGGATAACGATATTTTGGTGGCTAATGGTTTTTTAAGAGATACTCAGGATAAAGATCTAGAGAAAAGGAGAAAGCAATGGATGAAAGAAAAGCAACAAGGTCTCAATTTTGAAACAGTCTTTGCTACACTCAATTCTACACCAATAAAAAATTATGCCTTCGAAAATAAAGGCGATTTGAATTTTGAAAAATCAAATGATCGATGGGGTTTTAATCATATAGGGTTTTCTAATGGTATGGCGACAGGTGATTTGGATGGTGATGGAGATCTTGACGTGGTGGTCAACAACATCAACGCTGAAGCTTCTATTTATCGAAATAACACCAATGACAAAAACTATATAGACATCCGCTTGAAAGGATCTAAGAAAAACACGAATGGTTTAAATGCTCAAGTCAAAATTTATCAAGGAGAAAATCGACAAATTCGAAATGTACAATCTGTTAGGGGATTTCAGTCTTCAAGTCAAACAGGAGCTCATTTTGGCTTAAGCCAAAATGCGATAGACAGTATAAAAGTTTTTTGGGATGATGGAAGCGTTCAATTAATCACCAAGCCGAAATCAGGTCAACTCCTAGTCATTAATCAATCAAGTAGTACGCAAACTGAGAGCCCTAAGCATAAAACCTTATTACAAGCTTTCGAGTCATCACCTTTCACCAAGCATTCAGAAAACAATTTTGATGATTATAATAAGCAGGTCTTACTTCCGCATAAACTCTCTCAAATGGGTCCAGCCTTAAGCGTAGGAGATTTTAATAATGATGGAGAAGAGGATTTGTTTATTGGTGCGGCACATCAGAATGAATCCAGTCTATGGTTAAGCGATAAAGATGGAAATTATTCTCAATTAGAAACGGACATCTTTGAAAAGGATGCCATCCATGAAGATGTAGATGCAGTTTTTGTAGATGTCAATAATGATGGATTTCAAGATCTTTACGTGGTGAGTGGAGGTAATGAATTCAATCCAGGAAATGATTTTTATCAGGATCGATTATACTTGAATAAAGATGGGAAGGCATTGATCAAAGCTTCTTTGCCCGAAATAAAATTTGCTGGTTCTTCAGTGAGTTTTAATGACTATGATGCGGATGGGGATCAAGATATTTTTGTAGGATGTAGACATCTTCCTTGGCAATATCCATTTTCTGAGCAGTCTCTACTTTTAGAAAACATTGATGGTAACTTTAAAATTTCTGAGATGCAAATCCAAGAAAATGAAATGATTCAATCCTCTTATTGGTCAAATGTGGACAATGATCAAAACGAAGAATTGATTACTGTGGGTGAATGGACCTCAATCAATATTTATGACATTATTAATGGGGATTTAGTAAGGAAAAAATTATCTAATCAAGACTCTTTGTATGGCTGGTGGAATGTGGTCAAAACAGCAGATTTGGACAATGATGGAGATCAAGATATCGTCTTGGGCAATCTTGGTGAGAACTACAAGTACAAAGCTACTGTCAATGAACCATTTGAAGTATATGCTAAAGACTACGACTCTAACGGATCAAGTGATATTGTCTTAGGATATTATAATGATGAAAAATTATATCCGGTTAGAGGCTTTCAATGTTCGAGTGAACAATTACCCGAACTAAAAAGTAAAATAGCTTCATATGAAGATTTTGGGTCTTCAACGCTGATCGATGTTTATGGTGCAGATCTGAACGAGTCCTTGCATCTCAAAGCAACAAATTTCAGTTCGTTGATATTATGGAATGAAGAAGGTAATTATAAAATTAGCAAACTACCCTACCAAGCACAACTAGCACCCATCATGGATTTTGAATTCAACGATTTTAATGAAGATGGATTACTGGACATTATTTGCGCAGGTAATTGGTTTGTATCTGAAATTGAAACACCAAGAGCCGATGCTGGAACGGGACTAATTCTTATGAACAATGGAGATCAATCGTTTAGCGCTTTAAGTCAAAATGAATCTGGATTTTTCGTTCCGGGTGATGTCAGAAAACTCAAGAAATCCAATAGTGCAAAACGATTTTTTATCGCCAATAACAACGGACCATTTCAAATATTTGATACAACACATTAATGGAAGAATTAAATTTAGATGGTATCAAGTATGAGTCTCCAATTACGATTGCCATTAAACTAAAACCATTGGCCGAAAGGCAAATCAAAAAAGGCCATCCTTGGATTTTTGATCAAAGTATCGTTAAGCAAAACAAAGAAGCCAAGACAGGTGATCTCGTGATTATTTTTGACCAGAAAAAAAATCAGTTTCTCGCCTGCGGACTATATGACGCTGATTCTCCCATCCGAGTGAAAGTGTTGCAATTTCATGAAAAGGCACGAATCAATGACGATTGGTTTAAGGCTAAAATTCAATCCGCATATGACAAGCGAGCGATTTTAAGAAACGAGGACAACAATAGCTACAGACTCATTTATGGAGAAAACGATT
>JAHDBI010000040.1:0-3535 GCA_020630475.1 Saprospiraceae bacterium
ATACTTCCATCCGAAGCACTTACACTTGAAGCATTCGTCGTTGAAACATCGGTCGTAAAGGCGCATCCCTCACCATTAGGGCAAAATAATTCTTCAGCCTCATCTCCAAAATCCCCATTGTTATACACTAAAGTATCTCCTGCAGAATTCAAAACTAGAAAATCACCTATCCCAAATCCACAGCAAATGCCATCTCCGACAGAATCAAAGACCTTTAATGAAAAACAAGAATTGTAATCAACGCAAATATCTTCGTTCCATAAAACGTCACCTTCAGATAGGTTACCCGAACTCAATTCGACATTATTCAAAGCATCTTCTAAAACCCATGAGGTTTCCTGTGGCCAGTCGTCAGGATTAATGATGAAGGTGATCCTTTCGTAAGTGGAATCAAGATCAGCGTTAATATCGACGGTGTTATTTGAAGAAACTGCATCGCTTTCATTATTTACTTTGACTAAGTTTAGCGTCACCAGGTTGTTTTCTTGCATCAAGTTTTCGGAAATGATAATATTAACGTTTAATGAGCTAGCATAAGGGATATTGACATCATAGCTGATGGTATCCGTAACTATTCCATTGACGATGACCTCAATTTCCGCATTCAAAAACGTTGATTCACCATAATTTGTAATCTCTGCTATGATCTCAAGTTCACTTCCACATTTAGGTGTCGCCTCGATAATTTCTAAACCTCCTTCTAATAGATTTAGGTTACTTATGACTGTATTTAGAGTATCATTAGTCCGATATCCATCAATAGGATGGTTAACGATGGTGCTAATATTATAATCTCCTATCACAGAAAAGTCTTGTGGAACGGTAAATTGAAAATCTGTTGAGCTTTGCGGTGTTATGGTTTCACTGATAGATAAAGTTTCTACTTCGATTCCATCTACAACTAATGAAAGCTCAAAATCTTCCATGTTTTCCAATCCTTTATTGGCCACATTAACGGTGATCAATTCAGAATCTCCTAAAGTAGAGGAACTCAATGGAGCTACAAGTTCTACTGGGCTTAGATCATGTGTCGCTTTGATATCAGCCCAAAAGGACACCCAAGGTCGAGCTTGTTTGATGACCAATTGATCTTCTGCAGTGACTTTATATTCGATATCCATTCCAAATCCTTCTGCACCTACGACATTATATAATACTGCAAATTCATCATGAATGACCTGAAGGTAATCTCTCATTAAGTCCAAGTATTCTTCTTCCATGACCAATTCAGTCTCTGGAATTAAATTGGATCTCCTTAGTACGAAATATCCGATGATCGGATCTTGTGATAAAAGAATCTCTTCAGGGATGGTATTGGCCTCAGGGTTGGTGATTAATGATTCTCCTACCTGGGTGTTCAAATAAAAGGTCTCTTCTGTATTATATACAGGATCAGTACTTACACCAACTCCATTCGATTTTTCTTCTTCAAAATTTGGATGACATAGAACACCCATGGCTGCAACGAAATGATCCACTCTATAAAAGTCACGTTCGTCAAAGGCCCTGAAATTCCACATACTGGCATATACCTGTTTAATAGATTTTTGAATATGACCTTCATCTAAGTGTTGAGTTTTAGATGTGTATAAACCGGCGCCACTGAAGCCTGGCAAATCCTCATTGTTCGTGCTCGATCTACATCGAACTCTTGTTCCCTCCGGGAAGGCATCATGCATATCTTGAAGATTATCCAGCATCCATTGTGGCATAGGAGCATCTTTGATTTCCTTTCTAAAATCTTTCAACATATCTATTCTCGTTTCCAAATCATTTTGGAAATCTTCATTGGCAATCATTGTTTCTACTGAAGTATAAAAATCATTGAACTTCATGAATTCATCATAATAATAAAATGGGATGCCAAACCCATCAGGTATGGTCCCTTCCGGGAATCCAAATTTCCTCATGGTAGCTACATTACTGCATTTAGCGCCAAATGCCGTAGACATTTCAAATTCAATAGAATCCAAAGGCAGGATTTCTGTAAAACTTAAATCTCTATCTGGAATTTGATCATCTGTAGGTCTTATATTTTCAAACCATTCATTCACTTCCTCTAAAGTCGCCTCTCTGATAAAATAGCGATCAGATTCAACTTTGTAATAAATGTATTTCCCGAGTAAATTGGCGATAGAATCAATAGCCAATGGATCTTTTATATAAGCGTTAGGTAAATTGTCTTGTATGGCTCGAAGGTTGACATGAGATAATGGGGTCTGAACCACTGAAGTCATAATTCCACCAACTCTCGGTAAGTTATTAGGTAGTGCATCATAGAGAACTACATCTCTTGATCCTGGGTTTTCTTCTAAAGTCATTTGTCGAAAAAATCCATATCCTTCTGCTTGGTTAAAAGGTATGAAGTCAACATCTTCATAGAATTCGGATTCTAGGACAACATCTAAACGAGATCCGATATAGTCATCTTTATAATTGTTTTCATATTCATTTTCACTTGCACTGGCTATAAAATGCACAAGATTATTGTTCAAGTAGGGCATATTTGCAGCCAATAATTCGAAAGTTCTTTGAGTGTATTCGAATGAATTGGCGTCGCCAAAAGAATAATTGAACATATAGCGACCAATCACCCCATTATCCGTAACAACATTTGGATTGTAAATGATTTCGCCTGTGGTTATTTGATCGCCATTCGTATCTATCGTCGCTAAAAAATCAGCATGGATATAATGCGTTTCACTATTGATAAAATAAACTTCAGCCTCATCGGTATCTTGGTTAAGAATAGCGAATTTTGCAAATTCCTGATTGTTCAGAAAGGGTGCCCATGGTATGTCATCGTCTACGACCGCTAATTCAGAGAAAGTCGCGTAACTATCAACAGATGTAGAACCATCTATAATGGGTACTTCATTGGCAAAATTTAAAGGAGCCTTATGAGGCATATCATTATATTCTAAAATATCATTAATGCCATCACCATCTATATCGCCTGGTGTATTGATATCGAACGCTGTAATCTCGTAGTTTTCTAGAGGATATGCTCCTAGTGGTTCTGAAATGATCATATTACCATCCACTCCCATGGTCATTGAAGTAATGGATTCGTAAGAGTTATTTGGCTCATGTTTCGTGGATAGCATGTAATACTTATCCACTTGAGCCTCTATTTCTAATTGAACTCGACCAAATGGACTAACTGAGTAATTTACGACTGGAACGACGTTTTGACCATTACATAAAGAAAAAAAGGCCATGAACATGAAGAAGGTAGAAATTTTACGTAAAAGCATTTGTTTTGTTTTGATTTAAGTATATAAAACTTGGAATGCATTAACTGAGCTACTTTCAACGCTTTTTTCCTCCTTAATAATAAGGAAAACTATGTAAGATTAATGATTATGAGCACATAGTTTAATGATTATTTGGTTGTAGTTTTTATTGACGACATTTTTAGTTTTAGGGACTTCATTACCTATCGAATCATATTTTCTTAATGTTAGATTAGTGTCATATTCATGCATCATAAGAAATTGGCCTTTTTACTTATTTGCAATTGAATATCTTCGCA
>JAHDBI010000040.1:3635-12966 GCA_020630475.1 Saprospiraceae bacterium
ATCGCTGAAATCAAACCAAGTGTAGTCGGTATTGACTGGAATATTTCTCCATCTTTTGCTCGAAACATTATTGGCGAAAGCCAAATGGTCCAAGGAAATCTAGACCCCTGTGTTCTATATGCTAAGCCTGAAATTATTCAACGAAAAACGGTTTCTATGATCCGAGAATGGGGTGGTCGTCACATCGTGAATTTAGGGCACGGCGTGTATCCTGATACCCCATTAGACCATGTCAAAGAATTTGTACGCACCGTGAAAGAATTTAGGTATTAGAATTGTTGCCTTGCGGCTTACAGCCTTTGCGAATGAAAGTCTAATTTTTATCAATGTTTAGAATTGTCGCTGCTATTCAGATAATTGTATAAATTAGCGACGCAATTTATTAACAATCCGATCATTATGGGCTGGTTTAAACGACTTAAAGACAACGTACAAACCTCTACAAAATTTAAGAAAGAAGCACCGGACGGGTTATGGCAAAAATGTCGTGACTGCGGTTCAACCAATACGGTTAAAGAGCTCTCAGAAAACTTCTTTGTTTGTCCTTCGTGTGATTATCACTATCGAATAGGATCTCATGACTATTTTGATTTGCTTTTTGACGGGAAGTATGAGTTGCTTTTTCCTAATATGCGATCCAAGGATTTTTTAAATTTTACGGATTTAAAAAACTATGAAGATCGTCTGAAAGCGGCGCATAAAAAGACAGATTTGAATGATGCGATGTCGGTCGCAGATGGCAAGATCAATAAGAAAAGATTGATTATCGCTGCGATGGATTTTAGCTTTATAGGTGGTTCTATGGGGTCTGTGGTGGGGGAAAAGATTAGTCGCGCCATCGATCATTGTATAAAGCACAGAGCGCCATTAATGATTATTTCTAAATCTGGTGGTGCAAGAATGATGGAATCCGCCTTCTCCTTAATGCAAATGGCCAAATCATCCGCTAAATTGGCTCAATTGGGCAGGGCCGGAATACCATATTATTCTTTTTTGACAGATCCTACTACAGGTGGGGTGACAGCATCCTATGCGATGCTAGGTGATTTGAATTTTGCAGAACCGAAAGCACTTATTGGATTTGCAGGCCCGAGGGTCATTAAAGAAACCATTAAACGGGATTTACCTGATGGATTCCAACGGTCTGAGTTTTTGATGGAGAAAGGGTTCCTTGATTTTATTGTTCATCGAAGAGACCTGAAGGACAAGCTTTCCCAAGTTTTGAGTATTATGGAATTGGCCTAATCAATCAATATCTTAAATCTTCTATCAAAAGGATCTGCGGCTTCGATAATTTCATCAATAAATTGATCGCCTTTTTTTAAGTACCAGGGTAGGAAGTTGTCTTTCCGCTCCTGCAAGCTATTGTTTGGGAAAAATTTATTCTTGATTTTTCTAATTCGATTAATTTTTTGTTCTTCTTTTTGCTTGACGATTCTTTTGAGACGGACTTCGATTTGATCGAGTACTTTTTGTTGTTTGCTTTGTTCGGCATAAACCGCTTTAGCATAAGTAGGATCCAAGGTTTCAGCTTTTTTTATTAATGCTTCGTATTGTTCGTTAATCCGAGTTTTTTCTTCACTAAGATCTACGAATTGTCCATCTTCAGAAGCTTGCACAAAACGGTGAATTAAATTGTCCGTATCCAGGAAAAAGTCGTTGCGGTTAAAGCCGATGTTTTCAAATTGAGTTTTACTCTTATTATCTACGAGCATAAAGGAATCTCTACGGATCAGCATGGGAAACGCTAAGTTTCTTTTTTCAAACAATGATTTTCGTTCGAGCCAATAAGCCAATTCACCACCTCCACCTATGTAGGCTAGGTTGGGAAGGATGAGTTGTTGATATAAAGGTCTTAATATGACGTTTGGGCTAAATGATTCTGGTTGTTCGTCAATTAATGCAATGATTTCTTCCTTCGTCCAGTGAATATCCGCACCGATGACCTGAAATCGATTATCCTGAAATTCTATCCTGCTGCGATCACCATGTCCAATGTAAAACAGGTTGATATGCCGCGCAAAGGCTTGAGCTTTATAACCTAGAGATTCTATTAGCTTTTGATCTTGTTGAACCAGTTGTTCTGAGTTCCTTTCTAATAATTCTGTTTTGATCAAGTCAGAAAATTGAGACTTCATCGACCTATTGTCCATGTTGATTTGCACTAAGCCATGCTTAGCGAAAAGTAAATGAACAAGTTGATGGACAAAGTCAGAATAAGTCTTAGAATTTCCCAGTATAGTATTGAGCCTTTCTATGAATTCTTGCGATGATGCTCCATCTCCCAAAATGTCTGATAGAGAAGCGACCACTTCAGCAATGCCTTTTGTGGACATTCGACCAACACTTCCTTTTTGATCAGTCTCCCATTGAATGGTCTGGTTAAAAATTCTAAAGTGGTTTACTTCTTCAAAATCATGATCTTCTCCACCATGGACAAAACAAGGAATGAAATGATAATTAGGATATTGTTTTGTTAATTGTTGGCAACATTTTAAAACCGAACAGATTTTATAAATGTAGTACAATGGACCTGTAAGCAAGGAAGGTTGGTGCGCAGTACAAATCGTAAAACTATGCTCTAATTCCAGTAATTGAATGTTCTTGGAGACTTCTTGACCGATATTGATATCTCGATATTGTTTTTTGATCTCATTCACCAATGAAATACGATCAAAACTGTAAGCTGAAAAGTCTTTTATGACTTTTTCAAATTCTTGAATTTCTGGTTGGTATTTATAGAGACCATCGTATTGTTCAATGTTTTCTTGATAGGAAACATCTCGTTTATTTAACTGAGGAACCTTCGAAAAGGGAATTGGGTAAACGTCCATAGTAGTGATTAATACAGTCTATAACATTCGTTTTACAAGGAGGTTGCAAAACTAAAATATTTATATTTATGTAATATATCAGGATTTCGTATGATACAATTCGTATTGAAGAAAATATTTTGGGGTTTGTTTGTTTTGATTACGGTTGTAGTCTTGGTGAGTTCAATTATTTACGCCTCACCTGTGGATCCAGCTAGATTAAGCTTTGGACAACAGTCCGATCAAAAAACGATTGAAAAAAAGAAGCAACAGCTTGGTTTAGATAGAGGATTATTCACTCAGTTAAAGTATTACTTAAGGGACTTGTCGCCGATAGCGAAGTATAGTCATGAGGATTTTTCCAATTTTGAGATCAATAAGTACATCAGTTTAAAAGAAACTCCCCATCATCACTATGTGTTAAAGGGTCCCTATTTTAGGGAGTCCTATCAGTCGGGAAGATCTGTTTGGTCGATTTTAAAAGAAGCCATTCCTAAGACGATCATTCTTGCGCTATCCTCCTTTTTAATTGCTACAATTTTTGGAATTTTATTTGGGATTGTTGCGGCCCTAAAAAAAGATACCTGGGTGGATAAATCACTTTTAATGTTTTCTTCTTTAGGTTACGCCTTACCGAGCTATGTCAGTGCGATGATTTTAGCTTTGGTCTTTGGATATTGGTGGAGTCACCTGACCGGATTGAATGTACAAGGAAGTTTAATTGAATTAAATGATATCGGTGATGAAGTACTTGTTTTAAAAAATCTCCTTCTTCCATCTATAGCGCTTGGCATAAGACCTTTAGCTGTGGTCACTCAATTGACAAGGGCATCTGTGTTGGATGTTTTACATGAACCTTTCATTAGAACCGCCGTTGCTAAGGGATTGTCGTTTAAAAACGTTATTAAGGATCATACTTTAAGAAATGCCCTTAATCCTATTGCTACCTCTTTAAGCGGATGGTTGGCCTCACTTTTTGCCGGTGCTTTTTTTGTTGAGAATGTATTTAATTTCAAGGGTTTAGGCACAGTGACGGTAAATGCATTGCTTAATTATGATATCCCTGTTGTGCTAGGCGCTGTGATTTTTATAGCTCTGGTGTTTGTTGTCATCAATATAATAGTAGATATTTTATATGCATTGATTGATCCAAGAATTAGTATAAACTAAAAAGGCCCCCAAAATTTGGAGGCCTTCAAATATATTCTCAATATTTACTTATAGGGTATATGCAACTCCAAGCGTGATCACCTTAGGATTAGTGGTAAATCCAGACGCTCTGTCATTAGCGTAATTGATGTGATCACCTACGTTTCTAAATGTATTTTCATATCTCAAATCGAAATGCAACATTTTAAAATCAAAACCTATCATGGCTTGAAATCCACTAGTTAAAGTACGCGTGTCTTTATTGTAGTATGATAAATCTTCTAAATCTGAATTGTGGCTAGTTAAAAAGTGAAAAATAGGTCCCACTCCAACACTCACGTTATTGAATGTAACACCACCCATAACTGGTATGTCAATGAATTGAGATGTTTCTTCAAAGATACCATTAGCATTAATATCGTCGTTGAAACTTGTTGATTTAAACTCTACAATGTTCTTTCGATAGAGAACTTCTGTTTGAGCGAATAACATTCCCGCCTTGTGCTGAGCGTACAAACCAGCTGAAAAGGATGGTTTCGTGTTGAGAAATTCCAACATGTAAGTCGGTACATCTGCATTACTACCAACATAACTTGTTTCTGATCCTGAATTAATATCAGATGAATAATTCAATTTGACTCCAAATTTGGTTTGCGCATTGATTGATCCTACTAAGAATAGTAAAAAAAGGCTTCCGATTAACTGTTTCATATTGTTTGTCATTTTATTCTGTGTAATTAAGATGCTTGAACATTTAAATACCCCTGTTTATTGCACCTTTTATAACTTAATTTTCAATTAGTCATCTTTTTTATAAAATGTTATCACTGACGACATAAAAATCTACCATCTAACGAATTGGGGCGCAAATATATTATAAAAAATCGTAATATGTTTTAATCATTCATTTTTTTGTATTCTATGTCTATTTATCCTTGTTCTTTTAACATTCATATTAACTTTGCCGCTACTATGACTGACCAAAACAGATACGATCTTAGAGGTGTATCATCGAGCAAAGATGATGTACATAAAGCGATAAAACATTTAGATAAAGGTCTTTACCCAATGGCCTTTTGTAAAATCCTACCAGACCTTTCTGGTGACCCTGAGTATTGTTGTTTGATGCATGCTGATACTGCCGGAACGAAAACCAGTCTCGCCTATGTGTACTGGAAAGAAACTGGAGATTTGAGTGTTTGGAAAGGTATTGCACAGGATGCGATCATGATGAATCTTGATGATATGGCTTGTGTAGGTTGCTATAACAATATCTTGTTGAGTTCAACGATAGGAAGAAATAAAAAGATTATAGACGGCGATGTGGTTGCAAGCTTAATTCAAGCAACCGTTGATATTGCTGACCAGTTAAAAAAGGATGGAGTTCTCTTACATCTTGCTGGAGGTGAAACCGCCGATGTAGGTGATATAGTGAGAACAGTAGATGTTGGTTATACCGCTTATGGACGTTTACGTAGATCAGATGTTTTAGCTAATGACATCAAGGCTGGCGATGTTATTGTAGGTTTGGCATCTTATGGGCAAGCGAGTTATGAAACTGAATATAATGGTGGCATGGGCAGTAATGGATTAACTTCTGCACGTCATGATGTATTTAGTCACGAGTATGCAGAAAAGTATCCTGAATCATACAATCCTCTAATTCCCGATGAGGTGGTGTACACAGGTTCTAAAAAGTTAACGGATACGATAAGTATTGATGGCAAGGAAATCACTCTTGGAAAATTAGTCTTGTCACCCACGCGTACTTACTTACCAGTCATTAAAGTAATGTTTGAGCAATTCAGGGAGGGAATTCACGGAATGATTCACTGCACTGGTGGCGGTCAGGTGAAGGTTTCGAAGTTTATTAAAAATAAACGGGTCGTAAAAAATAACCTATTAGAGATTCCGCCTCTGTTCAAATTAATTCAATCCGAGTCAGGAACGTCCTGGAAAGAAATGTACGAGGTATTTAATATGGGACATCGACTTGAAGTATACTGTGATCAATCAATTGCGCAATCCATAATTGATGTTTCTAAGTCTTTCAACATTGATGCCCAAATCATTGGTCATGTGGAAGAGGCTGAAGGAGAACATGTGCATATTCATTCGCCGCAAGGCAACTTTGAATATTGATTATTCTTCCTCCGAACTTTGACCTGTTAATTCTTCAAAGCTGTCTTTCAGTTTATCGCCCACAACACCAGTGGTCTCCTTTACTTCTGATACGACTTTGCTAATGGTTTCATTTTCCATGGCTTTATCAGCCAATTCTTTACCTTTTTCACTTACGTCTTCAACAATGTCCTTTCCTTTCTCCACAACGTCATCCATGACATTCTTTGCTTTTTCTGTAAGTTCTTTCACTTTATCATTTTCCAATAAGCCTTCCGCAGCGTCTTTAGTTTTTTCATAAGCCTCACCAGCTTTCTCTGCAACTTTACCTGTTAGTTCTTTAGCCTTGTCAATACCAGAAGCAATGTATTCTTTATCCAAAGTGTCGTCAATAAATTCAGTAGATTTTTCTACACCTTCTTTAACGGTCTTGCCTGCTTTCCCAAATAGTTTTAAAATTTTTCCTAACATGATTTTATATTAATAGTATCCGATATAATTAAATGGAGTAATCAATTTAAGTTCCTCCTTAAGTTCGCTATTAATTTCCAGATTTTCAATGAAACTGTGGATACTTTGTTGCGTAATGCGCTCATTGTTTCGTGTCAGGGCTTTTAGGGCTTCATATGGCTTGGGAAACGCCTCTCTTCTAAGGATGTTTTGAATAGCCTCTGCAACCACTGCCCAATTCGCCTCTAAATCCGCATGTAGCTTTGATTCATTCAACAGAATTTTGCCTAATCCTTTTTCTACAGATTTGAATGCTATTTTCGTGTGCGCGAAAGGTACCCCGATATTTCTGAGAACAGTAGAATCTGTTAAGTCTCGCTGCAATCTAGATATTGGAAGCTTCATGCTTAGGTGATGAAAGACGGCATTTGCAATTCCTAAATTCCCTTCAGCATTTTCGAAGTCAATGGGATTTACTTTGTGTGGCATGGCGGAAGATCCTACTTCATTTTTATTGATTTTCTGCATGAAGTATTCCTGAGAAATATAAGTCCAAATGTCTCTGGCAAAATCGATTAGGATAGTATTGATCCGACTACAGCAATCGAAAATAGCAGCGAGATGATCATAGTGAGCGATTTGCGTAGTGTATTGAGAACGTTCTAATCCCAGCGTATCCTGTACAAAACGCGTCGCAAATCCAATCCAGTCTATATTTGGGAAGGAAATCTTATGAGCATTTAAATTACCTGTAGCGCCACCAAATTTGGCTTTGATGGGCAATGATCTTAATAAACTCAATTGATTTTCTAATCTCTCTACGAATACTTGAAATTCTTTACCCAAAGTAGTAGGAGAGGCGGGTTGGCCATGAGTCCTCGCTAGCAGTGGAATTCCTTTGTAATCATTCACTTTGGCTTTGAACAAGCCAATAATATTTTCTAAAGAAGGATAGAATTGTTCGTCTAAATATTCTTTCAAAGAAAGAGGGACAGAGGTATTATTGACGTCTTGAGAAGTCAATCCAAAATGCACAAATTCTAATGATGCCTCTAAACCAAGTGCTGTTAATTTTTCTTTTACCAAATACTCCACGGCCTTGACGTCATGGTTGGTTGTCGCTTCAATTTCCTTTACTCGTTTTGCATCTTCAGCATTAAAATCCTCATTTATTTTCTGAATAGCAGATTTCTGTTCATCTGTCAATGATGAAAGCTGAGGAATGGTCTCGGACAATGCAAGGAAATATTCTACTTCAATCCTTACTCTATACTTGATGAGTGCAAATTCTGAGAAGTAATCTTGAAGTTTTTCAGTTTTAGAATGGTATCGACCGTCAATAGGGGAAATTGCGTGTAGCATATTGGCTAAATTATTAGCCGCTAAGATAATCAGAGTTCATTGAATGTATTATTCCTTTTCATCTAATTCATGCATTTCTTCTTCTAGTACTCGTTTTAAGTAGTAATATGTTTCTTCCTGCGAACGTAAGTTGAAATCTTCTTTGTTATTCCGGTAGGCGTTATTCTTATTGACGTGAATAAACCGGGCTTTCATATTATCTGAAAATTGAAGATTCATAATGTCCACTACTTTTTTTCGAATATCAGGGTCAAATATCGGGAATACAGTTTCTACACGATGATGCAAATTACGAACCATCCAGTCAGCTGAAGAAAGATAGATTTTACGATTGTTTCCTTTACCGAAAATGAAGACTCTTGCATGTTCAAGATATCGATCAACGATACTGTAGGCTTCGATGTTTTCACTAATATCCTTTAGGCCTGGTACTAATGAACAGATTCCTCTGATGATTAATTTAACGTCTACTCCCTTTTGACTTGCTTTATAAAGAGCATCGATCATTTCTCGATCTTGAAGGCTATTCATTTTTAGGAAAATCAAGGCCTCTTTACCTTGTTTTGCATTATCGATTTCCTTTTTGATACAATCCAATAGAATTTCCTTCATGCCAAATTGACCTACAATGAGGTGTTGAAAATCTTTTGAAGGTTTTTTACTTGTTTCCAAATAAGTAAATACTCTAGATGCTTCAGAAATGATTCTTTTATCTGCAGTCAATATTCCAATATCTGAATATATTTTAGCCGTTCCTTCGTGGAAATTACCAGTACTTAGATAACCATATATTTTTGGTTTTCCATGCTCAATTCTTCTAACCAATGCCATTTTAGAGTGGACCTTTAGTCCAGGGAAACTATAATGTACTTTGGCTCCAGCCGCCTCAAGTTTTTCTCCCCATTCTAAATTTGATTCCTCATCAAATCTTGCTTTAACTTCTATAAAAGCCATCACTTGCTTGCCGGATTTTACAGCATTGATCAGCGCCTGCATGATTCTAGAGCTTTTAGCCACTCTATATTGGATGATTTTTATATGCGTAACATTAGGGTCTTCACTGGCATCTTCAAAAAACTTAATCACTGATTCGTAACTATGAAAAGGTACAAATACCAGATGATCACGTTTCTTAATTTCTGGGAAAATAGAATCTGCTTCCTCTAGATAAGGAATGCTCAACGGCGGTAATTCTATATCCTTGAGATGATTCTTTTTAAAAGATGGGAAAGAGAAGAAATCTGAATTGTTATGATATCGACCCTCTTCAAGGATGTCGTTCTCCGTCAAGTCAAAGGCATCCATAAGGTATCTCAAGAAGTGATTGGGAATCTCTCGATCGTATACCATTCTTGAAGCTGGACCTATATTTCGTTTGATTAGACTTTTCTTGATTTTGTCAATTAAATCACCTGAATATTCATTGTCAATATATA
>JAHDBI010000040.1:13066-16365 GCA_020630475.1 Saprospiraceae bacterium
GGCTTTACTTTTTTACCTACTAATAATACAGGTTGAACAAAGGGAAGTAAATTGTCGTTGAAGTAATTTTCAATAAATATTTTTTGGTCATCACTAAGGTGTTTTCTCCTTAAGATGTTGATGCCATTTGATTTTAATTCAGGAATAAGCTTTTCGAAGATTTTAGAGAATTCCTTTTGTTGCTTGTTGACTATTTTTAGTATTTCCTTGAGGATGTCTTCAGGTTCGAAGTCCAACTCCCTTTTCGTCTTTTTTCCTAATCGAAGTAAATTCTTCAAACCTGCAACCCTCACTCTGAAAAATTCGTCAAGATTGGATGAATAGATCGCTAGGAATTTTATTCGCTCCAATAGAGGTACGCTCGTATCTTTTGCTTCTTGTAAAACTCTAAAATTAAAAGAAAGCCAACTTACATCTCTGTGAACATAGGGAATCAACCGCTTCATAAAGCGAAATTAAATTAAATTTGTTTGATTAATAAATGAAATGATATGAGAAAGAAAATTGCAGCTGGAAATTGGAAAATGAATACAGATGTAGAACGCGCTAAAAACTTATCTAATATTATCGCTGCTGGTCATAGGCCAGAGGATGTTCAGGTAATTTTGGGCGTTCCTAGTGTGTTTTTAACTGAAGTCATGCCAGGTGTCAAGAATTATGATGGAATATCTTTAGCAGCTCAAAATTGTAACGAAAATGACGCTGGCGCATACACGGGAGAGATCTCTGCTCCAATGTTGAAATCAATCGGTGTTGAATATGTGATTCTAGGGCATTCGGAAAGACGAGCATATTATCATGAATCTGATGAGCTAATATTGGCTAAATGCCGAAAGGCATTGGAACACGGATTAAAACCCATTTTCTGTTGTGGAGAGCCACTAGATCAGCGTAAAGCTGGAACACAGGAAGAATATGTTTCTACACAATTGAAAAACAGCATTTTACAATTGAGTCCAGAAGAAATGTCTTCGTGTATAGTAGCTTACGAACCTATTTGGGCCATCGGGACAGGAGAGACCGCGAGTCCTCAGCAGGCGCAAGATATGCACCATATGATCCGAGGTATGTTGGCAGAATCTTTTGGCGAAAGCCAAGCCAATAGTATTTCTATTCTATACGGAGGAAGTGTTAAAGCGGCTAATGCCAAAGAGCTTTTTGCTAATCCTGATGTAGATGGAGGTTTAGTTGGAGGTGCATCTTTAAAAGAAGATGACTTTTTACAAATCATTGATAGTTTCTAAAACTAAAAAAGGGATGTCGAGTGGACATCCCTTTTTAATCATGCTCCAAATCTACTAGAACATAATAAACTTCGACCGAGCGCCGCAAGTCGCCTTGCCAAAATATCCAATTCCCCAGTTGAGTTCGAACACTAGCCCAGCAAATAAGGGTATGGTTTTTTGATATCCATCGTCATATATCGAAGTATCATATAAAGGAGCTCCTAATTCTTTAGAAGATTTTGAGATCATATCTGAAAATCCATATTCAAATCGAAGACCTAAAACGCCACTAAAGCTACCATCTGTACCCATTACGTATGCACCAAATCCAAAAACACCTGAAAAGGCATTACTGTTGTAGTCATCCGTAAAATCAGTAGGATCAGCCCCAGCGTTATTTCCTTCTACTTTTCTTATGAAACTTATTTTTGGACCAATTTCAAAATATCCAAGGTTTGCATTATTTCTATATAGTAGGTATAGGTCAAGTGCTTTCCAATCAATGGTAGGTATAGATTCTAATCCATCTACTTTGATTCCTTGTTGAGCTGTGGCATACATCACATCAATAGCTAGGCCATTGGCGTCATGGTTGATTCCTAGTTTTCCTCCAAATGAATAACCCGTATTGATTTCATAATCATAAACTGGACTGTCAACAATTGCTTTGTTATAAAGCGAGGTAGCGCCATATTGAAATTTAAGTCCAGTGTCAAACCACCAGATTCCGCCTCTTTGTCCATCCACGTTGCTTAAAAAAACAAAACATAAAACTGTAATGAGTATTGATTTTTGCATGTTGTAATTTTTCGATTATTTAATTGTCTTCATTAGGAAGACTACTTTATGATTAAATATGCTGCTTAAATTATTTATTCGTTAAATCAGCGTACGCCGAATATCCACCTTTTAAATTGTATACATAGTCAATTCCGGCTGTTTTCATCATTTTAGCCGCCTTGGCACTTCGGCCACCTGATTTGCAGTAAACAAGATAGGGTACCTTTTTATCAAGTTTATTTAAAGACTCAACAAATGAGTTAGAATAAAAGTCTATTGATATATTACCATCTATTGCACCATTTTTTCTTTCGTCATAGGTACGTACGTCTAAAATGACTAAATCTTTTTTGTTTGCAATAAGATCTCCTAAATCTTCAACTCCAATATTGATAAAATCTTTGGTAGCATCTTTTTTTACGATGTTAGATCCTGAAGTATTCGTAGAATCTGATTTACACGACACCATAAGGGAGAAGATCAAAAGAGCAGCAAAGAAACCAATGTATTTCATGTTACTAATATTATTTAAACGAATTTACTAGTCCTAGTTGAAACATTAAGAAAAAACATCAATTGTTTATTAAAATTCTTAGGGTAGGAGAAATAGCTGATTCTTTTATAAATTGGGCGTTCATATAAATAAGCACATGAGAACTCATTTTACTTTACTACTACTGACGATATTTTTAGCTTCCTGCCAGGATTCTATTAAAGATATAGAGTTTAAAACCATCAACAATATGGATGTTAAGAATTGGAGCATGGACAATGTGATTGTTGGCGCTAATGTCACTTTATATAATCCTAATCCAGTGAGTGTTAAGTTAGAGAAATTTGAATTCGATATCTTTTTAAATGACCGAAATGTGGCTAAAGTGAATCAGGATGTTGCTGTGGATATGAAGGCAGAACAGAATTTTGTATCACAAGTTGTTTTTTCGTTTTCTCCTACAAAGGAGTTGAAAAAATTCAACATGAGTCCTCTTGAAATTGGTATGGAGCTGCTAACGAATAAAGAAGTAAGGTTCAAATATTCAGGATTCGCAAAGATTAGTAAAGGTGGATTAAAAATTGACGTACCCATCGAGGAAGTCATTGTTATGGGAAAATAATGCGATTTCGTTACCTACTATACGGTTGGATGAGCTTGCTTTTGGTTTCCTGTACGCAAGATGTGAATCAGGATCAAAAGGTTTCTAATGAACTGGATAAAGTCCTACACAAAATAAGCCCAAAACATAGCGGTTTAGATTTTGCGAATGAGCTTAAAGAGGATAAAAATTTTAATCA
>JAHDBI010000040.1:16465-17644 GCA_020630475.1 Saprospiraceae bacterium
TCACAAGCGAGTTTTGCAGACTTTGATCAAGATGGTGATTTGGATTTATATGTCATGAATACACCCAGTAATAATGTCAAACAAAAGTTGGTGTACATAAAAGAAAACAAAATCCCATATCAGCATAGTGATAAATTATATAGGAATGACCAAGGGATTTTTACAGATGTCACCAAGGTGGCTGGGATAGAACATTATGCTTTTGGCTTAGGTCTTATTACCCTAGATTTTAATAATGATGGCTGGACTGATATTTATGTCGCTAATGATTTTGAAAAAGCCGATCGCATGTTGATCAATCAAAAGGACGGGACTTTTAAAAATGAGATTAATCAGCGATTGAAGCATATCTCTTATTCTTCCATGGGATGTGATGTAGCAGATATCAATAATGATGCTTACGCTGAATTATTTGTTTTAGATATGCAGAGTTCGGATCATTATCGATCTAAAACTTCGATGCCTTCCATGAGTAGTGAAAACTTTTGGAAGAATGTTCTTCGTGGTGAACATCATCAGTACATGTCTAATATGCTCCAATTAAATAATGGAGATGGTTTCTATTCTGAAATAGCCCATATGGCTGGTGTCAATAGCACGGATTGGAGTTGGTCATCTTTATTTTTAGACGTTGATAATGATGGATTCAAAGATCTATTCATTACCAATGGAGTAGATAGGGATCTTAAGAATAACGATTATTTAGAAATGCTGAAAGCAAAGCAATCTAAACCCAATCCAGATTTGTTAGCATTGGCGAAAGCCGCACCCTCCAAGAAAATCAGAAATTTCTTGTTTAGTAATAAAGGTAAATTGCAATTTAAGGACCGAGCTCAAGAATTTGGAATTCATGATCTTGGTTTCAGTTATGGTGCGAGCTATGCCGATCTTGATAAGGACGGTGATATGGAATTAATTGTTTGTAATAACAATGCACCCGTCTCTATATATGAAAACAAAAGTGAGCAAAGGTCTATTTCTTTTGACCTTCATGAGTTGCCAAATATGGGGATGAATACTAAAGTTCAAATCTGGTATTCTGGGCTAACTCAAGTCTCAGAATATACTGCTACACGGGGCTATCAATCTTCCGTGAGTTCCATGTTACAGTTCGGTTTGAATGATCATCAGTTCGTCGATAGTGTTCATTTTACTCAAGGTGATCGTTTTAAAAGCTTA
>JAHDBI010000040.1:17744-27765 GCA_020630475.1 Saprospiraceae bacterium
GAAGATATCTTTATTGGAGGTGCAGCCAATGATGCAGATATAATTTACATCCAAAATAGACTTGGACAATTTGATGTTCATCAGATATTGAAAGAGGAGCAACAATACGAAACTGTCGATGTAGCATCAATAGATTTGAACAACGATGGTTATCTTGATTTGTATGTTGTTGACGGTGGCGCTCACAAACCTAAGGGAGATTTAGCATATACAGATAGGGTATATATGAATAATAAAAACGGTTCGTTTACTTACGATCCCAGTCGTTTGCAAGCTAGAGTGACCAACGGCTCCTCTGTTGAGGTTGGTGATTTAGATGGAGATGGAGATAGTGATGTTTTTGTCGGTGGTCATATAGATTTTGGAAGGTATCCTATAAATGATGCTTCGGTTCTCCTCATCAATGAGGAAGGCGTCCTTATAGATCATTCAAAAGAAAATGCCAATAGTTTTTTAAGTATTGGTTTAGTAGATGACGTTGTTTTTAGTGATGTAGATCAAGATGGAGATTTAGATATTTTGCCTGTCGGCGAATGGAATCATTTGCAATATTGGGAAAATGATGGAAACGCAAAATTTAATGGTCCTTTAGCTATCATAGAGGAACAAACTAAGGGAATGTGGAAAAGCATTCATGCAGTAGATTTAAATAAAGATGGAAAAGATGACTATGTGCTTGGAAATCTAGGTCTGAATAACAAATATCGACCGAAAAACGATCAGCCATTAAAACTGTACGCTAATGATTTTGATAAAAATTCTAGTTTCGATGTGGTTTTAGCAAAACCATTTAATGGGAATTATGTTCCTGTTCGAGGTAAGGAATGTACCTCTGAGAAGATGCCATTTGTAAGCAGGAAATTTAAAGATTATCATTCTTTTGCTTCGGCGAGTTTAATGGATATTTACGGGTCTAAAAGCCTAGAATCCTCGAATCAATTTGAAAGTTACGTTTTTGAAAATGGGGTGTTGTTGTCATCTAAAAGCGGTTATGATTTCGTTTCCTTTCCTATAAATGCACAAATTGCACCGGTCCTTGATGTGGTAGCAATAGATGTTGATGGTGATGATTTGGAGGATCTTATTGTTGGAGGTAATATATTTGATGCCGAGGTTGAAACGGTCCGTCACGACGCTTCAAATGGACATGTATTACTGAATAAAAAGGATCATTTCGAATATGTTTATCCTAAAAAGACAGGTTTGGAAATCGCCTCGAATGTGAAGCATATTTCAATAATCAATATTGGTAAGGAGCGATTTCTTTTGGTTGGGAACAACAATAACGTCCAACAATTCGTCAAGTTTAACTAAAATAATTGGCCATAATATCAGTTCGGTAATCGAATATCTGATTCAACTTTTTCTTTACGAATAGAACATGAGCCAATCGACCTAAGATACCTAGTGGTATTTTATAATGAACGATGTCCGTTATTTCTACACCGCCTTCCACTTCCTTGAAGTGATGCTCATGATGCCATATGGAATATGGTCCTACTCTTTGTTCATCTACAAAAAAGAATGGCTCTTGGACATGCGTTATTTCCGTGACCCATTTTAACGGAATGCCTAGGATGGGTTTAACGGTATAACAGATCATTTGCCCTGGATAGCACTCTTTGTCTAAAGAAATGGATGTGATGTTGAAGGAGAGTTCCCTTGGAGTAATCTTCTCCAAGTTTTTAGGGCTAGAGAAAAAATCCCATGCTTCTTTCATGGTAATTGGAACAACTTGGGTTCGTCTTAATTGATACATATAAAACAAACTCCAAATTGCTCCAATTGTTTATTTTTTAGTTACAAACTTCAAGGGAGAAATTTCCGTTCATGAAGTTGTCGCTTCCGCTGTTAATATTCATTTTCCCTTCAACCACTGCATCGGTAATATTAGTGATTTCAATACAACCGTCCGAAACGATAACATTGATCTGTGTATCTGGGTCATAAAATGTTACTGTTTGTTGTTCTTTATTGGGATCCGGATCTCCAAATAATTCAAAGTATAATTCTCTAGTTCCTAGTTCCTTAGGCATAGAGAAAAATATCCTACTGAAATCTGAGTTCCCACTACAACCATCAGTCACTTGTGCTATGACGCCGTACATGTCAATAGACATGGTTTCATCATCACCAGAGCCGAAAAAGTCAGCTGATCCTACGTCAAAGGTCCATTCCACACCTTCAATTTGTCCTTCCATATTTTGAGAAGCGTAAGAACAAGAAGGTTCCGAATCATCGTCTCCACATGCAGAGAAACAAGTAACGAGACCAAGTAGAAGCAATAGTTTTAATCCTTTCATATTCTTTATTAGTTATTGTTTTCTTTTAATTTTTTCTTAGCGAGGACTTGAAGGTCAGAATGCTGGTCAGATTCGTCAATGATCTCATGACCTATAATCGTTTCCATTAAATCTTCCATGGTTACTATTCCTACAACAGTTCCATAATTATCCATGACAGCAACCATATGTAATTTTTCTGCGATCAGCGTATCAAATAATTTAGGAAGTGGAGTAGTGTTCTTCATCTTGTTTATAGGACGAACCAATTTAGCCAATAATAGATCGTCTCTATCTTCTGCTAACTCTTCCAATATGTCATCCTTTAAAACCATTCCGATTATATTTTCAGGGTTATCCTTATAAACAGGAATTCTTGAGAATTGAAGTGGTTGATTGTTTTCAAAGAACTCTTTCGTGGAAGTATTTTCATCGACCATAAACATCACGGTTCGAGGAGTCATGATGTCTTGTATTGAACTTTCTTCTAATCGGATAAGATTTTGGATAATCGTAGACTCACTTTTCGCTAGAGTCCCAGAGGATTCTCCAAGACTTACCATTGTTTGAAAGTCTGATCTAGAGAGAACACTTTTATCTTTTTCCTTCTTGAGACTTTTTGTTATCAATTGACTGATCCATACAAATGGAGTTAAAATGAATAGGAGAAACTTTAAAGATCTTAAGGTGAATGGGGCCAATTGTTGCCACATATTTGCACCGATTGTTTTAGGTATAATTTCGGATAAAATCAATATAGCCAAAGTCATTAAGGCAGCCACAATAGATTCGCCATTAATACCTGCAATCGAAGTTTCACCAAATACTTTACCCGCTTGTGCTCCAACACCGATGGCTCCAACAGTGTGGGCAATGGTGTTTAAGGTGAGAATAGCAGATAAGGGGCGATCAATATCTTCTTTATAAGATTCTAGTTGTTTGCCCAAGCTACTACCTTCAGCGACTTTACGCCTGACGTAGGATGGAGTGACACTTAATAAAACAGCTTCCCAAATAGAACATAAAAAGGAAAAGACAATCGATAAACAGAAGAAAACGATAAGTAAAAACATATTATAATTAGTATTAAACCGTAAATCTACTAAAAAAGAATATTCGTTGATGTTAAAAGAAGAGAATTCAATTTTATGATTTGATTCTATCAATAATGTATATTTTCGCGTTATGGTTAACGTCAATACCAACATATCATCAGAAGATATCAAGGAGCCTATTCCGGTTACGGTTGATTGTGTGGTTATTGGATATATGAATGAAGAATTGTATGTTCTAATCACCAAGTCTGAAATTGACCCTTTCATTGGTCAAAATTCCTTAGTAGGTGATTTTATTCGTGAAGATGAAAATTTGGATGATGCAGCCAAGAGAATATTGTTGGAAAGAACGGCGGTGTCTGATGTTTACTTGGAGCAAGTGAAGGCTTTCGGCGACGTTAAGCGGCATCCCATTGGTAGAATTCTAACCATAGCTTACTTCTCATTAATAAAGCTTACTCAGGAGATCGTTGAAAATACATCAACAGATTATAGTGCTGAGTGGATAAGATTAAAAGAGATCAATCAAATGGCATTTGATCACAAAGAGATTATGGATTTCTGTGTCAATAAAATGAAAAGACGGTTTTTAGTAGCTCCGATAGGCTTTAATCTGATGCCTAAGAAATTTACCTTGCCAGAGATTCAAAAACTATATGAAGTTGTGCTAGACAGGGAATTTGATAAACGAAACTTTCGTCGTAAACTGATGAATATGAAAGTACTTCATCAGCTCAATGAAAATCAAATGAATGTGGCACACCGTCCAGCTAAACTCTTTAGTTTTGATGAGTCTCAAACGAATGTATTTGACCTTAGAAGTCTAGGAGTTTCTGCCACAGAAAAGAAAAGGTAATTGTAAATAACGCCTTCCTTTGTGTTGGAATTACACTTATTTGTTAAATTAGAAATCTAACATTTGACGATATGAGTGGTAAATATTTCTTAAGCTTTTTTCTTTTGTTTTTTTTCTCCTTAAACCAAACGCAATCTCAAGCTGTAGTTTGGACGGAACCAGCATTTCCAACACAATTGGATGATGTTACTATATATTTTGACGCGTCGGAAGGTAATGCTGCATTGCAAGGTTTCAATGGGACCGTATATGCGCATACCGGGGTGATTAGCTCGGCTAGTTCAAATGGTTCTGACTGGCAACACGTTCAAGGTAATTGGGGAACAATTGATGCCAATACAGAGATGACAAGTATTGGTGGCGAAGTCTATACCATTGAATATAATATCGAAGATTATTATAACATTAACCCTGGTGAACAAGTGTTTCAAATGGCATTTGTTTTTAGAAATGCCGATGGAAGTATAGTGGGACGGGACACAAATGGTTCTGATATTTTTGTCGATGTTTTTCCGCCGTCTGATGATCTATTTTTCACTATAAATAACCCAAGCCAATCCAACAATAATGTTATTGAGCTAACAGATAGTTTATTACTAGATTTTGAATTGAATAAAAAAGCCAAGGTGGATATTTACGATAATGGAGTGCTAATATTTTCAGATTCTACCATTCAACAACAGTTCTATATTTACCCTCAATCTCAAGGCCATCATGATATTAATATTGATGTCAATTTGTTCCCAGAATTTTTGGGTATTAAATTAGATTATTATGTTTTAGAAGACCCGCCACCTGCCATGGATCCACCTGGAACGGATTTAGGATTGAACTACGTTTCGGATGAAAATCTTATTTTTCATTTATACGCCCCATTCAAGAATAATGCCTTTTTCTTATGTCCTCAAAACGATTTTAAAATAGACGAAGCGTATAGAATGACACAATCATTGGATGGATCAGTATTTTGGATTGAATTGCCAAAAAGTACTTTTGATAATGGAAATAACTTATATCAATATTTAGTTGATGGGGGTATTCTCATTGCTGATCCTTTTTCTGAGGTGGTCTTAGATCTTAATAATGATGATTGGGTACCCACTGATGTCACCGACGAATTACCTGTCTACCCCTTGGATAAAACTTATGGCCGTATAACAGCTTTTGATTTGGAACCTTCAAGTTTTGATTGGACTCCGGATTTTGTTGGTCCTGCTAAAGAGGATTTGGTGGTTTACGAACTATTGATTAGAGATTTTTTAGAAGACAGAAACTATAAATCCTTGACAGATACTCTTGATTATCTTCAACGATTAGGAATAAATGCCATCGAGTTGATGCCTATCAACGAATTTGAAGGAAATAATAGTTGGGGTTACAATCCTTCATTTCATATGGCAGTTGATAAATACTATGGAAGTCGAGATCAGCTAAAAACCTTTATTGATGAAGCGCACAAGCGAGGAATTGCAGTAATTCTAGATGTCGTGTTCAATCATGTATTTAGTCAAAGTCCTTTAGCTCAATTATATTGGGACAATGGAAATTTCCGACCTACAGAAGAGAGCCCTTATTTAAATGTCGTTGCTAAGCATCCTTATAATGTGGGATATGATGTTAATCATGAATCTGCAGCCTCAAAAGCTTGGGTAAAGAGGGTGCTGAAGCATTGGATTCAGGAGTATCATTTTGATGGCTTTAGATTTGATTTGTCTAAAGGAATGACTCAAACTAATTCGGGAAGTAACGGTGATTTAATGTCCCAATACGACGCAAGTCGAATCAACATTTTAAAGGGTTATGCAGATTACATTTGGTCATTAGATGATGATTCGTATGTGATTCTTGAGCATTTTGCTTACAATAATGAGGAAAAAGAATTGTCTGAATACGGAATGATGCTTTGGGGTAATATTAACCATGAATTTAACGAAGCGGCAATGGGTTATCCCTCAAACATCAATTGGGCTGATTATCAAGAAAGAGATTGGACTGATCCTCATTTGATATCCTATATGGAAAGTCACGATGAAGAGAGAATGATGTATAAAGTCAATACATGGGGTAATGAAAATGGAGAATATGACACTAAAGAATTCATTACAGGATTTGATCGAGCCAAGGCAGCAAGTATGATGTTTTTTTGTATCCCAGGTCCAAAAATGATTTGGCAATTTGCTGAACTAGGATATGATTACTCGATTAACCACTGTGAAAATGGAACAATAAGTCCGGATTGTCGACTGTCGCCAAAACCTGTTCGATGGGATTACCAAAATCAATATTGGAGAGATTTGTTGTTTCAACATTATCGTGGAATGATTCATTTAAAAACAAGCTATCCAACGTTCCAGACAGAAGACTATATATTGGACGATGCTGATCCATATGTCAAAAGAATTCATTTAAATCACACAGAAATGAATGCTGTGGCTTTCGCCAATTTTAATGTGGTTCAAGAAGAAATACAGGGAGATTTTCAATCGATAGGAACCTGGTATAATTACTTCACTGGTGATAGTTTAATCGTGGAAAGTACGGACATGCTCTTAGATTTTAAACCAGGAGAATATAGGTTATATACTGATCAGAGAATCACTCCACCTGATGGTTTTGTTAGTGAAGTTAATGATTTGGCTTTCGCCAAAAATATTGACCTTTTCCCAAATCCTATTAAGCCCGGTGAATTAATAAATCTCGAATTAGAAGATGTAGATCCTGTAGACATTTCACTTGAATTACTAAAGTTTGACGGTAGTCGTGTTGATTTCAACAAAAGAGAATTACGAGTTCCAGATCATTTGCCACCAGGAATGTATATCCTTTTATTGAAAAATAACAAGACCGGAAGCATCCATTATTCCAAATTAATTGTGCAAGAATAGTCTGATTCAATCATCGAATACTTTAAATTCGTAGCAAAGCTATTTTGTTATGAAGAATCTACTTGTACTTTTTATTTGTTTCCTGCCATTATGTATGTCTGCTCAAGACAAATGGGATGTCAACAATCCAGAGGGCGAATACACCTCGCATCAATTTGAATGTACGGAAGGAACCTGGATGAGTCTAGATTTGAGTCCTGATGGTCGTACGATCGTCTTTGACTTATTAGGGGATATTTATTCTATGCCCGTGACAGGTGGAAAAGCAACAGCATTACGCAGTGGATTGGCCTGGGAAGTCCAACCAAGATTTAGCCCCGACGGAAAGCAAATTTTGTTTACGAGCGATGCTGGTGGAGGGGATAATATTTGGATAATGAATGCCAACGGTGAAGAAGCAAAACAAGTCACCAAAGAATCATTTCGATTGTTAAATAATGGTATTTGGACACCAGAAGGTGATTACATTATCGCGAGAAAACACTTTACCTCAACTCGATCTTTAGGTGCTGGAGAAATGTGGATGTATCACACTTCGGGTAGTGAAGGAATTCAGTTGACAAAAAGAAAGAATGACCAACAAGATGTCAATGAACCATCTATTTCACCTGATGGACGATATTTGTATTATTCTGAAGATGTTTATCCAGGCGGTAACTTCCAATACAACAAAGACCCTAATGACCAGATTTTTGTGATCAATAGATTCGATAGAAATACAGGAAAAATTCAAAGGGTTGTGGGTGGTCCAGGAGGTGCTTGTCGACCAGAAATTTCTCATGATGGTAAGAAGTTGGCTTACGTGCGAAGAGTCAGAACCAAGTCTGTGCTTTTTATTCATGACTTAGAAACAGGCGAAGATTTTCCTATTTACACGGAGTTGTCAAAAGACCAACAAGAGGCTTGGACAACTTTTGGTGTGTACACTGGTTTTGCTTGGACTCCCGATGACCAGTCCATTGTGATTTGGGCAAAGGGTAAAATCCAGAATGTAAATGTCAAAACCAAAACCGCTCAAGAAATTCCTTTTACGGTCAATGCAAATCATCAGTTTGCCAAGACATTAGAATTCCAGAATGCTGCTTTTGAAGAGGAGTTTGAAGTAAAAGTATTGCGCCAAGCAAAAACTTCTCCTGATGGCAAAACTTTGGTATTTAACGCACTAGGACATTTATATAAAGTCAACCTTCCTAATGGTAAGCCCAAACGTTTGACTAAGGGTGAGGATTTAGAATTCGAACCCTCTTTTTCGAAGAATGGTCAGGAGATCGTCTATGTCACTTGGAATGATGAAGACATGGGGAGCATTCGAAAAATAGGAGTGAATGGAGGTAGTGGAACTACCTTAACAAAAGATAAAGCCATTTATAGAACACCATCATTTTCTAATGATGGTAAAAAAATTGTTTATCGCAAGGAAGGCGGAAATAACCATCAAGGATACATTCATTCAAAGCGCCCGGGGATTTATATTATTGAAAATGGAGAACATACTTTGGTGACTCATGAAGGGGAAAACCCAACGTTCAATCATGACGATAGTAAATTGTTTTATCAAACTGGCGGTTACCTCTTTGGAAGTTTGACTAAAGCTTTCAAAGCATATGAATTTAAAACACAAAAGACCTCAACGGTATTTAATACTAAGTACACCAATCAATTTGCACCAAGTCCGAATAACGAATGGATGGCTTTCACAGATTTGTATAAAGTGTATATTGCGCGTATGCCTCGAGCTGGGAAAGCGCAAGGTCTATCCGCAAGTACAAAGTCCTTTCCGGTCGCGCAAGTAGCAAGAGATGCGGGAATTAACCTTCATTGGTCAGATAATAATACGGTCCATTGGACTTTAGGCAATGAATATTTTACAGAAACCCTGACAGATCGCTTCTTGTTTTTGGATGGAGCAGTAGATTCCATTCCTCCAATAGATAGTACGGGAATTAAGATTGATTTTTTGGCGAAAGCCGACAAACCCAAAGGTGAGATCGTTTTTAAAGGGGGGCGTATCATCACCATGGAGAATGACGAAGTCATTGAAAATGGTGTAGTCGTAGTCAAAGAAAATAAGATTACCTATGTAGGCACTGAGGATAATGTTCGACTTTCGTCGAATGCAAAAGTCATTGATGTTGAAGGGAAAACCATCATGCCAGGCTTGATAGATGTCCATGCGCATTTAGGCGCTTTCCGATTTGGCATAAGTCCGCAAAAGCATTGGGAGTACTACGCTAATTTGGCTTATGGAGTGACCACCACTCATGATCCTTCTGTGAATACTGAAATCACTTTCGCACAATCAGAAATGGTCAAGAATGGAATGATGGTAGGGCCTAGGATATTCTCCACAGGGACTATTCTATATGGTGCTGATGGAGATTTTAAGGCACTCATTAATAATTTGGAAGACGCTCGTTCTGCGATTCGTCGAACGAAAGCCTTTGGCGCGTTTTCAGTGAAAAGTTATAATCAGCCGAGACGTGAACAAAGACAGCAGGTCATACAAGCAGCACGAGAATTAGATGTAAGAGTAGTTCCAGAAGGTGGCTCGTTCTTTCATCACAACTTATCTATGGTTGCTGATGGTCATACAAGTGTAGAACATAATATTCCAGTTGCACCTTTGTACAATGACGTCATTCAATTTTGGTCTAAAACCAATACGTCGAACACGCCTACGCTTATTGTCAATTACGGAGCGGTGAATGGAGAATATTACTGGTACCAAAAAACCAATGTTTGGGAGAAGGATAGACTTTTGAGTTTTACTCCTCGAGAGATTGTTGATTCAAGATCTCGTCACAGGACAATGATACCGGATGAAGAATATGAAAATGGATATCAGTTGACTTCGAAGTCATGTACTGACCTTCAAAATGCAGGGGTGAATATTAACCTTGGTGCGCATGGTCAATTACAAGGTTTAGGAGCACATTGGGAATT
>JAHDBI010000040.1:27865-30468 GCA_020630475.1 Saprospiraceae bacterium
TACTTTGAAAACATTCCATCTACGCATAGATCAATGATTCTATTTGGAGGGTTGACCTTATTTATGTTGATAGAAACGGGGATTCCATTTTTTAGATTCAAATTCGATCGTTGGAAACATCTTGGACTCAATTTGTTTTTTACATTCACGACCATTCTCGTCAATTTCATTTTTGCTTTTGTTTTGATTAATTCAAGTATTTATGTTTCTGACAATCAAATAGGATTGCTACAAATGATGGGATTGCCCTTAGTCGGTTTTTTGATCGTAGGAATGCTGTTCATGGATTTTATCAGCGCTTGGTTAGCTCATTGGACGAGTCATAAATTAAAATGGTTTTGGCAATTTCATATCATTCATCACAGTGATATGCACATTGATGCGAGTTCGGCCAATAGACATCATCCTGGCGAAAGTATCGTGAGGTTTATCTTTACATTATTAGCTGTGATTATTCTTGGTGCCCCAGTTTGGCTGGTGATGATTTATCAGGCGATGTCAGCATTTGTGAGTCAATTTAATCACTCGAATATTAAGCTGCCTAAATTAATGGATGACACGTTAATGTCGGTGATTTGTACACCCAATATGCATCGTGTACATCATCATTATCGACAACCTTATTCAGATTCTAATTATGGAAATATCTTTTCATTTTGGGATCGCATCTTTGGTACTTTTAAAAGAGTAGATAATGCAAAGTTGGTTTATGGATTAGATACCCATCAAGATGTAAATGAGGTGACCAATGTAGTAGAGTTGTTGAAAGTGCCATTTAGAAAGTACAGACCGCCTATCGATTATTCCGTAGAAGAGTATTTAGAAGATTAGGATGCAAGTCGTTGAACAGGTCAAACGATGGTTGTCTGATTTTGTGATCGAATTAGGTTTATGTCCCTTTGCTTCCAAACCCTATTTGGAGGGTTCAATTCGTTATCAATTGATAGAATCTGATGATTTGGAAAAGATTATTCTGTCCTTTCATCAAGAATTGAATCATTTAAATAACCATACTCATACTGAAACTACCTTACTCATTGCACCATCTCTAGATACTCATTTTGATGAATTCTTAGATGTATTTTACACTTGTGAAGCGTATATTGAACAGCTTGGTCTTCAAGAAGATTATCAGTTGGCTAGTTTTCATCCTGAGTATGTTTTCGCTTCCGCGAATGTTGATGACGCCTCTAATTATACCAATAGATCTCCGCATGCTATAATTCATATTTTAAGAGCATCTTCTCTTGAGATGGCGATTAAAAGTTATGGAGATACTTCTACTATACCTACGAAGAATATTGCCTTAATGAATGAAATGGGTTTACGGGCTATTGAGTCAAAATTGAAAGACTTAGAATGATTTTATTCAAACTTTCCTCAAAGGGCAAATGAACCACATGGCAGTTTATTTGTTACTTTTGTTTTAACGGAAATTATGAATGTGAAAAGACAAGCAGAAGCAAAATTGCCAACTAAGTTTGGAGTGTTTAATATCTTGGCTTTCGCCGAAACAGAAACGGATAAAGCACCACATTTAGCTTTGGTACACGAAGAGATGAACCCTGAAGAAACTGTAACTGTAAGAATTCACTCAGAATGCCTTACAGGTGATCTATTTGGTTCTGCAAAATGTGATTGCGGAGATCAATTAGCCAAATCATTAAAAATTGTATCGGAAGACAAAGGAGCCATCATTTATCTAAGACAAGAGGGTAGAGGGATCGGATTAATCAATAAGATAAAAGCATATCAACTCCAAGATCATGGAAGGAATACGATTGATGCTAACCTAGAATTGGGCTTTGAAGCAGATCAAAGACACTATGTGGAAGCCATAGAAATTTTAAAGGATCTGGACATAAAATCAATTAATCTATTGACCAACAATCCAGAAAAACTTCATGCGATGGAAGCTTCGGATATAGAAGTGAAAGAGCGAAGACCTTTATGGACAGGTTCTCAGAAGTTTAATGAAGAATACCTTCAAGTCAAGAAAGAATTAATGGGGCATTTGTTTTAGTATGGATATTGTACAATTAAGGGAATATTGTTTATTAAAAAAAGGAGCTGAAGAATCCTTTCCGTTTGATGAAACTACTCTAGTCTTTAAGGTGGGTAATAAAATGTTTGCCTTAAATGGCATTGATAGAGATCCACCTTCTGTTAATTTAAAATGTGATCCTGAATACGCCATTGAATTAAGGGAGTCTTATTCTGCCGTTACCCCGGGGTACCATATGAGCAAAAAACATTGGAATACCGTGTTTTTAGATGATGATGTAGATGGTAAACTTTTAAGAAAGCTCATTGATCATTCCTACGATTTAGTGGTGTCCAAGTTACCTAAGAAGCTGAGAGAAGAATTGGCTAATTTAGAGGATGCTTGATTATATTATTGTTGGCCAAGGATTAAGTGGTTCTATTTTGAGCCACACATTAATGGATAGATCTAAGTCTTTTTCTGTAATCGACCCTGGACACATTAACGCTTCTTCTGTGGTGGCTGCAGGGATAATCAACCCGATTACTGGCCGGTCCTATGTTAAAAGTTGGATGTTTGATACCTTGCTCAAAGATGCCTTGGAGTCTTATAAGCGCTT
>JAHDBI010000041.1:0-19418 GCA_020630475.1 Saprospiraceae bacterium
AATGAAACAGTCATATAGTTGAATCCGGAATTCAAATCATTTTTTGAATTAAATAAAATTAAAATCATGTTCAAGTATATATTGAAAATATCTTTTTGTCTCTTAGTCGTATTGTTTTGTTCGTGCCAAAAAGATGATGAAGGATTTAGACCTTTACCAAACGGAGGAGGAGTATCTTATGAATCAAACATTGTTGGTATTGTTGTCGATAAAGACCAAAATGGGATTGAAGGAGCTTACGTTAGCTACAATGGTAAAGGGGATTATACAGATGAACATGGAGTGTATCAATTTATAGATGTACTAGTTGACTCCAGACATAATTTCATCAACATCACCAAGGAAGGGTATTTTGAAGGGACAAAGACATTTAGAACTAGTCAATCTACCACTATATCACTTAATACTATATTACTTGAAAAGAATTTTGATCAAAGTTTTAGTAGTCCATCTGGAGGGACGATAACTGAGGACAATATCGAAATCAATTTCGCTCCTAACAGTATCGTCTATAATGATGCTATGGGAGACATTTATAATGGTGAAGTTAGGGTGGCTATTCAATATCTAGACCCAACCAGCAGATTATTAGATCAGGAGATGCCTGGTGATTTATCTGGAATCAATGATCAGAATGTATTACTTACTTTGACTTCATATGGAATGGCATATGTAGAATTACAATCATCAACTGGCGAAAAATTACAATTGAAAGAAGGAAATCTTGCCATGATGTCTGCTATTGTACCAGATGATATTTTAGCCAATGCGCCTGAAACGATTAATCTTTGGTATTTTGATGTTGACTCTGGGTTTTGGAAAGAGTCAGGAAACGCGATATTACAAGGAAACAAATACCAAGGAGAAGTCAGCCATTTTAGTTGCTGGAATTTTGATTCTAGTGTTCCTTCCATTGTAATCAATGGACGAGTAATTGATCAAAATGGAAATCCATTAGCAGGTGTTAATGTTTATGTATCCTCTGTCAGTAATTCTGCAACTGGAAAAGGATTTACTAATTATGATGGATCTTTTTCTGGATCAGTTGCTAAAGATGAATTGCTAGAAGTTTCAGTTCATTTTTTTTATGAGTGTAATGATATATATCAAAATCAAATTGGACCATTTGATCAAGATTCAGATATTGGAGATATTGTTATCGATATGTCTTCAGTAGAGAATGGGGTGATGGTTTCTGCTTCTTTTGTTAATTGTGAAGGTGATCCTGTAGAGAATGGAGTGGTTAAGGTGTTATACAGAATTTTCCCGATGGTAAATTCTGAGATTGATGTAGTTTTACCAGGCTGTGATTTTGTTTCAACATATAATTCACTTATAGGATATGATTTGGACTCAGGTTATGGTACTGTCGAACAAGAAGTTTTGAATATCCCAGGTCAAAATGACATGGGTACAATAGAAGTATGCTTAGATACATTTAGTTTCATAAATATAATATCAGAAGATCTTGGGATTGAAGAAACTTGTTCAAGGCATTTGGCTGGAGTAGAACTTAATGGTTACGATCGAGTGTGGGGATCAAAAGGTGATACTGGTCCTGGAATTATTCGAATAGAAATGAGTTATAATGATGGTGTTCCTGATTTTTTTGCCCTTGGTAGCTTTCCATTGGAATTTACCGAGATTAAAATGAATGGTGTCGTTGAGTATACTTTGGTATCAGGAGAGATTACTACTACACATTATTATAACGGTCCATTGGATCCTTATCTCAAAGGATCTTATATAGCTTTGATGAAAGATAACGCAGGACTAGAATACGATTTTCATGGGACTTTTAAAGTGAAAGCAATACCTTGATGAAGGAGTTTCAACTTATATCATCCTGTAAAAAAGGATTGCGTCAAGCGCAAAAAAAACTTTATGATACATATTGTGGGCAGATGTATAGCATCTGCCTGCGGTATTGTAAAGATGTGAATTCTGCAAATGACGCTTTACAAAATGGGTTTGTCAAAGTTTTTAAAAGTATTCATCAGTTTGATGGCAGAGGAGATTTAGGTGCTTGGATCAGGAGAATTATTGTCAATACATCACTCGATCAATTGAAGTTTTCTAAATCCTTTTTCACCAATACATTATCCGATTTAGATCATGAAGACTTTAGTTATGAAATCGAGATTAAACTCAACGATTTTAATTACCAACGATTATTGAAAATCATAGATCTTTTGCCAGATGGATATAAACTTGTTTTCACCATGTTTGTAATTGACAATTTAAGCCATGCAGAAATTGCAGAAATGCTTAGTATAAGTATCAACACCTCAAGATCCCAACTATTGAAGGCACGAAGAATGCTCAAAGAGCGAATCCAGGGTGATGAATATTTGTCTCAGGAATATCCTGAAATTATTAAAAATGAATTGACATGAAATCGTCAAACGACATAGAAAAAACATTAAAGGAAAGAATAGGGCAAGATGCTGTCAATCCACCTGAATTTATTTGGGATAATATTGAAAAGGATTTGGATGAAAAGCCAAAAAGAAGATTGATCTTTTTTTGGTTTGCAGGTCTGATGATGTTGCTAATAGTGGTCATGGGTATTTATCAGTTTTCATCTGATTCCAATGGATTGGACGGAGTTAGTCAAATAGCTGTAGAAGAACAAAATGATCAAGAAAATATTACCTCAATTATAGAAGTAAAAGATGCGGACAAAAAATTAGATCCAGAGTCAAATCAAAAATCAAACGAGCTTAGCTTAGAAGAGAATTTAATTACTGAGAAAAAAGAAAGTCAAAATGTAAATTCCCCTGAATCTCTAGAGCGTGAATTAACTGAGAATAGAATCGATCAAAGGCAGATTAATAAGAGTTATGTACAAAATGAATCTTTTAATCATACGGTTACTTCTGGTATTCGTACAAGTGTTACTGAGGTAGATCAGACTGAATTATTAAAAGACTATAATGTAATCTCAAAAGCTACTTTGGATTCAAAAATTGATTCTAATGCTATGGTTTCTATTAGTTCGATTGATCGACAAAAAATCTGTCTAGAATTTAGTTCAGAGGTTTTATTGAATCCAGAGTTGGAGAGCGGAGATAAGGAAATTAAAATTGACGATAAGAAAAAATACTTCGGGATGCTGTCTTTTAGTTTGGGTCGACACTATAAAGCGTTTCAGGACGTGAACCAAATTCCTTTGGTCATTGCCCGGAACGAAACTGAATCGTCTTGGTATGCATGGGGCTTGAACATTAATGCTGGATACCACCTTAATGATCATGTCTATTTATTGACGGGTTTGGATTTTGTGCAGAGTAAAGACCGGTTTTATTACGAAGAAGAAATCTATTCTAGGTTGGTCACTAATTCTTTTTCAAATCAACTAGATACCAGTTTTATGCAAGGGAGTTATTTTAGTGAAGGTGAGGTTAGACATAACTCGATTAATATTCCTTTAAACATTGGAATCCATCAAGGCTTTAAATCATTTGATTTAGGGCTTGAATTTGGTGTTTTATTCAATTTGAAATTTAGCGCAACGGGGAAAGTACTTCAAAGTCCTACCATAGTGTCCAACTATAATGATGTCGGGACAATCTATAAAAATAGCTTAGGCTTAGGATTTAGTTTCGGACTCGTTCTTTCTAAAAATTTGAGTAATGGCTTAGGAATTAATTGCCGACCGAAATTTAGAATGTTTATGAATGAGATCAATGATGAGTCCTATGATATTCAAACAAAGATGAATTATTTTTTGCTGGACATTGGATTGAAGAAGAGCTTTTAAATAAGTATTGATTTTTGAGGCTTGCTGAATTTCGTTTGCATCTATTAATTATTTGAGTTGAATTTACATCCTATTTAAATGGGTTTGAAAATTTTGGGTCGGATATAAATTTATTATCCGTCAACGTTTTTAGAAAGGCTACCAAATCTTCTTTCTCTGTATCTGTTAAATTTAGTTTTTTTGGTTTCTTAGTTGATGATAAAGGATCAGTTAAGGCCCAGCTGAGGTTTGGATGATTTTGAACACCGTGATCATAATGCTCTATTACTTGCTCTAACGTTGAAAATCTTCCGTCATGCATATATGGTGCAGTGAGTTCAATATTTCTTAATGTGGGTATTTTAAACTTACCATTACTCCATCCTTCATCTTGATAATCCATATCCAAACCTATGTTTGCAGTCATCGACCAATTTCTAGTCATTAAGGGTGATTCGTGACAATGTTCACAATTTCCTTTATTAAAAAAGATTTCTCTTCCGTTATTTTCACTCACTGTAAAATTGACAAAATCGATCGGTAGGCCTTCATCAAATTTTGATTGATATGATTGAAGGGATCCAACAAAATGTGTAAGAGCAAGAGAAATGTTTTCTTCTGTTATCTCTGAGTTCTGAGTATTTCCAAAAACTTGAAAGAATAGATCTGAATAGAAATCCGTCGCTTCTAAATGATCCTTAATTGAACTTAAATCTCGAATACCCATTTCAACATGATTCTGAATAGGTAACATTACAGCTTGTAAAAGGCCATTTGCTTCTATATCCCAAAAATGTTTAACTGATAACCCAGGATTAACAAGTGACATTGAATTACGAGAAGTTTGTTCGTTAAAAACACCTGAACTAAATCTAAGACCATCAGCAAAAGCTAGTTTTTGTTCATGGCAACTGGAACAGGAAATACGATCATTAATAGAAAGTCGTGGATCATAAAATAAGGCTCTTCCAAGGGCTGTTATTCGATCAGATTGAACTGAAACTTGATTTATGTGTCCCCAAAAATGATCTGGCAAGTCAACGAAATAATCGTACTGATCTAAATCATAATTAGTTAGGACGTTTTCATATCGCGTTGTTTCAGGTTGACACCCAATTCCAAATAAATATATAAGACAAAGTAAACAAAAGATAAACTTGATATTCATAATTGAGCACTTTAGAAATTGTAGTAAATGACAAATGTACTTGGAAGACTAAATAGATCAGAAAATCTTAATTCACTAGAATTAAAATCATCACTAGGAAATTGTTCAGATTTAAAAGATTCGGACGTAAAATTAGCCACTAAGTAGTAGCTAGTTTCGATCTGAAATGAAAACTTGGAGGTGATGTAATATTGGAGTCCAAGAAAAGGCCCTGTTCCTAAAGAAAAGCTCGTATTTTTAAATGAATTAGAGGAATTCGGACCAGGGTTTGGATTGCTATCTGGGATTTTAACACCACTATAAGATATACCCATAAGGATATCTGTACCATAAGAAACGTAAATGTTTTTATGAACTTTTTTTCTCTTACCAATACCAAATTTAGAATCAATACCAAAAAGAAAATTGGTTGAAGATGCGTTGTCTTCATCATTATCCTTCAAAAAATCAATATCTAGGTCAAGGGCAAGTCTTCTGATAGCACCATTACTTTTAATCTTTTGATAATAAATTATATAAGGTCCTTGAAGTCCAATAGTATTGCTCAAAGGTATAAATTGATTGATAAAGGATCCATCAATTCCAATTTCTCTTTGGTCATTTTCTTCTTGTGAAAACATGCATAGGTTCATGCAACAGAAGGCAATTAGTATTAGGACACGTTTTGATGGTTTCAGATTACACATGTAACGAAGAAACGAATAATAATCTGAAATCTTATAAATAAGAATCAGAAATAACGTTTGGTGATAAACACCCGATGGAAAAAATAAACCACCGGGCATTTTGAAGGGAGCATTTATAATATACATGCGAGACTGATGCTCAGCATGTTTGGACTCGTTCCTAGGGAAGTAGGCGTATTTCTGTACCTATAGTGATCACCAATGTTATTGAAAGTTCTTTCAAACTTTAAATCGAGGTGAATATGTTCATTCATTTTATAACCTACCAAGAATTGAAAACCCATACTTAGATCACGAGGCTTTGCTTCAAATTCTTCCATTTCGTCTAGAGCCAATTCACTTTGTAAGTTAAAGTTGAACATTGGACCTACGCCAAATTTGAAATTGTTATGTAGAATTCCAGCTTGTATTGGCAAATGAAATGTTTGATAAGATTCTGTGAGCATCGTTTCTGGTCTTCCTTGCTCCGTATAATCTTTAAAAGCAAATCGACTTGTACACTGTCGATACATCATATCAGATTGAAACCATAAGTTTCCAACTTCATAATAGCTGGTCAGACCAAAAGCAGTGCAGTCCTTGGTACTTATGTATGAAAGTTCGTAGTTCAAATAGCCTTGTTCGTTTCCATACTGCATTGTATTAACATCAGAGATCGTTTTACCATAATTGGCCTTTATTCCTAATCTTAATTGAGCGTTTGTGGAAGTTGCACAGAAAATGAGGGCTAGGGCAAAAATTATATTTTTCATGTCTTTAATTTTTAAATGTTCTTATGTGATTATAGTTAACAGGATGAATCGAGCGTCGAGTCATATGTGCTGACCATAGGCCTCTCACTCGTCATAATTCTTTTTTTCAGTACTTTTTTTTCAAATTTTGGTTTGGATCTCTTGGTTTTGAATGAGTAACATCCAACACCTTGGTGAGCACACGAACCAAGGGTCATAGTAATTAGAATAAGCGCGCATAAATGGGTTAAATGTTTTTTCATTTTTCTAAGATTAAGGGTTTAACAATATTTAAAAGCGTTCAAGGCTTTAATACCCTTATCGATGAAAGTGTAATAGTGTTACCTATTTAATTTGAAAAAAAATGAATTCAAATGGATGGCGAAAGCTTGTGCAAGAATGTCCAGTAAGTAATGTGGTTATTTAATTACTTAATACGCCTAAATATAAAAACGCTGCAATGGGGGGTGTCATTTATGCTTGAAGAATGATTAATAAAAGAAAGTATTTAATTAATAACTTTGATCTAATAGATCGTTTCGATGGAAAAACTAAGTGCACATAAGGATCAGAAGTTTTTGGACGCATTGCTCCATAACAACGGTACGTTGCTCGATGAGATTTATCAAAATCATCATCAATCAGTATTGAGAATAGTAGTTAATAATAGCGGTCAGATATCTGATGCAAAAGATCTTTTTCAGGAAGTTCTGATTAATTTATTTGAAATGGCCAAAGACGGATATGTTTTGACTTGTCCATTAGGATCTTTTATTCAACTCATTGCAAAACGTAAATGGTTGAATAAACTAAAGAAAAAGAAACTACCTATTTCTTCTAATTTACTGGAGACTAAAGAGCTGATGATTTCGGATTTAGAAACGGACGCCTTATTTAAAAAAGAAGAAGAAGATCAACAACGGTCTTTGGTTCAAGATAAGTTTAAAATGCTTGGACCGTCGTGTAAGGAAATAATAAAACTGTCTTGGAAACAAAAGGAAGATGGTAAATATTTGAAGTGGAATGAAATCGCCGATCACCTGGATCTCAGTTATGCATATGTGAGAAAAAAGGCCTCCGAGTGCAAAGCTAGATTAATAGAATTAGTTCATAAAGATCCTAAGTATAAAAGTCTAGTATGAAAACACTGATTCAGAAATTTGAGGATTATTTAAGAGGAGAAATGCCTTTGGCGGAAGCCAATCAGTTTCTAACATCTTTAAATGAAGAGGAGCTAAAATCATTTAAGGAATACGAAAAAATTCGAAGGCTTATGTCAGAAAAACAATCGAAAGTTCCAGAAGAACTTCAAGATCGCTTGAATCAATTGGGTGATAAATATTTTAAAGAAGGTTCTAAGAGCCCAATTCAAAATAAGAAACGTAATCTTTGGCTAATCATTTTTTTATGCGCTTTTTTATTCCTGGGCATGTTGGGGTATTACTTTATGTCTTCACCTAAAATGACCAAGGAAGAAGTAATAGCCGAATACTTTTATTCGAAAAAGTCTGATGTCGTAACTCGGGGAGAGACTACGGAATTATCCCATTTTGAGAAGGGTATCATAGAATATGAGGCAGGTAACGATTTACCTGCGATAGGACATTGGATGAAAATCAAGGAGACGGATTCTATCTACATGGAATCTGCCTACTATAGAGCGAATGCCTATTTTAGAATAGGCAATCCTTTACTCGCTGTTCAGATGTATCGGAAATTTGCAGGGGAGGGGACAACGAGGGAAGATTATGCGGATTGGAATATGATTATTGCTTATTACCAATTAGATGATTTGGAAAACGCACATAGAGTGTTAGACAGAATCATCAGTCAAAAGGATCATCTCTTTTATGAAAAGGCTAAGGAGTTGAAGTCGAAGATTGATTAAACCCCGCAAACATTCTTTTTCTGAATACAAGGAAAATAATCAACATAACCATCATGGGAAGGTAGTATTTCCATAGCTTATAGTCTAATTGCACTGTTTTCATATCACCCATTGGGATGAATGCAGCCCAAAAATAGGGATGCCTATCTTCTCCGACATGGCTTAAAAGATAATCTAGTTTTGAAAGACGCATGGCTTCATCTTTAGTTTTACCTTTTTGTAAATAGGTGTAAAACGAAAGCATGATTTCGGAAGTAGACTCATCGTTAACTTCCCAAAGACTTGTAATAATAGATCGAGCGCCAGCATAAGAAAAACCTCTACCAAGTGACATCACGCCTTCACCATTTTTTATTTCACCTATACCGGTATTACATGCACTAAGTACAACCATTTCAGCGTCGACATTTTTATGGTATAATTCATCAAGATAAACTATAGACTTTTCATCTACTGAATTTTCAACATTGGCGAAAGCCAAAAAAGAATAATTGTTTAGAGAATCATCCAGTACACCATGTGTGGATAAATGTAAGATATAGGCATCTTCTATTTTGTCTAGAAATTGTTCTCGCGTGGCTTTGTATTCTTTAAAATTTTCTATTTCCACACCAAGCCCTTTGATTTGTTGAATTTCTACTATGTTGTGAAATAGCGGACTTAATTTTATTTCTCTACGTGTCTTCACTTTAGCGTCTCGAGTAAATCTAGGGGCAAAACCATAGATGCCCTTTTTTGTGGATGCTGCCCTGGACTGACTCAGTTGGTTATACTGCAAGGAGTGGTCATAGGAGATGTTGTGATCTTCGACCAAGAATCGTTCATTGTTTTTTAGTGATTCGAAAGGGACATAAGAAATAATGCCATCTGGAATGATCAATAACTTTTTTGAACCTAAATTCACATCATTCGGAATGAGTTGGTCGTAAATCGCAACGGCCTTTTTTCTGTTAGTACTTAAATATTTTAAAAATGAATTGATAGTGTCTTTTAAATCGAGACTAGAATTTAATTGATATGATTTTTCAGCTTTGTCAGAAAGCACAGCTAAATAAGTAAATCTTTCGCCCCAGAAATAATTTAGTATGCATTGATCCTTAGCGATGTTTGATTGAAGATTCTGTTCGGTGTATTTATTTAAAAGTATGTTGTTTCGGATTTCATATAAACTGTCAAGTTGGTCTTGTTTTTTTATAATGACAAAATTAAGGCTGTCCTTTGATTGAGCGCTTTCATCGATATTAATGATTTCTTCAATAGAGCGAATTTCATTTTCAAGATCTTGGATTTCTTTATTTTCAATATTGTTAGATTTCAAAATCATATTACTCTTAATCGCAAATGATTTTGAATCGTCAATAAGCTTATTGATGTAACTGTATTTATTAGAGTCTTCCTGAAGCATGCATGCCTCAATAAGATTTTCATAAATGACTTTCATTTGGTTTTGCTGTAAGATTTGGGAAGTAACATTAGGACTCGTAAAGAGCTGTTGATTCATGATGGGGAATATCTTGCTGTTAGCGGTATTTTGAATGTCTTTTAAAGTAGCAAGTTGATTTTCGCTTTTTACAAAAAGGTATTTGGAGTATAAAATAGCCAAATCAAAAGTCCTGCTCTTAATATCTCCTTTGTCTAATTTTTTAAGATAAAATTCCGTCGAGTCAATATAGATTTTGGCTTGTTTCAATTTTGCTAGTCCTATATATGTGGTTGCAAGGTTGTTGTATAGCCCAGTAAGTTTGTTGATGTCAGTTCTAGTATAGTTGAGGTTTTTTCTAATAATTTTTTCGGCTTTGTCGTATTGCTCCATTTGATTGTAGAGTACAGCTTGATTATTGGTGAATCGGATCATATATAAATCATCTCTTGTATAATGATTTCTTAAAATTTGATAGGATAAATTATAAGCTTCCTCTGCTTCTTTATACCTTTTAAGTTTTCGTAGCGTAAAGGCTTTGCTTTCGTAGCAACTTGCAAAATCTATAGCGTCAGTTTTGGACAAATAGATTTCTTCTGAATATAGCTTGATCGATTTATTAAATAATTTAAGTGCAGCATTAAAAAAATTAAATTTGTGATAGAGCTCACCTTCTTTAAGATATGCGAAGGCCACTTTGAGAGGACTTAGTTTATCGTTTTTTTCAAGAGACCTCAAGTAACCGGAGCCGGCATTTTTAGCCTTAATAAAATTACCTTCATAGATATAAACATCTTGTAAAAGGCTATACATTCTAGCCGTTTGATAATCACCAAATCTGGAATAGGATATAGATTTTTGAGCATAGATTTTAAGGCTATCGTCTTCCTCAAGGGAATAGAAATTAATGGCTTTGTTACCATACAGCTTTGCGCGCATTGTATCCACTCCTTCTATTTTTGCACAGAAGTTTAATGCCGTGTCAATAAGGGTATTGGCGTAAACAATACTGTCTACTCCGACATATGCATTAGATAAATAACGATACCAAATGATTCTTTGAATGCGATCTTCTCCGAGCTCCTCTCGTACACCTTCTAGTAGTTCAATTGATTTATAATAATCCTTTTCTTGTCCATCATTGTGAAATTGGATAGCCTGATGAATGGCGTCATCGACAAGACTGCCTTGTCCAAAGGACAATACTGATATCAAAAAAAATACGAGTAGAAATAGACATCGAATCATCAATAAATATAACCAATATCTAATCTAGTATCGTTTTGCGGTGGTGTTTGAATGCAATTGAGAATGTTTTGACCCTGACTACAAGTTTGTGTCGAGAGGGCATTAATGATACGTTGCGTTATTTTCGCCGTTGAAAAAGAGGTGCCTTCAACATTATAGCCTTGTCCATCGACTCCTGTGACTTGATCATATTGACCATTGGTTGCTATGGCTACATATTCAGCTCCTCTATTAGAGTATAATACGATGTCATGATTATTGGAATTACTATTGATTTGTTCGGATGAACCAACAGAAATGACATTGTCATAAACTTTAGTTCCGCCATCTTTTATGCCATATACGTTTGAAGGCCAGTGGCCGATGTCTGAATTATCATCCCCATCATTTCCTGCAGCCATCACGACCATTACGTTATTGGCTTTGGCATAATCAAAGGCATTTTGAATGAGATCATTTTGCTCAATATTGCAATTGTCTTGAAATCCCCAACTTAAATTAATCACATTTGCTCCATTTTTAATGGCGGAATAAAATGCACATAAACCGTTAAATAACGAACCGCCTTTGCTGTCTATAACTTTGTACACCATTAAATCAACATCTACATTAGTGTTTAGTCCATTACCTAGAATAATACTAGCGACATAAGTGCCATGACCTACATCATCGCTTACATCATTAACTCCAGAAATTGTACTGTAATTCCATATTTTACAATTTGGGTCAGTAGATGTATTATTAAATGTAATATCACCATTAGATAAGCCTGAATCTAAAATCGCTACTTTAATATTCCCATCTGATGCATCCACGGGGAATTGTTTGTATTCACCTGGTTTAACGCCATAGTTGGGTTCATAGAAAATGTTGACATTTGGTGATCCACCTAATACACCTCCATCTGGTTTTATTTTTCGACGTGCTTTTTCTTCATTATTCAAAGGATTAATCTGATCGTTATAAAGCGCCAAAATTAATTCTGGATGGCATTCACATTTTTCAATTGTAAATTCTTTAGTATTTAAATCTCGAAAATCTTTCAATTCAAAAACATAGCCTGGAAGATTTGGTTTTTTACCAACGCATAAACTATTATCAGGTGTTGTGACTGGCTCCTCTTTAAATAGGTTCAATAAAGCCCATGTCAATGCTGCTGCAATTACTGCGGTGATGAGGATGATGAAATATTTGTTGGTAGGTTTCGTAGTCGTTGATGAATAATTTTCAATGCTCATTGGTTTGGTTTTGTTCTATTACTCTTAAAAATATCAAAAACTTTATAGAATGGTTACCCCCTTAATAGTAGAATTTTAATTTTTCACCTTTGTAATGGTCGATGTTCTGTATTTCATCAAACGATTCTTTATTTCCTTCAATATTTATCAATAACAAGACCAATGCATCTAGTATGTCATCTGCTTTGACCATGGATCGTTTTGTTTCTTTTAGGATACGTTGATAAACATCCAACAAGCGGTGGTTCTTTTTTTTGATAATTTCTATTCTTTGCTGTCGGCCTTTCGGCGAATGTTTACTCTCGATCAATTGAAAATTATTCAGTTTTAAAAAACAAAGTTCAGGGTGTGATTCAAAAAAAATATTTCTTACAGAGGGGTATTCATTTAAGCATTGATCGACTTCTTTGATTTTATGACAAATGTTCCATGCTTGAATAGAAATAGATTTTCCAGTTTCATGAAGATTAATTCTTTTGGCTGATTCATAATCATTTGCATAAACGGCATTTTTACATGGTGCAGTAAAAACTGAAGATTTTCTTTCTTTGGGTAATAAGTTTCTGAGTAATTGATCGATTGTTCTATTGAATGTTTTTTGTGTGAGACCAATGGGTATATCGATGAGGGCAAGTTTTAAATCAGAATGATCAGCCACAATATCTTGAAATTGAGCATAAACATGGTAGTGGAATGTTTCCCCATTGGCGAAAGCCGCAATCCATCCAGCTGGACAACCGTCTATGCCAAGTAGTTTTCTAATTTGAAGTAAAAACTTTTTGAACGATTCTATCCGAACCAAATTCTGATTGAAAGAACAAAATATCTTGCACTTTTTCTTTGAAAGTATAGGGGTCTATGCCTTTTTTCAGAATGGCAAAAAAATGATCATATCCAGTGCAGGAGCAGGCAAACCCATATACAGATAAAGAAAGACAAATTAGGAAAGAAAAACATTTCTTCATTGTTATCTTTTATTCTAATCAAATAAAGCGAGAACAATTGGTTATTCCAAAATTGATTTTCGATCCGAATGCTTATTTTTTATTTTAATTTCATAACTAATAGTGGCTAAAACAATTCTTCACATTAAAACGAAACTATGAAGCTGACTTCACGCGCCTCCATCCAAATTCAAAAATCAATTGAAACAGTCTATGAGGCTATTGTTGATCCTAAGCATATGACACAATATTTCATTTCAGAAAGCAATGGTCGTTTAGATTCCAATGAGCATATAAAATGGAAATTCCCTGAGTTTGACGATAGATTTCCAATAGATAAAATCATTGTTGAAAAAAATATGAAGGTCTCGTTTGTATGGGATCCTGATTCTATTGTAACGATTGAGTTGGATGAACAAGAAGATAAAAGTACTGTAGTGAGGGTCTCGGAAGGCGCAAAAGAATTGAATCAAGAGAACCTGGATTGGTTGATTGGTAATAGCGGGGGTTGGGCAAACTTCCTAGCCTGCATGAAAGCCTATTTGGAACATAATATTCAGTTGAGAAAAGGGGCGTATGATTTTATGAAAAAATAAATAGGCTTTAAATTACCGCCATTGATGATTTGACATCTGGCGTTTATTTAGTCAACTTATTCAATGAAGAGGGCGTTATCGCATCCGAGAAATTAGTGGTGATTCAATAAGGACCCTGAGTTCATAAGAATGATGCTCGATGAAGCATCATTCTTATAAATTTCTTAATTACAAATCAAAGCGTCCCATTTACCGCTAACAGAATTTCCTCCAGAATTAAATGTGATGCTTCCGCTAACCGTTGTGGCATTTATTTCATTAACCGTGATGCATCCATCGCTACTTGCCGCTTCAAATTCTAGAGTGGTTGCATTATAAATGCTTACGATACTTGTACCGGTTAAATTTTGGGTCTGTGGTGAATTAGCCACAAAGAAGGTCAATTGTGTTCCTATAAAATCCAAGGCACTTGCAGTACAAGGATTACTGCCAAAGTCAATTTCATCTTGGCCAAATAAGAATACTTGATATTCCTCTTCCGAATTATCGTAAGTGGCTGTTCCCTGTTTTAGTTCGAAGTCATTTCCTAAAATAGTACCACTTAAAACACCGCTGTCGTGCGAACAAGAATCATCATCTCCACAAGAAAAGCAAAGAGTGACAAGACATAATAAGTATAGTAAGTTTTTCATGTTTTGTTTTTTTTTCAAATATAAGGTAGCAAGCACACATTATGCGTTAGACATGAAGATTTAACTTTCCTTAAAATCCACACCTACATCAAGACGCCATTGACCGCCTCTATTTTAGGAGGTAGATCTTTTTCACCTAGCATTTCACGAAGATCAATTTCAATGGTCCTACATAAGGCCGTCATCGGAACATCATTAATGAAATTTTCAAAAGGATCCTCACTATTGTCTCCTATGTTTTCCATAGTAATGAATATCCAAGAGATCAATACATAACAAGGAATCGTCAACCAAATCATACTATGACCTAGCGATAAAAATTCGCCGACAAGACCAAATGGCATCATGATGATGAATATCCAAACGAAAAGGTGACTGAAGTAAGAGTATTGTCTTGGAAGTGGGGTGTTTTTGATTCTCTCACATTTACCTTGAAGATTATAAAACTCTTCGAGACTTGACATCATATCCATATGTCTAAAGTCTTCTATAAGTCCTAGCCTTTCTAGTTCTTTTAAATCCTCACCTTGAAGTCGTATCAACTGGGTAGCTGTGTTTTTATAGCCCATTAATTCGTCTTTCTCGGCATTGCAGGATACAAAAGGTGCAACGTCTTTTATCCAATCTTCACCACCCGGTCTACCTTTGTAGTGTTTTTTCGCAACTGATTTGCTGAAATCTATACTGTGACTTGCTGGTTTTCTGAGTTGAAGTCGCAATGCGTTCATCCAGCCAATATGCCTATATACCAGTCTTTTTTGAGTTTGCTTAATGGCGTTCTGGTCAATGTTAGGATCTTTAAGATGTCTATCTGTAACATAGCTTAATACTTGGTTTCCCCATGTTCGGCTATAATTAACAATACCACCCCATATTTTTCTAGCTTCCCAAAAACGATCATAAGATTGATTGTTTTTAAAGCCTAAATAAAAGGCAACTGCAATACCAATCGTGCTTATGGGTAAAAAGGGAATGGCTAGACTTTGTCCATGATGTTCAAAATAGTGCTGTAACCAAGTGATTAATCCACCCCAAATGGTAAAAATCAGTAGATTCTTCCAGGCAAAAGTAAAGACGGTACCTAATTTTATATTCCGATAAACATACATCCGAGCTAATTTTTTAGTTATATAGTTGTTCAGAACTTTAAATAACAAAATTATGGATGGAAGGTTAATATTTTTGATGGGTATTTTATTCAGTTTTTTCATAGTGGGATGTGGAGACGATCCAGTTGAAGAAGAAACATTACAATCCGATGATCTTTGTATAGTGACGGGTATTCGCTTTGTCGACGAACAAGGAGCGCCGATTGGGTCAATAGGAAATCCCAATGAGCGCAACGACCAGGTATTCTTTTATCCGATTCCAGGTAATGGAAATTTGTTTATTCAAGCACAGACGAATATTGAAAAAGTATGGTTGATCCCAGCGGAGAAGAGTGTAGAATTTCAAGACGTAAGTTTTGCAAGCATGAATATCAGTTATACTGAAAGTGAATTGAACGACAAACAAGTCAGTGTGACTGAAGTGAGTGCTGAACTGGTGGCGTTTAATTTTGAAGACTTTGCTCCAGGTTATTATCGCATTTTTGTCAAACTCAGCAATGGAACCTTACAATGGAAAAACACCTATTTGGACTCCAGTCAATCAGGCAACGAAATTTATGAGTTTCTACTTGGGGAGTGGTAATTAATGTTTTAAATATTTTTCTGGAATAGGGTGGATGTCAGAAGCTTGTTGCCAATAAATATTCACAATCCAAAATCTTTTGCCATCATGGTGAACCTGAATACTATTAATGCCTGTCATGAAGGGTTCTTTATCTGACTTCGATTTAAAGGCTTCGTAGGTGCTAAAGATTTGAGTCATGAAGCCAAAGGTATCAGTAACCCTATGGGTCTCTACTTCATGAAATCCGTTTTCTATTAACCATGGTCCTGAGCGGTTGACATAATCTTGAGGACTCAAATAAAAGACTTTTGCATTTCCTTTTTGATCCACTTGCGTGGGTATAAGTTTAGCTTCTTCTGTAAAAAGGTATCTAAATAAATCCCAATCTCTTTCGACACCTGAGTCACCAGAAATGACTGAATATAAATTATTAATGAGGGCATCTAGTGTTTCGACTTTAGAAGAATATAAACTATCCAGGTTTTTGGTTTCTTGGGCTTTCGCCGAAAGGCTAAAAATGAAGATGCTAATTATGGTGATGATAAATTTGTTCATAAATCTTATTTGACGCTATTAAGTTTATTCTTTAGCAATGCTAGTCGAGACTTTATCTGTAATGTACCACCGATTTGCTTCTTTAAGTAGATTAAAGTAGTCTGTAAAAATCCTTTGTTCCGTTTCCAGTTCGATTTTAGCTTCAGCAGCAGTTCGAGTGATATCGATGGATATGATTCTTCCTTCGGCATTTTCTAAGCGAGGTCTTGGCTTAAAGCCACTTAAATATTGTGTTCTATTCCGAAAATCTACCTTTCCATCTTTAATGAATTTAAGATAGCAAGTACTATGCATGGCGCTTCCGACTAGGGTAGTGTCACCCGTTAACCAACCATCAAAATAATTTTGAATTACATCTTCGATGGCAAGTTCGTCTTCTGACTTAGGAGCTTCTACTATTGCTTCTGTTTTTTCTTTGCATTGAATAAAAAGAAAAACGAGAGAGATAAATAAGATAATTTGCTTCATGGATCAATAGTTTTTAGTCAACTTAAGGATTGGAATTATTTATTCAGTATTCCTTAAATTAAACAAATTCTGAAATACAACCACTGATGACAGCACTAGTAATGAGCCAATACGAAAAATGATGGATGACATATTTCATTGTTTTGTTGTCAAGCAGCGCGTGAATACCTATAAATGGTAAAGCAAAAACAAAGGCATTGATCACACCGTGAAAAACTCCGTGACCAAAGTGGCGATGCTTTCTTCCATAAACTGCCAAAAACTCATCGACTATTTGTTTAGCTTCCTCGTTTCCTTTCATGATATCTGTAAAAAACAATTCATAGAAACCCATTTGATGAATGATTAAATTGATATAACCATAAACCAGTAAAAAGCTGAGTATGAAAAATATGATGAATTGTCGGATACTAAATATTCGAGGATGTATAAATTTATTTCCTGACCATTTAGATAAGATGAAATTAGGGTGATACCAAAAGAATGCGATCATCAATGGAAGAAAGGAAATGAGAATAAAAGCAAGATAATTTAAGTCCATAATTGATCAATTCGCTATGTTAAAACAATCAAAAGAATAGCCAAAAGCGCTGGCAACGCTTGGACAAAAAATATTTTCTTTTCCACTGTGAGCGCTCCATATATTCCGGCAACGGAAACACAAGACAAGAAAAAGATGGATGTATTGATTTGCCATTCTGGATTATCAATAAAAAAAGTCCATATCAAACCTGCAGCTAAAAAACCATTATACAAACCCTGGTTAGCGGCCATTGATTTTGTCGGTTTGAATAAATCTTTGGGAAAATCTCTAAAGATTTTTGGTCCACGTGTTTCCCAAGCGAACATTTCAAACCAGAGAATATAGCAGTGAATAAGTGCGACTAGACCGACAAGTATTTGGATAGCTGTTTGCATGATTATTTAGATTGACTTTTTAAGATAAGGGATTATCGTTTAATCCAAAACGATTAGACCTAAAAAGGAAAAGCCCACTAACTTGTTAGTGGGCTTTTAAACATTAAATCTTTTGAGTTAGACTAAATTGACATTTACGGCATTCAAACCTTTTCTTCCTTCCTCAGTATCATAAGTTACCTTATCTCCTTCCTTAATAATAGTGCCATCTAATCCATTTTTATGAACAAAGACATCTTTACCACCATCATCTGGTGTTATGAATCCATATCCTTTTTCTTCGTTAAAAAACTTTACTGTACCAGTACCCATTGTTAAAATATTAATTATAAAAAAGGTAAGATATAAGATTAATACGCTTACCACAAAGTAAACAACGATATTCTATGAATATTTAGTTTCAAAAAGTACCATTATGATAGCATATAGACAAAATATTACATTCATAGTTGTTTTCATTTTTATTTAAGAAACCATTACGGTATTGGCCATAAGGACGCATTCGTAAAAGATAAAATGGATAAACGGTCTTGTTTCTGTACTAAACCGTTTAACAGAATTTATGGAGTTACGTTTCTAATCAAGTGACATTAACCCCACCCATTTGATCCATTGCATTTGTCATAGCATCCGATTAGCAATGTATTTCAAGCTTTGATTTTTAAAAAAGCATAAATTTCTATCAAACACATCACACCACCAAAGATGGCCACGGGCATGTTTCCTCCTATGATATTATTAATGCAATCAAAACCGTCAGTTACTAATCTAAGTAAAAGAACAAGCTTTATCATTGATGCATTCTTTTGAATCAGTGCAAAAATATTGACAGCGGCAGTTCCTATATTCCTCGCCACAAAGAGGCCGACGGGCCCAGCTAGAGATAAAGAATCTTCTGCCGAAAAAGCGCCCCATGTTCCAAGTAAAGCATCTGGTTTGAAATATCCTAATAGACTAAATGCTACTGTGATTATGGCCGTTAGCCACAAATAAATGATAATCCATTTAGGGATGTTATTGGTGTGATCATTCATAATGTATTGTTTTAAGGTTAAAAATTAAATTTGTAGCCCACATTGAATATTGGCCCATTTCCAATAATGGATCTTTTCTCAAATATTTGACCTGATGCAAAATTGAGGTCTTCATCACCGATCAACACTCCGAATATCATACTTGGTTCGAGATACAATGGAAAAGAATCAAATGGAAACCAAGCATATGCTAATCTTAAGCTAATCTTGGAAGGATTCTTAGATAAAAGTTCTCCCTCACCATCTTCAATTGTAAAATCTGTATAGTATGTATAAGCTAGACCGTAGCTTAAACCGGTTTGATAATCATTTAAAAAACGACTCCATGCAATTTCAATGATTTCATGATTCGTATCATTGAATTCTGTAACATCTCCAAACCATGGAGGAAGTGTACCTTGAAGGTAAGATACCGTAATCCGGTTTTTATCTATGTTCAATCCTGCTTCGATTTCATATCCACCTAAGGCTACAGT
>JAHDBI010000041.1:19518-29450 GCA_020630475.1 Saprospiraceae bacterium
ATAGGTGCTATGACATCCCAATGCTCAACGATCAGTCCGTCTTCTAATCGAAACAAATCATAGAACGCAGTATGATCTCCTTTCCCAAATTTGCCTTCACTCATCGCAAGTACAAAGTTTCCTTCACCGAGTATTTTATGGACTTTAGTGTACTCCATGACCAAACCATTTTCAGCAAAATATTTCATTGCAGCTCCAAAACCATCTAAGCCGTCCGCAACAGCAGGATTATGCTGGATGTACTTTGTAGGGTTGATGTAGCGAGTTAATTTGTCATTTTTATGATTCAATAAAACATCATCGATAAAGCCTTGAATAGAAGCTTTGTTGGCCGCTGTTTTGTCCTTGTCTGTGATATCAGTAGCGCCATCAAATTGAGTTCGTCCACTTGGATTTGCTGACTGAACTTCGAGTAGGTTGTCCCAATGTTCAACAATTAATCCATCCTCAAATCTGAAAACATCGAATCCAACTTTTGGTCCAAAAAAGTCGTACTCGGTATGAGTGAAAACATAATCTCCATCTTGAAAAGCACGGTGTACTTTTGCTTTGAATCCTTGAGGTGGTGCATGTTGCATAACTTCTCCAAATCCGGCCAATCCATCACCCACAGAGAGATTATGTTGAATGTACTTATTAGGATTGATATAAGAAATTGGAGTTTGATCTCCTGTGTTAAAACTGTTGAGCAGTGCTACTGCTTTTTCTTTGTTTGTAAGTTCCATGTTTAAAAATTTGTAACGTCCCATGGCCATAGTTGACTGGTCCATTGATTGCATGAATTGTTTTGAAATGGATGCTTCCATAAATGGTTTTATAGATTCATCAGAGTTTGCTTTACTATCCCAATAGACAACAACTATTTGTCTGCCTTGATCATTTACACCTATAATTCGCTCCAAAAATCCTTTCCTTTTGCTGGTGAATTCTGTCTCCACAGCGTAATTTGTTTCTTTAAATTTTTCTAAGTCTGTACCTGCTTTGACGTCAAATGACATGACTTCTACAAATTGACTTGCGTTTGCATTGAAGGATTTGTCAATGGCATATCTGGCCATTTTCATAGAAGGGCCATCGATCATTTTGGCATAATCGGCCACTGAAGGATCTAACATGAATTTATTCATTGAAGCGTCTGCGTCTGCGGCGTTCTCCCAATACACGATCACCACATAATTTCCTTTGTCATCGACAGCACTTTGCCGTTTAATGAAGCCTGGTTGGTTACTAGTAAAATTACTTTCGACCAGTGCATCTCTTGTTGCGAAATCTGCTGGATTCGCATCTGCATTAATATTGAAGGTCGTAACTTCTACAATTGTTTTATTACTCATGGTTGATGTATTTTTATTTGCGTTGCAACTTGTTAAAAGACATAACAAGCCAGTAAGGGATAATGCGCATATCTTGATTTTCATATTGATATAATTAAAGGGTTAAGATTTGAATATTAAATGGTAGCTCGACAGTGTTAAAACCGAATAGAGCTCCAAATTGAGATTCACAAATAAATAGGTACTCGTTGTTCTGATCTTTGAGATACCATACTCCTGAAGTATCATTAAGGCCATTAATTAAACTACTGCCTGTAGCTGTAGTTTTGTCTGTGAATTCTAGTTTGAAAGCCTCTCCCAATTTTTCAGGATCACCGGTATCATTTGTTGCATAATAGAGCGTGTTATTCGTGCCATCCCATGATATACCATCTGCATCTATTGAACTTAAGCCACTGATACTTACTTCTTGGAGTGTACCTGGAGTACCATTATTAATTGGTAGATACCATAATTTGTTTCCTTGCGAAGCATAGAAGCCACCGTCATTATCATAAATGATACCTCCCATTCCACTAATAGCTGGATCCCAATCACTGCTCGTAAACCAACTGTCGTTTAAAGTGCCGGCACTAGGGTCGATTTCAAAAACCCTTGGAGTTCCAAAATCACCTACATAGTATTTTCCATCTACTATTGATACGGTGTGACCCACAGCGTTGGCTGGTAAATCCCATTCTCTTGTTTTTTCTCTACTGGCCAAATTGTATTCAACTAATTTACTCGGGCCAGGAGGGTTACCTGTGAAGTCTGCATTATTGAGAAGACTTAACAATACGGTTCCATCACTTTTTAGTCCCCAAGCTTGCGTAAATCCAGCTTCACCTTGAGCAAATACTTCACCAGTTGGATCCGTTTGTGTTAAATCAAAGGACCAGATTTTAGCGTCGGCGAAGCTGCTCACAAAGGCAGTGTTGTTTATAATGGTTATGTCTTCAGGATAAAATGTATTTTCTGTAGACTGTAGACTTGCAGGTAATGGAAGTGACTGTGTACCTGTATCTTCATTACTGTCACATGAAGTGAAGGCTACAAAAGAGAAAAAGAAGCCCGAAAGCAAGAATATAATTTTTGATAATTGCATTGATTTATAATTTGGTTAAACAATGCTTCAAAATTATAGCGCTAATTCATGCGTCGAATTGTTAAAAACAATCTTAGGACTGTCAAAATGGGAAAAATGTTTAATGTGCTTGTCTAAATACTTCAGGTGAACTACCCGTGAACTTTTTAAAATATTTGTAGAAATTGGTGGGATCACTAAACCCGGTATTATAAGCTATTTCCTTGATGGAATGATCTGTGCTTATCAGAAGTCTCTTGATTTGTAGGATAACTACCTCATCGATAAATTCCTTGGCGGAATTATGTACAATACTCTTTACAATATTATTGACGGTTTTTGAAGAAATCCCCATTTGGCTTGCATAGTATTGAACCTTGCGACTTTTAAAACAATCTTTCTCCACCAAGTTTTGAAATTCTAAAAATTGTATCATGTATTTATTGCGTTGCACAAATCCTCCAGCTCTCGATTTTATTCTAAATAACTTTGTGATGACAATATGAAGCACGCTTCTTGTAATGCCGATAGAGAAGTCATCTTTATTTTGATACTCTGATTCTAAGTGTTTGATCAATACAGTGAAATCGGAAAATTCTTCTTGCGAATTAAACTTTATTTTTGGAAAACTTAAAGAGTCATTAAATAATTGCATGGATTTTAATGCCTCCATTCTATTGAGGTGCCCAATGATAAATTCTTCAGTAAAGACAAGTAAGTATCCTTTGACATTTGGACTCTTGAAAAATTTATGGATTTGATCTTTTCGAATGAGTAGAACAGTTCCTTCTGTATAATTGTAATCTGTGAAATCAATGGTGTGATAGCCCTGGCCTTCATAGACAAAGAAAATGATATAGAATTTTACTAAATGGTTTTCACCAATATTATGATCTAGCTTTCTGTTTAACAGTTCTTCAATCCTGACGATATCAAAATAGGACTTTGGGTGGTTTTGATTATTAAACTTTATTTCTGCGATATCTTTTTTCATTCGGCCGACTTTCGTTCAATGATAATCAATTTATCTACTTTGATTATTAAACTATCTGATATAAATCAACTTATCCTTATCAAGTTGGTGACTAATAAATGATTAAGGTTTTTTCGATTGCCTTCATTTTCTCATGATCTACATTGACTTTTTTGGCGTAAGCCGACCAATCCTTTACCACGTCACTAACTTCGTTAATGATCTTTTTTGATGATTTGATATTCATGGATCGAGCGATGGTCAAGAGATCTTCTTCCATGATGTTTTTTCTTTTGCCATTAATACTTAGTGCATGTTGGCTTACCCAGTAACTATCAGGTCGATAGGCATGACAAATATCATAGGCAGGGGAGAGTGTCCAAGCTTCACCTTGCTTCATTCTAAACGAAAAGTTCTTGGTATGGTCGTCACAATTTCTGGCGATTACATTAAAGACCATCCGACGAAACATCTGTTCGGCATCTTGATAATCTAGTCTTAGGGCTCTCATGGTTTGAAACAATTGTTCGTAACTATAACTTTGAATGTCATTGAAGTCGTAGTGTTGCATGGCACACCAGGTCTGGATATGATGTTTGATATGTCCCTTGGTTCGGTCATAGCGTTTGGTCATAAAATGGGCTCGATGATTTTCTTCCAGAAGTCGACATTCCATCATATCAATACCACAATCGATGGCCATGAGGTAATAGGCCATTTCGACCCTGCCATAACCTAGGGTATCTCCGAGTTGAGCATCACTGACCCCATCGAGTTTGATCAGCCAATGTTCAAATCCTTTTGGAGCTTTGGCTTGACCTGATCTGACGGCCCCTGTTTTTTCATTGTAGGCAATGACCGCTTTAGGTCTTGCGCCTCCTGCTGATGTACCGATTTTTAAAATATCGGTGAGGGCTTTTTCATCATCCTTGCTGAGGTCGGTGATGAAGCTTTCTCTTTTTTGGAGCATTTGTCTAGACACCTCTACGAGGCTGTCTATCTCGATCGAATAACTATTTTTTCTTGCGCGTGGGGTAGCGGGTTCAAATTCTAGTGCACCCATTCCTCGTGTGCCGATGAAACATAATTGTTCGACGGGATTCATAGAGTTGGGTGCGCGGCCTTGTCTGGCGAGCCAGATATTGATGAGTTGGTTTCCGTACTTGTCGGGCAACATATCCGCGAGCAATCCTGGCAGTCCCTTAAAGGTGTCGTAGTTGCTGTCTTTCCCTGCGCGTAGTTCTGGAAAACTATAGATTTGAGGACCGGTGCTGATGGGCATTTTAATCGGAGCGAGGTCCCATTGATTTTCTAAAAACTTAGGTTCGTATTCGAAGCTGGCCAGTTGGTTGGCTTCATCCCAAGCGACAGCTCCTATGATTTTGTCCCATATTTTGACAAAGGCTGTATTCATGATTTACCATGCTGTGTTTTGATTTGTTGAAGCGCTTTTCTTCACACGTTGCCTTTCCTTTTTTTCCATTTTGGCTTGCGCCAATGGACTTGTTTGCTCTTGAAAGTGGAATGGATTCAACACATACAATTGGTCCAGTACGCGCAAGAGCTGTATGAGTGTACTTAGGTTTCCGGTTTCTCCTCGTTCTAAGAGACTAAGGGTAGAGCGGCTGATGCTTGCGGCTTTCGCCAATTCATCCTGTGTCATACTCTTGCGCTGACGGTGCTTCTTGATGAAGTGGCCAATACGTTGTTCGAGTGCTTCATCGCTCAATAAACTACTTTTATTGTATGAAATATCATTCATAATAGACTGTATATGTATATAACGACTTGTATATCATGCAATATATGATGAAATTGTGATATTGTCAAGTGCTATATATGTATGAAAAAGCAGTCATTATGATTATTATTATGTGATAATGAATGAAATAACATACACGAATATAATGTATATGCAATGAAAAGTGGTCTCCACACGCCATGTTGGCCATAAATGACCTTCATATTAGGGGATTCAGTAAAATAGTAATGGATCCAGATGTATAAATGGCTAAACAGCGCCATCAGCAAAGCTGTTTTGGACATAAAGTATACCGCCGGGATCCACAACGCCAAAAAGCCAAATACATACATCGCATTATTGCTGTATTTGAAAATACCCTCTTTAACGATACCTACATCTCTGTACTTTTCAGGATAAAAATGATCAATTCCCATCACCCTACTATGACCAAAATATTTTTTGACAGAATAAAAGAGGTAAATAGTCGGTATCGACAAAACCACACACAAAGCAATAGCAAGATTGGAAGGTATAGAGATTGTCCCCACATTGGACCTAGTTAAAACAAAATACTTACCCCACGAGAAAGGATCAAAATCGCAAAACCGACCTTAAAGATCCTAAATCCATATTGACCAAACAGTTTTGTAATACCCTGATAATACAATTCCGGTCGCCAACCCACCAAGACATAAACTTGATGAAGTATCGGAGACAGTAAACTAAAAATAAACCAATAGAAAGTGCTGATCCCAAAGAGTTCACCAGCAAGAAAAGATGCATCCGATTTAAACAAATAATAAAAAGCAAAGCCCCAGCTCACTAAAAACAAAAGATACCATAACTGATGCTCAAGTATTTTCATCGTTAAAAACTAAGGTTTAATCACTCGATCTCTACAACAAGTTTTTCTTCAGTCACAAAAGGAGTCCAATTAGGATAAAAGTAATCGCCGTATTCCTTACTCATTTTGATTTCCACAAATTGATCATAATGCATATCATCATCATACTTAGAAATTTCATATTCGGTCAATTCAAAAAACGAAGGATTAAATAGGCTATGACGTTCGGAAATGTAAGAATATACTGCTTTATCAATTTTACTCTTATTGATATGGCTGACTGATTTTCCATTCAAACCCCAATTCACAAGAAAATCATGGTCGGGATTTTCATAACTAAAGTTTGCAGAATAAAAATCATAATCGCTCTCCGACTCAATTACAAAGTCATCATATGAACCTGAGATCAGTTCAACGTCCAAATCAGGAAACTGATAATTTGTTTCAATCGTGCTTGTAATGTAATCAGTTTCAAAACGTCTATCATTAATAGGTACAATGGTCTTTTTTCTAAATTCACTAAAAAGATCGAGTGGGATGTACATGGAAATTTCTGGTATACCGAAGGTATAGTAACGTCCATAAACTCTTGAAAAATCTGGATTCGAAGATTTGATGCGACCAAATATTCGCTCAAAAACTGCATCATTATCGGGATAAGAAATGCTAATCGGATTAAGGATTTCTTCTGTATCATTAATGTCGAAAATTTCGTCGGTTTCTTTGTTGACATTTTCAAGCCAAATGTATCGATGATGTGTTTCAGATTCTTTACTGAATATGACGAAGAAGGGTTCTTCGGGTTTTGACAATTCTTTATTGATCGTTATAGTAGAATCTGTGATGTTGAAATCGTCCTCAGTATAAGGATAAAAACTGTTGACATGCTCGTCACGATGAATCGTGATTTTAGCTCGATGTTCGTCAGGGTTTAAATCTTTTGTTTTGTGAACATAAAGATTGTTAGAATTAAAATCATGAAATGTTTGTATATCATATCGCCTTTTCCCTGCCTGATTAATATGGTATATGATCGATAATTTTAACGGTTGCAATTCTCTACGATAACATATAGCTGTCGACTTTTCGAAAGGAATTGTCTCTTGCGAAATAATTTTATCAGAATAGTCTGAAATGATAACTATAGGAGGATACGTAGCTGGGTTCTCTTCATTGAAAAATCTACTTTCAATAAAAAGTATCAACTGATCATTACAAGCTCGGTCTTCATTAGAACAGCTTCCTAGACACATTAACAAAATGAAAAATAATCCACTAACTTTCATACAACTTTCGATTTTAATATTACATAGTCCTCAGCTAAAGTCTAAGGCTTAATCACTCTATTCACCTCTTGCTTCCCACCCGTTCGCACCACTGAACTTCCATAAACCTGAATAGTTGATTTAATGAAATCTTCCTCATCTGCCTTGAATATATTATCCACATACTTTTGAGGGTTTCTATCTATGTAAGGAAACCAAGTACTATGTATTTGTATCATAATCCGATGACCCTTTTTAAAGGTATGCAAGACATCTTGCAATTGTACACTCACCTCTGTTTCTTTACCCACCTCAAATGGCTTTGGCTTTGAAAAGTCCTCTCTAAACCTTCCTCTAAATGTTTCGTGTCTCACCAATTGTTGATAACCACCCATTTTAATATTGTCAGGATTGTGTTCGTAATCTTCATGATCAGCCGGATAGACATCAATTAACTTCACGATAAAGTCTGCGTCTGTTCCCGTCATAGAAACAACCAACTCTGCTAAAATTTCTCCAGCAATCGTCACGTCTTCTTCAAGCACATCTGTTTTAAAAGTCAAAACATCAGGACGACGAGCTGCTTGTCTTTGGTCATCAGTAATGAACAATCTAGGTGTAAATGTTAAGCCCTCAGTTGTCGAGGTGTAAGGTACTGGATGATTAGGATCACTGGTATATTCAAAAGTTGCTTGCTTATCTGTTGGTTCATCAACAGACAATTTTCCACCAGCACCAAAATACAAGTCAACCTTAGGGATTTCCTTTGGAGGCCATTCGGCGAAAGCCTGCCACTCCTTTGTCCCAGTATCAAACATATACGCTTCTGGTAATTTACTATCTGGTCCTCCTTTTAAATAATGATTAAAGAAATTCAATTCGATTTCTTTCTGATAATATGTAGAGATACTATCACCAAAATAAATGTGATTAACAGTTTGTTCGCCTCGCTCTCGAGACCAACCACCATGCATCCATGGACCCATCACTAAAGTGTTATTGGCTTTAGGACAATTTTTTTCGATCGTCTTATAAATGTTTAACGGACCGTATAAATCTTCTGCATCAAACCAACCTCCCACAGTCATTACCGCATGATCAATGTCTTCTAGATGAGGGAGTATAGATCGATCCTGCCAAAACTCATCGTAATTGGGATGCTCGACAATTTGATTCCAAAAAAAGTTGTCATGATGATACTTTTCGGTCATGTTTTTTAATGGCCCAATGTCCATATAAAAGTCATAGGCATCCGATACTTTTTGACCATAAAATCTCATGATTTTTTCGGTGTACCAAGGGGTTTTAGTCAAACTATCTTTTTGATATCCAAATACAGCAAAGGCCGGAGAATAACTTTGAAGGTAGGCTCCATTGTGATGGAAATCGTCAAAGAAAAAATCAGCAATGGGCGCTTGCGGGGAAGACGCCACTAAAGCAGGATGTGCATTAGGAAGCGCTGCGGCCGTATAGAATCCAGGATATGAAATCCCAAATTGCCCCACCTTTCCATTGTTGTTTGGAATGTTATTGATGAGCCATTCGACTGTATCGTAAGTATCCGAACTCTCATCAATGTCCTTCTTGTTCTTGGGATCATTCCCTTTGACATTTGGCCTCATATTATCAAATGTGCCTCCTGACATATATCTTCCACGTACGTCTTGATAAACCAGGATGTATTTATCCATGACCAAATAATCAGACGGTTGATTGAAGGTTTTATAATTGCCACGATTGGAAGCATTGTAACATGTACGATTCATTAAAATCGGATACTTTTTGCCATCTGCCTTTGGACTGTAAACGATAGTGAATAGTTTTACGCCATCTCGCATTTCTATAAAATGTTCGCTTTTTTCATAGTGCGTTCTCATGTACAAAGAATCTACTTGTGCAACAACGGCTTGACTCAGGACCAAGGCTAATCCAGCAAAGAAATATCTCATATTGAATTTATTTTTACTTGAAATTTGAAGCTACGTAATCTTGTTTACTTATCTGATATCTATCGCAAGTTTTGAGGTCAGGATATTCTGCAAGTTTCGGATGCACAAAACTCTGATCAAATTGCATCCCTATTTTTTTCATGACGTGGATTGATGGCATATTTTTTTGAGTAGCCACCGCATAAATCATTGGAATATCCAATTCATTAAAGCCAAAGTCTAAACATCTATTAGCTCCTTCGGTGGCATAGCCTTTGTTCCAAAATTTAGGATCCAATCTCCAACCGATGTCCACAAATTTCCCAAAAAGTTCACCATAGTCTTGCCAAGTGATACCTGTAAACCCGATTAGCGAACCACTTGATAATTCGTCTACCGCGAAATAGCAAAATCCATATTGGTCTTGGTGGTTTTTAATACGAATCATTAGATCCAATGATTCTTGCTCACTCAAAGTGCTGGGGAAATATTCCATCACTTTTGGATTGCTGTTCATGGCATAGAACGCTTCAGCATCTTCATTTTTCCATTGGCGAAAGCCTAATCTTTCTGAACTAAACAAGTGATCCATAAAACAATTTTTAAAGGGGTCAAGCCCAATGTTTATATTTCGGTTTCAAAACAAAACCGACTCCAAAGTTAAGAGACTTCGGAAAGAAGCGAAACGGAATGCCTTCAGATTTTTCTATGCTAAAGTGTTTAGAGAGTTGTTTTTCTAAAACGTCGTAATCGAAGCCTTTGTGTCCGCAGTCATTACGTT
>JAHDBI010000042.1:0-16426 GCA_020630475.1 Saprospiraceae bacterium
CAAACCACAAACTCTACCTCCGCTATACAGCCACTCTCCTTTATTTGATAATACGTATAATCGGTTATCATTTAAATTGACCCCTGAAATAGGTAAGTCTCTTACAGTGAGATTTTGAGCTTTTAAATAATAGACTCCTGGAGTTCCACTTTTAATGATATTTAAACGGACACAATTTGTGCAAAATGATTCACAATGAATGCTGCTAAGAATAAGGAGAAATAGAAAACAATGAAAAATATATCGAATCATGATTTTTAAATTGACATCCTATTCGTTTGCATAAATTGATGAAAGCGTTCCAAATCATCTACACCGATTACTTTGAGTCGTTTTTGCAACAGCACACTCCAAACATTTTCATGATCTACTGTTTTCCAAAAGCGCAGATATTTTTTTTGCCGAAAGCATCTTTCCACCATGGGGTGGATCTTTCTTAATTCGTCCCTAGACATTCGACCTACACCTTTCCAGTTTCCAATGTCCTTATAATTCACACTCACTACGGGCATGATATAAGAATCATAATTCATTCTCAAATCTTCACGACGTCCATCAATAAAGAAGTACTTATAGTCTTGGTTTTTATAGATTTCTTCTCTAGGTATATCTCCGCTTAAAATTATTTTGATGGGTTTCCATTTTTTAGGTTGACTTCGATCTTGAAGGACCTCGTCATATTTTTGTAACAGATCATGAAGGAGCGTTAGCGTTGCTTTATCATATTCTTTGATGTCAATCATCAACCATCGATGCGTACTGTCTATATTAAGTTTCCAGTTTTGTAGACTCTGTACATGTAACTTAAGCGGTTCGAGATACATCCATTCTAGTAAAGGCTTTTTACTCAGTTTATTCTTATCGTGGCTCACCACTAATCTTTGATCGTCTCTGACGATATCCACTTCGATAGACAGGGCATTATAACGTAGCGCTGTATACAACGGAATGTCTTGATCATAGTCGTTGTGTGAATGCAATATGAAATGAGGGATAAAGAGTTCTTGGCTTTCGCCAATCGTAGTGTAGCCTAGAAAGAGTAATATGTATAGGATGTTTTTCAATACATTCATTTTTTTGGCTTTCGCCGAAAGGCTAAGCGATACAAACATAAAAAAACTCTAGAGTAAAGTTTAGATAATAGTTGGAATGGAAATATGTTAAATATTTCATTTGATGAATTTATAGGATTGAATTAAAGTTATCATCTTGGACATTCATTGATAACACTTAAAACATTAAAAATGACAACACAAGAAATCGCCAACCAATTAGTAGAATGGTGCAGAAAGGGAGAATACGACAAATGTTATTCTGAATTATACGATCAAGAATGCTGGAGCATCGAACCAAAGGGTGCCTGGACGGAAGAAGCGAAAGGAATGGAGGAGATTGCCGCCAAAGGAAAGAAGTGGCAAGAGAACATTAAAGAAATGCACGAGTCATGGGTAGGAGAGCCTGTTGTTAATGGAAATCACTTTGCAGTTCCAATGAGTATCGAAGCGACTTACGCTGATGGTTCAAGAAATAAGACTGAAGAGATGTGCGTCTATGAGGTCAAAAATGGAAAAATTATAAAAGAACAATTTTTTTATTAATTGACAATAGGAAGCCCTACTGTAATTCTTGCTGTAGGGCTTTTAATCTTTTCAAAGATTCTCCCTCCCAAGATACCCATGTTTCAAAAATGGGTGTCCATGATTGCTTAGATCGTCGCTTGAAAAAATCTATTTTATCTTTTGGTATATCTTCATTAAGCACTTGAAGTACGTAATAGGGTTCCCAAATATTGGTTTCTGCCATTAACCTACCAGCTTTCTTTGCATGCTCTTGTAATAGCGATTGTAGTTCGTAGGCTTGCGCCAATTGACGATAAAGTTCAGGATCCGTATGAGACTTGAATATTGGATTCTCTGCTAGTCCCCATGCTACGTCGCTTAATTTGGCGGCGTTTAATACCATCTTAGCTGAATCAGGTACATTGATCAAAAGGCGAAGTAAATTTTGATGATATGGCAAAGAGACTTCAAGTTGTTGGATATTAAAGTCAATTTCTTCTTTAATCCCATCTAAATAAAGTTGTGCTTCTTTAGCTTCCTGTTTGTTTTCATACCAGTTATTGAGACCAAAAGCCAGTAATACACTTAGGGTGATCAAAATGAATTGTGTCAAAAATTCTTTAAAACTCAATATGTTCAGATTTAATCTTAATCAATACTTCACTATCGAAAATTACGAAAATTCAAAACATATTCGCGAAAGCGAAAAAGCTTAAACTAAGAGAATAGGGTATAAGCTAATGAAAAGGCGGTAGGTAAACCAATAAAAAACATCAAGCTGGCCCATAACATTCCTTCTTGTTGTTTAAAAATAAATCGTCCCATGAAGTATTGGATCCCAAAGAAAATTCCAAAGTATATCCAATAAACAATCCAAGCACCATATGACTTCATCCAAGCAAAGCTGTAATATCCTTCGTCAATAAAGAATAAAAAGTGCACCACAAAAAAAGTGCTCAACAAAGGGAAGAGTAAGTAAGGATTGATTTTGATAGATCTGGAAATGGCATTCATCGTATTGTTCTTGATCGTATAATAAACGCTTCAATCACTCATATTATTTTAAGTCACCTTCATACGGGCAATCAATCTCCTGAATAAGGATGGGAAAAATCGCCATACTGTCAATGCAAAACTCGTTTCTTTAAAACCGCCGATATACACTTCTGCTTGTTGCATCGCGACAGCACGGAGCATCTTGACTGCAAAGACATTTGGATTCATTCCTTTGGCCGTGGCATTGTCCATACTATTCTGAGCTGTTCCATCTCCTGTGAGAGCATTTAAAGAAACTGGAGTATTGATAAATCCTGGGCAAACCATGGTGACCAGGATATTGTCCTTGATATGTTCGGCTCGAAGTACATCAAAATAACCATGTAGTGCCATCTTTGAGGCCGAGTAAGCCGATCGATAAGGCGTTCCAAATTTACCGACCATACTACTTGTAATCACAAATTGTCCTTTTCCTCTTTGGAGGAAGGTTTTTAAAATGGCTTGAGAGATTTTGACTGTCCCTAAATAATTGATGCGCATTATTTTTTCGACTACATTAAAATCTGTTTCAGCCACTAAAGACCGTTGGGAAATGCCGGCATTATTGATCAAGATGTCTACATTACGAAAGACGTTTTCATTCATACGAATCACTTCATCTAATCCATCTAAATCATTCAAATCAAGTGGGATGATCCGGACTCTAGCAGCAGTAGCTTCTAGGGATATTTTTTTTAGTTCATCTTCTCTTCTAGATGAAATGATCAGATCGCAATCAAAGTCTTTTAAAATATTAAACAGGGCTAGCCCTATACCTGAACTCGCTCCAGTTAACCAAATATGTTTGTTTTTAAAGTAATTTTTCATGCCTTAAATGGACTCATTATACAGGAAACTACCGGTAGAAATTCCAAGTTTAAAATAGAGGTTTTTGTCTTCTAAATAAATGTTATAAGAATCTGAACCATTAAATCCCGCCTGAGCCATGATCGCTATATTAGATGACAGAGGTAGTCTCACATGATAGGTGATACGTGCATTAAGTCTAGTGAGGGTATTGAAATTTTCGATTAAATCCATTTTCCCAAAACCCCAACTTAAAAAGACATTAAAGCGATCTAGTTCTCTTTCAATCAATGTCTCGTTGATATCTGCACCCGAACTCACCACGTTTCGCGCCATTTTAAACGTGATTGAAGGCCTATAAAAACTATAATAACCATCTAAAGGAGTTTTGGGGTTACCAACGTGAATATTGTAATTCACTCGTAAAAGATAATTGGTACTGCAAAAGGCAAATTTACTATTTCCGGTTTCTTCATCATTGACCAATTTCAACCATGAACTATTGGGTTTAAGTGCATTTCTCCTTTTGTAAAAAGCGATGTCAAATCCTACTGGTATGAAGTTGAGTGAGAAATCACCATTGTAAACATTGAAGTGATGTGAGTCGTTAATGTATTCATATTCATCTCTGATATCATTGGCCGCAAGAGCCGCAATAGAATTCCCATCTTGCCCATTAGAATGGTGGAGATATCCGACGTATAAATTTCTAATCTTAATCCCTCCAAACAAATTGATGTCTTGTAACCAATGTAACTTTGCAGCTGGTTTATAAGAAGCAGTCCTTACTGGTACACTTTCTTGTATTCTAAATATTCGGACGTCCACTTGAGGATTGATGTCAATTAAAATGTTTTTACCAAATGGATGATCAGAACCTTCATTAAACATATAAAAATGAGGACTGATGTGTGCATCTAAAGCAAAAGGAAATTTTGTGTCTTCACCTCCAATCGAATTTTCTAAGTAATGATAAAAGGGTAGGATAGAAAGTGTGCTTTCATCTTCTAAAACTTTGATTAACTTCTTTTGAGTCAGTTTATCTTTTTGACCAATGAGAACTGGGCAGTTCAGAAAAACAAAAAGTATCGATAGAATTATAATTCGGAATAAGTGCTGAAACATAAATTGATAGACTGATTATTGAATAGTTTCTATTAGCAATTCACTAATTTAAAAAATCAAGTGATGAATGCAACATACTCAGTGATTCCGTACTATCCTTTTTGACCGATATTGCAGAGTTGAAAAACTAGAAATACATTTGTTGCTTTATAAAATTAGAGACTTATGAAGAAGATATTAATTACAGGAAGTACAGACGGCATAGGAAAATTAGCAGCTATCAAACTGGCAAAAGACGGACATCAATTATTTCTTCATGGTCGAAATGCTGAAAAGCTATCTACGACAATAGCTGAAATTAAATCAGAAACGCAAAATGATGCAGTTTCAGGATTTGTATCAGACTTTTCAGATTTAACTAGCGTAAACGAGATGGCTCAAGAGGTACTGGATCAAGTAGATAAGTTAGATGTTCTTGTGAATAATGCTGGTATCTTTAAAACGCTTATTGAAGTCAATCAACGAGGTATTGACATTCGTTTTGCGGTAAACTATTTGGCGCCATATCATATGACCCATAAGATCGTTCCTTTATTGCAAAAATCTAATGGAGCTAGGATCATTAATTTAAGTTCGGCAGCCCAAGCCGAGGTTTCTATTGAGGCCTTATTCGGAAAACAGAAATTGAGTAGCAATGTGGCTTACGCCCAAAGTAAATTGGCCTTGACCATGTGGAGTTTTTACTTAGCCCAACAACAAGATGTGTCGGTCATTGCTTTGAATCCAGGTTCATTGTTGCAAACTAAAATGGTAATGGAAGCTTATGGAAAGAGTTGGTCCTCTGCAGATAAAGGCGCAAACATTATTTACGATTTATCCGTGTCATCAGAATATGATGGTGTCACAGGAAAATATTTCGATAACGATAAGGGTGAGATCAAAGGGATGTTTTCGCAAGCACATGTCGATAGTTATGATGAACAATTGGTTCAAGAGTTAATCATCAATACTGATAAACTCATCTCAGAATTAATTAATGAATAAGCTTCATAACATAGCGACACGAGGGGAACTGAGCATAGGGATTACCTTCCCGATAGAATCTTATCAAGGATCCGTACCTGAAATGAAAAAGCAGGAAGAGTTGGCTCAAAGGGCCGAGGCTGCTGGTTTTAAAGCTTTGTGGTTTAGAGATGTTCCATTTCATGATCCAAGTTTTGGTGATGCGGGTCAGATGTATGATCCATTTGTGTACATGACTCATATCATGAATCATACACAAAATATTGCTTTGGCCGCAGGGAGTATCATATTGCCTTTGCGGCATCCTGTACATACGTTTAAAGCGTATACGAGCATTCAGCAGTTGTCATCAGGACGAATAATACTTGGAGTGGCATCTGGAGATCGACCTTTAGAGTATCCCGGATTCAATCAAGATTTGAGCAATAGATCTGCCTTGTTTAGGGAGAGTTTTGAATACATCAAAGCCCTTCAAAATGATTTCCCTGAACATAATTCACTGACATATGGTCAAATAAAAGGAAGTATCGATGTCCTTCCAAAACATGATCAAATGCCTTTTTTAGTCACCGGTCACTCTGGTCAATCCATGGATTGGATCGCTAAGCATTCGGATGGCTGGTTGTATTATCCTAGAAATATAAACTTTCTACGACAGAGTATGGAAAATTGGCATCAATCATTAGAGCAACAAGAACAGTCTTGGAAGCCATACTTGCAATCCTTGTATATTGATTTGGTTAAAGAAAAAGTGACACCTACGGGTATCCATCTAGGGTTTAAATCCAATGTAGATTATCTGAAACAGTATTTAGAAACCATTCGAAAAGAAGGGGTCAACCACGTAGCTATTAATTTAAAATTTGCTTCGCTTAGAGTAGAAGAGGTTATCGATATGCTCGGCGAACAAGTCATTCCACATTTTAAATAGACTTTAAAAATCTCAAGAAGTTATTTATTCAAGACACTATTTTTTAGATCATCAATAACTTTGGCACTTACCCAATAGATATCCTGATTACTTGTGTAAAAAAGATACTTTCCGTCATTTGAAACGAAGGGACATAGTTCATGATTTTCCGTGTTTATTTTGTTACCCATGTTTATAGATGAGGTCCAATTTCCATCCGTATCCTTGAAGCTAATGTAAAGATCTCCTCTACCTAAGCTGTCTTTTCTTTTTGCACAAAAAATGATATAAGTTTCGTTTGGGTCAACAAAAACGTCTGCTTCGTAACGAAGAGTATTTACGGCATCACCTAATTTTTTGGCTTCTTGAAATTCACCATCAATATATTCAGAAGTATATATGTTGAAGTTTTTTCTTGTTTCTTCTAGGATGGATTTATTGGAAGAAAAATACATCTTTCCACTCTCAGTGAATGAAATATAATATTCACTACTGCCAGTGTTGATATTAGATCCTGCATTAATGGGTTCAGACCATCCCTTACTTCTTTTTTCAACGAACCATATATCATGATCCTCTTTAGCAGTCAGGCCATCTAAGCTCATTTCGGAAATAAAATAAAGTCTTTTTTCATCCGGAGAAAGAAATGGATCATTGAATCCATATTTTTCATTGGAAAGTAAAGTTCTTGGTTGAGTCCATTTTCCTTCGATATATTCTGTATGTCTAATTTGGGTTCTACCCTTAATGTCAACACCGTAGTAAAAGGACGTGGCGTCTTTGTTAAAAACCGACCCAAATTCGGATTCATTAGATTTAGAAATTATACCAGGGGCAAATATTTCTGGGCTTAATGAGGGAGGTTTTTGTTCAAGGTATTTAAGGTTCTCATTTATTTTTTGAGAGCATGAAGCGAGCGGAAGAATAAAGCAGAGAAAATAAAATATCGTTGATCGCATATTCTTGATTTTATCCCTAAGTTATAAAATCGAGTGAGGAATGTTCAATCAAAATTTATTTACGTTTTTAGGTATAAGAACATTCAACGAGTTAGGATTCATTTTAAAAATATACTCTTTACTCCCTTCTAGATGTTCGCCATCAATTTGATAATGAGGTATCAATTTGTCTGTTGTAATTTTTAATTTTTTCGTTTTAATCATATCAACGACAGGCGATTTGTCCAGTGACTTATTGATAAATTTCGGAGTATCCAAAAGGTATCTTAGGAGACTAGCCTTTTTTATAGTGATTAGATCAAAGTGACCATCTGATAATCTGGCTTTAGGAGCGATACTAAAATGATAACCGTACATCGACGCGTTGGCAGCAACAGCTTGTATGAATTCATCTTCAATGACACCATGATCTGTTTCAATTTTCATTCGAAAACTTTTCAGTTGGCGTATGGACTTTATGGTCTCTTTTAAATACAGTTGTAGCCCTCTATGAACACTTTGTTTGATTCGATGCGATATGATTCCATCAAATCCAACTCCTGCGACATTAATAAAAAAATGATCATTGACTTGACAAGTGTCTATTGGGTGTTTTAAACTTTCGTTGATTAATGTAATGGCCTTGGGGATATCTCTTCCCATCCCTATGTGCATGGCAAAACCATTACCCGAACCACCAGGTATCACTGCTAAAGTGGTGTTGGATCCCATTAATCCTTTGGCAACTTCATTGACTGTTCCATCTCCTCCGACTGAAGCGACGATGGGTATGCCTTCTTTTGCGGATTCTTGGCTCAGGGCCAATGCATGACCAGATCCATCTGTATATTTGAGTTCGTAAGAAAATTTAGAAAGATCTAGCTTTCGCTGAATGATTTCTTTCAGATTGGACTTGTCGGAAGTCCCTGAAAATTTATTGGCAATGAATCGAATGTGTTCAGTCATTATCGATATACAAAGTACCGAAACATGAAAAAATTAAAGAAGACACCCATGAGGATAGCTGCAATGATCTTAGAGATATAATCTTCTATACCGAAAGATTCGGTGATCCAATACATGATGGCCGTATTTAAAAATACACTTAGTCCAGAAGTGATGATGTACCTTATTGCTTGTCCGGTCAGCCCCTTCTCCTTTCGCCGAAAGGCCCAATGTCGACCTAAAAAGAAACTTACGACTGCACCAGTAATGGCACCAATGACATTAGCATGAACATAAAACATTCCGCATAAGCGGGATAATATAAAGAATACGGAGAAATCAGTTCCAGTCGCAATAACTGAACTTACTTGTGATTTGTAAAACGATTCTACTATAGGAACCTTGCTATGTACATTGTGATTTGAATCCATCCTTATACACCAAAATAAATTAAGGTTTGAAGAACAATCCAGGCGTAGACTCCTGCTAAAACATCATCCATCATGACACCTGTACCTCCAGGAAGTTTTTCAAGTTTTCGGATACCCAATGGTTTCCAAATATCAAAAAGCCTGAACAAGCCAAGACCTAATAGAACATACTTCCATGCAAATGGGACCCATAGGAGAGTTATCCATTGTCCAGCCACTTCATCGATGACGACCTTTTGAGGATCTTTGCCCCAATCTTTTTCTAAGACATTGGTTGACATGATACCTGCGCCAGTGACTAAGAAGGTGAGGGTTAAGAAATGCAATTGGCTAAAGCCACTAAATGTATCTCCGAATATGCCACCAAAGAGCAAGACGTATATCCCACAAGCAACAATAGCTCCTGCAGTACCAGGAGCTATTGGAGAATAACCAGCACCAAAGGCGGTGGCTATCATTTTATGTAATGACTTCATCAGGAGTAATCCAATCCTAAATGAGTGATCAAGTCTTCACCAGCAAGATGTCTCAAAGTATTCTCAAGTTTTTGTAACTGCTTGAAAATATCATGCTGTGCATGAACTCCCTTTGGAGCTTGAGGTGACTTCAAGTAGAAGGATAACCATTCTTGAATACCACTCATTCCAGCTCTTTTCGCTAAATCCAAGAAAATTGCTAAATCTAGAACAATAGGAGCTGCAAGAATAGAATCTCTACACAAGAAATCAATCTTAATTTGCATCGGGTAGTTTAACCAACCTCTAATATCGATGTTGTCCCAACCCTCTTTCGCATCACCACGTGGTGGGTAATAGTTGATTCTAACTTTGTGATAGAAATCACCGTATAATTCTGGGTTCAATTTAGGTTCGAAGATCTGCTCCAATACACCTAATTTAGAGACCTCTTTTGTCTTAAAGTTGTCTGGATCATCCAATACTTCACCATCTCTGTTCCCTAGGATGTTTGTTGAGAACCATCCTTCTACACCTAAAGCTCTTGCCTTCAAACCTGGTCCTAAAATGGTCTTCATCAATGTTTGACCCGTTTTGAAATCTTTACCTGCGATAGGAGTACCTGTGTCTTTAGCTAATTGTACTAAAGCAGGAATATCACAAGAAAGGTTCGGTGCACCATTTGCATAAGGAATTCCCATTTTGATCGCAGCATAAGCATAGATCATTGATGAAGGAATATTCTTATCATTTTTTTCTAACCCTTTTTCGAAGGCTGCTAATGATTTGTGTACAGCTGATTCTTTGATGTAAATCTCTGTAGATCCGCACCAAACCATGACTAAACGATCACATTTGTTCTCCTTCTTAAATTTTCGAATATCTTTCATCAGAGCATTAGCCAAATCCATTTTAGTCTTAGCTTTTTTAACGTGAGTACCGTTTAATTTCTTCACGTACTGCTTGTCAAAAACCGCTTTCATCGGCTTGATCTTAGAAAGAGGAGCTTTTAACTTTCTTAAAAGATCATTTTCTAGAACACCTGCATGCGTAGCAGATTCGTACATGTTGTCTGGGAAAATATCCCATCCACCGAATGCTACGTTTTTAAGGTTTTGTAATCCAATGAAATCCTTGATGTAAGGCTTATTGGTTTTAGTTCTTTTTCCTACTCTGATTCTTCCCATTTGAGAAAGTGAACCGATAGGACTTGAAATACCCTTGTTGACAGCCATAACACCTGCAATAACAGTAGTGGCAACAGCTCCCATACCTGGAAGTAAGATTCCCAACTTTCCTTTTGCTGGGGCTACATTTGGTTTGTTACTCATAATAGTTTTTTTAAATCCAATGGTTGTGTTTATACCATTGAATCGTTTCACAAATACCTTGTTGCAAATTGTATTCCGATTTGTAGTTGATTTTTGACAAATTCGAAACATCACATTTCCAACTGTGACTTGTTATCTCTTTCAATTTTTCTCTGTCCAATTTGGGATGTTTTCCCGTCAATTTTGATAGCTTTTCGTTAAGGACAGCGATAAGACGCACAAAATTAAACGGAAGTTTAATTTTCAAAGACTTTTTTCCCAATTGTTTTTTAATGACTTTATTGAAATTATTGGCAGAATAGACTGGAGCATTGGCTGCTAAAAATATGTTTTTGTGTTCAGCGTGCTCTATGGCCAGTAATATTAATCTCGATAAGTCTTTAACGTAAATAAAGCTTAATTCTTGTGCTTTAGTAGAAATTTGAATATTTAATCTCCGATTTAGGGCTTTAAAAATGTCTAAAAGCCCTTTGTCTCTTGGTCCATAGACCGCGGTTGGTCGTATTATGCAATATGGAATAGGGCATTGGTTTTGTAGTGCAAATTCAGCTGCTGCTTTACTTTTTCCGTAGTGACTTATCGGTTTTAAAGGACTATCGGGTCTTAAAATTTGATCTTTTTGTTGCTCCGCAGGGCCCATAGCCGCAAGACTTGAAATGTAAACCAGTTTTTCTGGCCGCTTTTTTAATTTTTTGATGAGTTGCAACAATTCAATTAAATAATCGCAATTCACTTTTTTGTAATCTTCGTAGCCATTTGCTGAAGTTAGTCCTGCATTGTAAACGATGGCATCAAAGCTATGGGTTTCTAGGTTTTTTCGGAGCTGAGGTAAATCTTCGAAATCTATTTTTATCAGTTGATCAGCATTTTTTTTGAGAATAGGGTAGTTTTGTTCTTTGCGGTAAGCGGCAAAGATTTCAAACGAACTCTCTTTGGCAGATTCTACTAGATGAGTACCAATAAATCCTGTTGCACCAAGAATCAATACACGCTTATCCATGATTCAAATTCAATCTATACAGACGATAGGTCTTATATTTTTTCCCATTTAGTTTTTTCGCAGCAACATTCATCATATCGTTGTTCTCTAAAATCCAAGAAGCTTCACCTCCAATAATTTTTCTTCGTTTAGCTTCTGCTATATTTTTGGCGAAGAATATCGCTTCTATTCCTTTTTTTCTGTAAGCTTCTATCACGCCTAAGGCTAGTATACGCACATACTTCGTTTTCTTCTTGTTCAATAGCAAATTAAAAAGAGTAAATGGAAATAATCTTCCCTTTTTGGATTGGATTAAAATCTCATTGATATTGGGTAGGGTGATTGAAAATCCAATCGTTTTTCCTTTCGCTTCAGCGATATAGCAAAACTTAGGATCAGCTAACATTTTTAGGCCCTCTGCGAGATGATCAAATTCTGCATCTGTGAACGGAACGAATCCCCAGTTTTTTTCCCATGCCTGATTATAGACAATCTTCAGCCTTTTTATCTCTTCTTTCCAATTTTTGATGTTTAATGGGCGGATAATGATTCCTGATTGTTTTAATCTAGTCTCAAAACGTTTACTCAACTTCAAGGATCGCTCAGAAGCCTCATCCGTTTTAATCATATAAGCAAACAAATCCATCTCTTTAATAAAACCAAATCGTTCGATAAAACTTTGATAGTACCTCGCATTATAAGTCATCATTACTTTAGGCGACTCTTCGAACCCTTCCACAAGTAGTCCAGCCGTATCGTTTGTACTAAAATTAGTTGGTCCTAAGATAGCGTCAACATTTTTATCTTTTAGCCATTGTTTTGCACGTTCCAGCAGTGCCTTCGCTACCTCGAAATTTTCTATGACGTCAAAGAAACCAAAGAAACCGATATTAGAATTGTGATAATTGTTGTAATTATTGTTGAGTATTGCTGCAATTCTACCTACGATCTTGTTATGATCAAAGGCCAAAAACAATTGAACTTCGGAGTGATTAAAGAATGGGTTTTTCTGCTCATTCAAGAGTTCACTCATTCCGATATATAATTCCGGTACGTAAAAAGGGTCCTTGCTGTAAAGTTGGTGTGGAAAATCTATGAATGCGCGCTTATCTTTCTTCTCGTTGATTTCTTTAATGACGAGATTCATACAGTACTGATTTCGTTTTCTAGAATGCCAAGGCGCTTGGCCACCTTTTCCATTTTGGAAACGGCTTCTTTAATTTGATTCTGAGAATGTGTGGCCATTATTGAAAATCTAATTAATGCAGAGCTGTTTGGTATGGCTGGTGAAACAATGGGATTGACAAATACCCCTTCATTTAATAATTCATTAGTTATTTGGAAGGTCCGATGATCATCCCGAATATATATTGGAATCACTGGAGTGACAGATTGGCCAGTATCAAATCCCGCTTGATTCAGGAGCTTCCTAGCCAATTCGGTATTTGCCCAAAGTTTTTCTATTCTTTCAGGCTCAGATTGAATGATGTCAAGGGCTGCCATAGCACTCGCTGCATTTGCAGGAGCAATGCTCGCACTGAACATCAATGAACGTGCATTATGCTTTAAGAAATTGATGGTGTCTTTATCTGAAGCTATAAATCCACCTATCGACGCCAGTGATTTACTAAAGGTACCCATGATTAAATCTACTTGATCCGTCAATCCGAAATGATCAGCTGTTCCTCTACCTTGATTCCCCAATACGCCTAAACCGTGGGCGTCGTCAAGCATGATATTCGCATTATACTTTTGAGCAAGACTTTGAATGACGGGTAAGTTTGCAATGTCACCTTCCATACTAAAGACTCCATCGACTGCAATGATTTTAACTTTATCGATATCACATCTTTCGAGAGTTCGCTCAAGCGAGGCCATGTCATTATGCCGGTACTTAAGTACTTTGGCATGGGACAATCTTGCACCGTCAATGATACACGCATGATCTAATTCATCTATAATTACATAATCATGACGACTTGGTAGCGCTGAAAGCACACCTAGGTTTACCTGAAATCCAGTACTAAAGACAAGCGCTTCTTCTTTACCAACAAAAGAGGCCAACTTATTTTCTAATTGTAAGTGTAAATCTAAGGTTCCGTTTAAAAATCTACTTCCAGCACACCCTGAGCCGTATTTATCTATCGCCGCTTTGGAAGCTTCTTTTAATTTGGGGTGATTTGTGAGTCCTAAGTAACTGTTGGAGCCAAACATCAGCACCTCTTTACCGTTTATTCGTACCACAGTATCTTGTTCGGATTCTATAATTCGAAAGTATGGGTAAAGGCCTAGCTTTTGAATTTTTTGAGGGATATCGTATCCCTTCATTTTTCTCTTGAGCATCATTTGGCTTGTCATTCAGAAAATGGTCCTTCGTCTATGCAGAACCTATGTACATCACAAACTTAAAAGTAGCAAATGTTAATTTCTATCGTGAAGAAAATATCTAATGATTTACACATTCGCGTAAGCGCAAAAATTAAACAAATTTTAGATAATCAATGTGGATAAGATGAAAGCTCATACAATAGTATCGGCACTCGGACAGATTACTATTGGATTAAGATCAAACAAATTTGAAAACCACGTTATTTGACTTTTTCGTCTAACTTTTTGGTGGCGTGAAATAATCTTTGAAATGCTGTGACGTTAGCCATGACTGCTAGAAACGCAAGAGGCAACGTAAAAATGGTCATTGTTTCAAAAATGGGAAAAGGCAACCAATCGACATCTATTTTGAAGTCACCGCTGATCACACCAGAGGTCATTCCACAAAACATCGCAGCAAAACCTACAATCATTACTCGTTCAGGTCGTTGCATCGAACCAACAGAACAATCAACACCTAAACCTTCAGCCCTTGCTCGAGTATAGCTTACCATGATCGATCCAATCATTGCTATAAATCCAAAGAGGGAACTTAAAAAGTAGTCATAAGAAATGAGGTAATAACAAATCCCTAAAAACATGAACATTTCACTATATCTATCGATAACAGAGTCAAATAATGCTCCTGATTTGCTGTCTTGTTTGCTCACTCTGGCCAAACGTCCATCTACCATATCCATTAAGCCCGCAATAAGAATCGTAAATCCAGCCCATCCTAAAAGTCGATAATCATTTCTTTCTTGAAGTTCTGCAGAGTAGACTAAAAATCCGGCTGCTAACAGATTTAGAATTAGCCCCAATACGGTAATCATATTAGCAGTGATACCAAATTTCATACAGAAATTGATCATTGGGTTAAATACGAAATAGACTAGATTTCTGCCTGCTGCTTTCCATCCTGACATAGCGCGTAATATTGGTTTTCTAAAATGCTGGTCTACTAAATTACACATATTCTAGCGATTTCATTAAAAACCTTAATATTGGAGTTAGTTTCAACCAAACATCACGAGTTTTGTTATATCAATGATGCAACATTTGAAAATAGCCTTAGTCGAATATTACAACACTTACCCTTTTTTAGAGGCCTTAGAGAATAGTCCAAATTTTCAAGGCGCTCAATTGATAAAAGCCAATCCTGGTGTTTGCGCTTCTATGTTTGAAAATGACGAAGTCAGCATAGCACTCATTCCTTCTTTTGCTTTTTTTAATGCTGGTAAAGGCAAAATAATATCCAATTATTGTATTGGTTCGGATGGTGCGGTTAGAACGGTTTGCCTGATGGCGAATGAGGATGTAAAGCAATTGAATAGGATTTATTTGGATGAACAATCTAGGACATCGGTACATCTACTTAAAATCTTGTGTAAGGAGCATTGGAACATTCAACCAGAATTCATTACCTCAAAAGTAGAAGGCTTAGTTCTTGAGAAGAATGAAGGAAAATTAATGATCGGAGATAAGGTCTTTTTTGAAGAATTTGATTTTAAGGTGAATTATGATCTTGCCGAAGTATGGAAGGAACATACTGGGTTGCCGTTTGTTTTTGCTGTATGGGTCATGAAAGATGGAATAGATGTTCATATAGAGAGGGACATCAATAAAGCCTTTGATAAAAGTTTTCAAGACATCCAAAGTGTTATCAAAAGACACAAACTACTAAATCAAAAATTCGACTTAGAGGAGTACTACTCAAAGCACATCTCTTTTAATTTGGATGATGCAAAACGGAAAGGGCTTATTCTTTTTAGATTGAAATGCCAAGAGCATTTTCAACTCGATGAAGCACTTTTATGAGGAGAATAATTTAGAGTAAAGGTCTAATTCAGATATTTTTTAATGATACTTAGCATGTCCGCAGGTGGAATCTTCTGGTCCACTTTAGACTTAATGAGATGAATCATTTCTCGTAACATTGACTCTGAAAATCCGAGTTTGAAACCATAGTGATATATTAACTTTTCTTCATTAGGGTCGACATTCTTATCGATTTTCATCAAGAATAAAAGGTAGTAGAGCATGGACATTCTTTCTTGCTCAGATTTTGGGAAATCAATGTGTAGATCCGAATGATCTTTAATGATCTCATCATATATTTCATCACTTATTCCAGCAGACGAGGCTACTTGTTTGATGTAAAAGACCTCTTCTGGTGAAAGGAAGTTATCTGATTTAGAAAAATCAACAAGAATTTTTAAAAACTGAATTTTTTCTTCTTCGCTCGGTTGTTCTTGATATGTCAATGTTTATAAATTTTAATGTAATTTAAAAAAACAAACTAAAATTTACCGTCTGTCCAAAATAAGCTTGACGGATGTTAGAAGTTGATTATAGCTTTGAATTCCCTTTGCTTTAGTATTTTCAACTTTTCTTAAATAAAATATTGTTCAATGAAAAGGTCAAAGATCGCCGGTATGGGTATTTACTTGCCAGAAAATGTCTATACCAATAATGACATGACCCGTTTTATGGATACAACCGATGAATGGATCAGGGAACGCACAGGAATTGAAGAAAGAAGGTTTGCGACGAAGCATGAAGAAACGACTTCAACCATGGG
>JAHDBI010000042.1:16526-29098 GCA_020630475.1 Saprospiraceae bacterium
AAAACGGGATTGACGGCGAGTGATATAGATCTATTAGTACCACATCAGGCCAATCTAAGAATCAGTGCGTTTGTTCAAAAATCCTTAGGATTAAGGGATGATCAAGTATTTAGTAATATTCAAAAATACGGTAATACCACAGCAGCTTCTATTCCAATTGCATTATGTGAAGCATTTGATCAAGGAAAAATTAAAGATGGCGATTTGATATGCTTAGCCGCTTTTGGATCTGGATTTACATGGGGTAGTGCATTAATTAGATGGTAATGAAGGAAGTTTTAAAGTTAGATATATTAGCCATTGGGGTTCACCCAGATGATATTGAACTGAGTTGTTCAGGTACATTATTAAAGCACATCGAACAAGGTTATTTAGTAGGGCTGTGTGATTTGACACAAGGAGAATTAGGTACTAGAGGAAATGCGCCACTGCGTTTGAAGGAGGCTGAGAATGCCCGGGCGCTTATGGGAGCGAAAGTTCGGGAAAATCTAGAAATGAAGGATGGCTTTTTTGAGCATTCTCCATTAAACATCAGAAAAATCGCAACAGTTATTCGAAAATATCGCCCTGATATAGTTTTAGCCAATGCTCTAGATGACCGGCATCCCGATCATGGTCGTGCAGCTAAATTAATAGCGGATGCATGTTTTTATTCAGGATTAAGAAAAATTGAGGATGGCTTTGAAGCATGGCGCCCAAAGGCTCTTTACCACTATATTCAAGATCGAAATTTAACGCCTGATTTTGTTGTTGACATTAGTTCTTTTATCGAGAAAAAGATGGAATTGATTCAATCTTTCAAAAGTCAATTCTTTGATCCTGAAGCAAAAGAACCGTCAACACCGATTTCTTCTAAAGCATTTTTAGATTTTATTTACGCCAAGAATAAATCCATGGGAAGAAGTATTGGAGTTGATTATGCGGAAGGATTTAATCAGAGTAGAATACTTGGAGTCAAGGACTTATTTGATCTCCAGTAGGTATAAAAAAAGCCGAGAATAGATCTCGGCTTCTTTTATTCATTTGAAATTTCTTACAGCTTAGTTCCTGTCACATCGCAAGAATCGTTTGGAGCTGCAGTTCCACCAGTTTCGGTTTTAATATTCATTACTGTTAATGCACCGCCAACTGTATCATTCGATGTATCATATGTGATTTCGCCTCCGATATCCATATTTACAACAACAGTCATACCAGCGATAGTTAAAGGAACACCCATCAATTCTTGACTAATGGTTAAAACATCACCGCTTACAGTTCCTCCAAAAGAAAGAGGAATGGCACCAGTTAAAGAAATCGTTACTTCATTATCCTCTCCACCTGGTGTTGCACCAATAGTAAAGGTTAACATGTCATTATCTAAGATAGCAGATAATGCCATTTCGCACGCTAAAGTACCTTCATAGTCACCTATAAACTTATATCTATCTAAATAAGTACAAGTTGAGTTGTCAGAAATGGTAGCATCCGCATTGTAATTGATAGCATCTTCGTCTGTACATCCTGTGATCTCTTCTGGATCATCGCTACATGAAGAAATAACACCAACAACGGCAATTAATCCTAATAAAAGGAATAAAGATTTGAACGTCAAGTTTTTCATATCAATGAATTAGTTTAGTAAACAATTATATTATTAAAATAAGGTATATCCTTTTTCGCGCCCAAAAGTACTAATAAAATCACTTTTTCCCTTCAAGACGGTCCACATAATCCACATTTCCTAAACGTATCTTAACATTTAAATGTGTCCGTCTAAATAGTTTTTCTTCAATTTTACAGAATACAGGAAGATGTTCGTATTGGTATTGTTTTGGAGTTGTCCAAGATATATTCCTTGTTTGACTAAGAAATCCATCATGTAAATGTAAGGGCTGGCAAAAAATACTATCAAGGTCTCTATTGTACCCAAGACTTTCTGTTTGCGCCTTTCCTTTTATCGAAAATAAAAAAAATATCAATAAAACAATGGATCTCATCATGTTTGAAGAATCCCTGGGTTAAACTTTTCTACTTTACCATGGTTCGCCATCTCTATACCCCTTGAAACAAAGTTCCTCGTTTCTTCAGGCCTTATGATGGCATCGACCCATAATCTTGATGCGGCATAGTAAGGGGTTGTTTGATGATCGTAACGTTCTTTTATTTCTTTGAAATATGCATCTTCTTTTTGTTGGTCTAAAGTTTCGCCTTTAGATTTCATTGATGCCATCTTAATTTGGGTTAAAACCTTGGCCGCTTGCTTTCCTCCCATGACTGCGATTTTGGCAGTAGGCCAGGCAACAATGAGTCTAGGGTCATAGGCTTTTCCGCACATGGCATAATTTCCAGCACCATAAGAATTGCCCATTACTACAGAAAACTTTGGAACAGTTGAATTAGAAACCGCATTCACCATTTTTGCTCCGTCTTTTATAATTCCGCCATGTTCGGATTTGGTACCCACCATGAAACCACTTACATCATGAAAAAATACTAAAGGAATTTTTTTCTGATTACAATTCATGATGAATCGCGTAGCCTTGTCCGCAGAGTCGGAGTAAATGACACCTCCAAATTGCATTTCCCCTTTTTTATTTTTAACTACTTCTCGATTATTCGCAACAATACCTACAGCCCAACCATCAATTCGTGCATAAGCACAAATGATCGTTTTTCCATAATCCTCTTTATACAACGTCATACTGTCTTGATCAACAATACAATCAAGAATATTCAAAGTATCATAAGGCTTCGTCCTGTCTTCTGGAAAGAGACCATAAAGTTTTTTTGCTTCCGTTTTAGGAGCTATGGATTCGATTCGGTCAAAACCAGCTTTTTCTGGGGCACCGATTTTACTCATTAAATCTCTTATGGTCTGAATGCAAGTAGCATCATCTTTTAATTTGTAATCAGTAACACCAGAAATATCACAATGCGTTGAAGCACCACCTAAAGTTTCCTTATCTACCACTTCACCAATTGCGGCTTTGACTAAGGCAGGTCCTGCTAAGAAAATAGAACCGGTGCCTTCGACAATTAAAGCTTCGTCCGACATAATAGGAAGGTAAGCACCACCAGCTACACAACTGCCCATTATTGCAGAAATCTGGGTAATGCCCATACTGGACATTTTCGCATTGTTACGGAAAATCCTACCGAAGTGTTCTTTGTCAGGGAAGATCTCATCTTGCATCGGAAGGAATACTCCTGCACTATCGACGAGATAAATAATTGGGATTTTATTTTCCATCGCAATTTCCTGAGCTCTTAGGTTTTTCTTCCCAGTGATTGGAAACCAAGCACCTGCTTTTACCGTAGCATCATTGGCAACAATAAGGCATGTTCGTCCTTCAACTTCACCCAGTACGATTACAGTCCCACCTGCTGGACATCCACCATATTCTTCATACATACCATAACCAGCAAAAGCACCTATTTCCAAATAATCAGAACCCTCATCTATTAATGCATTAATCCTTTCTCGAGCAGTCATTTTACCCTTTGCATGGTGTTTTTCGATCCTTTTCTGTCCTCCGCCTAGATATATTTTTTCTAATCTTCGTTCCATTTGGCCCAAAGCCAAATTCATCCCATCTTCGTTTTTATTGAAATCTACTTCCTTCTTTTTCATGGTATTCAATTAAATCAATAATTATTTATTGAAAGTATAAGGATATGTTCCTGGATAGTTTTCATAAAAGCCGTCAAGGTATACTTCATCGTTTTCTTCTTTCAACAATTCAATAAACTGATCTACCGATCCAATTTCTTCGTTGTTAAAGGTAGTGATGATATAACCTGCGTCCATATTGGTCCTAGAAATTTTACTTCCCTTGTATATGGAAACTACGTATACGCCGTCGGTATTAAGTCGCTGTTGTTCTTTAGAGTCAAGATTTCTGAGTTCAAATCCAAGATCAGATAATATTTTGTCTTTTCTCACAGCAATGAAATCCACCGTATTCAATTGATTTCTTAAAGTGGCTTTGACTTCTTTTGTCAAACCATTATGCATGTATTTTAGATCAATAATGTCTCCAGGTCTATATTGACTAACTTGCTCCATAAATTCAGAAACGGTATTGGTCTCTTTACGATTGACTTCCAAAATGATGTCACCAGTTTTAAGTCCCGCATCATAAGCTGCACTCTCTTTTGTTACAAGATCTACGTAGACACCTCTGACTCTTTTCATTTTAAGCATCTTTGAAATCTTATCATCAACCTTCGAAATAGTGACGCCTAACCATCCTCTTTGTACTGCGCCATATTCACGGATATCATAAATTACCTTTTTAGCTAAGTTGGCTGGAATGGCAAATGAAAAGCCTTCATATTTTCCGCTATAACTGATAATGGCTGTTATGATTCCAACCAATTCTCCATTGGTATTGACCATAGCTCCTCCACTATTTCCTGGGTTGACAGCAGCGTCAGTTTGAATAAATGATTCTATTCCTTGCCTTTGTAGGACATTGATGCTTCTGGCTTTCGCCGAAACAATACCAGCAGTTACCGTAGATTTTAATCTAAAAGGATTTCCAACCGCCATGACCCATTCTCCAATTTGTAAAGAATCGGAGTTTCCAAATAATAGAAAGGGTAGTTGTTCGCTGTCTATCTTTAATAAGGCAATGTCAGTGGTAGGATCTGTACCGACAATCTCCGCCTTGAACTCACGATTGTCATCTAAAAGAATATTAATTCGGTCAGCATCTTTAATCACGTGATTGTTGGTCACAATATATCCATCTGGTGATATGATGATACCTGAGCCAGATGATTTTGAGCCACTTCTAAACCCTTGGTTTCCAGATCTACCCTGAATGGAGACAACAGCTTCTCGGCTCCTTTTAGCTGCAGAAATAAAATCTGTTGGAGATGATGAAGTAAATGCCTGATTCCATCTGTCAGAAAAATAGATGTCATTCTCTTCGCTAACCAATTTTTGATGGTTGGTTTTTTCTTGACTTCGAAGGTGTTTGATCACTAAAAAGTCATATGCAGCAATTGATGAAAAGCTCACAATTATACATACTAGAATATACGTCAAAAATCTTTTCATAGAAGAATCAAAAATACAACGAGCAATCGAGACTAACATTGCTTAATCTTAATTATCTAAGATCATTTCATGAATAATCAATGTGGAAAACAAAGGATTTGTTTATTCGGGAAGTGATTTGACAATATCATAAATGTAAAGTATATTTGACATTATGTAAAGTTTATTGTTCGTTTAATCTAAGCTTATGAAAACTGATATGACCCGCATTCAAAGTGATTATAACCGCTTAATTCAAATTCTAAATTTTCGATTACCACCAATCTTTAAAAAGCTTGGACTAATTGGAGCTGGGGCATTTTTACTTGTAGTGTTCTTTTATAAAATAGGAGGTAGTAATACACCAATTGTCAAGGATGTTTTTCGCTCCTTGATTCTTCTATTTTTATTAATGGCCTCATTAAGTAAAGACAAGTTTGAAGATGAATTTAATAATCATATAAGATTTCAATCTTATGTTATTGCTTTCGTATTTACGGCAATTTATGCCATTTCAATTCCTTTGATTTCTATTGCTATAGATTTTGTTATCACCGGAATAACGGGAGACGGACGAGTGAGCTTTTATGAAATATCTGCTTTTGAAGTGCTTTTTATGTTAATGGGTTTTCAAATACTGTTCTTTGAATCATTGAAACGATTTGGTCGTGCGTAACAGAATAAAAGTAGAAAGAGCAGAGATAGATTTGACTCAAGAACAATTGGCGTCTAGAATAGGAGTGTCTCGGCAAACCATCAATTCGATTGAAAAAAATAGATATGTTCCATCTACAATTCTTGCTTTAAAATTATCTGAAGTTTTTGGCAAGTCAGTTAATGAAATATTTTTCTTAGAACCAGAAATTCCAAATGGCTTAAAGGGCTATATTGGAGAAGATGGGCGTTTTAATCATTTGCCTGGCAAGCGTCAGAAGAATAGATTAAATTTGATGCTGGACTACCTAATCACCCAGTTTGAATTCAATAAGAAATATTCAGAAAAGGAAGTAAATAATTTACTTGATCGATTTCACAGTTTTAATGATCCAGCATCTTTAAGAAGATTCCTATTTGGAAGAGGATTACTAGATAGGACACTCGATGGATCTAGTTATTGGCGAAAGCCACAATAATATTCGCCGAAAGGCCACATATAAATGCATCTATGGAAGTAGAAACAAGATATATAAACGTCAACAAAAAGACTCGATATGTGACCTACGGAAGATTACATGAAGGGACGAAATACTTCTGGTTTGCTTTGCATGGCTCAAAAATGCGATGCGAACAGGTGTTGTATAAGTTTCAAGAATTTGATCCTGATACTCATTTTGTAGTTGCCCCAGAAGCTTTAAATAAGTTTTATTTAAAGGGATTTGGAGGTGATGTAGTGGCTTCTTGGATGACCTCAAGAGATAGATTGAATGAAATCGAAGATTTTTCTAATTACTTAAGTGATTTGTACCATCAATTTATACCTCAATTAAACACATCATGTAAAAAAATAGTCCTTGGTTTTTCTCAGGGAGGAACTACTTTGTATCGTTGGTTACATGCTAATGAAATCACGGTAGATGTTCTGATTGCATATTCATGCTGGATACCAGAAGATATTGATTTGACCTTGAGTAAAACTGATTTAAGTTCTATCAAGCAATATTATACTTATGGTATAGAAGATCAGTTTTTAACTAAGGATCGTATTGAAATGATGAATCAAGTGATCTCTAAAAATCAATTGGACATTGAATGGCTTCCTTATAAAGGTGAACATAAGATTGATAAGGAACAACTCAATTATATGGTTAGTAAAATCTAGTTTGAAATAATGAGTTTTTTGGTCATTTCTGAATTGATCAAAAGATAGTATGCTCCAGGATTTAAATTTGCTAAATGAATATAAATTTGATTGTCGTTTAGATATGAACGTTCAAGAACCTTTTGTCCCAGAGAATTAAATATTTCAACAAGATGTACAGGGTTCTCCTTAGATACAATAAAGACAAAATCTGTTGAAGGGTTGGGAAAGATAGAGACATTTTGACTCAGTTTATCGTCTTCTAAATTTAGTTCAAATGGTACGGCCTCCCAAGATTCAGCAAAGTGATTGTCTAAATTGTATCCCTTTAATTGCAGAAAAGATCCATTTCCATTTGTTTGAGGCCAAGGTAATTCATTTTTATAATGTACGTGGTCAATGACAATGCCAAAAGGATCAATTAACTGAATGAGCTCTCCTTCGTTATTTAACTGTTTAGCAGACCATTCATCTATTAAATAATCAATGCCTTGATGAAGTAGGCTGTTTTTTGCTATTCTTATTTTTTCTTGTGGACCTAAAATAAGGTCGGAAAATGTATGTTCAATTCCAACTTGAATCTGATAATTTAATAATGATATGATTTCATTGCTAGGATTATACAATTCTATAAATTCAAAGTTTTCATGAATCAAAGGATCGTAATGTATTGCGCTGATCATCAAATCAGCGGATGGGATTAAATGATTAAGCTGGGCACCTAAATCAATGGGGTTGTTCAAATCATCCAAGCCTAAATTTTTGGCATCCGAATTATCAGATAAATCAAAATTAAATTGAACCGGATTTATAAACCTTGGATGACCGGTATGATTTGACGGCTGAAAAATAGTATCCGAATCACTAAGATTATTAATAGCAATATTATTAGATAATTCGTCTTGTTCAATGCTACTTAAGTAAGAATTGGATAATATAGAATTTTCCACTCCTGCAAATCCACCACCTATTCCAATTGATTTTTCAAAACTGTAAATACCTCGACCATTATTGTAAAACGTTGAACGATTTATATATGCAGTACTCAAATCTTTAATAGCTATTCCTGCATTACAATTGCTAATTATGTTATTAATAACATTAATTGAACTTTGCTGTCCTACAGAAATTCCTTTATCTGCACAGTTGTATATGAAATTATCAATCAAGGAAACATTAATACTATTTTCTCCTAAATCGATTCCATCACTATTGAATCCTTTAAAGTTATAGATGTAGTTTCCTTTAATGATTCCATCGGTAACTTCATCGTAATCTATAGCATCCGTGTCCACTTCGTTGTTACCTTGAAATATATTATTCTCTACCAGGCCTTTGCCATATTTTATGTTGATTAAATCTCCAGTTACTTTTGAATGCAATCTGGAGTTCAGTAACTGTACATCTGAATAATAGGCTAAAATGGGATTGCTTATTACATCTTCGATTGTAATGTAATTCAGTTTTAAGACTGATTTAAATGCTGAAATGGATGCATTTTCATAAATAGGGTGGTCCCCCTTAGATGCTTTTTCAATCATACACCATTGAAGTAAGGATGTGTCCGTTGTTTCATGGAAAATTAAGGCATCCCAAGGTTGTAAGTCGTCGTATGCTTTGAAAATGATTAAAGAATCTTCTGTGCCAATGGCATTTATACTACCATGTGCAATTAGACTGCATCCTTTATCAAAATGTAATTCCACTCCTGGTTCAATTTTTAAATCGACATTTTCATTCACGACAAGATCCGAAGTGATAAAATATGGTGAACAATCAACAGATAAAGTCCTGTCCACAAACAAAGTATCTTTTAGAATACAAGGATAAGTTTGTAGATAATTTGCAACTAGAATAGAGTCAGAAGTTAATACAAATTCAATGCTTGTTTCATTTGAAATTAACTCACTCCAATCCGTATAAATGGCGTCTAAGGATAAGTCAAAACTGACATCCGAACTCTCTTTGCTCACTTGATGAATTTCAACTGCAATAAGGTTTTCTCCTTGTGTCAACAAAGAAGTATTCAAATCGTATTCAAAATACTTGGTTTCTTCTTCTTCGTAAGCGGTTTCACTTGCTTTTGTTAAGTGATCAACATCTGTACCCGGCATGTTTGATCTGACTATTTCATGTCCATTGAGATATACTATTGCGCCATCATCTCTGAGAAGTTTTAAGTGAATTAAACCGCCGAAGTCATTCAGATCTGATATGGTAATCTTCTTTCTAAAGTAATAACTAAGATGTTTGTCATTAGGATTTGCTCCAAAAGAAATAATCGTAGATTCGTTGCCATTTCCATAACCCAAAGGACCATTCCCTTTTGGCCAACTTGAATGGTCGTACTCGGGTTTATTCCAGTTTTCTGGTAGTTGTTGGCCACTGTCTAAAAACGACCACTCGCTTTTTGAATTAATTAATTCAACTTTTGTTCCATTATACCAGCCTTCAAATTCATGTCCAGGTTTTGGTTCTGCGACCAATGTAATTGGTAGGTTTCGAAAATAATTTCCTGACCATTCATCTTCAGGAATTTTGATATTATTGAAATTTGTTGACCCGTGGTTTTTTGGATAATTGATGATGGATAACAAAGCCGTAGAATCGAGATTAAAGTGTTTTTTTAAATCTTCCTCAATAAAAAATTTCCTTTGTTCTGTAAAGGTCTTCAGTCCTTGTACATCATTTACCCATTCGTCAACTGTGTTTATTCCATCTCCATAATCGGAAGTGGTACCCGCCCAACGTCCAACATGAAATTTGATTTCTTCAGCTATAGTAGATGCTCTTTGATCGATGATATTGTTCACTAAAGGAGGGTTGAAGCTGGTATAGAGGTGATCTGAAAATCTTCGAACGAAATAGTCTTTAAAGTGCTCATTTGAGAGTGTTTTCCTCAAATAGTTACGAGCATATTCATATGCTTCCGGTTCAGTTTGGTTTAAAAAATAATCCAAACCAAATAATTTTGGAAAGCTAAAACCTCGATCTAAATCATTCAAGATCCATTTCCATTTAGAATTTTCGCTTGAAGGTTTCCACATTTGGATATTATGACCATAGGAGCTATTTCCAGTCCATATTTCGGTAATGAAATAATCAGTAAAATTTTCAATGTCCATTAATTCTTCAAAAGAAGCGTAGGTAGATTCTTGCGTAAAATCTTGTTGAAATAGATCAGTCAAAACTTTAAAGTCATCTTCCAAACCGGCTTCAACACTTTCATTTTCTATGAGACTATAAGTACTGTCTGTTTTACTAAAGTTTTGCTCAATATATGAATCATCCACCCTCGATCTTAGGTTATGAATTCCGAGATAATCGCCATTAACATAAACAATACAAGGTTTAAAACCCATTCGATCCAATTCCATAAACTGGTCCGTCATTTGTTGGGATAATCCGTCTCTGAATAAGGTTTCAGTCCAATCGCTGCCCGATGCCCTCAGCGTAAAATTTTCAAACTCATTTCTTGCTCTATCATGGAATAAAGGGAACTCTAGATTATTTTTGTCGTAGTCACTGTCAAAATATATTCCTAACATTTTTTGGGGTAAAACCCAGGAATTTTGACCATTGACCTTTATACCAGCTAATTCGTTAAAGGCGGCCCTATCTGAACCATCATTTTCAAATAACTCGATATTGATAGGGTATTCCCATTCTGGCTTAAAATCTTGAACATAAAGTCCAGTCAGACTATCCCAAAAATATTCAGGATTCGTAGCGATTGAAATTATTGGTAATTTTCTCTCTAAATGATTCTCTTCAAAAAAGTATGATTGTGTTTTTGTTTTTCCAGGTATTTCATCTTCTTTGAAAACACTAGCTCTCACGATTGAAGTGGTATCAATAATAATTGGGAAATTGTATAGAAGGGAGTTTTCAGTAGGGAAACTACCATCGAGAGTATACCTTATATCACCATCAATTGTTTCAAGATGAAGTTCGAATGTGCTTTGGTGTAAACCGCCCAATTTAGAAAAAGATACTTCTCGGTAGGTGATATCATTATAAAGTCGTTGATCATTTTCGAGACCAGGACTTGGTTCTAAAAAATAACCGATTTTATCATCTTTCAATCCCATCGATACATTTCTTTTTTGCAAGCCGAATGTGACACTATCGATTAATGCATCATTATGAAACAACGCGATGGATTCACCAGATTTTGACAATTTAAAATTACAATGTAGTCCTGTATCTAGGCCATCAGCCCAAACCAGTATAATTTCCATAGGACTTATGATGGTTTGGTCCGGAAAATTCCACTTTGTTGGATTATTCAAATTGTCTGAGAGATAATAGTTAGATAGGTCTACAGGGGTTGGAGAGTCGTTGATGACTTCAATCCAATCTGAACTTTCGTTAAAGTCCGGATCATTAAAAATAGAATTAGAAGCCATCCATTCATTGATTTTTATTTGGGCATCAGATGGATGAGCGAAAAAACTAAAACAAATGAAGAAAAATATGGGCCGCAATTTCATTCTTTAAAATTACGCTTCTACTTGAATTAAAATGCAAAAAAGATGCATCCCAGTTAGTTAAAGTCTAATGAATAAACAGTTCGAGAAAAGTAAGTTTCATTTGGCTTTAGAATAGTACTCGGAAAATCCGATCGATTCGGTGAATTTGGATAATGTTGAGTTTCTAAACAAAAGGCGGCATGCTTGAAAAATGGCCGTGGTAAATGATTGCCTGTGTAAAATTGGACACCAGGTTCTGTAGTGGAAATAGTCAGTTTTATAGCTTTACTCGGATCATAAATTTCGGCACATTGCATTAATTGCCCCTCATTCTTTAATAGGTAACTATGATCATAACCAGCACCAATTATAAGCTGTTCATTTTCCACATTCATATCATTTCCGATTCGTTTTCTTGTTCTAAAATCAAAAGGATTTCCCTCAACATAATGTGCATCAAGTGTTTCAAAATCTTTGTCAATCTCAAGATATTGATTCGAATGTATTCTCATAAAATGATTCAATATATCCTGATTCTTCGGACCTAAATTAAAATAGGTATGATGCGTTAAATTGACATGGGTTTTCTGGTCAGTTTGTGCCTGATAAGTTATATCTAATTCGTTTTGTTCATTCAGTCTAAAGCAAACATTCACACGAAGATTGCCTGGATATCCTTCTTCTAAGTGTGGACTGAGATAGTAGAATTTGACGCCAATATAACCTTCCGATTGGATGATTTTAGATTCCCATTTTTTTTTGTTGAATCCTTCTTGGCCGCCATGTAAATGATGAGCGCCATTGTTTATTGCCAATTGATATTGAAGCTGATCTAATTCGAAACGACCTTTTGAAATTCTATTGGCATATCTACCTACGATACAATTGAGATAATATTCTTGATCGATAAAATCAACCAATTCAGGAAGCTCGAGGATAATACTATGAAATGCTCCATTATTTTTTTTAAACCCCAGTTTTGTGATGGTACATCCAAACTCACTAACAGAAACTAACATGCCATTAGAGTTAGTTAAAGTGTATTCCTTTACCTTCTTATTCAGTCTCTTTGAAAAAGTACTTCTAGATTGAATGTCCATGGAGCGTTCAATAAATATGACCTAATAAATATAGTTTTATTTAATGGATATAACGAGGTGTAATTTATCCCTTGAAACTTTGTGCTTTGTTGGCAATTAAATAATTTCGACTTCTCTTTTGATGGGGGATTAGCTCAGTTGGCTAGAGCGTTTGACTGGCAGTCAAAAGGTCGCAG
>JAHDBI010000043.1:0-6450 GCA_020630475.1 Saprospiraceae bacterium
CTGCAAACCACTGGATGTATACAAGATGGACTTACACATCGATCGCAAATGGATTGAATCTTGCCCTTCATTTTATACATGTTACCTGATGGACCTCCAAGGTCACTAATGTAACCCTTGAAGTCTTCCATTTCTGTGACCTTTTCAACCTCTTTTAGAATGGACTCTTCAGAACGACTAGCAATGAATTTTCCTTGATGCGCACTGATCGTACAAAAGCTACAACCTCCAAAACATCCTCTATGCATATTAATAGAAAAGCGAATCATTTCATAAGCTGGGATTGATCCTCTCTTGTTGTATTTAGGGTGAGGTGATCTAGTATAAGGTAAGTCAAAAGAAGCATCTATCTCCTTTTCTTCCATAGGCGGAAAAGGTGGATTAATGACTAAATTTTTACCATTAACACCTTGCACAATTCTTTGAGCTTGTATTTTATTAGACTCCTGTTCTATATGCTTAAAATTAGCAGCAAACGCTCTTTTATCCTTCAAGCATCTTTCATGCGAGGCCAAATGAATAGTTTCCCAGTCCGTTTCGGGTAGTTCCTCATGCTTGTCTTGTAAAAAAGCCGTTTGAGGAATCGTTGTTAAGTCTTTAATTTTCTTGCCTTCTTGCAAGGCCTTAAGTAATTGCCTCAAAGGCTGCTCGCCCATTCCATAAATTAAAAAATCAGCTTTACTATCTTCTAAAATGGTCGGGAATAATTTGTTTTGCCAATAATCATAATGGGTTACTCTTCTCAAGGAAGCCTCAATTCCTCCAATGACTACTGGGACATCAGGATAAAGTTCTTTTAATATTTTAGAATAGACTGTCGTTGTGTAATCTGGCCTATACCCTGCCGTACCACCTGGTGTATATGCATCTGTAGATCGTTTTCTTTTATTCGCTGTATAATGATTCACCATGGAGTCCATACAACCCGCAGTGATTCCAAAAAAGAAACGAGGTTTCCCCATTTTCTTATAATCCCTTAAATCATCTTGCCAATTAGGTTGCGGTACGATAGCGATTCGAAATCCTTCATCCTCAATAATTCTTCCAATAACTGCTGTACCAAAGGCCGGATGATCTACATATGCATCTCCTGAAAAAAGAATAACGTCCAATTGCCCCCATCCACGAGCTTCAACCTCTTTCTTTGTAATTGGCAACCAATCTGTTAATGGGCGTTTAGACATAATTTTGTTTGATACTTAAAGATACTCCTTTAAACAAACAAAATTTCAGCCATTTGTTCATTTCTACAATAATAAACTTAGGGATTCAAACAATTCTCCATTGGAAATTTGAGCGCCAGCTTGAATCATATCAAACAATTCTAATTCTCTTTCCTTGTTGTAGCCTTTAGATTGTGTGAAGATTTTCATTTTGGAAAGTGCCACTTTTGAAGGTAATGAATTGGTGAAATCCATTTCAGCGTTCTCAGAAACAACTCCTACAAGCACGATCTTTTCACGTAAACATTGAAAGGTATAAATTTTTTGAGCTTCGATATGATCGATGAATTTAATCCCTCTCATGATTTTTTCAAATACAACATCACTGAATAAATCAGTAATTTTCTGCGCTTCAGCAGGATTAGTTTCTTGCATTCGCTTCCAATCATCTCCTGTGATACCATTAAGTATTAAATACTTAACAAAATCATCTTTCATTGAATCAAGTTCCTCTTGATTAAGTAAACGATACTTTGCCATTTTATTTTTTTCTTAACCAACCAACAATGTATTGATCATTGATTTTCCAACGACCATTATTTTGAGAAAATGGAATGGTTTCTCTATTTGGATTATTCAATCCTGGATTTTGTTGAATAATATCAACACTGCTGGAATTCACCTTAGTCACAATCGCAAGATGACCAAAACTATTAAAACGAGAGGGCCCATAGACTAACATGTCATTTTGCTTCGGCTTGTATTTTCCCCCATTTTTATATTGATGTAATCCTCGCGTCCTGTTGAATGCTCCATCATTTAAACCATAATCATAAAAATCTTTGGCATGCCCATAACTGTCCGGCATTTTGTGATTGAAGTACTCGTAATAATATCGTTTACCGAATTCTACACATTGATATTTTAATCCGAGGTTGTACCCATCTGGTGCCACGTTTCTTCCATAAACATTTGATACATTTCCGTTGTAAAAGACCTCCACCCCGTTGTAGCTATCCACCACTTGTCCTTTATAGTTATTTCCCTTAGAAGTCTTTTTAGTATTTGATTTTTTTTCGTTGCCTTTCGGCGAATCGGATTTCGAGAACCAATCCGGCATTTCGAATTTCCAATCCGGTAAAGAAATGTTAAAATGGTCAGGGCCAACAAAATAAACTACTACACTAGCTACTATAGAAAGAGTTAAAAGAAATGCAATAATCTGGTTTTTCACAACGAATCAATATTACTTCTTAGGATATTGGATTTTTCGCATTCTTAAATTCTCAGGAGTGACTTCAAGATATTCATCACCTCTAATGTATTCCATAGATTCTTCCAAAGAAAATTGAATTTTCGGAGCAATTTTCGCAGCATCATCAGCACCAGAAGAACGCATATTTGTCAACTTCTTACCTTTTATCACATTGACTTCCAAATCATTATCCCTCGTGTGCTCTCCTACCACTTGACCCTTGTACACCTCCTCTCCAGGTTCTATAAAAAACTTACCTCGATCTTGTAATCTATCGATGGCAAAAGCCAAAGCCTGCCCTTGTTCCATAGAAACCAAACTACCTTTAACATTAGCAGTGATATCACCTTTTAAAGGTTCAAACTTCAAAAATCGGTGTGTCATTACTGCTTCACCTGCAGTAGCGGTTAACATTTGGTTTCTCAATCCAATCAAACCTCTAGAAGGTATTTCAAATTCTAAATGTTGTACATCTCCTTTGGGTTCCATTACATTCAACATCCCCTTTCTTTGAGTGACCAATTCTATGGCTTTACCAGAATATGCCTCCGGCACATCAATAACTAAACTCTCAATCGGTTCATTTTTTACTCCATCAATTTCCTTTATGATAACCTCGGGCTTTCCAACTTGAAATTCGTAACCTTCTCTTCTCATCGTTTCTATAAGAACCGATAGGTGTAATACCCCCCTTCCGAATACATTAAACTTATCCTCGGTATCCGTGTCTTGAATTTTAAGCGCTAGATTTTTTTCCGTTTCCTTATATAATCTATCTCTCAAGTGACGAGAGGTCACAAACTTTCCTTCTTTACCAAAAAACGGTGATGTATTGATGGTAAACAACATGCTCATTGTGGGTTCGTCAACTTCAATCCTTGTCATAGCTTCAGGTTGATCCATATCCGCAATGGTATCTCCAATATCAAAATTGTCAATTCCCATGATAGCACAGATATCACCGCTTCGCGCTTTGTTCACTTGTTTTTTGCCTAATCCTTCAAAAACAAACAATTCCTTTACTCTTACTTTAGCATTAGTACCGTCCTTTTTCATTAAGAAATAATCCTTGCCTGCTTCTACATCTCCTCTGTATATACGACCAATCGCAATTCTTCCTTTAAACTTGGAGAAATCCAAAGAAGTAATTTGCATCTGTAAGGGACCTTCTTGATAAGGAGCTTCTGGAATATGATCAATTACCGTATTTAATAAAGGGGTTATATCCTTTGTACGCTTCTCATGGTCATGACTCATGAAACCTAACTTTGACGAACCAAATAAGGTCTCAAAACTCAATTGATCTTCACTTGCACCTAAATTAAACATCAAATCAAAAACATCTGATTGTACATCTTCTGGTCTACAGTTTTCTTTATCTATTTTATTCACTACTAAAATTGGCTTCAAATTCAATTCTATAGCCTTAGACAATACAAATCTAGTTTGTGGCATAGGTCCTTCAAAAGCATCTACTAACAATATCACACCATCGGCCATCTTCAACACTCGTTCTACTTCACCACCAAAATCGGCGTGACCTGGGGTATCAATAATGTTAATTTTAACCCCTTGATATTGAACGGATACATTCTTAGAAAGTATAGTTATCCCTCTTTCTCTTTCTAGATCATTATTATCTAAAATCAATTCTTTTTGTTCCTCACGAGAATCAACAGTTTGACTTTGATATATAATCTTATCGACTAAGGTAGTTTTACCGTGATCGACGTGTGCTATAATCGCTATATTACGGATAGATTCCATACTTATTTTTGTTGAATACCTTCAGATCATTCTGAAAATACTATGTATTATAAATTTATTTAATAACTGCGCGCGAAGGTATGCTTAATAATCGAATAAGAAATGATTTTCCTAATTAATATATCGTAGTTTTGCAACATAAATACGGCCCCTTGGACGTTTTATTTCATGAATATGAAAAACTACCTTTTATTTCTTTTTGTCCTACTCCTTATCGAACAGACTTATGGTCAAGATCAGATCATTCTAGATGAAAATTTTAACGATTGGGAAAACCAAGTATTTTTCGAAGATCCTGGTTCTGACAATCCTAATAACGGAATAGACATACTATCCTTAGGGGTATCAAATGATGATGAGTATATCTATTTCAACTTTAATTTTGATGAAGAAATCAATATTCAAAATGACAATGATTTAATTCTCTATGTAGATAGTGACAATGATTCCAATACTGGTCTTTCTATTAATGGAATTGGTGCGGATTTGAGATATTTCTTTGGAAGCAGAGACGGAATAGTTACGGTTAATGGTCAAACTAAATTTGTTGAACATTATGACGTTGGCTTAGTCACCATTCCTACTGTGACCTCTAGTCAATTCGAATTATTATTCAGACGTCAAGGCATTCTAGATGCTAATGGATTTGCTTTTGGAAGCACGATTCGTTTTGTACTGAAAGATAACGCTGTTAGTTCAGGAGACACCGCACCTAATTCTGGATCATATGTATATGAGCTTACGGATAAGATTATTGAATACCCTATTTACTCTATAGACCCTGCGCTCAATACGACTAGAATTCTCTCAATGAATGTCCTACAAGACGGTCTATTTGATATAAATCAGAGAGACGCCATTAAAGATATCATCAGTGCGACAAGACCAGATATCTTAGCCTTTCAAGAAATTTACGACCATAGCTCCGAGCAAGTAAAAAACGTAATCGCAGACCTATTCCCTAGTTCGGATTGGTACCACGGACAAGTTCAACCAGACATTATTGTAGTAAGTAAATATCCTATACTGCAAAGTTTTGCCACTGACGGAAATGGATCATTTCTCATTGATCATCCGGCTCGTGAGCTATTGTTAGTCAATGTACACCTTCCATGTTGCGATAAAGACTATGATCGCCAACAAGAAGTGGATAAACTCATGGCATTTATCCGAGAATCCAAGATGGGAAATAGTATCATCCCCTTAGAAGAAAATACGCCTATTGTTATTGTAGGGGACATGAATTTTGTTGGCTTGAATAGGCAAAGAAAAACGCTACTTGAGGGAGACATCAATGATGTCAACAATTTTGGTGGTGACTTTAATCCCGACTGGGACGGAACAGCGCTAAAAGATGCGGTTTGTCCAACTACCTCTTATCCAGGCTCTATCACTTGGTCCAATAGATTTAGTTCATTTGGTCCTGGAAGACTAGATTACATTATATATACGGACTCTCAAATAGAGCTTAAAAATAGCTTTGCCTTAAATACATTGTTCTTAAATCAAGATCAATTAGACGAATACAACTTGAATATTTTGGATACGGACAATGCATCGGATCATTTTGCTTTGATTGCTGATTTTGATCTTGGCTCTATAGTTAACACGGCATCTGTCAATAAAAAAAGTGTCCAAATTAAAACCTGGCCTAATCCAGCCAAAGAGTTGGTTCAAATTTCTCTGACTTATGCTTTGGGTAAAAAAGCAGAAATCGTTATGGTTTCATTAGACGGAAAAACCTATCGAAAAATCTTCAATGGAAAAATAAACCAGAAGTATCATGAATTGGATTTTGACACAAAGAACTTGCCTAGTGGTTCATACCTGATAAAAATTAGAATCGACGATAAAATGCACTATCGCAGAATTAAAATAATCCAATAATTCCTTTTTTCTGTTGAGGCTTTCGCCGAATGTAGTTGGTCTTAAAATTCAGGTCGTTTTGTCCATTTGTTCTTTTAAATACCCACTATTAATAGATTATCATTCGAATTGGCGAAAGCCAAACGAAAAAAAGCTCAAATCTTGTTGTTAGTTGTGCAAACGGACTTTTATGCGTAAAATTTAAAATATACTTCATCAATTAAGCTTTATATTTAAGTATAGATTAAAAACCTAAAATCAAAAAATCATGGGATTCTTAAGTGAGATTAAAAAGTTGCTTTTTGTTAAAAAATCTGTCGCTAAATCAGGAGCTGAAAAAGGGATGGAATATACTAGAGACAAAGCGGAAGATATCATTGACAGTTCTAAGGACTTTGT
>JAHDBI010000043.1:6550-28653 GCA_020630475.1 Saprospiraceae bacterium
TGGATGTTGGTGAAGATTTAGGTGAATCTTTTAAGTCTGCATCAGAAAGCATCGGAGAAAAAGTTCTTGACGCAAAAGATGCTTTTGTTGACAAAGCAAAAGATATTGGAGAAGATATATCGGAGAAATTTGACGAAACCATGGAAAAAGCCCAGAGAATGAGTGAGGAAGAAGCAGCGATGCCTAAAAAGGAATTTGCTGACGAGACTCTTGATGCTGGAGGTTCGTTATTGGAGGATACGGATGATTTCTTTTCTAAGGCTGATAAATTTGCTGACGGTGATTACGATTCGTTTTCTGAAGGAAAAATCACTGTTACAGACAATATAGTAGAAACAACTCAAGAGAAAATTACAGCGGCTGGATTTACGGATGCTGATGGTGACGGAGATGAAATCATTGATGATGCAACCATCATTTCCGAGGAAGAATAATTTTTTTTCATTTAAATGCAGCGTTTTCCATTGTTTGGGAATCTTTCAGAAAAGCGCTTAAAATAAATGTATCGTCTAAAGCCATACAGCTTGACAGAAAAAGCATTAATAGAAAATTGTCTTTCCGGCGACAGGGATTGCCAGAAGCAGCTTTTTGATAGGTATGCTGGTAAAATGTTATCTGTATGCCACAGGTACGCTCGTCATCACTCAGAAGCTGAAGACCTTTTACAAGAAGGATTTATTAAAGTGTTTACCAATCTCGACAAATTTAAGTTTGAAGGCAGTTTTGAAGGATGGGTTCGTCGAATCATGATCAATACTTCATTAAAGTATGTTTCCCGTAAAAGTTTTAAAAATGAAACCATAGGACTAGAAAACACTAAGGAAGAGTCCATGAATCCTGTTGCAGTGTCTAAATTATCGGCTGACGAATTATTAAAACTAGTAGAAGCTTTACCTCAAGGATATAAGGTGATATTCAACCTGTATGCTATTGAAGGTTTTAGTCATAAAGAAATTGCCGAGAAATTGTGCATTCAAGAAAGTACCTCCCGATCGCAGTTAGTGAAAGCGAGAAGGTTATTACAAGAAAAAGTTAAAGAACTACATAAAATAGCGGTATGAGTTCCATAGATAAATTATTTAAAGACAAATTGGGAGAGCACTCCATCCCAATACCAGATGGAATCTGGGACAAGATAGATCAGGAAATTAATCCTATAGCTGAATCAAATCGAAAAGCCATCCTATTTTGGTTTTTAGCAGGATTGGTTCTTCTCCTAATTTTAAGCCTAGGCTTTTACCAATGGAATAAAGGCTTTAATCAATCGAGCATTTCTTCTTTAGTTGCTGAAGAGCAAACTGAAGATTTAGACGCCATTAGTTCACACGAGAAAAGTGTGACTGCTTCCGCTATAGCAGTTGACAAAATCGAAGAACATAACAGTTCTATCGGTAACGAGAACCTAGCATTGATAGAAAATCAAAAAGCCACCAAGAAAAATGTACAATTAGAATCAAAAGTTAAAAAAGTAAACGAAAAACTCTTTACTCCTATAAAGACACCATCACCAAGCATCAACGAATTTTCTAAAACAATCAACGAAGTATTTACTGAAACGAATATCAATACTATACGGAGTATTAATACCAATTCTTCTACCCTAGTTAAAAACCTACGAAGTGACGTCGCTGATTTTTCTAAGATATCATCAGCATATGAATTAAATTCCTTAACTCTCGACGAAAGAAAACTCAATGTGGCCTATTTTAAATATGATGGACACAATCAATGTGAAGATCAATTGGTTTTCAAAGATGGATTGTTTGGTGAAATTTATGCGAGCGCAGACTACGGTTTTAGAAAACTACTTCAAAGGGAATCTGCATTTAGTGACTACAGAAGAATGAGAGAATCTTCAGAGGTAGCGCTTCCGAGTTTTTCTGTAGGTGCCTCATTGCAATATGTGAGTAAAATGGGAATCACCTTGAAAACAGGATTGAATTATTCGCAGATTAATGAACTATATAGATATACAGATCCTGAATCAGGAAGAGAGTATACGGAGATCATCAAACAAGATGGTGTTGTCATTGACTCCTTCACATATTACGTTCCCGGTGAAGAAAGAGTGAGGGTTCAAAATAGATATAAACTCCTCGACATTCCTTTGATCGTAGGTTTCGAAAATTGGAGGTCAAATAAATTCTCTTATACTGTTAATGCTGGAATCTTTGTTAATCTGGCATTTCGTCAACGAGGGCAATTCTTAGAGCCAGGTACTCTAGATGATGTATGGTTTACTTCGAATCAAGAGGCTGCTACACAAGCATTCAAAACAAGACTAGGAATTAGTTACTACACAGGAATGGGAGCCATATTTCATTGGTCAGAAAAGACAGATCTTTTCGCAGAAGCGAACATGAGATTTTATCCTGAAAGCTTCTCTAGAGATGATTATGTCCTGATCCAAAAGTATACGGTACTTGGTTTAAAAACAGGATTGAGGTATAAATTTTAAAAAAAATTAAAAACTCAGGCATCATAATGTATCAGAGTAGGGTCTTATTAATAAATCATTTGCAACGATGTTAGATATTATGAAAAATTTTAGAAGATTGCTCCCAGTTGCGTTAATGATGGCATTTTGTGCCTGTACTGATTCTTTTGAATTTGTCGCTGATCCCGTTTCGGGAAGTATCGATTCGTTTTATTCAGAAGTTCAGACTTATGGAAAAATAGAAAGTTTTTCCAATGAAAATGGAATTCAAATTATTACTAGTAATTCATCTGTAATCGACATTCCTGAAAATGCATTTTCTCTTAATGGAGAAATAGTCCAAGGAACTATTGATTTTGAATACCTCGAGTTATTTGACAAAGGTTTAATGATGCTTTACGGCATTCCCACAACAACAAACACTGACTTTCTAAAAAGTGATGGAGTCTTTCATTTTGCTGCAAGCCAGAATGGAGAAGCCTTGACTTTAGCTGAAAACAAATTCATCAATGTAAAGGTGGTCAATGACAATCCTGGACAAGAGATTAGATTATTCTTTGGCGATGATGATGAAGGTAATTTTTTATGGGAAGAAGCGGAAGCATTCGCTGACGGAATAAACACTATATGGCCATCTGATTGGGTTGTCGAGGACTCTACAGGAATGTCTATCGAAGGTATTGGGTATCAATTTATAGTGAGTGAGTTAACCTGGATTAATTGTGACTATTACTATAATATTCCGGATGAATTTAAGACTTCAGTTTGTGTTCAATTACCTCAACAACTTTATGGCAATACAAATACTGTCGTCTACATGATAGACAATAATGAAGATACATTTACTACACTAGTGGGTGATCCCAACACCAAAGAATTTTGTGAACCGTATGATCTTACCCCCATCGGTTTAGATGTCACTTTTGTAAGTATTACGCAGCTCGGAAACGGAGAATATCGTTTTGGTACAGAAAGTGCAGTAATAACAGAGGGATTCTTAACTGGAATATCCCCAGAAGAAAAAACATTAGATGAAATCCTAGATATACTTGGACAATTCTAATTAAGAATAATTTTTATTCGTAAATGGGAGCCGCCTGTCTGGTAAAAGAACCAGATGGGCTTTTTTATTTCTCCTCTAAAATACGCTTCAAATCAGCCGGTGAATATTCTACTGATTTCAATACTTTATTATCGCCCTCTCTAAAAACAAGAAATTCGCCATTTCTTTCCTTAATATAAGATTCCGTATCTCTATTGTTTTTGTAATATTCCTGTGTTGCTTTCGCCACCTCCATACTCTTACATGTCTTCGACATATTAGATCGTTGAACCTCATCAAACAAGGCTTTAAATTTATGGGTTAACCCAAATTCCAATATGGCACCGGATAATACATATTGAATGTCTGCTAAGGCGTCCGCTACTTCAACAAGGTCATTATTCTCCACCGCCTCTATTAATTCATTGAGCTCTTCTTGTAATAAATTAATCCTTAATGCACATCTCTCTTCTGACGGGATTTGAGGCTCATCAAGCACTGGCATATTAAACATTTCGTGAAATGCCGCAACATCATTTAGTCCATTTGGTTCTTCTATTTTTTTACTCATTCTATATTTTAATCAATGTTTGTGAGGATAATAACTTTTCGTTTTCAGTGATTTGAAGGAAATAAGTTCCTTTCGGAATATCTGATATTTCTATTTGCTCCGTGAATAGTTTATACGTTCCATTGAATGAAAAATCCTTCATCAAAGTTCCGTCAATTCTAGTTAATCTTAAATTGATTTTAGACGCATTACCATTCAATTCAAACTCTATGTTACATATATCTAAGACCGGATTAGGGTAAACTTTAAGGGTAGAAATTCTTTCATCATCCACAAACACAGGATCAGAACTCCTCACTAAGTCTCGTCTAAAAGCACCTAGACCATGAGTCGCAGCCCAAATACTGGAATCACTATAGGAGACTTTAAGATCAAGGACGATGGAGGCACCATAAAAACCATCATCGAAAGAAACCCATTCTTGAGCATCTTCTTCTAAGAAATATACGCCTAAATCATTTCCATAATACAAATTACCAGGATTAAACGGATCTACCTCAATCGCATTACCAGGAACATCAGGAAGGTTATAACTTATATCTACCCAAGTGTTTCCATAATCTTCAGTTTTAAATATATGCCCTGTCCCAAAGCCACTAAATGTGACATACGCTATGGCATCATTCGTTGGATCAACAGCCAAGTCATTAGGGAATCTATCAGGTAATCCTTCGGATATATCCGTAAAGCTTTGGGCACCATTAGTAGTTAAGAATACCCCTCTTTGTAAATTATCAGGAGCTGTTCCAACGTACACCACGTCTTCGTTTGATTCAGAGATGGCCATTGAATACGCTGGATCACCATTCATTGTAGGGCCTGGAAAATCCCAACTAGAAGCATTATTCGCTGTTAATGCAATTCTTCTTGACCCGGCATAAACCTTGTTAGGGTTGGAAGGTGATATTACATAAGGCGCTATAAATAATGCGTCATCTTCAAGCACATTGGCCCAATTAAAGCCCAGTCCATTGTTAGTAGATTTTACCAAATATAAATGTTGAGCCGAGGCATATGCAATATCATCATCAATCTGATTGATACCGGTCCAACTCCCATCACCACCAACAGCTTTCTGCCAAGTTTCTGACCCTCTAAAAATAGAAGTACTATTATCTTGTAAGCCTCCCATCGCAAAATTTGGATCTTGTCTTGATACAGAAAAGCCATTATAGAACTGCGTAGTTTGTAATCCGCCATTTCGACTTTCGAACGAACCCCCATTATCCATCGAAACATATAAACCTCCATCAGTACCAATTAATACCATATCTGGAACATTGGGATGATACATGACTACATGCGCATCAGAATGGACAAAAAATGGATTACTTGAATCTGGACCTACAATGGGTGGTGTTCCTAATGCTACCCCTCCATCAGAAATCTGAACTAAATCCTGACCACCTGTTTGACTTTTTGCAACGTTAATTCCTACTGTAATAATATTGTTTTCATTATTGGGATCAATAGCCACATCATGAGCAAACCACCCTTGCCAACGCGAATAGTCAAACGTACTTTCTACTTGCCATGTAACACCCATATTATTGGAGCTTAACAACCAAGTGGCATTATCAGGCCCTTGGACAGTAAAGCCATTTCCAACGGAGGCCATCACTTTATTAGCATTACTGGTTAATTCAATTTTACCCTGAAATCCTTCAATATCCGGAGTTAATGCTTTAAACCATGTATTTCCGGCATCAGTAGATCTGTAAATACCAGCTCCGTCGGTTCCAAAATTTCCATGCGATGAAACGAGATTGTCCGGTGATCCCTCCATTATTTCTATGTCCGTGGCCATAAGAACTGGATGCACATTAAACCAACTTACTCCACCATTAACCGTTTTCAAAATGCCTTCTGTGGTCGCAGCGTATACGATGTTTGGATCAGTCGGATGAACTTTAATGGATTGAATTCCTCTCTCTTGTTGGTATGTCCAGTCTAAGGACTTTATCCAAGTTTGACCACCATCTTCAGATTTTAATATTCCCATTCCATACGAACCTCGAGTAGATCTATACGCACCATCGGTTCCTGTATTTTGATAATTATATACCTCGCCAGTACCTATGTACATCAATGAACTATCCCCTTTCGCGAAAGCGATACTACTGACACCTAAAACAGGTTCTCCTAACGGAACATACTCCCAACTTTGACCTTGTCCTAAGCTCCGACTTCTCCACAAACCTCCGCTCGCACTTCCTAAATAGATGGTATTGTCGTCTTGAGGATTTATGGCTAGGGCCAATACTCTCCCCGCCGTATTCCAAGGCCCCATCGGTTCCCAAGAATCAGCATTTCTCGATTGGGAGTCGAAAGAGTTAACAAATTTTTGTTGATACTCATAAGCTTCATAATAACCAGAAGAAGGTATATCATTAGCAGGATAAGCCCGTTGTTTTGTCAACAATTGAAGCCCTTCCAAAGCTCCAGGAACCTTCTTAGTATCCTTCAAATCTTTTTGACATGAGAATAAAGTGATTACAAAAACTAGACATAAACATTTGAGCACGTATTTATTCATCTTAATCCACATTTTTGAATGGATTCAAACTTATTTAATTAATTTAATATATTAATGAAAATTCAATATTAATGGGCGAAAAGTCCTCAAAGAACAGTAAAATTTCAAGAAAGCGTTTTATCAAAAACGGAGCGCTAGCATTAGGAGCTACTGCTTTAGTCGGTTGTCAATCTACAGCAAAAAATGAGACAGAAGGAATAAACATAAATTCGGGTAAAAAATATCAATGGAAAATGGTCACCACTTGGCCTCCGAAATTCCCTGTTGTTGGAGAAGGATGTCAGTTGATAGCGGATTGGATTTCTGAAATGTCCGGAGGACAATTAACCGTTAAAGTATATGGAGGCGGGGAATTAGCACCGGCATTAGAAACCTTTGAAGCAGTAAGTAGTGGAGCAGCTGAGATGGGAAACGGTGCGTCTTATTATTGGGCAGGTAAAGCTCCATCTGCAAGCTTCTTCTCTTCGGTACCTTTTGGTATGAATGCACAACAAATGCATGCATGGATACTCCATGGGGGTGGCTACCCTCTTTGGAGAGAGTTATATGCTCGGTTTAACTTAGTGCCATTTTTAAGTGGAAACACTGGTGTTCAAATGGGCGGTTGGTTCAACAAAGAAATCAATACCATGGAAGACTTTAAAGGTCTTAAAATGCGGATGCCAGGCTTAGGTGGAAAAGTCCTAGTCAAAGCTGGTGGGACGGCTGTTCTTTCTCCTGGAAGTGAATTATACACTAACCTGGAGAGAGGTGTTATAGATGCAACAGAATGGATTGGTCCATACCATGATTACCTGATGGGTTTTCATCAAATCGCTAAATTCTATTACAGTCCTGGATGGCATGAGCCAGGGACTGTCTTAGAAACCATTGTCAATAAAAGAGCCTATGAAGATTTACCAAAGCACTTGCAAGCTATTGTAGCCTCTGCTTGTGAAAGATTGACTATGTGGTGCTTGTCTGATTTTGAAGCTAGAAACAATGAATACTTAAACAAGATTAAAGAGGAAAGCGACGTTGAAATGCGATCCTTCCCCAAAGAAGTCATGGATGAATTAAGGATCTTGTCTCAAGAGGTCATTGATGAACTAGTGGCCTCTGATCCGTTTGCCAAAAAAGTCTATCAATCTTTTTCTACATTTAGCAAAGGTGTTAAAAGTTGGGCTGGACAGTCAGAAAAGTTATTCCACAATTTGGTTTAAAAGAAAATCTTCAACATTCCTGGAAACAGGAATACCAATAATAGTAAAACCACTTGTATAAATAAAAACGGAATTACGCCTCTATAAATCTGAGAAGTTTTGACTCCATCAGGAGCTACTCCCTTCAAATAGAATAGCGCAAAGCCAAATGGTGGTGTTAAAAAACTCGTTTGAAGATTCAAAGCTATTAATATACCCACCCAAATTAGATCCATTTTGAAACCTGCCAAAATAGGTAAGACTACAGGTACGATGATAAAAATGATCTCAATGAAGTCTATAAAAAAGCCGGCGATAAAAATGATCAGCATAACAAAAAGTAAGAATATCATTGGGCTCATATTCGCTTCTTGGATCGCATTGACCAAATAGTGTTCTCCTCCAAGCCCACGAAAAACTAAAGAGAACGTCGTGGCACCTAATAATATTAAAAACACCATCGAGGTAAGATGTGTAGTTGATTTTACCACCTGATTAAGTACCTCAAGATTTAATTTCTTTTGGAAAGCTGTAAGTATGGTCGCACCAAGAGCGCCTATTGCCGCAGCTTCCGTAGGACTAGCTACCCCAAGAAGTATGGATCCTAGTACCGCAACAATTAATATAAGAGGCAACAAAAAAGCTACTACCGTTTTTCTGATATAGTCTTCTGCTTTAAAAGCTTCTATTTCTTCTTTCGGTATTGATGGTGCAGATTCGGGATTTAAATGTGCATAGACAACAATATAAATCAAATACAAAGCCACGAGTATAACACCAGGTACTATAGCTGCTGCAAATAAATCGCCAACAGAAACATTCATCACACTTCCTAATAAGACTAATACGACAGAAGGTGGAATAATTTGTCCTAGTGTCCCCGAAGAAGCAATTGTTCCAGTAGCCAACTCAGTTTTATAATTTCGCTTTAGCATCGTAGGTAAACTAATTAAACCCATAGTGATGACCGTTGCTCCGACTATGCCAGTAGATGCAGCAAGTAAAGCTCCAACAATAACGACTGAAATAGCGAGACCACCTTTTAATCGTCCAAAAAGCATAGCCATGGTATTCAACATACTTTGCGCTAAGCCTGATTTTTCTAACATGAGTCCCATGAAAACAAATAAGGGAACAGCCATTAAAACATAATTTTTCATGACCCCCATGATTCTTAATGGAAGAAAGTCAAGAAAATCAGGAACACAGAAATATCCAACTAAAAGGGAAATTCCAGCAAGTGTAAAGGCTACTGGATAACCACTCATAAGAGCTAAAAGAATGATCACAAATAAGATAATGGCGAGTAGTTCCATTTAATTTTTCTTAAGTATGATTAACAATGATTTGATCATCTCACTTATAGCTTGTGAGAGAAGAAGAAAAAAGCCGATAACGATACAAAACTTAATTATGTACCAATCTGTCAAACCTCCATCTGGAGAACCTTCCTTTACATCCCATGAATTCATAGCGTAATTCGTCGCTTTCACAATGATAAGTAGGCACCATGGAACCAACAAGAACGCAGATCCAATAAAATTGACCCACGCTTTTTGTCTGAAATTCATTTTTTGATAAAATAAATCTACTCGAACATGTTGATCATGTTTTAAGGCAAACGAAGCACCAAAAAGAAATATCAAAGAGAAAAAATGCCATTCGAGATCTAATATCCAAGTTTTGGTACTGCTAAAAAGGTACCTTAGAAAGACGTCGAGACAAATGAGCATCACCAATGCAAAACTCAACCAAGAAATTGAACTTCCTATGAATTCGATTAAATCATCAATGCCTTTAGAAATAGCTCTTAGCATTATTCAATATAGGAAAAAACAAAAAAAGGGACTTCGAAATGAAGTCCCTTTTAGTAATATCTATTATAAATCTTATTTATTTAATGCTTCGATTTTGGCTTTGTATATAGCCGAAGTCTCTAGATCATTCTTTCTAGCATAAATCTCTTTGAGTGCAATCAAGGTATTGTAGTCGGGTGTTCCGTTTTCTTCAGATAACATCTCTGCTTTTTTGAAAAATGGTAAAGCCTTGTCAAACATAGAATCCATTTCTGCCTTAGCTGCATTGTACTTTTTTGTACCGGCAGCAGAGTAATCATTACTCAACTCATTTAATCCAGCGGTCATATCTGCAGCCTTATTATAATATTGAGCACCTAAACTGTAATGTGCATCAAAGTTTTTTGGATCTTTTTCTATGGTTTGATTGAAATAGTCACGAGCTAAACCGAAGTACTCCTCTGACTTCTCTGCGTTTCCAGCTTCTCTCTCTTTTGAGCACAACTGATCATAAACATTTCCAAGAGTTGCATAAACCGTTGCATTATCTGGCTCCGCTTCGATCGCCTTTTTAAGTTTTCCAGTTAACTCCTCTAACCTACCTGCCTTTAGGTAGTGATTAATCTCTGAAAATAAAAGACCAGTGTCATCAGGAAATCTCTTTCTTCCTTCTTCAAGATATGTCACTGAATTTTCATCACCTTGTTCTGTTTTAATAGCATATAGCGCTTCATAAACAGCTGCCTCGTTAGATCCATTTTGGAATAACTCTTCTAAGTAAGGAAGACATCCATCATAGTTCTTAGCGTAATATCCTGTCATTGCTGAAGTAAACACTTGCGCGTCATACAATCCCTCTTGAGCATCTAGTCTACTCTTCTCACCATTGTCAAGAAGAATTTGACGCGCTTTTAAAGATCCATCAAAATTGGCAAAAGACCCTACGTAGTCACGTTTTTCATAAGCAATAGCACCTGAGTTATTCAAGTGATTTTCAAGTTCTTCTAATCCTCTAAGCGCGTCTTTCTTTTCACCTTTACCAGGATCCAACATCATCGTTTTAGAAAAAGCCTCCAATGCAATAGTTGCTGCATCCGGAGTCGCCATATCTGGTCCTCCAGTTAACTTAGCTGTTAATTCAGCAGCTGCAATTTCAGTATATATTTTTCCTTTAGTTGCCCAGGCTTTCGCCGAACCTTTTGCTTCCTCCGTTTCAAAAGCTTGATTGATCAAAGCAATTGCTTCGGATAGTTTATCCGCATTGTCAGCTGGACTCACATTATATTTTCCAATTGCTTTAGATGCCTTTTTAAGGATTTTCTTGTATTCCTGAGCTTGAGAAGTTCCTACAACGAAAAGGAATGCAAAAGCAACAAAAAGTAATTTTTTCATCTGTTTAATTTTATTTTATTTCTCTCTTAATGAGATGATTAATTAATGCACATCAAAAGTAAGACGTACGATTCAATTATTAAATGTTTTTAAGACGTTAAAATGTTTCTCTCTATTCGTTAAAAAAATGTTATTCCTCTTCATCCGACTCTTCATTCTTCGCAATAACGGTCACATCAGCTATGCTTTCAGAATCCTTTAATCGAATAACTTTAACTCCTTGAGTGGCTCTTCCCATAACTCTCATGTCGCTGACAGCCATTCTTATCATGATTCCATCCTTAGTAGTAATCATCAAATCTAAATCTTCAGTTACTGCTTTAATCGCAATTAAGCTACCGGTCTTGTCCGTGATGTTCATCGTTTTAACGCCTTTACCACCTCTATTGGTAATTCTATATTCTTCCAATGAAGATCTTTTTCCGTAACCTTTTTCAGATACCACCATAATTGTATTCTGTTCATCATTCGGGTTAACCGAAATCATACCAACGACTTCATCCTGATCATCCTTTAAAGTAATTCCTCGAACACCTGCCGCTGATCTTCCCATCGCTCTTACTTTAGATTCTGGAAATCGAATAGCTCGACCACTCTTATTAGCAATAAGAATATCATTCTCACCATTGGTTAATTTAACCTCTAATAAGGTATCTCCTTCTTTAATGGTAATTGCATTAATACCATTACTTCTAGGGCGAGAGAAGGCTTCCATTAAGGTTTTCTTAATGACTCCTTTCTTCGTACAGAAAACAATAAAGTTATTGTTCAAGAATGTTTCATCTTGCAGGTCCAAAATGTTTATGTATGCCTTGACCTTATCATCCTTCGGAATTTCAATCAAGTTTTGTAACACCCGGCCAGAACTCGTTTTTGATGCTTCAGGGATTTCGAATACTTTAATCCAGAAACACCTACCCTGCTCTGTAAACAATAATAGGTAATTGTGATTATTCGCCACAAACATGTGTTCGACCTCGTCAGTATCTCTCGTCTTACTACCTCTAGAACCTTTACCACCACGACCTTGGGCCTTAAATTCAGAAGCCTTCGTTCTTTTAATGTATCCTAATTGAGAAATAGTTACGACCACTTCATCATTTGGAATCATATCCTCCATACTAATATCACCTCCAGCAAAGCTGATATCAGTTCTTCTTTCGTCACCAAACTTTTCATCAATCTCATCCAATTCTTCTTTGATGATGTCTCTTTGCATTTGTTCACTTCCTAAGATTGATTTTAAATGTTCAATCTTCTTCATCAATTCGTCATACTCAGCTTGAACCTTATCAATCTCGAGACTTACTAATTTTTGAAGTCTCATCTCAAGAATCGCCTTAGACTGAATCTCAGAAAGATCAAAAGCACTCATCAATCCCTGCTTAGCCTCCTCGACAGTTTTACTACCTCTAATAATCTTAATGACTTCATCAATATTATCTAGAGCGATCAATAAACCTTCTAAAATATGCGCGCGCTCCTCAGCCTTCTTGAGATCGTATTGGGTTCGTCTAACAATGACCTCAAGTCTAAACTTGATAAACTCTTCAATGATTTGCTTTAAGTTCAGTAAGCGCGGTCGTCCATTAACTAAAGCAATGTTATTCACACCATAAGAAGTTTGCAACGGTGTGTATTTAAATAATTTACTTAGGACAACTTGCCCCATAGCATCACGCTTAATATCGACAACTATCCGAAGTCCTTTTCTATCCGATTCATCTCTGATGTCCGAAATTCCTACAACCTTTCCTTCTTGTACAAGGGATGCAATTTTTGCTACTAAATTCGCTTTATTGACTTGATACGGTATCTCCGTAATGATAATGGCCTCTTTTTGACCTTTGTCGATGATTTCTGCTTTTGCACGAACAACAATCTTACCACGACCAGTTTCAAAACCATCTTTAACACCCTGATATCCATATATAGTACCGCCTGTTGGAAAATCAGGAGCTTTAATGTGTTGCATTAATTCAGGAATGGTGATTTCAGGATTATCCACCATAGCCTTAGTACCTGCAATGACTTCAGATAAATTATGAGGCAACATATTGGTGGCCATACCGACGGCGATACCAGATGCTCCATTGATCAAAAGATTAGGAAGCTTAGTCGGTAAAACCGTGGGCTCCTCTAAAGAATCATCAAAATTCAAGGCAAAATCAACGGTATCTTTATTGATATCCTCTAATAGCTTATCGGATACACGTTGTAATCTGGCCTCCGTATATCGCATTGCAGCAGGACTATCACCGTCCATTGAACCGAAATTACCTTGACCATCCACTAATGGGTATCTCAAAGACCATGACTGCGCCATACGTACCATGGAATCGTAAACCGAAGTATCTCCATGTGGGTGATATTTACCCAAAACTTCACCCACAATCCTTGCAGATTTTTTGTGTGCCTTACTAGCAGAAAGGCCCAATTCGTTCATTCCATACAAAACTCTACGATGAACTGGTTTCAATCCATCTCTAACATCAGGTAAAGCTCTGGCAACAATTACAGACATAGAATAATCTATGTATGCTGCTTTCATCTCATCCTCAATATTTACCGGTATAATCCTCTGATCATTAGCCATTTACAAATTGTTTTTTATTTCATTAAATGTGGCGCAAAGATACTAAATTCAGCGCGTTTAAATGACTCATTTAGGTATAATTTAGTGGCAAATAATTTCTTTAATAATTCACTCATTTTTTACAAAAATCAATGTTTTATAAAACAAGTGTTGCGCCCTGGTGTTGATACCTACAGAAGTGTATATATTTGCAAAATAAATAATAAGTTATCGCAGAAGTTAAGCCATATCACGAGTCAGAAGAATCGAAGAAAAAACAAGTCACAAGGATGTTTGACGGGATTGCTCCTTACTATGATTTCTTGAATGGCTTGCTATCAGTAGGCATTGATACCATTTGGAGACGAAAAACCATTAAGCAGCTGAATAAGAATGATCATCGCCATGTATTAGACATTGCTACTGGTACTGCTGATTTGGCTATTGAAGCGGAAAAGCAACTGAAATGCGAGAGAATAGTTGGACTGGACATCTCCAATCAGATGCTTGAAATTGGAAGGAAAAAAGTAGCTAAGAAGTCGCTAAGTGATGTGATTGAATTGGTTGTTGGTGATTCTGAAAACTTGAATTTTGAAACGGGTAGTTTTGACGCAGTAACGGCAGCGTTTGGTGTGAGAAATTTTGGCAATTTAGAAAAAGGATTGTCTGAAATGCACCGTGTTCTTAGAAACCAAGGAAAAATAGTCATTTTAGAATTCTCTAAACCCAGAATTTTTCCGTTCAAACAATTGTACAATACATACTTTAAATACGTTTTACCCGTTATAGGAAAGGTTACTTCCAAAGACCCCAAAGCTTACAAATATTTATATGAGTCTGTTCAATCTTTTCCAGACTATGAAAATTTTGAACAAGTTTTGCAAAAGATTGGATTTAAAAACACTTCATGGACATCTCTATCTCTAGGTATTTGCACGATATATCAAGGCACAAAATAGTTCTGTTTCTTGCTTTTATTTTTGCAGGACAGTTGGCTTTTGCCCAATCAGCGAGGGACAATTACAACTATCGTGATTTTCAGAAAAAGCCTTATTACTTTGGAATATCTCTTGGACTAAATACGTCTAAGTATCATATTGATCATTCTAAGAACTTCATCGGCAATGATAGTATTAGAATCGCAGAACCGGAGGCAGGCCCTGGCGTGAATCTGCAGATGATTGCCAACCTAAAGATTGGTGAATACTTCGACTTTAGATTGCTTCCCGGATTTTCGTTTGCAGAACGAAACCTAGTTTATTATCCAGTGGAGGGTGACATTCTTAGTACTCGAAAAATCGAATCAGTATTTTTCGATATCCCTTTTCATCTAAGATTTAAATCAGCACCTTATAAAGATAAACGTGCTTTCGTTGTAGGAGGTATTAAATACACCTATGATGTTGCGAGTAATTCTAAATCGAATCAAGCTAAAAGTCTAGTCAAAATATCACCCCATGACTTTCAAGTTGAAGTGGGTGCAGGAATGCAATTTTTCTTTCCGTACTTTATTTTTTCTCCAGAGATTAAATATTCACGAGGTATTACCAATACCTTGATTTACAACAATGATTTAAATGAGGCACGTGTTATTGAAGGCGTGGTTTCGCAAATCATTACTATTAGCTTTCACTTCGAGGGATAATTTATTCACTTTGGATTATTGAGGTTTCAATAATTTTCAAAATGTTCTCACTTATTTCAGCGTTCAATGCTCTTTTGTCTTTATTTAAAGTAAATGCGCTAATCGTCATATTGTACTGTGGAATGTACATCACATCTGTCCCCCAAAAACCACCATGGTAATAAACATCTCTACCATTAAACGAAATCCTCTGTAATCCTAAACAGTAAACGGATTCTTCCTTTGGTAAGACAAAACTGTACATCTCTTTTAAAACACTTCGGTCATCTATAATTTTTCCTTCGAATAAATATTGAAAAAACAAAGCAAGGTCTTTAGTATTGGAGGCTAATCCACCTCCGCCATATAAATCCCAGGACGGATTCATTTCTTTAGAATCCCAATTTCTTTTATCCCAATACTGATGAGCAAGGAAAGTTGATTGCTCTGGTTGTTTTTCTAAACCTTCAAACCAAGTCGAAGTCAATCCAAGGTTTTCGAATCCAATAAGTTTGCGAATTGCATTATAAAACGGAATCTCCATTTGTTTTTCAATAATTTCACACAAGAGCACAAAATTGATATCCCCATAACTATGGGCAACACCAGGCCTAATTTGGGGACTACCTAATTCAAGTGTTTTATTAATTTGTTCTGCTTTCGACCATTCATTTAGTCTATTGTTATGCACAAACTCGAAATAACTATCTGTCACGTAATCATGAATACCTGATGTATGGGAAAGAAGATGACGTATTGTTATACTGTCCAGTTGATAACCGACTTCAATTAAGTCCTTAGATGTCTTACTTAACAGAAGATCTTTTATTGGATCATCAAGTGAAAACATTCCCATCTCCACGAGTTTTAAAATCGATGCTGCCACATAGGTTTTTGTGTTACTTGCAATTAAAACTGGTTGATCACAGGCCAATTTCCGTTTCTCACTCTTACCATCAAATCCACGGCAAGATGTCCAGGATATATTTTCACCGGGTGATTCAACATGTAACATTATTCCATAAGCTCCTGGATGTTCTTGAAAACTTAATTGCAAGACTTCTTCGAATTTTTCTAGAATAGGATTCTCTTGCGTACAAGAAATCGAACAGGAAATTAAAACAAGAGCAGCCAAAAAATGATTAAAGATTTTCATGGTGATTGGATTAGCAATTACATTGTTCATCAATATAATTAATGACGTCAGGAAAGAATTGATTAAACTCACGATGAAAGGCTTCTTCGTGCTCCTCTAAATCCAATAAAGCATCTTTAAAATTGGAAGGAAACTTCGTTCTTCGATCCATGTAATTCATCGATTTTGCCAAACCCTCTTTAGTCGTGTACAGCAAAAGAAAATTTTCACCAATCATTTTATCTATTTTCCCCTTGAGGGTATCGGGAAGCAATTCTTTATTATCCTGAAAAACTTCATATACACCATTTGCAAAGTCTTGCAATTCTTCTCCAGAATATTTATTCCAATTTGTGCTTAACAAATAATCATAAAGTATATCGATTACAACGGGTGCATATTTGTGATGTCTCTTATGCAAACGCTTAGTCCCTTGCCGAACAATATCATGATTGTCGGTATAGAAATCTATTTTTCTATGCAATTCAATGCCCTCTCGAATTCTCTTAGAGTAATTTACGTCTTCATTCTTTCGAATATAATCAGCAATAAAATTCCCTAATAAAAGATCACCGTCACCACAGGAAAGAAAAGCATGGGCTAGATAATTCATATCAAAATATTGTTAATGTTATCATGAAAAATAGCTTATCTTTGTGCGAATTTTTAAACAGAGAATTATGGCTTTAAAGTGTGGAATTGTAGGACTCCCAAATGTAGGTAAATCTACTTTATTCAATGCATTAACTTCGGCGAAAGCCTTAGCAGCAAACTATCCTTTTGCTACAAAGGACCCAAACGTAGGTATTATCACAGTCCCTGATGAAAGACTTGATCAGTTAGCCAGTTTTGTATCCCCTCAAAAAGTCATACCAACAACCGTAGAAATAGTCGACATTGCGGGTTTGATTAAAGGCGCTAGTAAAGGCGAAGGTTTAGGTAATCAGTTCTTAGCCAATATTAGAGAAGTGGACGCAATTCTTCACGTGGTAAGATGTTTTGTCGATGACAATGTAGTTCATGTTGACGGAAGTGTAGACCCTGTAAGAGATAAAGAAATCATAGACACCGAGCTATTATTAAAAGATATTGAAACTGTTGAAAAGAGGCTTGAAAGGTTCAAGAAACAAGCTAAATCAGGTAACAAAGAAGATGCTAGAGGAGTTGAGTTTGGAATGAGCCTACTTGAGCATTTAGAAAACGAAAAACCGGCAAGAACTTTTGAACCAGATGAAGATATGCTAGAAGAGTTTAGAAGTCTTTATTTACTTACCGCGAAGCCAATCTTGTACGTTTGTAACGTTGATGAAAATTCGGTACTTGAAGGAAACGAAATGACGCAATCGTTTAAAGAATTGGTGAAGGATGAAAATGCCGAGACCATTTTAATATGTGCTGGAATAGAAGCTGAAATTGCTGAATTAGATACCGCGGAAGAACGAATGGAATTTGTTCAAGAAATGGGCTTATCTGAACCCGGTGTTAATCGAGTAATTTTAGCCGGTTACAAACTCTTGAATTTAATTACCTACTTCACAGCCGGAGAGAAAGAAGTAAGAGCATGGACTGTGCTAGAAGGATCAAAAGCACCTCAAGCTGCTGGTGTAATCCACACTGACTTTGAAAAAGGTTTCATTAGAGCAGAAGTGATTAAGTACAAAGATTATTTAGAATACAAATCAGAATCTGCCATCAAAGAAGCTGGAAAACTGAATATAGAGGGTAAAGAATATGTTGTTGAAGATGGTGATGTAATGCATTTCAGATTCAACGTATAAGCTATTTGGCTTTGATATAAATTTCCTTTTCAACGTAAGCCACTACTTTATTTAATTCGTCTATCACTTCTGTTGAAAACATGAAGGATGTTTTCACTCCTTGATCTACTTGGCTTTTCATTAATGCAAGTGTATCTAATGGTATATTGTACGTGCCCGTAACCTTTCCTTTGCCGGGTCTAACAAACTTTATGCTTGCCGATTTGTCCCAAATAATATAGTCATCACCAAAATGATAATAAACAATGAAAACATAAAAAGGATCCGTCATGGCATAAAGTGATCCACCAAAATGGGTACCGTATACATTACGATTGTACCATCGCAACCTCATATCTACGATGATTTGAGTTTTGTCCTCATTAATTTCACGAAGCTTTACTCCGGCTCCAATAAATGGCGGATAAAGATTTATTAGTTTCGGATATTTATAAAAGAACTTTTTCCTACCCATGAGTTTCTTCCATGCGATGCATTAGATATGACTTAATGAATGAGCCAAGCTCACCATTCAAAACAGCATCTGTATTTCTTGATTCATGTTTTGTTCTATGGTCTTTCACTCTTCGATCATCTAAGACATAAGATCGAATTTGACTACCCCATTCATTTTTCATTTTCTGCGCCTCAACGGCATTCTTCTCTTCCATTTGTCTTTCAATCTCCTTTTGGTACAATCGCGATTTCAACATTTGTATAGCCTTTTCACGATTAAGATGCTGTGAACGTTCTTGTTGACATTCTACCACTATACCAGATGGAAGGTGACGACATCGGACTGCAGATTCAGTTTTGTTGACATGTTGGCCACCAGCTCCACTAGCTCGAAATGTATCCCAATCTAGGTCTGCCGGATTTACCTCTATATCAATTCTAGAATCTACTAAAGGATGAACAAATACTGACGCGAAAGAAGTCATTCTCTTTCCTTGAGCGTTAAAGGGACTCACTCGAACAAGTCGATGAACACCATTTTCTCCTTTTAAATAACCATAGGCAAAATCACCTACAATTTCTAATTCAGCAGATTTAATACCAGCGACCTCACCATTGACGCGGTTTAACTCCGAGACCTTGTAGCCATTCTTCTCTCCATACATGACATACATTCTATATATCATCTCAGCCCAATCACAGGCTTCAGTTCCACCAGCACCAGCGTTGATTTCTAAAACACACGAAAGTTCATCCTCTTGATTATTCAAAGTCGATTTAAACTCGACATCTTCAATGACCTTTAGACTTTCTTCGTATTTGCTCTTCAATTCTTCTTCTGAAGCTTCACCTTCTTTGTAGAATTCGAACATTACATCCAGGTCATCTAAATATTCGGCTATAGCCGAAAACTCTTTTACCCAATGCTTATGAACCTTTAATTCTTTCAAGACAGTTTCTGCCTTTTGAGAATCATTCCAAAAATCTGGGTCAAGCGTAAGCTGTTCTTTTTCTTCTATTTCTTGGTTTCTTCTATCGACGTCAAAGATACCTCCTTATCGATGTCAATCGCTCCTTAAGCTCTTTCAATTGCTCTATGGTCATTGCCCTGGTTTTATGGGTGAATTATTTGATTTCTTTAAAGTCTACATGGAAAACAAGGTCAGACTTTGGTCCAATAGGAGGTCTTCCTGCTTCACCATATGCTAAATCATATGGAATGAAAAGTGTTGCTTTAGTACCGACTTTTAATGCTGCAAACCCCTGATCCCATCCTTTAATTACTGAACCTTTTCCTAGAGGAAAACTGAAGGTACGGCCCGAACGGTATGAATTATCAAACATGTTGCCATCTGATTTCATTATACCATAATAATGAGCGACAATATTTTGGCCTGGCTTTGGCAACGGTCCATTACCTTCTTCGTGGATGATATATTCTAAACCCGAATCTAATTTTTGCAATTTATCGGACAGCTTTCCTGCTTTGTAATCAGCTAATACTCCAGCAACAAAAGTCCCTACTTCCTCTCCTACTACTTTCATAGCTTCCATTTCTTTTTGTTTTGCCTTTGCATCCTCAGCTACTTGGGCTTCATAAGCGGCCTTATCTTTAAGGTCTCGAATATTAATTTGATAAATAACATGTTGATCCGCTTGCACATCCGCAGGTGGCTTTGGAATAGAATCAATGGGAATAAATAAGCTAATGCTATCTCCTACTGAAGAAACTCCAAGAATGTCAATAACTGGATTTATAGCTTTGTTAGGAATACCATCTTCTGGAATTTGAGCCACAGGCATATTCGGTAAATTGGTCATATCTTGAAGAACAGTCCCATCCTCCTTTTTAATCTGCATTTCGAAATAAACAAAATCTCCTTTTTGAGCTTTTTGTCCGTTACCTTCTTTATGCAAAATGTATTCATAACCATTGTCCGTTGTTCTAGGTCCATCGCTTTTACAAGCGTAGATTAAACTGAAACAAAGACAAAGCAGAAAAAGTGTTTTATTATTAAGCATTAATCTTATTTAAACATTTATATAATGAGGTAAAACCTCTTTGAATCTATTTATTATATCCTCCAATTTGGCGTAAGCCGCACCACCAGCCGCATTTTTATGCCCTCCACCTTTAAAATGATCAGCAGCAATTTTATTGACAGATATATCCCCTTTTGACCTCAAAGATAACTTGACAATTGTCGGTTGCTCTCGAATAAAGGCAGCCACTTTAATTCCGTCGATCATTAATATGTGATTGACGATACCTTCAGTGTCACCACGTCCTATTGTGAAATCTATATAATCCTGTTTTGTAAGATGGACAATACCTGTTTTTAATTCAGGCAAAATTTCCATTCTATTAGCAAGCACATGACCTAATAAGCGTAATTGCTTTTGTGTCATGGTATTAAAAATTTGATCATTGAGATGATAATCATCTACGCCCTTCATTTTCAATGAAGCAGCTACTTTATAGGTATTAGGATTGGTTGCATACTTAAAGCAGCCTGTATCTGTAATCATGCCGGTAAAAATGCATTCACCTATATACGTATCAATCTTAGCTTCTTCTCCTAAGTCAGCTATAAAATCATAAATCATTTCGCAGGTCGAACTTGCCTCGGTATTTGAGAAGACGTAATCAACGATGGGTTCAGGATGTAAATGATGATCAATCATCACTTTAGTCACATCAGACTTCTGAATCAGCTCACCGAGTTTATCAATTCTATCGTAAGAATTAAAATCAAGAAAAAAGATTAAACTCGAACCATCAATAAGTGCCTGGGATTTTTCATGATCCAGATCATAAATCACCGTAGTATCAGATGACTTCAAAAAGTTAAATGTTTTAGGAAACTCACTAGGAAGTATGATGTTCACGAGATGGCCATTTTTCTCCAAGAATAGCTTCAGAGCAAGACTACTTCCAATAGCATCTCCGTCAGGGTTTCGATGTGAAACGATCACCACATTTTGGGGAATCCCAAGTATCTTTTTTATCTCGTCAATTTCATTCATAAAGTGGCGCAAAGTTGTTGAAAATTAAAGACATATCAAAAAATAATATCAAGTGAGAAGTACATACCAATGATTTGTTACTTTTGCAGCGAAATAAAGATCCTTTTAAAAATAAATAATCAAATAAAAGAGAATTATGGCTGGTAATAAGACATTTACAATGATCAAACCTGATGCGGTTAAAGCGGGTCACATTGGGGCAATTCTAAATCAAATTTGTGGTGCTGGTTTCAGAATCGTTGCCATGAAATACACTAAACTTTCTGCTCAAAAGGCCGGAGAATTTTATGAGGTCCATAAAGAACGACCATTCTATGGTGAATTAGTAGAATTTATGTCTTCTGGACCTATTGTAGCTGCTGTTTTAGAAAAGGACAATGCAATAGAAGATTTCAGAAAATTAATTGGTGCTACTAACCCAGCGGAAGCAGAGGAAGGTACCATCCGTGCAAGGTTTGCAAAAAGTATAGGAGAAAATGCGGTTCACGGTGCAGACTCAGATGATAATGCATTAAGAGAAGCTTCTTTCCACTTTGCAGGAACGGAGATGTTTTAAGATTACCTTCTAATAAAA
>JAHDBI010000044.1:0-4353 GCA_020630475.1 Saprospiraceae bacterium
GCTTCTTGAGCATTTTGTTTGGGTAATATTACCCCTTTAAACTTTTCTTTTCTTGCCTGGATGGCAATGGGAAGCGCTCCTTTAATCGGACGTAGAGTTCCATCAAGTGCTAATTCACCCATAATTAGATAATCTTCCAATGAACTCGTCTGAATTTGTTTGGTAGCAGAAAGAATGCTGAGCGCAATAGGTAGATCATAAGACGAACCCTCTTTTCTAATATCGGCGGGAGCCAAATTGACAATTAACTTTAATCGCTTCATGCGAAAACCTACATTGTTAATAGCCGCCTCAATTCTTTGAAAACCTTCCTTGACCGCATTGTCTGGTAGGCCGACCAAATGATATAACTGTTTCCCAGCGGCTACTACACCACCAGCATTTACTTCAATCGTTATGGTTTGGGATTCTACGCCTTGGACTGCGCCTGCAAAAGTCTTGACTAACATCAATTGTGGGTTTTTGAACTAATTTCATTTCTTTCTATTATATATATACCTAAAATGGACAGTTTATTTGTTTTAGCGTTTAGAATTTTTCTAACGAATATATTTTAGGAGATTTGCAGCGATTTTAAATATAGATATGCACAAAACAGACATCATTATTATAGGAGCGGGACCATGCGGTCTTTTTACCGTATTTGAAGCAGGTTTGCTCAAACTTAAATGTCATTTGGTGGATGTTCTGCCAGCAGCTGGTGGGCAGCTTACGGAGATATATCCTAAGAAACCAATTTATGATATCCCCGGTTTCCCAAGCATACTGGCAGGTGACCTTGTATCCAACTTAATGGAACAGATCGCTCCATTTAATCCTGAGTTTACCTTAGGTGAAAGAGCAGAATCTATTGAAAAAGTTGACGAGAAAATGTTTGAATTGACGACTAATCGTGGTACCAAAATTCAAGCACCAGTCATTGCTATTGCAGGTGGGTTGGGTTGTTTTGAACCACGAAAACCGCCTATTCCAGATTTAGAAAAATTTGAGGATCACGGCGTGGAGTACATGGTCAAGGATCCCGAGCAGTTCAGAGACAAAACCTTACTCATTGCAGGTGGTGGAGATTCTGCCTTGGATTGGACTATAGAGTTAGCCAACGTAGCCAAAAAAATCACGCTAATTCACAGACGCAGTTCTTTCAGAGGTGCATTAGATTCTGTAGAAAAAGTCATGGCTTTACATGAGGCTGGTAAGATAGAATTATTGACAGAGGCACAAGCGATCAAGGTATTAGGAGAAGAAAAACTGCAATCTGTTATTGTAAAAAAGGATGGAGAAGAGATTCAAAGGGATGTGGATTATTTTATTCCTCTTTTCGGGCTTTCGCCAAAGTTAGGGCCGATCGGAGAATGGGGGTTAAACATCAATAGATCTGCCATTGAGGTAGATACCCTAGATTATAGCACTAATGTTCCTGGGATTTATGCTATTGGTGACATCAATACTTACGAAGGAAAATTGAAATTAATTCTTTGCGGATTTCATGAGGGAACCTTGATGGTTCAATCTGCATTTAAGTATATATATCCAGATCAGAAATTGAGTTTTAAATACACTACCGTCACCGGAGTTTCTGGATTTGAAAGTTAAATATGGAAGATAACGTTATTAAAGTCACCATCATAGATCGTGAAGATCAAGTCCACGAGATTGAAGCTCCTACGGATATGAGTTTCAATATGATGGAAATTGCTAAAGCGGAAGAACTACCCGTTGAAGGCACCTGTGGTGGTATGGCCCTATGTGCATCTTGCCACTGTTATGTGGAATCAGACCATGAATTGCCGGCTCCTTCTGATGACGAAGAAGATATGTTGGATCAAGCTTTCTTTGTAGAAAGTAATAGTCGATTGAGTTGTCAATTGAAGTTGACTAACAACTTAGATGGCTTAGTGATTAAGCTAGCGCCTGTGAGCTAATGTAGTACTTTAAATAATTTTGGCGAAAGCGAAATACCCTTACTCTTCGACCCGATCCAAATCAGTCCAAATCGTATTGATAAAAGCATCAGTCTTAATAAACCCACTACCCCAAGATTCATATCCTTTGTCAAATCCTGCGACTTTCAAATCATTAAGACTCATGCCTTTTCTCATGGCGTCTTCTACTTGATTTAACATCATGACCAAAACATCTCGATATTCCATTAAATCGGATTTGGAGGCCACGACTCCATGTCCAGGAATAATGGTCGTATCATCATCCGCAATCATTAATGCTGTATTCGCGGCTTTAATAATTCCTTTTATACTTCCACCAGCACTTAAATCAATATATGGAAAGCGTTGATTAAAAAAACAATCTCCCATATGTAAGACATTCTCCGATGGAAAGAAAACAAATGAGTCACCATCAGTATGCGCATGATCTACATGGATAATCCTTACATCTTCATTTTCAAAGTGAAGTTTTAAATTTTTATCATACGTAATTTCAGGCCAATAAATCATGGGTTTGGCAGGTGTCGAACGATTAAACGCCTTTGTAAATTGATCCGTACTTAATCTTTTCTTTACGTTCTCATGAGCGACAATGGTAGTATGCTCGGTATTGAAATTTTCGTTGCCACCAGTATGGTCGCCGTGCCAATGGGTATTGATTAAATATTTTATCTGCTGGTCTGAAATATTAGAAATCGCTGATTTCAATTTATCTGATAATTGAGCAAATTGATTATCGATCATAACAATTCCATCCTTAGCCGCATAAATACCCACATTTCCGCCTGCACCTTCGAGCAAGTAAATGTGCTCCGTCAATTTACTTGTCTTGATCTCCACTTCGTCAAAACCTTGGCCAAAGCCATAAATGGACAGCATTAATAAAGCCATTACAAACATCAATTTACGTTGCATAGTATTTTTTTTTGAACCACGAAGTACTAAAATACAAATCTACGCGATTGTCGGATATGACACATCATTGACACAAAAAATTCAATCCCGTGCAACGTTTTCGCAATGAAAGGGATTTATATAGAAAGGGCAGGAATCGTCTTTCAAAATTCTTCTCGAGTTGGTACCACAGAGGTGTGGTACCCCTGCTTTTTCCTTTACTTACTTGACTGTATTTTTGGCAAGACGCATGGGGACAGAAATACACTTCTTTTCCATGTAATCCATCATTTCTAGAACGAGCTTCCTAGATTCTTCAGGTAGTTGATCTATGCTTTCCTTATAGACTTCCTGAACTGTTTTTTCTTTAATCGCTTTAATCTCTTTAGGTACTTCTTGTAAAGCCAATTCGATTTGTCTATGCTGGTGTATCTTTTTGAATTCTCTTAGCTTTCGCTGAATGATTTCCTTGGCCGCATTAATTTCATTCTTTCTGTCCTGTAAGTTAGATTCTGCAACCCCTCTTAAAGCGTCGATACTGATATACTCCGTGTTGAAATCAGAAACAACAGCTTCATCAATATTTCGAGGTACAGAAAGATCAATAAGCACTTTTTTATCTTCTTCTCCTCTTAATAGACTTTGATAATTTTTCGAATTTACTATTGGTTCACTTGCGCCGGTGCAAACAATCATAATATCGAAGCCTTCATGATAACTATCCAGTTCGCTCAAATGAAAGGATTCAGCGTCAAGATAATCAGCCAACACTTTGGCATTGTCCAGGCTCCTATTAAAAATCTTAACTTGATTGAAATGATACTTCTTTAAAAACTTCCCAACCAATGAATTCGTCTCTCCAGCTCCTACCAACAGTATTCTCGAATTTGTATCTCTCTGCGTATTCAATAATTTCTGAATCGCCAAAGAAACAATGGACAAAGGCTTTTCACCAATTTTAGTTTTCGCATAGATTTCTTTGGCGGTTTGTACGGTGTACTTTTCAAGTAATCGAAAATGATCACCTACTAAATTAGCCTCTAAAGATCGATCGTAAGCCAATCTAAACTGTCTAAAAATTTCTCTTTCACCAACAACTAAAGAATCTACCGAGCCAGCCACCTCAAATAAATGATTGACTGCTTCTTCACCTGCAAAATGTGACACAAAATGTTCAGAATTAACGCCCATCTTTTGATAAGCATCGGCATTGATTTGACTAAAAAAAGCCGCTATAAACGATTGATCTATGACCTTTTCGGTAAAGAACATATAACTCACTCTATTACACGTAGAGAGGTACATCATTTCATCTATGTCGAAATCCTCTTTTAATCTATGTAATTGAGCATCTATTCCTTCGCCGTCATTTTCAGACAAAATGAATTGTCCAATTTCTTCGACGTCTAAGTTCCGATGAGTGATGGTTAATATGTGGTAGTTTTCCAACATGGATTCAACCCATAAAAATATTGAATCAACGCTTTGCTTTTGTCAGTCGGATGTCACTATTCTA
>JAHDBI010000044.1:4453-28494 GCA_020630475.1 Saprospiraceae bacterium
TTCCATTCTTTGATTTCTACAGGATGAGAGGCATCAATGAACCTTATCGTTGACCAATTTAAATTTTCATGTAGTTCGTCTTCGATACGCACATAATAAGCAGGTGCATTTCCTGTGTTTTGAAATCGAATCGTATAGTCCAATATTTCTCCTCTAAACATTTCACCATTTTCTCTTCTTGGGAAAACTTGCTTGTCGTTAGGATCATAAGAACAGGACAAAACAAATGGGTTGTTTTTACAGAAAACTTGAGATTCGACACTACTCTCATAGTAAACTTTCGTTGTAAAATTCATGACTTCTCCAACAAAAGACTCGCTTGGCATTTGTATAAAACCACAATATTCCATTTGGTGAGAAGGAGCTAAGTCCTCAAAATACCAAACTACTGAATCTATGGTGATCACATCTGGAATTTCTACATATTCCAACACTTCAACAGAATCATCTGGAAAATAAACTAATGATCCACTGACGAAGGTTGACCCATTATTTTTAAGTCGAATACCTTGCTTTGTGAAGGCATCACATCGAATTGAATATGGCGTAAAATGTGCAGTAGCTTCTGTAGTAATTTCATTTGGACGAACTCCCACTTCAACATTATAGTATTGAGCCAACTCATCGATTTCTACACTTAAATCTGGTGTAGTCATTTCCCATTCCGTTCCAAAATCAAATAACAAGTCATATGTTCCCAACTCAGTGATAAACAATTCGGCATGACCATTTTCTTGTTCGCCCTCAACAAAGGCTGCTGGAAGACTCTCTAAACCATAATCATAAAAATCTGGTTCACCTGCATCTCGGACACCGTTTTCGTTTATGTCGAAAAAAACGGTCGATTGTACCCTGGCCACTAAATATGTATCAGAGATCAATATACTAGCATCAATATTTTGACGACTATAAAAAGTACTGCCCTCTGATTCCAATATGCAAATTCCATATGTAAACAATCCGTTAATTTGACCTTGCCCGGAATAATTTCCTGAATTATCAATATTAAAATCAGAACTTATTCCAAGGGGCTGTCCCGGATTAAACGATGGTATTAAATATTGCACCTCATCAAAAGGAGGCAAACAAAAGGCTGATGATGGCATTACACCATCGCAATCAAATGGATCTCCTCCGCCATTTGCTCCAATAGTCCCACCTGCCATTTTCGGAGCACACAAATACATCAACATATCATTGCTTTCTGCGTCTGAAGGATTCAAAGAATAATCAATTTCTGCTCCTAAAGCAGATCGAAAAACAGGTAAGCTTCCAAAATGAAAACCGTCATTTTGATTCACCAACGCTTCATTTGACAATTCAATATGTATGGCAAATCCTGTTTCTTCAGGATTTATGATGTTCGACAAGTTTTGAGTTCGACAACAGCGTTGATAAACAATTTGATAGTGCTCATTTATATTTAAATCTGCGGCTAAAGAAACCACAAACTTATAGCGTCCTTCTTCAAAGTCCAATGACTCTGGAAGTAATTCGAATTCGCTAGTAATTTGTTCAATTATAGATTTTCTTTCGGTCAGCGGAATATCCAAACTTTGTTGGTGAACCCACGTATCCTGCGATCCTCGATAAATACCTATATCAACAATTTGATCAAAATCCGCACCACCACCAAAAGCCTCACGATATAAAAACAACTCCACTTCGATGTCATAATCGCCATTTTGATTAATTCCAATAACAGAATATTCGAAATAGCCGCCTACAATATGAGCAGATTGAACTTGAAAGCAAAAAAGACAAGCCAATACACAGCCAAGTATTTTCTTCATTCTAATCATGAATCACCATTTTATACTTAAACATTTAGAAGTATATGATTTAGTTGCAATATCCATACAACTCACTAACTTTGCGTCTTATTTTAAAATTAGAGAAATATGTATAGATCGCATAATTGTGGAGCGTTAAGGATAGACCATGTTGGTCAAGAGGTGACTTTAAGTGGCTGGGTTCAAATTGGTAGAGATTTGGGAGGAATGACCTTTGTTGATCTAAGAGATCGTTATGGAATTACTCAATTAGCATTCAATATGGATGATAATGCTGATCTATGCGAACAAGCAAGAAAACTGGGTAGAGAGTTTGTGATTAAAGTGACAGGAATCGTCAATGAAAGACAAAGTAAAAACGCAAACCGTCCAACCGGTGATATAGAAATCAAAGTTTCTCATTTAGAAGTATTGAATGCTTCTAAAACACCGCCGTTTACCATTGAAAATGAAACGGATGGTGGCGATGATATTAGAATGAAGTATCGATACTTAGACATTCGGAGAAATCCAGTAAAAGAGAATCTCATCTTTAGAAGTAATCTGGCTATTGAAACGAGAAAATACTTGGCTGGTGAGGGATTCATTGAAGTTGAAACGCCTAACTTAATCAAGAGTACTCCTGAAGGAGCTAGAGATTTTGTCGTTCCAAGTAGAATGAATGCCAATCAATTTTATGCACTTCCTCAATCTCCACAAACTTTCAAACAATTATTGATGGTTGCCGGAATGGACAAATATTTTCAAATTGTAAAATGTTTTAGAGACGAGGATTTGAGAGCTGATCGCCAACCAGAATTCACACAAATAGATTGTGAGATGGCATTTGTAACTAGAGAAGATGTCTTGAATACTTTTGAAGGATTGACGAAGCATTTGTTTTCAACAGTGAAGAATATTACTCTTGATGACTTCCCAAAAATGTCTTACGACGAAGCGATGCGACGTTTTGGAAGTGACAAACCTGATCTTCGTTTCGATATGGAATTCATTTATTTGAACGAACAATTAAAAGGAAAAGATTTTGTTGTTTTTGATGGGGCTGAAAACATAATTGGAATTGTAGTTAAAGGAATCGCCGATGAATATTCAAATAAAGATTTAAAGAAATTAACCGAGTGGGTCCAACGTCCACAAATAGGAGCGAAAGGATTAGTTTACGTGAAACATCACGCAGACGATACGATTAAATCTACTATCGGTAAATTCTTTTCTGAAGAAGAATTGCGTTCCGTTCTATCACATTGTGGAGCAGAGAAGGGGGACACCTTATTTGTTCTTTGCGGTGAAACTGAAAAAACCAGAAAGCAATTAAACGAACTTCGATTGGAAATGGGACGTCGTTTAGGATTAATGAAAGAAGGAGATTTCAAACCTTTATGGGTGATTGATTTTCCTTTATTAGAATGGGATGAAGAATCGGAAAGATTCCACGCAATGCACCACCCTTTCACCTCTCCTAAGGCAGAAGATGAAGAACGAATGTTAAATGGTGATCATGAAACAATGAAAAGCCTAAGGGCAGATGCTTATGATTTAGTGATTAATGGTTCAGAAATTGGCGGAGGTTCTATTAGAATACACGATAGAGAATTACAATCTAAGAATTTAGATTTATTAGGTTTCAGCAAAGAAGAAGCAGAGGCGCAATTCGGATTCTTGTTGGGCGCTTTTGAATATGGTGCTCCACCACACGGAGGAATCGCTTTCGGTTTTGATCGTCTTTGTGCTGTATTAAATGGTCAGTCTTCAATCCGTGACTTTATTGCATTCCCTAAAAACAATCAAGGAAGAGATATTATGATTGATGCACCAAGTCCAATTGATGATGAGCAGTTAACCGAATTAAGACTAGATTTAGTTAAACAAGAAGAATAAATAAAACAAGAAATTATAATTTAAAAGCGATGCTAAATTATAGTATCGCTTTTTTTATTTAAAGCCTATGAAAACGAGTAAGTCTGCAATTGCAATTGTTGTAGTCATTTCAGTTCTCTTATCCTTGATTCTTGGAATATTGGATTATGAAACACAATCGCTCTACGATTTGTTTTTTGGAGATTCTGGAAACATTATTGCAATCATCTTGTACGCCTCTATTTTTTCGTGCATTGGCTTTTTTCTTCTGTTTCTAATTAAGCAATTGAAAAACATATTATAAAACCTTGAATTTCATTCTTAAAAATATCACATGAATCAAGAAACACTGTTGAACTTAGCCCATAAGTATGATACTCCACTTTACGTTTACGACGGAAATAAGATCATACAAAAGTACAATACCTTTAAAAATGCTTTTGATGTTAAACATCTCAAAATACATTTTGCAGCGAAGGCATTGACGAATCTTTCCATTCTTAAATTATTTAAAGAATTAGGAGCTGGCTTAGATTGTGTTTCTATCCAAGAAATTAGATTGGGGCTGGAAGCAGGATTTAAGCCTGAAGATATCATCTATACTCCAAACGGTGTTTCAATAGAAGAATATGTAAAAGCCATAAACATTGGTACAAAAATTACGATAGATAATATTTCAATTCTTGAAAAATTAGGTCAACGATTTTCCGATTCTCCGATTCCTATCTTCATAAGAGTCAATCCACATTTAATGGCTGGAGGAAATAGTAAAATTAGCGTTGGACATATAGGATCCAAGTTTGGAATTTCAATTCATCAGATTCCAATTGTCACCCGTCTAATAAAGAATTATAATATGAATGTAGAAGGCATTCATATTCATACGGGTTCGGATATTATTGATTCAGATATTTTTGAAAGAGTAGCACAATTAATCTTTTCTATTGCTGATGAATTTGAAAATATTAAGTCAATAGATTTTGGAAGTGGCTTTAAGGTTAAGTACAAAGAAAATGATTTGTCAACGGACATTGAAAAAGTGGGTAAGCGGTTTAGTCAAACTTTCAATGAGTATTGCCAAAAGCGAGGTAAAGATTTAGTCTTAAGATTCGAACCAGGAAAATACATGGTGAGCGAAGCGGGATCGTTTTTAGCCAATGTCAATATTGTCAAACAAACTACCGCCTGTACTTTCGCATCAGTGGATAGCGGATTCAATCATTTGATCCGTCCGATGCTCTACAATGCTTACCATGAAATCGAAAACATTTCTAATCCAAATGGAGAAAAGAAAATGTACTCCGTAGTAGGATACATTTGTGAAACAGACACTTTTGCGGAGGATAGAATTTTAAATGAAATCCGAGAGGGTGATATTCTTCAATTTAAGAATGCAGGTGCTTATTGTTTTTCTATGGCGTCAAACTACAACTCTAGATTGAGACCAGCTGAGGTGCTCGTTTTAAATGGGCAAGACTATTTAATAAGAAAGCGAGAAGAATTTGAAAGCCTATTAAGAAATCAAGAGGTACCTGAAATCGAAAACTGGATCTCATAATTATTAAAGCGATTTCAGATTATTGAAAAAAGCTTTAAGCTTCTGCTCATCTAATTTGTTATTCGTACGCACTCCACTACACAAATCAACACCATGGGGTTGGACTGTGCTGACGGCCTGTTTTATATTTTCCGCTTTTAGACCACCGGCTAAATATACTGGTACAGCCACGGATTGTACAATCGATTTACTCCATGCCCAATTATGCACCCTACCTGTTCCTCCAAGCTCTCTAATTTCTAAAGAAGGGTTTCCACTGTCCAATAAAAGCGCATCAACAAATGTTGATTTTAACTGAGCTTCGCTGATGGAGTCTTCATTATGTACATGTATGACTTGAATCAATTGAACATTGGGAAGGGCTTTTCGAATAATGCTGTACTGATCATTTTCTATGGAATCCACTAACTGAATGGTATTCGTATTCACCCGTTGATGATGTTCAATAATTTTATCAGCCTTCGTTTCACTCGTTAACAAAAAAGTATCAATTGTCCTGTCCACGGACTTAGCAATCTCCTTGATTAATTCATCTTCAATAATACCAGGACCACTCGGCATTGGGCCAACCAAACCAATGGCGGACGCACCAAATTTAATGGCCAAATTGGCTTCTTCGATACTACTAATACAACAAACTTTCACCTTCATCATCAAACTAATATATGAGTCTTAAATCAAAAGAGTTTACATAAACTACATCAAGACCTTCATTCCAAATCAGGCATTCAATTTGATCACCCACTTGTATATTTTCGGGAATTTGGTATTCAAATTTTACTTCATTCCATTCATTAAGTTTGATGTAACGTTGAAATCGCACCCCTATCCATTTAGATACACTACCAGAAGTACTAATCACAAATTTTGCGGTCTGATGATCATACTGCTTATCTTCTTTGGTATATACCCATGCCGTTGCCTGTAACCATCCACCTTTAAAGTCGGTTATATTTTCATCGGTGATTTTCATTTTTATTAGATCAGAATATGGTGACTTTCGTCGAATGGATTTGGCTGCCCTACCTACTTTATTGCCTACAAAATCAACTGCCGCACTGTCCGCATAATTGATTTCATTTATCAAGCTAAAGCGACTTCCATCATATGGAGACTCCTCATCTATGTCTACAAAGCGTCTTAGAGATCGGTCCACATCCGTCTTCAAAAAAGATTTCCAATAAAAAGTTTTAGTCATTTCATCTTGAAGCAAAATTTTATTCCTGTATTGCCAATCCTGAAACTGATTCAACAAAATAAAAACACCACCTAAGGAAAGGAAGAAGTATTTTGACCATTTCTTCTGAAAAACCCTTTGAATAAAAAAGGCTAACGGAAAAGCCAACACTGCATATGATTGAATGACTGATCGCATTCCAAAACTTGATGCATACCACCAAATGGGCCAACTAAATACGATGTAGATATTTAAAACAAAAAAGAACAGTATACCATAAAAACCCACTCTCCATTTCTGATACATTGGCGCAAAGCCAAATAAGGAAAACAACATGATCGGTGTATAGATCAACCATCCCTTTCGATAACTGAAAAATCCATCCACTAAATGAGGACTTGCAAAATCAAATTTGTGAGCCGAATAGCCATTGAATAACCACTGATCGATATTAATTTTCCAAAACATCATTTGAAGGAATACCATACTCATTCCCGTAAGGGTAAAAACAATTAAATGCTTTTGATATTTTAAAATGGTCTGAATCTTCAATCTAAAACTGAACGGCGAAATTATTCCAAAGGACAAAGGAATAATTAAAGCAATAATTTCGGATGGTCGTGCTAAAGCGAGAAGAGCGATGCTAACGGCTAAAAAAACAGCTTCCCGCATTCTTGGCTTGGCATGCCATGAAATGGTGCTGTACATCATCATCGCGTAAAGTGAAAATAGAAACGAATGAGGCATCCCATTTTCATAAACTACATAATGAAAATAATTAGTGCCAATTCCGATCGCCAATAAAACGCAGAAAATGACAGCTCTTTTAAATTTTATCTTCCTCAAGGATTTGGACAAAAACCAAAGACCTAAAAAACTATAGCACCAAGATCCTACCACAATCATCCACTGGTATGGCGACGACATCCCATCATTTTTATAGCCAGTTAGCGACGCAAAAATGTCAGCCATGAAATAAAAGGGGACATATAAAATGGCCATACCTATAGTGTAAAGAGGTGCTTTCTTACCCTCTGGAGTTTCAATCAGTTGATAAATCGTGCTACACATTTCATACTCTTGAAGATGTTGTGCAGTGAAGGTGAATTGATGCCAATCTTGAAATTTAAACAAAGACGGTAAATAAAGATAGTAACCGTATACATCCCAAGAAATGACGCTTAATTCATTAGAGTTTTGGAAGTGATAAAGGCCAGATATGAGCACTAAAATTACCCAAATAAAAAGTACATCATATTTAAACGCGCGAGGCATAGCGTCAAGATAGCGAAATGTCTTTTTATATTATTTTAAATATAAATAATCGAGAAAATAAACAATTCTTATAGAGAGGCTATTGCTTTGATTCTCATCAAAAAGACCAGTTAAATTGCTCAAGTAATTCTTTTCGTAATTATCATCACTTGCAAAAATTTGATTTTTCCAATTAAAAATAATATCACTTCCAGGGGCAAATCTCCATGTATAATTCAAATCCACATTAAAGAAATTAACATTACGATCAAATATTGCTCGTCCATTTTCATCTTGACCATTAAAATTAATTGTAGACACTCTTCCATCATTTTGAAGTGTTCCAAAAGACTGATACCTCACTTGATCATAATAATGTCTAACCCTCAATGTCAAAGCCATATTATTCGTGAAAATGTAATTAGTAGAAAGCGTATTTGTGATGATTGTTCTATTTCGTTTACCGAATAGAATATCATCTATAGATACATCTTCTATACTGAAAGGCACAAAAGCCTTATCCACATATCCTTCATCAAAATCTCTTTTCGATATTGACCACGAATGTATCATGGACCATCGATCGTTAAATCTAATTCGTGGTTCTAAGCCTAATTCCATACTTTGTCTTCCGTCTGCATCAAACTTGCGATATGATATGTTTGCGTCAAGCGCAAAAGTTTTTCTATAGTCCGTTGAAACAAAACTATTAATCAACCAATTTTTTGGGAAGCGATAAGATCTAGAGAAATCTATCGTTCTTGGTTCAAAAAAATCATAACTATCAATTGGTTCGTAATTAACAAATCCTCCAAATGCCAATCGACTTTTAAACAAATAAAATCCTCTAGCGCGTAAAGCTAAATTGACAAATTCGTTGGGATCATATAGTCTTGCATATTCGATGGCACCTGCGTAAGTATACCTGTTTAATCTACCGCCCGGATCGTAATTCGTATAGGACAGATTGGCGCCTAAATTTCGTTCATTGGGAGCAAATAAGAAACCAAGGTCGTTGGGATTATAATTGTCACTTTCTTCATTATAACCTACTCCGTACGTCCAATTACCGCTGTATTTACCCAAACCAAGATTAAACTTATGACCGATATCAGTATCATTGGTGAAATATCTTTGACTAACTGCACCACTCCCGTTTATTCCGAATCTTTGGTCGCTTGTTTTAAAATTAAATTCACCGCCAGTGACATTTGCATCGTAACTAGAACCATCCCTCATCACATTTGTATTTACAAAACTGATAAAAGAATTATTCTTTAAATTTTGATCAATCACCACCACATTATAATTTGTTAAAGGATTGGTTTTAATTTCTCTTTGTTCGCCAGTGATGATGTTTTCAAGAATGGCATATTCTTCGGCAGCAACAGCGTTAAAAAAACCTAAGCCTGTACCTTGAGCATTTCTCCCTGATATTTTAGTAGCATTGTATAGACTCGTTATATCAGGATTTTCTATGACTTGTTCATTGTTGGTTGTTTCAGCAAAAGCTCTTGAATAATTCAATGGCCTTGAACCAACACGTCTTGTATAGAACAAGCCAGCCTTGTTAAATAAGTCAATGCCTTCAGTAAAAAATTGTCTGTTCTCTTCAAAAAAAACTTCAAAAGGTGTAAGATTTAAAATTTGTTGATCAGACAAAACCTGGCCAAAATCTGGGATCAAAGTCATATCCAAAGTAAAGGCATCATTAATCCCATACTTGACATCCATTCCAGCATTATAAGCACTTGACCATTCTTCCAATCCTTCAATATCATAATTACTATGATTTAAATAACCCGCAACAAAGGGTGTAAATGATAGACGGACGGGAGACTCTATATTTTCTATTCCGGTCAATTTTCCGGCTTGCGCCAATACATTGTCTATAGCTGGATCTATCACATTCCAAGATGATTGTTCACGGAACCTTCGTATCTCTCTAAAGAATTGGATATTCCATTCTTGTTCGGCTTCACTTGAAAAACGAATGGCAGAATATGGAATTCGTATTTCTACCACCCATCCCTGATCCGTAATTTTCATATCGCTTTCCCAAACGGCATCCCAATTAGAATCTTCGTTTCCACCGGCATATCTGATGTCTCTTTGTACTCCGGCTGCAGTCACATAAAACCCAAAAGCATTAAGGCCGTCTTGGTAGGTATCCAATATAACCGCAAACCAATCCGTATTTCCTGAATCATCTCTTTCTGAAAGCTGAGTTAGTATTTTGTCTGATTCATCATCATACATTGTAGCTCCGAAATAAATGGCCTCATCGTCATAAATGATTTTTACTTCGGTTTGGTACGTCGGTTCAGATGAAGGGACTGGATCAAACTGTATGAAATTGCTTGCAGGGATTGCACTTTTCCAAGCCACTTCCTCAAGTTCACCATCAATTTTAATCGATTCGGTAATTCGTTGAGCAGGAATAGTTTTTTGAACAAATTGAGCGCCGCAGGTTAGAGTCCAAAGAACAAAAAAAATGAAAGAAATAACTTGCTTCATTAGTGATGGTTAGGTAGCTCAAATGTACGAAATGGCCATAAGTGAAACTATAGCAAAGTTGTTAATTCGTCTTACGATTAAACTTTAATTACTCCATGGTCTAAATTGATTGAGTGTTATTTTTTAGTCTTATCTAAATATATATTTAGTTTAGACTAATTAATTTTGGGTTTTTATCTTTTTTTTCAACATCTTTTTATCTCTAGGTCTTAATTTTAGAGAAAATTAGTAGAAATGAGCATAGTTGAAATGAAAGTGCCGACAATCGGTGAATCAATTACCGAGGTAACTTTATCGCAATGGTTAAAATCTGATGGTGATTATATTAAAATCGATGAGCCTATTTGTGAATTTGAATCAGACAAGGCTACCTTGGAGTTTCCTGCCGAAGCATCAGGAAAACTAATTTTTGTAGCGGAAGAAGGAGACGATTTAGAAATTGGTGCCCTTGTTGCTAAAATAGATACCAGCGTCGCCGCACCTGCAAGTGCCGCTAAAAGCGAAGTGAAGGTAGAAACTCCAAAAGAAGAAAAAACTAACCCTCCTGCTAATACACCAAAAGAAAATTATGCTACCGGGCATCCATCTCCGGCTGCAGCTAAAATATTAAGAGAAAAGGGCGTTGATCCTTCTTCTGTTCAAGGCACTGGAAAAGATGGTCGTGTCACAAAAGAAGATGCAGAAAAGTCATCTATCAAGAAAGCAGAACCAAAAGCATCTCCAGCACCAACTATACAAATTGACCGAAGTAATTTTAGTCGTGCATCGAGACGTGAAAAGATGAGTCGTATGCGAAGAACAATTGCTTCTCGACTAGTTTCTGCAAAAAACAACACGGCGATGTTAACTACTTTCAATGAGGTAGACTTAACAGAAATCATCAAAATGCGGAAGACTTACCAGGAACAATTCGTTGAGAAGTATGGAATCAAATTAGGATTCATGTCTCTCTTCAGTAAAGCTTGTGCTCAAGTCTTAATGGAAATGCCTGCTGTGAATGCTCAAATTGATGGAAACGAATTAATATATCATGACTACGCAGATATATCCATTGCCATTTCAACACCTACAGGTCTTGTGGTCCCACCAGTTCATAATGTTGAATCATTAAAGTTTCATGAAATTGAATATAAAATCAAGGAACTAGCGGGTAAGGCCAGAGAAGGAAAATTAAGTCTTGATGAAATGAAAGGTGGTACGTTTACTATCACCAACGGTGGAATATTTGGATCAATGATGAGTACCCCAATAATCAATGAGCCGCAGTCTGCAATTTTAGGTATGCATACCATCCAGCAAAGACCTATGGCTATTGATGGAGAAGTAAAAATTAGGCCAATGATGTATCTAGCATTGTCCTATGACCATAGAGTAATTGATGGTAGTACATCTGTGACTTTCCTAGTAAAAGTCAAAAAACTATTGGAAGATCCGATGACCTTAATGATGGAATTATAATGACTCTTGGGGATTTCTTTACTTGGATTGGCGATCACCCATTAGAGATGTCTACATATTATGTAGGCTTACCTATAGTGGCAATACTGCTCTGGTTTATTTCCAAAGATGAAGGTCATTTAAAGCCTTGGAATTACATTTATTCAATCCTTGTTTATGCAAGTTGTATCCCAGGTATCGTTGCCGTTTCTTTGAGCATATATTTCTTTCTATTTGAGAGACAAAGCTTGTTAAATGCAGAATTGTTTGTTCAAATTGTTCCCGTCATTTCAATGCTAGCTACCCTATTTTTTATTAAACGAAATGTTGAGTTTTGTGATATCCCTGGATTCGATAAGATAAGCGGTTTTATGATTCTAATTTTTGCTGTCACTTCGTTTATGTGGATCCTTGATAAAACTCATATTATTGCTATCAGCATTATTCCTTTCTACGTCGTTATACTCTTGTTTATAGGACTTATTTTGCTCGTTCGTTTCGGGATGAAGAGTTTTTTAAGTTAAAGTTTCTAATTTCCTGGACATATCATGTCTTTAAGGTGTCTTTAGGATGAAATCAAACTGTCTGTCACCAGACAATCAAAGAAATTATATATATTTGTTTTTTTAATATGTGCCTATGAAACGAGTACTAATACTTTTGATTTGTTTTGCTACTTTCTTTTCTGATTTGTCTGCACAGCATTCAGTGGCAAGAGAATGGAATGAAGCCAATTTATTTGCCATCAGAAATGATTCGGCACGGCCTACATTACACGCAAGAAACTTATTTCATATAAGTATTGCAATGTATGACGCATGGGCTGCTTACGATGATATCGCAGAAACCTATTTACTCGGAAAGACTGTCAAGGGTTTTACGGTTCCTTTCTTAGGAGTACCCACGCCAGCAGATGTAGAAGCTGCGAGAGAAGAAGCAATAAGTTACGCTGCTTATAGGATTATTAGACATCGATACCTCTTTGCTCCAGGATGGAATCAAATCCTGCCTTATATCAATAATTTAATGGCAGAAAAAGGATACAATCCAAATTTCTCATCAACGAGTTACTCTTCAGGCTTCCCTGCTGCTTTAGGAAATTATATAGCAGATAGAATTATAGCATACGGGCAACAAGATGGATCCAACGAAAACTTCTTTTATAATAATTTATTTTACAGCCCGGTAAACGATCCTTTAATTATGGATGACCCGGGAAATCCAAACATGGAAGATCCTAATAGATGGCAACCATTAAGCTTAGATATTAATATCAGTCAAGCCGGTGATACTTTACCAGGTAGCGTTTTACCCTTTTTAAGTCCAGAATGGGGTCAAGTTGATCCATTTGCTTTAAAAGAGGAGGATGCAACGGTCTATAACAGGGACAATTTTGACTACATCGTTTATCATGATCCTGGAGACCCACCTTATATCCAATCAGATGCTGCTATTGATGATCCATACAAATGGGGTTTCAGTATGGTTTCTGTTTGGGGCTCGCACTTGGACCCTACCGATGGAGTCATGTGGGACATTTCACCTGCGAGCTTTGGAAATAATCCAGAACCACCAACAGCATATAGCGATTATGGAGATTTCTATAATTTCTTTGAAGGTGGCGATCAAAGTCAAGGTCATGCTTTAAATCCTGCAACAGGAATGCCGTACGAACCACAAATGGTTCCGAGAGGTGATTATACAAGAGCACTAGCAGAATTTTGGGCAGATGGACCAGATTCCGAAACACCTCCGGGCCACTGGTATACTATTCTTAATGAAGCCGTAACTGATCATCCAAGTTTTGAAAGAAAATTTGGAGGTATTGGTCCGGAACTAGATGCACTTGAATGGGATGTTAAAGCTTATCTAACTTTGGGTGGTGCCATGCACGATTGTGCCATTGCTGCTTGGGGAATGAAAGGATATTACGATTATACGAGACCAGTATCTGCATTAAGATACATGGTTGAAAAGGGTCAAAGTTCTGATCCAAACCTACCAAGCTACGACCCACACGGTATACCTTTAATCGATGGCTATATCGAAATCGTTGAAGCTGGTGATCCACTACAAGGTATAATTGGGCAAAACATCGGAAAGATTAAACTGTACACATGGAAAGGTCATGCTTACATTAATAACACTGAAACCGATGTTGCTGGTGTTGACTGGATATTAGGAGAAAACTGGTTTCCGTATCAAAGACCTTCTTTTGTAACTCCGCCATTTGCAGGCTTCGTCTCAGGGCATAGTACATATAGTAGGGCTGCCGCCGAAGTTTTAGAAAGATTAACAGGAGATGAGTTCTTCCCGGGTGGAATGGGTGTATTTGAAGTGAAGAAAAATGAATTTTTAGTTTTTGAAGAAGGACCAAGTGTTGATTTTGAATTGCAATGGGCGACTTACAAAGATGCTTCTGACCAAACCAGTTTATCTAGAATCTGGGGGGGAATACACCCTCCAGCTGATGATTTACCTGGAAGATTAATTGGTGAAAAAATTGGTATAGATGCTTTTGAATATGCTTTACCGTATTTCTTTAAGGATGAAGATAACGATGGTTACTTCAGCTATTATGATTGTAATGATAATGACCCATCGATTTATCCAGGTGCACCTGAATTATGTGATTCCAAAGACAATGATTGTAACGGTCTAGAAGATGATGGTATACCATTCTTCTTTTACTACGTTGATGCTGATGGAGATGGATTTGGTGATCCTTCTACTTTCGTAGAAATATGTGAAACTTTTCCTCCTCTTGGATATGTGGACAATGACGATGATTGTAACGATAGCGATGTAGAAATTAATTCAAGTTTAGCAGAAATATGTGATGGCAAAGACAATGATTGTAATGGATTAATAGATGATGATATCCCATATTACTTTCACTACTTTGATGCTGATGGTGATGGATTCGGTGACCCCAATAATTCAATAGAAGTATGTGTTCCTATACCACCCCTTAATTACGTATCAAATAGTGATGATTGTAATGATGGTGATGCGAATATATATTTAGGTGCTCCAGAACTTTGTGACAACTTAGACAACGATTGTAATGGAGAGGTGGATGAAGGAATTCCTTATTATGATTTCTTCCAGGACCAGGATCAAGATGAATATGGAAATGCCGAGGTTAAAATTAATATCTGTTTAGATACGGCTCCTTCTGGCTACGTTGCTGACAGTACGGATTGTAATGATGCTAATGAACTCATTAATCCTGGGGAAACTGAAGTAGCAGATGATGGGATTGATAGTGATTGTTCTGGATTAGATTTATTTAAAATCACTAAATACTTCCCGAATCCAGCTACGGATCAACTGACCATTCATTATGAATACTTGGGTGATCTAAACCTTAGGGTGTTTGATCCAATGGGTCGCTTAATGAAAAACCAAACGATTTCATTTACTGACAACAGATGCATCATTCCATTAGAGGATCTTAGTTCAGGTGTGTATGTTTTTGTAATAGAAAACGACAACAGTGAGATTTTCCTATCGGAAAAAATCACCATTATAAATTAGTAAGAAATAAACAAGGCGTTTTAAAAAATCGACGATGTTTATTCGTCGATTTTTTTATTTACAAAATTTTAAACTTATGGAAACTCAAAGATTTTATTTACGAGAAATCACCAATTCGGATATAGATAATGTTTTTAAAGGATTATCTAATCCCGCGATTACAAGATATTACGACGTCCATTTTGACACATTGGAAGCCACAAAAGAACAAATGAACTGGTATGCTGACCTTAAAAAAAATGGAACAGGACTTTGGTGGGCGGTCATAGATAAGTCTACAGATCAATTTTGCGGTGCGGGAGGATATAATGGTTTAGAAAAAACACATCAGAAAGCTGAAATAGGTTTTTGGTTACTTCAAGATTTCTGGGGTAAAGGAATCATGAAAGAAGTCATGCCTAAGTTATTCGAATTAGGATTTAATGACTTGAATTTAAATCGAATTGAAGGTTTTGTAATCAACGAAAACGCTAAGTGCAAAAGAGCTATTGAGAAAATAAATTTCAAACATGAAGGGACGATGAGAGAAAGTGAGATCAAAAATGGTCAAAAAATCAGTGTGGACATTTATGCCATTTTAAAAAGTGATTGGCTTAAAGTAAATGTATAATTACCTCATTATAGTAATCGTCCCAGTTTTCTTTTCTTGGATTCCATCACCGTAAACATTCACGAAAGTGACTAAATAACTATAAACACCATTAGGTAATGGTTGGCCTCCAAAGGTTCCGTCCCACTTAAATTTTGGATTTTCATTGGTGTAAACCGATTCGCCCCATCGATCAAATATTTGAATACTAAAATCCTTAACTTCCGGACATTTATGAAATGCTTCGAAAAACTCATTATTCCCATCTCCATCCGGAGTAAATATATTAGGTAAATAAAATTGGCAAGTGCAGGTTTCTATTTGGACATCAATACTTTCTTCAAATTCAATTTCGCAATGATCGAGACGATAACTGTACGTTCCCGAACTATCAATTAACCGTACCTTATCCAAAGATCCATCTTCCCAAATAATATTAAAATCTTGATCTGAGAGATTTAAAGTAAGTCCAAGTTCAGTACAAGCTATGGTATCATCAGGAAGCAAATCCTTAACCATCAATTCACTCAAACAAATTTCCTCCAAATTCGTATTTCCAGTGGTTCGTTGCCATTCGTATGTACTTGTCCAGACATTATCCAAAACAGATTCCCTATTTGGCTTCTCTACCATCGTTAATGGAAAAGTAGGCTCTGTAAATCCCCCATCAAATAGTGCGCATTCTCCTTCCTCACTAATATTCCATAACACCTGACCATTACCTTCCTCCCTTAACATTAAAGTTCTTTGACCATCGAGACCTATGTGATATTGATTAAATTGAAAACTAGAACTAAGATCATTGCCTTCAATGTTTTGTATCCTCACAATACTCCCATCTTCAGGATCAATCGTGTAAATAAACAAGCGATTACTATAATAATCTTCATCAAGATTCTGCACTACAATTTCCAACATACCATCTGATCTTAAAACTAGTTTTGCTCTGTCATCCACTTCTTCGTCCGTATTCAATCTGTCGGTTTGCCAAAGTATATTTCCATTATAGTCTACTTTCACCACAGAGGTATGTGCTGGATTGGGCCATTCCCTACCTCTTAACCTGAATACAATTCCATCTCCTACATCTATCAGATTATTCATAAAATGATTTGAGCTGATTTCTTTTCTCCAGACTGGAATCAAATCAAGGTTCAATTTATACAATTGTTCACTCGTGCCACATATATAGCCATCAGCCAATTTTATCGCTCCTGCCGTCACGGTGTACTCCGTAAAGTTTTCATAGTACTTTAAAATATTGAATTCCTTATCCAATAAAAAACTGCCATACTGTATGGGCTTATCTGTATACGATAAAAACATATGAGCAAAGTATCTATTGGCTCCAGCCACAATAAAAGTTCTAGGATGGATCACATTTTCAGCTCTAATACATTGATAGCGGTGACCAAAATTTTCCTTATGAATTGATAAAACTCCAAACTCCGAATGATTGTGAATGACTTTGGGATTAACCATCATAGCCACTCTTATGGAGTCACCATCAATCTGCGATGAAATGATATATCGAATACCATATAAGTCTGGATATGTATAATCATAGCTTTCGATAATGCCACAATCATCAAAGTGATCTAATCGTAGTATGGGTTTATCGGTAATAGGTTCTCCAGACGGTATCGTACGAAAAATAATATATCGATTATCGTCTAAATCTAAACGATTAATTACTCCAGCTCTTTCGTCTGTAGAAATTCGATATGATCGTTGTGCGAAGCTTGACTGTAGAAATATCAATGCTACAATCAAAAAAATAAGTCTCATTATGCTATTTTTCATCAACCATGATGGCGCCTTCTAGCGCGTACATCAATCGATTGATATCCATATCATTTAAGACGAGTTTTCCTTTTAAAAGGATGGGTTCGGCTGTATATTTTACCGCTTCATCGGCTAAGACTTCCATGACAGTTTCTGGACCAGCGCCACCACAAAAGAAACACATATTATAAGGGAAAGCAGAAAAGATGAATTCTTTATGAGATTTATAGCCTTCAACTGGAATGATGTATCCTTTGATCGTAATTTCTTGTCCGTCTAAGGATTGTACGTCACTACTGAACACAGGTTTATCTATTTTAAAACCCATGATCTCGTCATATTCCTTTTTGTATGTAATCTTTCCTAAGGTCTTCCAAATGCTCTTGACACTTGTTTCAACTGGGGTATTTTCCTGAGCATGAACATTAAAAAACATCAAACAAATAATACAACTAAATAGTAATCTCATTCTTCTATAATTATGGCTTGATCCATCGAATATAATAAGTTATTAATATCCTTTGGATTGATATGTAGTATTCCTCTAAACTTCACTTTTTTCTCAGTAAATGCCACTTCCTTTTTATCCTTCATAAACACTTCCATCGCTGATTCCGGTCCAGCAGCACCACAAAAAAAACACATACTCTTTGGAAGAGCGGAAACCATTAAATGACTTTGTTTTACCTTTCCCGTAAGAGGAATAATAAAACCCTCTACCTCAATTTCTTTACCATCCAATGCCATGGCAACTGGGCTTACCCGCGGTATTTTAATGTCCATTCCCCAATCTTCATTAAACTCTGTTTTATAGGTCACCATGGACAAGGTACGCCAGGTATTTGCAGTTTGACCTACTTGAGCTTTTATTTGGCTTACGCCAATAAGCAAGATTAGAAATAAGAGACCTCTCTTCATAACATCAAAATTATACTATTATAACCGTAAAAACATTCCCGAAAGGGCTAAGAAAAGGTTAAAACTACTTACCCGATAAAGTTTTGTGAATATCCGTACTTGAAGCTTTTATCGCAGGGATTAACGCCGCAATCATTCCTAAAGCTATTGATAGGACCAATAAGATCAATTCATTCTTTCCAAAATTCCATGCTTCAAATTGATATCTGTAAGCTCTACTCATAAACTGACCTGTAAAACTCATGGCTAAATGACTTAAAAATATACCCACAACATAACCAATGATCGCTAAAATCACGCCTTCCGCTAAAATAAGAAACAATAAGCCTCCTTTGGTTCCTCCTGAAACTCGCATCAAAGCCAATTCATATTTTCTCTCTCTTAAAGATTTGAAAAGGGAAATGAAAATGCTTAATGCCGAAACGAAAGCGATTAAAAAAGCGAGATAGCGTATTGCTTCTGTACCTACACCAATCATAGAATACAATCGATTAATTTCAATCGCAGGTGAGGCTGCCTGCAAATCCGTATTCTCATTGATATTCCTCGGCATATTTAAGGCCTGAAAATTTGTTCTGTTTTTAAATTGAACCAATATTGACGTAATTTCTTCGTCCTCATGAGAAAGTAAGTCTTCTATGGTATTGTCATGAACATGTTCATGATGATCATGATGATGGTGCTCATGCCCAGAATGATCATGGTCGTGATCGTGATCATGGTCGTGGTCTTCCTTTCCCATGGCTTCCGCCGAATGGTCATGTACCTCCCAAATAGCGGCAGAAGGAACTAAAATCAATTGATCTAAAACGCTTCCCGTTGGTTTTAAAATACCCACTACCTTAAATTTCGCATGATCATGAGTCATATCTAACTCATCATCAAAACCATGGCTACTCACAAATTGATCACCCATTCTTAATCCAGCTTCTTGAGCCGCAGCATAACCAATAGTAGCTTCCAGACCACCTGTCCATAGTTTTCCATTTTGGATTTGGCCATCATACAATTCTAAAATGCTGTGGTTTGTTCCTACAATCCTAAACGACTTATAACTATCTCCCAACGAAAGAGGAACAGATCTTTTTATCAATGGATGATTAGGTCTTAAAAAGGGCTTCGCATTTTTAATGGAAATATTTCCTGTGGGGTTATCAATATGGTACATGTTACACAAAATCATCTGAAGGGGGCTCCCTTTAGCACCAATGACCATATCTATATCCGCTAAGTTTTTGTCAAACTTGTCTTTCAGCTGGGTGTTGACCAAAAGCAAATAATTGATCAAGCCTATTCCTAATGCAAAAAGCACAACACTTAAGATCAAATTCAAAGGATTTGATATCACATTACGCCAAGCTAATCGGAATAAATTCATGATAGCTCGATTTGATTAGGAATGATGTTCTTCAATCTGGCATCGTGAGTGACTACGACTAATGCTGCATTTATGGCCTTTGCCTGTTCATCCAGTAAACTTATGACCTTCTCACAATTTTTATCGTCTAGAGCCGAACTTGGTTCGTCCGCTAAAATCAACTTTGGTTTATTGATTAATGCACGAGCTATAGTTACTCTTTGTTTCTCACCTTCACTCAAATCATTGGTCTTACTATCGTACTTGTGTTTGAGTTCTAAGCGATCTAAAATATTCATAGCGGCGCTACGATCTATATTCGTACCTGACAGCCGTTGAGTCATCATCAGATTTTCAACCACATTTAAAGAAGAAAGAAAATGATTTCTCTGAAAAATGATCCCTATATTTTTTCCGCGAAAGCGATCTAAAGCAGCATTTGTCAATCCGTTAGTACTAACGTCGCCAATCATTACCTCCCCTTGCTTTGGACGCAAAAGCCCTCCTAGAATGTGAAGCAAAGTTGATTTACCAATACCTGACTGTCCAAGAATAAGCATTTGCTCTCCACCCTTACAAAAGATATCAGGAAAGTTGAAAAACTGTTTGTTGTCGTAAGAATAAGATATGTCTCTAGTATGAATCATTTACAGAATCGAAAATAGCATTTAATTCGTTAAGAATAACGATGATAAAATGCCTTGTTGTATTTTGGCCGTACAAAATGCACAAATGAGTACTTCCTTAAAATACTTCATAAGCTCTACGGTTAAAACCGTCATCCCTTTCGGTGGGATATATGGACTGTTGACATATTTAATTTCTGGGGAGTTTCATATTATGAGTCTTCTATTTATGAGTGTTTTTTTTGGTATAACGATGTCCTTATTTCACTGCAACTTGCAATTCGAAGCCATAGAAAATCTGGGAATTAACCCTATTGAAAATCATCATTTACAACTGCCTTTTAAAAAAGAAATTACTACTTCCATCACAGAGATCGAGGTAATGGAGTTGATTAAAAATGATAAAAATCTTCAAACTTTTACTTTAGAAAAAAAGGACCAACAGATTTTACTCAGAAGCTCTTGGTCTTCTAAATCCTTTGGAGAAAAAATGTCAATTAAATTTTCCAAAAAAGAAAATGGCGCCACTACCCTAAAGGTGTCGAGTCAACCAAAAATTTTCTTCCATTTCTTTGACCAAGGAATTAACCTTCAAAACGTTCTTTACATTGAAAAACTTATAAACGGCAACATATCTAAATGAAACGGATCTGGTCCGCAATAAAAGAGATTTTTCAAGGAAGTGAAAGAGACTTTACAAAGGGTAGTATAAAAACCGCCCTCTTCTTCCTAGCCATTCCTATGATATTGGAAATGGCGATGGAATCCCTATTTGCAATTGTAGATATATACTTCATTTCAAAACTTGATAGTGAAAACGCCACAGCTACTATTGGTTTAACCGAAGTGTTTATGTTCATTGTAATGAGCGTGGCCTTGGGAATAAGCATGGCAGCCACCGCTGTAGTAGCGAGAAGGATCGGTGAAAAGAATGAAGATCAAGCCGGAACAGCCGCTGCACAAGCCATCATACTTGCTGTACTTGTATCTTGTGTGATAGCAATCGTTGGTGTTTCCTTTGCTGAAGACCTTTTGCGCTTAATGGGTAGTTCGGAAGAATTGATTGCAGAAGGTGTGATTTATACCAAAATCATATTAGGCTTTAATGTTGTTTTAGTGCTGTTATATGTCAATAATGCCATTTTCAGAGGCGCTGGTGATGCTAATATTGCCATGAAAACATTATGGTTAGCTAATGGTATAAACATCGTTTTAGACCCATGTTTAATCCTAGGACTTTGGATCTTCCCAAAATGGGGTTTAATGGGAGCGGCAATTGCTACTTGTATCGGTCGAGGTATAGGTGTTCTTTATCAATTTTATCACCTCTTTAAAGGAACACATCGATTTAAAGTTTTGGTCTCTGATTTCAAGATCAAATTGAACATTATAAAAAAGTTATTTAATATCTCACTTGGTGGGGCAGGCCAACATTTACTCACCTCTGCAAGTTGGATTTTTATTGCGAGAATCATCAACGAATTTGGTGCTGAAGCATTTGCAGGGTATACCTATTCTTTTCGGGTCATCGTATTCACCATTTTACCTTCCTGGGGTGTAGCCATGGCCGCAGCCACTTTAGTAGGTCAAAACCTTGGGGCAAACCAACCAGAAAGAGCAGAAAAGACAGTTTGGACAGCGGCATTTTATAACATGATTTTGCTAGCAGTTATCTCTGTTGTTTTTCTTATTGCGGCGGAACCTGTCATGCGTATTTTCACGGATAATCCGATTGTCATTGACAATGGGGTAATGTGTTTACAAATTGTTTGTCTAGGTTATATCTTTTATGCTTATGAAATGGTGATTGGACAATCATTTAATGGTGCAGGTGATACGGTTACCCCAACGATTCTAAATTTCATATGTTTCTGGATCATACAAATTCCATTAGCTTATTTTCTAGCTAAAGTGGTAGGATTAGGGCCTAAAGGGGTGTATATCACGATAGCAATCTCTTCTTCTATATTAGCTATTCTCGCGATTATTGTATTTAGGCGTGGTAAGTGGAAAACTCAGAAGGTTTAAATTGCTTATGCAAACATGAAAAAAACGACACAAAGAAGGTCATATCATGTATACGTTATTGAATTAAGTAAACGCGTGTTTTCTGAAAACAGAAAATTTCGCGATGCGAATATTCAATACAACGGCACCATAGAATGTCTCTACGTTGGAATGACCAGTCAAAGCCCCGAAGAAAGATTTAAAAAGCATAAAACTGGCTGTCGCACTAAAAAAGGACACAAAATCTCCTCTAATATTGTTGAGAAATACGGCCTGTATTTGCGACCGAGTTTATACGAACATTTGAATCCTATGACTAAAGAAGAAGCGCTTAAGATGGAAGAACAACTATCTCTTGAACTAAGATGTAAAGGATACGCCGTTTGGTTTAACTAAAGAAAATGCCTTTACATTATTATATCCTATCTATTACTAATATCTTTGGGTAACGTGAAAAAGATAATTATCAATATTATTATTAGTCGGATATTTACCGATCGCTGAGCATAAAGAAATTTATTAAAGCTCTGACAGATCGGATTTGTCAGAGCTTTTTTTTTGAAATTATTTAAAAGCTCAGAAATAAAAATTTTGAATCCACAGCATATGTCAAATTATAAAACATACAAGCAACTTAATCTTCCAGAAATAGACCAAGCGATGAGCGCTTTTTGGGAAGAAGAAAAGGTATTCCAAAAAAGTGTCGACCAAAGACCAAAGGATAACACATTCGTGTTTTATGAAGGTCCACCATCTGCAAATGGGAAACCGGGAATTCATCATGTAATGGGGCGTACCGTCAAGGATTTGTTCTGTCGATTCCAAACCATGAAAGGTAAAAGAGTAGAGAGAAAAGGTGGCTGGGATACGCATGGTCTTCCTGTAGAACTCAGCGTTGAAAAAGAATTGGGCATTACCAAAGAAGACATTGGTAAATCCATTTCCATACTAGACTATAATCAGAAATGTAGAGAAACCGTCATGCGCTACAAAGACATGTGGGATGACATTACGCGGAAGATGGGTTACTGGGTGGATTTAGATCAACCATATATCACATTCGAAAATAATTATATCGAATCAGTCTGGTGGCTATTAAAAAGATTGTACGATAAAGGGCTTATCTATAAAGGTTATACCATCCAACCTTATTCTCCAGCTGCCGGTACTGGATTAAGTTCGCATGAGTTAAATCAACCAGGGTGCTACCGTGATGTCACGGACACTTCGGCTGTTGCCCAATTTAAGGTGATCAATAATGATAAATCTTCATTCTTGTTTGATGGTAAATTGGAAGGTGACGTTTACTTTATCGCATGGACCACTACACCTTGGACGCTTCCTTCCAATACGGCATTGGCTGTTGGAAAGAAAGTGGATTATGTTCGCGTAAGCACATATAACCCGTATACAAAGATTCCAGTCAACATCATTTTGGCCAAAGATCTTTTAGGGAAATGGTTTAAACCTGAACAACTTGAGGCAGATTATTCTGCATTCAACGCGGAAGATAAATTAGTCCCTGCAAAAATCACAGGCGAGTGGAAAGGAAGTGAATTTGAACTCATTGAATATGAGCAATTACTTCCTTATCAGCAACCAGAAAATGGTGATGCCTTTAAGGTA
>JAHDBI010000045.1:0-1272 GCA_020630475.1 Saprospiraceae bacterium
GACTAAATCCGTCATTAAAATATAATTTGGTGTAATTAAGTTTAAGGCCCAACTTATTAAAGTTGGGCCTTTTTTATTTCCACATATATCGTGAAATGTTATATATGATTTTTAGCTTTGCACAAAATATGACCTGTGGAAATACTCAATGGCAAGGAATTATCTGAAAAGATTAAAAACGATATTAAACTGGAAGTAGAACAATTAAAAGCGGAACATAAAATTGTTCCTCATTTAGCGGCTGTTTTAGTGGGTGATAACCCCGCTAGTCAATCGTACGTTCGTAATAAAGTAAGATCATGTGAAAAAGTAGGATTTGAATCCACCTTAATCCGAAAAGATGAGTCTATAACAGAGGAGGAACTACTTGACATTATACAAGATCTAAATGATAATGATGGTGTTGACGGCTTTATAGTACAACTGCCATTACCGGCTCACATTGATGAACAAAAAGTAACACTTGCCATTTCCCCTGAAAAAGATGTCGATGGATTTCATCCGATAAACTTTGGTCGGATGACACAAGGACTTGATTGCTTTTTACCCGCTACACCGTATGGTATTTTAAAGATGCTAGAAGAGTATCAAATCAAAACTGAAGGTCAGAATTGTGTTGTTGTAGGGCGAAGTAATATTGTTGGAACACCAATGAGTATTCTACTTTCCCGTAAAGGATACCCAGGAAATGCTACTGTAACATTGACGCATAGCAGAACACGCGATTTGAGTTCCATTTTAAAGACAGCTGACATTATTATCGCCGCTATAGGAATTCCTAATTTCATAAGTTCGGATATGACGAAAGAAGGAGCGGTTATAGTTGACGTAGGAATCAATAGAGTTGAGGATGCAAGTCGCAAGCATGGGTATCGTTTAGTAGGTGATGTTGACTTTGATAGCTACATGGATAAATCTGGTTATATTACACCTGTTCCAGGCGGGGTAGGCCCAATGACTGTTACTGCATTACTACTAAATACCTTGAAATCTGCCAAGCTCAAGATTTAAGTTAATATGAATCAGCTTAATGAGAATACCAAAAAAGTAATTGACCAGACAGTCAAGGTTATTCGTATGTTGTCCAATTCAGAATATTCTCAAAGCATCGATTTGTTTGGTGGTTCTTCAGTAGGAAAACATATTCGACACATTCATGATTTTTTCAAAACTATTGTCGATGGTTGTGACTGCGGCCAACTAGACTATAGTAAAAGGGAAAGATCTATAGAGTTAGAAACGAATCCAGCTGTAGCTGAAAACAAAATTCAA
>JAHDBI010000045.1:1372-8814 GCA_020630475.1 Saprospiraceae bacterium
AATTAAGTCAACATGATGTACCGAACATTAATTGGAATGAAGAATGGGAGAAAAATTTTCAACCCATAGAGATTGACGACTTTTGTTTTATTAGAGCTCATTTTCATCCCAAACAAGATCGATTTAAATACGATCTACTCATTAATCCAAAAATGGCTTTTGGAACAGGTCATCATGAAACTACTGCCATGGTAATAAAAATTATGAGTCACTTGGATTTAAAGAACTTATCCGTTTTTGATTATGGTTGTGGCACTGGAATTTTGGCGATCCTATCTTCTATGATGGGTGCGGATCGTGTATTGGCTATTGATTATGATATCAACTCCTATAACAATACATTGGAAAACTTAAAAACGAACAAGGTTTCGAATGTGCATACAATGCACGGTACAATAGAAGACATCCCAAACGAAACATTTGATTTAATTTTAGCGAATATCAACCGAAAGGTACTGACTACAACCTGTAAGCAAATTTATAAACGATGTAATCGAGGTGGAGAAATTATTATTAGTGGATTTTTAATTTCAGATGAAGAACTAATTGAAAAGACTTTTCGCGAAAGCGGATTCCTAATCGAAGAAACTATGAACAAAGGAGAGTGGTTAGCGAAGCGTTTAAAACGACTTTAAAGCTTCATATACCAAATGAACTGGTAAGCCCATCACATTCGCATAAGAGCCTTCCAAAGATTCAATTTTAGCATACCCTATCCATTCTTGAATCCCATAAGAACCCGCTTTATCAAATGGCTGATAATTATTAATATAATATCCCATTTCTTCGTTACTTAATTCCATCAACTTAACTCGGGTTAAATCGGAAAAAACTTGAATTTTATCATGACCTAACAAACAAACTCCCGTATACACATCATGCCATCGGGCTGACATCCTAGACAACATTCTGTATGCATCTTCTTCATTTTTGGGTTTACCCAAAATCTCACCATCAATAGATACAATTGTATCTGCTGTTAAAACAATATTATTAGGCTGAATAAATTTTTGATGACCTTGTGATTTTAATTTGGCTAGGTATTCAACAATTTCTTTAGGACTTAATTTTGAGTCAAATATTTCTTCTACTTCAATAATCCGAATATCAAATGTCAGGTCTAAGGTTTCTAACAAAAACTTACGCCTTGGAGATTGAGATCCTAAGGTCAGTCTTTTATTTTTTAAAATATTCATTCTTATATAGAAGATTCTTTTTAAAGGTTTATTAAGGTTTTCGTTAAACTAAAATTAATCCAAGATTTATATTATTACTAGCAAAGAAAAAAATGCAAATTTATACTATCGAAAACAAATACTATGAAAAATACCATTATTGTACTACTCAGCTTTCTTGTCATTTCTTGTGCACCAAGAGTAAATTATTTAGGAGATGAATACGCTCCTACAAGTCACGTCGACATTTTCTTTGATGAAGTTGATATCGAAAGAAACTTTAAGGTCATGGGACTTATTTCAGCAAACAACTCCAACAACACTTTTAATAGTCTAGATAAGATAAAAGAAAAAATGGTTGAAGAAGCCAGGATGAAAGGAGCCGATGCTATTTTATTTATTACTCTATTATCTGATTCTGTAGAGGCCAATGATCGCCACTTAGTAGAAGCCAAGCTTTTAAAATATAAATAAGCGCTAGGAAAATATATAGATAAGAACTAGCGCAAACAACATTTCTATTTTATACAAATTACTTAATGCGCTAAAGTTCTGTTTAGACTTTGCTTTAAATAATGACAATATTCCGATGATTTGGAATATTGTCAAGCAAAGTAAAATGCCCCATTTAAGAATATTCCAATCTACACTCAATTGAGAAAAGAAATAAACCATTAGAGCAAGTAGGATTATAGAAAAAGTAATGGCGATATTTTTAGAAAGTAATACTCCACTTTTAATCGGCATCGTTTTATAACCAGCCAAAGTATCTCCTTCAATATCTTCTAAATCCTTTACAATTTCTCGGACTAGGTTTAATAAAAAACTGAACAAACAAAATCCTAACAAAAGGTCGATGAGCTCTTTAAATTTTTGAGGACTAGCCATTTCGAGTTGGACTAAACTTTTCTTCTCGGCATAAATAATAATAAGAAACACCCCTGATGTGAAGGCTGCAATCAAAATGTTTCCGATAAGATATGACTGTTTAAAGTATTTTGAATAAGCATACAGTAAGGCTACAGCGACTATGTAAATACCACTTAACTTAATATTTCCAAGTGAATGTGCGATGAAAGCTGAAATGGAAAAACCAACAATAAGTATAATTGCATAAAAGAGCCAAGCATTTTTCATGGTCATCCCATCTCGACCTATAAACACCTTTTGTTGCTTATTGATTAAGTCTGCTTCATAGTCAATAATATCATTAATCACATATCCGCCTGCAGTAATTAATATAGTGACAAGAATGAATAGAGGTGCCAAAAATCCATTTAAAATGAGGCTCAAACCGTATTCTTGGAAATTAGGACTTAGGACTAGATAGAATATGATACATTGAGTAAGAGCTACTATAAAGAGATTTAATGGCCGTATTATCTTAATGGATGACATCACTATGCTTGAGGCCATTGATTTTGAGCCTTCATCACTTTCTCGATCAATTCTCTAACACATTGTTTACCTCCTTCCTTAGAGGATATAAATTCACTATGAGCTTTTACCTCTGGAATCGCATCCTTAGGGCAACAAGGAAGCAGTACTCGTTTTAATATTGGAATATCAGGGAGATCATCTCCCATATAGGCACAATGTTCTAATTGAATAGTATTGTTAGAAATGAGTTCATTAAGGACGGTCATTTTATCTTCCACACCATCAAAAACCAACTGAATTCCTAAGCCTTGTAACCTTTTTTTTACTCCTTGAGAATTTCCTTTTGTAATTACCAAAAATTGATACCCAGCTTGAATAGCAGTTTTTATAGCCTGGCCATCCTTGACGGACATTTTGCGCAGTAGTTCGCCAGATTCTGTGATCAATAAATCACTGTTGGTCAAGACACCATCGACATCGAGCATGAAGGTTTGGATTTCAGTGAATTTATTGTAATCCATATTATTGATTATCTCGCCATTCGTAAACCCATTTGGATTGGATCAGTTCTAAATGACCTTCATTACACTCTTCTCTTTTACCAACAAAATTTGGTAGGCTTAATACCCATTCCAAAAGATCTGTGAACCGAATACGATAAATATTACTTTCAGTAAATTCATCACCGAACTTATCATAAAGACCTATGGCGATATCTTCGTGGTCTTTCCATTCTATTGGTAAATTGTCAAAATCTTCGAATCCCATCTTCTTGTATATTAATGTTCGTGACCAATTATTTGCGACTGATCAGGTATAACGACTTCCAACTCCGCATTTTCATCTTCAATCACACATTGACACCCCAATCTAGATTCTATTGTTGGATTAATAGCTCGGTCAATAAAATCTTCTTCTCTATCAGAAATTTCAGGTAGATGTTCATTTCCTTTCATTACATAGACGTGACAGGTGGAACAAGCACAAACGCAACCACAATTGTGATTTAAGTGAATGTCGTTATCCTCTGTGACCTCTTGAATTGTAAATCCCGCCTTGGTCTCAACGATCTTATCCTCTAGGGATTTGTCTTCAAATTTAAAGTGAACTTTCGCCATAATCTTATTCTGCGCGCAAATTTAAGTTAATTAAGAGTTCAAACAAAAATCTCGCTTTATAGTTCCTGATATAATGCGTATATGTAAGCAAATAAATGATGGTTTAGGTGAAAAGTAGTCAAAATGACCTTTAAGGCTAAAAGATCGAGCTACAATTTAGAATCTTAGCTATTACTGCGTTATTATTACGAGTAGAAAGGAAAAAAATGGAGAAAGGATCAGAAGGAAATAAACCAAGAAATTATAAGTTCAAGGAGCTGAAAATTTATTCGTCTACTGAATGGTTAGCTGATAATAAGAAGAAGTATCGTCAAGTTTTTGAACGAAAGGAAACCAGTTACGTATATGCTGAGCTATCTTTTTATAATCGTCTCTTTGATCGAGATGTATGGGAAATCAATGTAAATCTCAAGTGCTTCAATGTCAGCAAGTCAAGAAAGGAAGTTTGCTCCTTAGATTTCAAAAAGAAAATCTCTAAATATGACAATGTCGTTTTTCTAAGAGAAGGTTGGGGAAACAAGAAGCATGGGGTTTTCTGGAAGAAAGGCACCTATGTCTGGGAAGCCTGGTTAGAAGACGAAAAAGTAGCTAGCAAATATTTCTATATAGAAGAAGCTCCAGAACAAGTAGAAGATGATGTTAATCCATTTTTAGCTGTTTCTTCCATGAGGCTATACGAAGGACAATATGACGACGTACAAGAGGAAGAACGCAATTATCTTAAAGCCTTTTCGAGTGATGAGTCTAGATATATCTATGTCGAAATGCTATTGAAGAATCTTCACAAAACAGTCAATTGGCATTGCGAACTTTTCATAAGGTTTTATAATGAAGCAAGAGAACTAAAGGGACAAGTAAATAGATTACAAAGCATTAAGAAAAGAGAAGGTGAGATAAGTATTGCTGCGGGTTGGGGTAGTAATGTTAAAGGAAGTTGGAGAGCTGGTCGTTATACTGTCGAGATTATTTTCATGGACAAGTTACTCGCTGTTGTTCCATTTGAAGTAGGGAGTGAATTTGTTGAAGGTAGACCAGAGATACATCTGCCATACAAAGAAAATAATACCTTACAACAAACTGATTTAAATCTCAATAAGTCCTATCAACAGTTACTAGGTGAATTGGATGCTCTCGTTGGTTTAGAAGAAGTAAAGCGTCAAGTCAAAGAGCACGCTCAATATTTACAATTCTTAAAGCTCAGAAAGAAAAACGGATTTGAGGAATCGGAAGAATTAAATATACATTCTGTATTCACAGGAAATCCAGGAACCGGCAAAACTACCGTTGCGCAAATGATGGGAGCCTTGTATAAAAAAATGGGGCTGCTTTCTAAAGGTCATGTGCATGAGGTGGATAGAGTAGACTTGGTAGGAGAGTACATTGGTCAAACGGCTCCTAAAGTGAAAAACGCTATTAAACAAGCCAGAGGTGGAGTCTTATTTATTGATGAAGCTTATGCTTTGGCTAGAGCCAATGATGACAGTAAAGATTTTGGAAGAGAAGTGATAGAGATTCTTGTAAAAGAAATGTCTAACGGTAAAGGGGACATGGCGGTTATTGTTGCGGGTTACCCCAAAGAGATGACCTATTTTATTGATTCGAATCCTGGATTGAAATCACGATTTAAACACTTCTTTACGTTTAAGGATTACTTGCCCAATGAGTTGATTCAAATCGCTAATTACGCTTGTGAGGCTAAAGAAGTAAAGCTTTCAGATGGTGCACAGCTTTTACTGAATGAAAGAATTATCAAAGCCTTTAGAGATCGTGATCAAAATTTTGGTAATGCTCGATTTGTTTTTGATTTAATAGAAAAAGCTAAAGTCAATCTTGGACTTCGAATCATGAAGACGAAGCAAAAGAATAAATTGAGCTTTGATGATTTGGCGACTATTATTCCTAGTGACGTTGAAGCTTTAAATCGCAATAAAGAGCGTTTAACACCCAATATCCCGATTGATCATAGTCTATTGAATAGTTCGATTAAAGAACTCAATGCTTTAATTGGAATTGATTCTGTTAAAAAAGAAATACTTGAACTTGTTGATATTGTTAAGTTTCACAAAGCGACTGACAGAGATGTACTCAGTAAGTTTTTCCTACATACCATTTTCATAGGTAATCCAGGAACTGGTAAAACGACGGTTGCGCGAATATTAACAAAGATCTATAAAGCCCTAGGAATATTAGAAAGAGGACATATTGTCGAAACTGACAGACAGGGACTTGTCGCTGGTTTTGTAGGTCAAACGGCCATCAAAACCTCTGAAAGAATAGATGAATCATTAGGTGGTGTTTTATTTATTGATGAGGCTTATGCGCTATCCAATTTTAATGGTATGCAGGGTGATTTTGGCAACGAAGCCATTCAAACTATTTTGAAAAGAATGGAAGATGAGCGTGGAGCATTTTTTGTGTTTGCCGCAGGATACCCTGACAATATGAAACATTTCCTCAACATGAATCCAGGTCTTAAATCTCGATTCGATAAGGTTTTTCATTTTGAAGATTATAATGCCGAACAACTCTCTCAGATATGTCAGAAAATGATAGAGGATGAAGGGTACAAAATGAAAGTAGCGACTATCCGATTTCTAGAGGAGCACATCTTTGATATACATTCAAAACGAGACAAGTATTTCGGAAATGCCAGAACAGCAAGAAAGATTGTATCAGAGGCCATAAAAGCTCAAAATCTCAGATTAGCATCTATGGAATTGCAAGAGATCACTAAACAACATCATAAATACATCGAATTAGAAGATATCCAAAAGGCATTGACCACAAATCTGACTAAGGAAATTGAAACTAAATCAATAGGATTTAATAAGCATTAGAATCGTAAGAATATTCCGCCGTGGGCATTAAAGCCGAAATCACTGTATCTATCCCAAGCCTGGTATTCAATGTTCAATAGATTATTAAGATCACAGAAAATTCCAAAATGTTTGGTGAGCATGTAATCCCCATAGATAGAAATGTCGAACAGATGATTTCCTTCCGTCTTTACTCCTAAATCATCGTAATACTCATTGAGCTGTCTAAAACTACCAGATAATTCCGTATTCCATCGGTTCGATTCACGATCCCCTACATTCGCCGAAAGGCTAGAATAAATAGATGGTGTATAGGGTAGAAAATCTAAATCTACATCCGTAAAGAAAAACTTCTTAAACTTCAGGTTAAGATCAATAAGATTCAAAACTTCATAACTCACATCCGTTTTAATTTCAAACAAATTAAAGGCTGCAAAGCTTGTATTGAAAATTCTTTCGTCTTGGTTAGAAAGATTGTATAGAGCATGGTCTTCTATAAGTTGATAATTGAATTCCAATTCATAGTCTAGCTTATAATGTCTACCGTTAACATTTAAACCCATCACTTTTGAAATCTCTGAATTCAAACTATCTAATTGAGCATTTATGAATGGATTATGCTCTGAATTATTCTTAAGGTTATTCACCCGATAGTCCATTTTTGAAAACAATTGCACCGTCAATGAGTTATCTAAAATCGGGACACTTAATTTTGCTTCAGGAAAAACATGTTGTTTCTTTTTAGTAAAAATATAACTTACGCCAGGATTAAAACTAAACAATTCTTGCTGCCATAGAAATCCCATTTTGGCGAAAGCCAGTTGATACTGAATATCATTGATTCCACTGTAATCCGAAAAATGATATCCACCATTTAAATGCAATAAATTTTCATCAAACCATTTTGATAGGTAAATAGGCGTTGTGAAGGATAGTTCTTTAGCATCTTCATC
>JAHDBI010000045.1:8914-28226 GCA_020630475.1 Saprospiraceae bacterium
ACCATTTTGATAGGTAAATAGGCGTTGTGAAGGATAGTTCTTTAGCATCTTCATCGCGTAATTGAGTGAAGTTTGAGGTAAACATCGTACGATAAGAAATCCCCAAATCATTTTCTTCAATATTTTTAATACCACCCGAGATGGATAATTGATCTCGATCTCGTTCAAAACTTTCTGCTGTGTAAAGGTCATCGATAAGCCCTAAACCATATTTTTTTCGTTGTTGTATATCATATGTTGCATCGGCAAAAAGCTTTAATTGATCATCAAATTTGAAGCTTCCGTTAAGCGCCAACTGATAATGCTCTATACTTTTTGGACTTTCGTCCAATGTATCTTCAGCCGCATAATAGAACAGTCGTATACCAAAATTGTATAGATCTTCTAAGTAATAATTATATCCGACATCGGCATAGGGTGAATTCAAATTTCCATAACCCAATTTACCGTATAGACTATAAATGTCACCAGGTGCTTCTTTCTTCATCGAAAAAGGGCGTATGATAGGCTCCGGATAAATGATATCTAGAGGAACCACGCTAACATCGTAATCAAATACTTTTTTCTTTTCAGTTATTGTTGGTATAGCAGGTTTAATCCGGATAGGCTTGGCTTTGATAACATTTGCCTCATATTCTTTAACCACCTCCACTTTTTCTATATCTAAGGTGTCGCTTTCAATTTGAGCAAAACTAGTTTGATCAATAAAGCAACAAATAATTATAATGAGTATTACTTGACTATTCTTCATTTCCACCGTTGTCTAATTCAATGATTTGATCATTTTCTTCATCTTTGATTCGATTAGAAATACTTTCCATTTCTTTGATTGCAGCAAGTTTTTCGTTGGCTTCTTTCGTTAAGTCTTGATTATCAGAGAAATTCTCGAGTACCGCTTCAACTGCCGCTCTGGCATTAAATATGTCTTCCTTGATCACGTATATGTCCGAAAGTAATAGGATGCTCTTGGCAATCCAAAAAGGATAATTGGCGCTCGTTTTATTGGTGGTTTCGCATTGTGTCTCCGCCTGATCATACATTCCTTTACTGAAAAACAATTGTGACAAAAGATAACTCGATTCTGCTGCTTGGTTGTTTTGACTTAAACGAACCACCTGATTCAAATCTTTTATTGCTTCGTCAAATCTCTTCTGATTATTAAAAGCCTTTCCTCTGTAATAATGTGCACTTGCAATATCTTCTCGGACTGCTAGTGAATCATTAATCACGAGCTCACCGTATTTATACACGTCATTAAATGATTGAACTCTAAAAGCAGAACGCAAAGCACCAAAAGAAGCTTCAAACTTATCTTCCGAATTATTGCTGTGTTCTTCCATCAACTTATAATACTTCAAGGCCTTATTGAAGTCTTGTTCGTGGTTATAAGAAATCACCGCACATTTTTTAACGGAACTGGCATAAAAAGGACTAAATCCTTCGCTCATTAATATTTCATAATCACGTAATGCCTCTGAGTATCTCTGTAAAATACTGTAACATTCTCCTCTTCGCTGATAAGCCTCTAACTTAAAATAACCGTCTTTATATTCGTTGAGGTATTGAGTAAAATTGCCAATCGCTTTTTGATATTCACCGTTTTCAAATTGTATTTCTGCTTGCCTGTATGAAAGACTATCTTTTGAAAAACCAGATACTTTTAAACCAGGTTGCGCTTCTACAAATTCAAAGTAATCTTTAGATTGACCCAAGTCATTCACGTAAATCTCTTCCAAAGCAAGCATGGCCTCATTAGACTCATTTGCTGTCGGAGAGTATTCAAATACTCTTTTGTAATATTCTATGGACAACTCAGCATCACCTCTATTATAACTGATCAAACCCATGCGCAAGTAAGCCTTATTCAGTAGGGGTGAGCTACTTCTATATTTTTGTGGGATATTTTGAAATGCAAAAAAGGCTTGATCTTCTTTGCCTAAAAGGTTGTAAGTTTCTCCTAGATTAAAATAGGCCTGATCTCCATATTTGGAATCTGGATACTCATCCACCAATTGTTCCAGGCTTAAAATTTGGTCAAAATAGTTTCTTTTAATTCCTTCAATATTCGATTTTTGAAACAGCGCATAATCTGCTTGTTTTGACTTTTTATCAATACTCTTGTAATAGTAACTGAGGGCGTCATCGTACTCTTTATTCATAAAATAACAATCTCCAGTTCTAGTCAAACCATCTGGATACACCTTTGTCATCATCTCTGAATCACTGATTTTGTCTTTATTCCCTTCTATTTCGGACAATGACTTTTTAAAGAAAACAGCAGCTGGACCGTATTTTTCTCTTTCGTAATAATTGTAAGCCTGAATATAATAGGCCATGTGTTTTTCGGAGCCGCTAGGTAATTCATTTATATTATGAGTCAAACTGAAGTAGTAATCAAATGCGGCTTCACTTTCATTATATCGGCCGAGTTGGTTGTAAATAGTAGCAATCCAAAAACGAGATTGAATTTCAATTTCTTTATCTCCAATATGGCTATTAGACAATTCAAAATATTTAAGCGCATCTTCAGGCTGTTGATCATTATAATCCTGTAAGCCTTTATAGAATGAAATTCTCTTGAATGTTTTGGATAGTTCTGGAGATAAAGGGTCGATCTTCTTCAAATATTTGATGGAGTTGACATAGTCTTGACTATGGATAAAAATGTCACTTAAGATCACTTGTGATTGACGATAATAATCACTATTCGATGAAATATTCGAAAGGCAATTGATGGCCTCACGGTCTTTACCTAATTCAGCTGAAAGTTTACCGTAATTGAAATTCGCCTCTGCTTGCATTTCATTATCGAAAGACATCTTGGAGACTTTTCTAAATGCAGCGGTTGCAGAATTTTTATCATTCAATTTCAAATAACAATCGGCCAGGTAATAATTACTCACTTGGCCCATCTTAGAATCTAAACTTGTTAATTCTAAAAAACTCTCTTTCGCCTTTTCATACTTTTTTAATTGGTATTGCGTAAATGCCAATTGGTAGAATTCCTCTTTGGTTAATTTCTGAGTATTGGCTTCATAAAATTCTAGATGTTCTAAGGATTTTTCAAAATTACCTTTCTTAAAATATGCCTGACCTAGTAGTAATCGGATTTGTGGTATTTTCTCGACAGCTGGGTCCTTTATTTTTCTTTCTGCATAGCTTAAAAGTTGATCGTAATTTCCCTCAGCAAAATGAATTTGAGAAATATAATAAGGAATTTGACCTTTATATTTAGCTGCACTACTTACTCGTTCAAAAGACACAATGGCCCCTTTGTAATCCTGGCTAAAATACTGACACATTCCGTAGTAATAGTTGGTCGGGTAGTAATACTTGTTTTTTGTATTAATCGATCTCAACAAAACTCTTTCCGCTTCAGAAAATCGCTTGTTGACAAAGAGACAATAACCTTTTTTAAAATTAATTTCTGATCGTTCATCCTGATTTAGATGAAACGCCTCCATTTTATCGAAATAATAAATAGCCTCAGAATAAGACTTTTGATTGTAATAATAATTACCCAATTCAAATACACCTTTCTTTGACCTCGCATCTGGATAAAGTGCATCAACAAAATTCTTTAACTCAAATTCAGCTCCTTCAATTTCCAAATGTAAACCACATAATAGACTAAGCAGTTGAGCATCTTGATAAATAGATTCATCTCTAAAATGCTTCTCATTTTCTAATTGATAAACCAATTCATCAAACCGTTCTTTTGCTGGAGCGAAAACAGATTTGTTATACAACTCTTGGCCATTTAGAAATAATTCTAATGGTGATTCAAATTGATTACTTTCCTGGCCTTGGATAGAAAAAGGAAATAGAATTAATATCAGAAACAGTATTCTCATACGCTCAGAAAACTTATTGGTCTGAAGGTTAAGTAAAAAATAAAACCAATTGGGATGGACAATCCTTCAAAAATATGAAAGTATACTAATATAGGTACTATTTAGATTACAATAATTCTTAATGTAATCTATTTCATAACAGTAAACGAATGAACTTATTGTTTGTGATTCAAAATCGTTTTTTCAATGATATCACAACATTCATGCAGTTGCTCTTCATTGATGACTAAAGGAGGTGCAAAACGTATGATATTTCCATGTGTAGGTTTTGCTAACAATCCATTGTCTTTTAATTCTACGCAAATGTTCCAAGCTGTTTTACTTTCCGGTGCATCATTAATCACAATGGCATTTAAAAGTCCCTTGCCTCTGACTAAAGTGACTAAATCACTTTTATCAATCAAAGCTTGCATTCTTTGTCTAAAGACTTTTCCTAGGTTTTCAGCATTTTCTGCCAATCCTTCATCTCTAATGACATTTAAAGCCGCCATGGCCACATTACATGCTAACGGGTTACCCCCAAATGTAGATCCATGTTCACCTGGTTTAATACATAGCATGATATCATCATCCGCCAATACAGCAGATACAGGTAGGACACCGCCAGACAAGGCTTTACCTAAAATTAAAATATCTGGTTTCACCTCAGGTTGGTTACCGCATGATTTTTCACAGGAGCAATTTCCACAAGTCGCGAGTAATTTCCCAGTTCTTGCAATTCCTGTTTGTACTTCATCCGCTATAAATAAGGCGTTATATTTTTTACACAATGCGTAAGCATCTTTTAGATAGTTGGAGTCAGGAACCACCACTCCAGCTTCACCTTGAATCGGTTCAACGATGAAGCCTGCAATATTCTCATCACTCAAAGCTGATTCTAAAGCTTCAAGGTTATTGTATTCTATGATTTCATATCCAGGCATGTAAGGTCCAAATCCTGTTCTTGAATCAGGATCAACGCTCGCAGAAATTACTGCTAATGTTCGACCGTGAAAATTACCTGATGCAAAAACGATTTTCGCGCGATCGGCTTGAACTCCTTTTTTCTCGTACGCCCATTTTCTACATAATTTTAAGGCAGTTTCTACAGCTTCTACACCTGTATTCATTGGAAGCACCTTATCATAATTGAAATAGGAGGTAATGAACTTCTCGTATGGACCCAATTGGTCATTATAGAATGCTCGCGAGGTTAGTGTCAAATCTTTAGCTTGATCATACAATGCTTTCAAGATTTTTGGATGACCATGTCCTTGGTTTACTGCAGAATAAGCAGATAAAAAGTCAAAATATTTATTCCCTTCAGGGTCCCAAACGTATACTCCTTCTCCTTTAGATAAGACAACTGGGAGTGGGTGATAGTTGTGTGCACCGTACTTGTCTTCCATTTTCATCAAAGACTCTGAATTCAATTTATCTACTATCATGATTTTAAGATTTTCGCTAAAATAGGATAAAAAGTAATGCTTCTAAATTAATTGATGATGTATCTTATTGACTTGCTTAATAAGTGATTTACTCCCGTTATTATCTATGATAAAATCACTTAATGGTATTCTCTGATGATCTTGCCATTGATTTTTCATTCTTGCTTTTATGGCTTTCGCCGAATGTTTATCTCGATTGATCACCCGCTGAAGGCGTACTTCTTCATCTGCTATAACCGTAATGACCTTATCCATAGATTTATAACCATTGGATTCAAATAAAATGGCTGCTTCATACAAGGCATATTTGGTTTTCTGATGAGCAAACCATTCATTAGCATCTTGATGAACACAAGGATGTACCAATTGATTCAGATTTTTCAAAAGCTTCTTATCATTGAATACTTTAGAGGCTACAAATGCTCTATTCAATCTTCCGTTTTTGTAGTACGCTTCTTTACCTAAAAGCTTTTTTATATCATCTTTTAGTTTTTTATTTCTAAGCATCAATCGCTTAGCAGCAGAATCCGCATAGTATACTGGGATTCCAAAGGATTCAAAAATATGGCAAACGGTAGTTTTACCAGAACCAATTCCACCTGTAATTCCTACTTTAAGTGTCATATGTCATTTTTAATCCAGGGACTTCTTTTATTCCTTTGACTTCTTCGATAGACTTATCAAGAATTTTGCTTTTCAACTTTAGTATATATTCGTCAAGTTGAGTATTGCGAACGTAAAAGACGACATTGGCGATATCCTCAAATGACTTCGATGAAAGTTCAATTTCACAAGCCTTCAACGCATTCATAACTTGTCCCATCATATCGTAACCAAAAGTCAATTCAACCTTTGTCTTCACCAATTCCTCTATAATCTCACACTTTTCTAAGGCATCAATGGACGCCTCCTTATATGAACGAATTAATCCTGAAGTACCTAACTTAACACCACCAAAGTAACGAACCACAACCACAAATACATTGGTAATGTTTCGATTTATGAGCTGGCCAAAAATTGGTTTTCCAGCAGTTCCCGATGGTTCTCCATCATCATTGATTCTAAAGACGGATCCATCCAAAGTTAGGCGATAGGCATAGCAATGATGTCTTGATTTGAAGTGTTCTTTCTTGACCTGTTCTAAGCATTGATCCACCTCATCCGTATTTTTTACAGGGAAAGCATAGGAGAAAAACTTACTTCCTTTCTCTTTGTATTCTCCCGTTGAAGGTCCATTTATGGTTAAGAATGAATCTTTCATGATTAGCCCCACGCAATTAAACCAATAGAAACAATAGCGCAAATAAATCCTACGACCCTATATATGTTGAGTTTTTCCTTAAATAGTATAACTCCAAATAAAGTAGCTAATACCAAGATACCAACGTTATTGATGGGAAATACGACCGAACCTCCCCATCCATTGGACAAAAGGAGCAACAATAAATAAATGGAAAAGAAATTAGGAATACCAAGTGCAATGCCACCTATGATTTCTTTTTTACCAAAGCGCAATGTTGAATCATTCAATCTTCTAAAGACAAACAAGGATAATCCTGCAATTCCAGCAAAACCAAACAAACTCGCTACAAATGAGATATCCCCATTTTGAGAAATACCTTCCACTTCAAGAAAGTATAATAGACCATCGATAATACCGCTTCCTAAAAATGTTATCGCGGCTAAATACCAATATTTTCTTAACGCAGCATTTAATTCACCTTTCAGCGGAAGCTGGATAATTACAATAGCCAATGCGGCTAAACAAATACCTAAGATTTTAAAAAGGGTAGCGGCCTCATTATAGTAGAATATACCCATCACTGCGGGTATCATCATCGTCATTTTTTGAAAAATAGTAGATAGCGCTATGCCAATTTTTTGAACGGCAGCAGCAAATGAGGTAAAAACAAAAACAAAGATGAAGCCAAGAAAAATGGCATAGTAAAACCAAGGTTTAAAACCAATATCACTCGGAATGGCTACTTCACCCAATACTACTGATGCCGTTAAAACACAAACAAAGTAGTTAACAATGATCGCAGGTAAATTTTGAACCCCATGTTTTTGAAACATTTTGAATATCACGCCAATAAAGGCATTGAGGGTAATACATGATATAAGTAAAGCCACAAATCGTCTTTTTAATGGTGTGAAGGTAAGTCTTTAACAACTTGTTATACAATGTTATATTTTCATTTGTTAATTCTTCTTCATTTGAGCGTAAATTTGAATCATATAAAGCATAATACTTATTTATATTTGCAAAAAAACATGCTGTTTTGACAACAGGAGAACAATACGATCAAATCATAAATAATTGTCGGAGTCTTTTTCAAAAGAAAACGATTGATTATGGGACAGCTTGGAGAATTCTTAGATTAAGTTCTTTGACAGACCAACTGTATATTAAGGCAATGAGAATAAGAAGTGTCCAAGAAAAAGGAGTACTCAAAATAGATGAAGCTATCGATGGTGAATTTATAGCCCTCGTAAATTATTCAATCATGTCTTTAATTCAAATGGAGATTGGAAATTACGATGAATTAGATTTAGCCACAGAAATAGTCATGGGACACTATGACAAAATAGTCGCAGATACCAAAACCTTGATGGAAAATAAAAATCACGATTATGGTGAGGCTTGGAGAGATATGAGGGTATCGAGTATCACGGATTTAATCCTTATGAAACTACTTAGGATCAAGCAAATTGAAGATAACGAGGGAAAAACGATTGTTTCCGAAGGATTAGACGCCAATTATCAGGACATCCTAAACTATTCAGTTTTTGCATTAATTAAACTTTCAGAAAAGAATACATCATGTCAATAACCTTAAGTGGACTTTTAATGGGTGTGGCAGTTGCTGCCATCATTCTTACCGGAATCGTATATTTTCTAAATGGAAAAAAAGTTGAAAATTGGGTCATCAGTTTTTTGCAGAATTATTGTGGCGCCTTATTCATCTTTTCAGGTTTTGTTAAGGCTGTGGATCCTTTAGGAACTGCCTACAAAATGGAACAGTATTTTACGGAATTTGAATCTACTTTTGAAGCGACCTGGTTTTCATTCATAGCTCCGTTATTTCCATTCCTTTCTGGATTTTCTGCTTCATTTTCTGTATTGATGATTGTCTTTGAAATCTTATTGGGTATTCTTTTAATTCTTGGTCATTGGCCAAAATGGACCTCTTGGGCATTTTTCCTCTTAGTATTGTTCTTTACTTTCCTAACCGGTTTTACTTACTTAACAGGTTACGTACCACAGGATGTTAATTTCTTTAGTTTTTCTGGATGGGGACCTTATGTCGAGTCTAATATGAAGGTTACTGATTGTGGATGTTTTGGTGATTTCCTAAAATTAGAACCCAAAACTTCATTTCTTAAAGATGTCGCTTTAATGGTACCTGCTATTTTATTTTTATTGAGGTATAAGACGATGCATGTATTATTTTCAGGAAAAATAAGAAACATCATCACCGCAATTGGTGTCGTTGGATTTTTAGTTTATTGTATCAGCAATTTTTCTTGGGATCTACCTGGTTACGACTTTAGACCGTTTAACAAAGGTAAAAATGTACGAGATCAAAAGATGATCGAAGAAGAAGCTATGGCGAATGTCCCAATCATCGCTTATAGATTAGAAAACCGACAGGATAAAAGTGTCATTGACGTACCTTATGCAGAGTACATGAAGACATTTCAAGAGTATAAAAAGACGCATGATGTTTTAGAACAAGTCAAAGGAAAATCATCCATTCCTACTACTAAGATCAGTGATTTTCAAATCAGTGATGTAAATGGTGAAGATGTAACATATTCTATACTTGATAATGAAGGTTACCATTTTATGATCGTATCTTATAAAATGTATGGTGATCCAATCAAAAAACAACGAACTTTAAGAGACTCCATTTTTACAGTGGATACAATAGTTACTCAAGACGGTGTCAATGACCTGGTCAAATCCTTTGACAAAGTGGTAGAAAGTAAAGAAGATTATTTTGATTATACATGGGATGATACATTCCTGAATAATTATAAAAACAAAATCGGTCCTTTACTACAGGATGCTGCGAAAGATAACATTCCTGTTTATGCGATCGTAGGCGGCGCAGGAGAAGAAATGATAGAAGATTTCAAGTCAGACAGTGGCTTAAATGATCTATTGTTTTTAACCGCAGATGATATTTTATTAAAGACAATAGTCAGATCAAATCCAGGTGTAGTTCTCTGGCATAATGGCGTCATTATAGATAAATGGCATATTAAAAAATTGCCAAGCTATGCACAGATTAAGAAAATCATGAAATAAATAAAGCTGTTATCGAGAAAATGATAATATTATCGCTCGAATAAGATAAAATTGTTTTCTTTGTATTATATCTAGTTGTAATATATAGAGTGGTAAGAAATGATAAGCAGAAGGAATGTTCGCATAAAAGTTATGCAACTCTTGTTTACTTTGAGCAGAGATCCAGAATTAAGCTTTAAAGAAGCGATGGCTCGCTATTGGGAAACTATCAATAGTAGCTATGAATTGTTGTTGTTCAACATCAAAAATGTTGTTGACATCACTCAATTCGCAGTAGAAGACGGGGAAAAACGAAAGTCTAAGTACTTGCCCAGCGATTACGACAAGAATTTTTCCTCAAAATTATACGACAACGAAATCATTGCTAGTCTAGCAAACAACAAATTATTGTCAAAAGAATTCTCCAAACTCGGATTCATAGAAGGTGAAAACGCTGATATGTTGAAGAAGATATATCACGAATTTTCTAAAGAAGAGGTCTACTTAAATTACCAGAAAGAATCTAGTACAGCAGAAAGTACCTTAGAAATTCTTCTAGAGTTATATCGTTTTTGTCGGAAAAGTGAATATTTCAATGAAATCATGGAAGATAAATTTCCAAGTTGGCTTGATGACAAATCCTTGATCGTTGGTGCCTTTAAAAAATGTCTGAAATCTCTTCCTTCCGAAAACCAAAAGTTCTACGAAGACTATAAGCCAGACGATGAGACCGTTAAAGATTTTGGCGAGCAATTACTCACTGATGCATTTAATAAGGATGATAAACTCCTTGAAATGATTAAACCGACCTTAGAGAATTGGGATCATGAAAGAGTAGCCATTGTCGATATGATTTTAATTAAAATGGCTATTTGTGAATTTGTTGGCTTCACGAGTATTCCTCCTAAAGTGACCCTCAACGAATATGTTGAAGTAGCCAAAAACTACAGCACTGCAAAAAGTAAGGATTTCATTAATGGCGTCTTGGACAAATTGATGAAAGAATTAGAGTCTAAAGGGAAAATCAATAAGTCTGGTCGAGGTTTAGAGGGTTAATATTCGAGCCTCCTTCTTAGGTAATTCTTTTACTACATATCAATAAAAATCTATATTTGCAGCATGACAGATAAAGTGCTCATTTTAGATTTTGGATCTCAGTACACTCAGCTCATTGCGAGGCGATTACGTGAATTAAATGTCTATGCGGAGATACAACCATTCAACAAAGTTCCTAACGAGTTAGGTGAATTACGTGCGATAATTTTATCAGGAAGTCCATTTTCTGTAAAAGATGAGAATGCCTTGCTCATTGATTTGGATAAATTAGTCGGAAAAATTCCAATGCTTTGTGTTTGCTATGGTGCGCAACTTATCGCCGATAAACTTGGTGGCCTTGTTGAAAAATCTGATAAAAGAGAATACGGAAAGGCTGCATTAGTAATGGAAAACAACGACGTTCTTTTTGAAGGTATCGATGATGCATCTCAAATTTGGATGTCGCATGGAGACTCTATTAAAAGTGTACCGGACGGTTTTACGGTCATTGCCAAAACAAATGACATTCCTGTGGCCGCTTTTAAATCAAATGATGGTCAATTGGATCACCCTGTTTACTGTCTACAATTTCACCCAGAGGTTACGCATAGTTTAAACGGACTTCAAATCCTAGACAATTTCATATCTAAAGTCGTGGGTTGTGATAAATCATGGACACCAGACTCTTTTGTCCAGGAAACTGTTAAGAAATTGAAAGAGCAAATTGGTAATGATAGAGTAGTACTTGGTCTTTCAGGTGGGGTAGACTCTACAGTAGCTGGGAGTCTACTAAAAAAAGCTATCGGAGATCAATTAGTTTGTGTTTTTGTTGACAACGGTCTTCTAAGAAAAGAGGAATTCACGCAAGTACTTAGAGACTATGAAACCATGGGATTCAACATTGTTGGTGTCGATGCTTCGGAGCGATTCCTTACTGAGTTACATGGCGTTTCAGATCCGGAGAAAAAAAGAAAAATTATTGGCCGAGTATTCATAGAAGTATTTGAAGAGGAGTCCAAAAAAATAGAAAATATCAAATGGCTTGGTCAAGGAACGATCTATCCAGATGTGATTGAATCAGTATCCGTTCATGGACCTTCTGTAACCATTAAGTCGCATCACAATGTAGGTGGTTTACCCGATAAATTAAATTTAAAAATCGTCGAACCATTAAGAATGCTTTTCAAAGATGAAGTACGAAAAGTAGGAAAAACAATCGGGGTCCCAGCTCATCTCATTAATCGACATCCATTTCCAGGACCTGGTTTAGCTATAAGAGTGCTTGGTGAACTCACTAAAGATAAAATACGATTGAATCAAGAGGCTGATCATATTTTCATTAAGCATTTGAAGGAATCGGGATGGTATGACAAAGTATGGCAAGCAGGAACAATACTTCTTCCTGTAAAGTCGGTTGGTGTAATGGGTGATGAAAGAACATACGAATTTACAGTTGCATTACGTTGTGTTAACTCAGTCGATGGTATGACAGCAGAATGGAGCGAACTTCCACATCAGTTTTTAGCAAAAGTATCTAGCGATATAATTAATCAGGTTAAAGGTATAAATAGAGTTGTTTATGATATCAGTACAAAACCACCTTCAACTATTGAATGGGAGTAAAATTCTTCTGTTTTGTTTGTTCGTCTTTGGGATTGCATCTTGTGGTGGATCGAAAAAGGCCGTTTCCAAAAAGAAAGACACACGTTCCACGAAAGTGGTGAAGAATAAACCTAAAAAGAAAAAATCATCTACTGTCATTGACACCGTTCAATGGACTGAAGTGTCCAAAGAAGAATTCCCTCCGATATCTGAGAAAAATGTGGAGGCCATAGACACTAAAGATTCTTATAAAGTGAGTTTATTGATTCCCTTTGATGCGGCTAAGGCCAATAGATTAACAAGTATTGAAAATGATAGAAACATTTATCGATTTGTAAACTATTATGGAGGGGTTAATCTTGCATTGCAGGATTTGGAGCAAGATGGAATTTCATTATTGGTCAATGTTGAAGATTCCAAATCGACAGAAAATGTAACATCTATTTTAAAATCCTCAAGCAACCGAGATGCAGATGTTATTGTAGGTCCATACACCAATGACAAATTAAAGGAAGCTATTCAATACGGAAAGGAAAATGAAATCCCTGTAGTTTCACCATGGAGAGCAAGTTCTAAACTAACGAAAAACAACCCTTATTATGTTCAGTTAAGACCAATGCTTGATGAGCATTATTACAAATTAGCAGAAAGTGTTTTAAGTAGATTTTCTGCAGATCAGGTATTCTTGATTGGCAAAGAAGGAAGTAAGGATAAAGCAAGATTTAAGTACTTCAACAAAGTGCTGCGTGAAAGAAACGGCGATCGTACTGCTAGTTTCCCTGAGTATATGGTGAACAGTGATTCTCTTAAAATGGGTGAAACAGCCTTCGATTCTATTTTTCATGTGGACAAAGCCAGCGTATTTATTATTCCAAATTGGAAAGGTGCCGATGAGGATTTTATCTATTCATGTTTGCGAAAATTACGTGTAGAGAAAGGACCTAATACCGTATATGTTTTTGGTATGCCCATTATGTTAGAGTCTGAAAGAGTGAGCTATGATTACTTTAGAAATTTAAACCTCCATGTAGTGCGTTCAAAATTTGTGGATCAAGAAAATAGTAAGGTCAAAAGTTTTAGAAGGAGGTATTATGATCAATATGGAGCACTACCCACAAAAGATGCTTATGATGGATATGATATGATGTATTACATAGGTAATAAATTGAATACCTATGGAAAAAACTTCCAATATCATCTTAATAAAAGTGCGGATCAAATGCTACAAACCACATATCGTATTGATCAAGAGGTTGTCAAATCATCTAGTGAATTAGGTATGAAAGGAAAGGTGAATTATTTTGCCAATAAACATCTAGATATTATCAGATTTGACGGTACTAAATTTGTTCGAGTCAGATAATGGAAATCACTCCTAAACGAGAACAACGTTTTAAATCCGTCATTTCCAAAAGACAGAATGATTTAACCGTCATCTTAGAAAACGTTCATGACCCTCACAACATCGGTGCAGTTATGCGCTCGTGTGACGCCGTTGGAATATCCGAGATATACGTCTTGAATTCCGAAAAGAAGCCCAAGGATAAACTCTTTGGATTAAACAGTTCTTCTGGATCTGGAAAATGGGTGAAGGTCATATATTTTGAGGACGTCAAGGAATGTATGGAGGTGGTTAAAAGCAAGTACCAAAAGATATACGGAACGCATTTGTCTCATGATGCAAAGAGCATTCATGATCTTTCTTTGCACGAATCATGTGCTCTGTTATTTGGTAACGAACATGACGGAATAACGGATGAAGCACTTCAACATGTAGATCAGAATCTGGTGATCCCTCAATTCGGAATGGTACAAAGTTTAAACATTTCTGTTGCCTGTGCGATCAGTGTTTATGAGGCTTTGCGCCAAAGGATAACCCAAGGAAAATATTCATCAGATTTTGATGAAAATAATAGCGCTCATGTCAACATGTATCAACATTTTCTTGAGCGACATAAGCTTAGAAACTAACGGTAACTAGAAAGGGTTTTAGCCATTCTTTCTACCGCCTCTTTAAGAATGTTGTCAGCTGCTGCATATGACAATCTCACACAATCCTTATTTCCAAAGGCAGTACCACTCACCATGGCGACATGTGCTTCAGTTAACATAATCTCAGCAAAGTCATTGGCCGTTTCAATGGTATTTTTACCGTTTGATCGTCCAAAAGATCCACTAACATCCGCAAAAATATAGAAGGCTCCCTGCGGATTATTAACATCAATCCCGTCAATGGCGGACAGATTTTTAACCATGAAATCCCTTCTACGTAAATAAGCTTCTTTCATTTTATGACTCGGTCGCTGGTCGCTATTCAATGCAGCTACAGCCGCCATTTGTCCAAAAGATGTAGCTCCAGAAGTAAATTGACCTTGAACTTTGGCACAAGCCTGAGCAATCCATAACGGTGCTCCTATATATCCTAACCTCCAACCCGTCATGGCATAGCCTTTAGAAAATCCATTTACTGTTATAGTTCTCTCCAACATGCCCTCTAAAGATCCAATACTGCAATGTTCATTCGTGAAATTGATGTGCTCGTATATTTCGTCTGATATGACAAATACATTTGGATATTTTTTAATCACCTCGGAAATTGCCTCCAATTCTGATTTCAAATAAACCGAACCCGTAGGATTGCAAGGTGAAGAAAATAGAATCATTTTAGTTTTATCATTAATGGCTTCATCTAGATCCTCGGCTTTGACCTTGAAGTCTCGATCTATTCCAGCACTCAATGCAACGGGAGTACCTCCACTAAATTTGACAATATCAAAATACGAAACCCAATAAGGTGTCAAAATGATTACCTCTTGACCTGGATCCAATAATGCAAGACACAAATTGGCGATACTTTGTTTGGCGCCATTACTGACCACTATTTGATTTGGGCCATATTCTAATTGATTATCACGCTTGAACTTTTCAGAAATGGCTTCACGCAAGGCAAGATGACCAGGTACAGGCGTATATTTTGTAAATCCTTCATCAAGGGCATTTTTAGCTGCATTTTTAATGTGGTCTGGCGTATCAAAGTCAGGCTCTCCAAGGCTTAAGCTAATCACGTCTACTCCTTGAGATTTCAGTTCTCTTGCCTTCTCTGCCATCATAATAGTTGCAGATTCGGACATGGACTGCAGCTTCGTTGATAGCAATTTTTTGTGGTCTTCCATGATGTCTAAATTATCTATTTCAAAAGTAACATAAATTTGAATGCTCTATGATATTTGGAATATTTATATTTGAATTTCTTAAATCTGTTGAATATGAAGGAGAAGTTCGAAAAACTAATATCACTGAGGGAAGAAGCCAAACTTGGTGGTGGGCAAGAAAGAATAGACAAACAACACAAGAAGAAAAAACTAACCGCAAGAGAGCGAGTTCATTTGCTTCTAGATGATGGTACATTTGAGGAGATAGGCATGTTTGTTCAGCATAGATCTCATGATTTTGGCATGGAAAAGCAAGTATTCTTAGGAGATGGGGTAGTTACAGGTTATGGCAACGTCGATGGAAGGCTAGTATATGTTTTTGCACAAGACTTTACTGTTTTTGGTGGATCTCTTTCGGAGACTTATGCTGAGAAAATTTGTAAGGTCATGGACATGGCTATGAAAAATGGTGCGCCAGTAATCGGGTTGAATGATTCCGGTGGAGCAAGGATTCAAGAAGGTGTTCGTTCACTCGGAGGATATGCGGATATATTTTATAGAAATACTTTAGCTTCTGGAGTTGTGCCGCAAATCTCTGCGATTATGGGACCTTGTGCGGGGGGGGCAGTTTATTCTCCAGCCATTACAGACTTTACTATTATGGTTGAACAAACTTCTTACATGTTTGTGACCGGACCGAATGTGGTTAAAACAGTGACCAATGAAGAAGTGAGTTCAGAAGAGCTTGGTGGTGCACAAACACATGCCACTAAATCAGGAGTGACGCATTTTACGGCATCAAACGATCTTGATTGTATTCAACAAGTAAAAAGACTCCTGAGTTACATGCCTCAAAATTGTGAGGAAAAAACAGAGCCATTGCGTTACGAATTAGGTGACGAAACTAGACCATTGTTAGATGCTATAATTCCAGAATCTGCCAATCAACCCTATGACATCAGGGAAGTCATCAATGAGCTTTGTGATAAGGATTCTTTTTATGAGGTGCATAAAGATTTTGCGGAAAACATCGTAGTCGGCTTTTCGAGAATAGCAGGCAGAAGTGTCGGAATTGTAGCGAATCAGCCAATCTCCCTTGCTGGAGTGCTTGATGTCGAAAGTTCTAAGAAAGCAGCAAGGTTTGTTCGGTTTTGCGATTGCTTCAACATTCCACTTTTAGTATTGGTAGATGTTCCAGGTTTCTTGCCTGGTACTGATCAGGAATGGAATGCTATTATTACGAATGGGGCTAAACTTCTTTTTGCTTTCAGTGAGGCGACAGTGCCAAGAATTTCGGTCATAACAAGAAAGGCTTACGGCGGAGCTTATGATGTCATGAATTCTAAACATATCGGATCAGATTTGAATTATGCTTGGCCATCTGCCGAAATTGCGGTAATGGGTGCGAAAGGAGCGAGTGAAATTATCTTTAAAAATGAAATTAGAAATTCAGATAATCCAGAGGAAAAGTTAATTGAAAAAGAAGCAGAATATGCAAACACTTTTGCGAATCCTTACAAAGCTGCTAGCAGAGGATTTGTGGATGAAGTGATTATCCCGTCTGATACTAGAATAAAGTTAATTAAAGGTTTTTCCATGCTTGAAAATAAGGTGGATCAATTACCCAAGAAAAAGCACAGTAACATTCCATTATAGCATGAAGGATCAAATTCAAGTTTTCATCACAGGCGGTACTTTTGATAAAGAATACAATTTCATTACTGGAGAATTATTTTTTAAGGATACCCATTTACAAGAAATGTTCGAAAGAGGTCGATGTACGCTTGATATCGATGTTAAAACCCTAATGATGTTGGACAGTCTAGAAATGACTGATGATGACAGAAACATTGTAATCAACAATTGTAAAAGAGCAAAATCTGACAAGATCTTAGTGACACATGGAACAGATACCATGGTTAAAACGGCAGAGGCTCTGGCCAAGGAGAATATTAAGAAAACTATTGTCTTAACTGGCGCAATGATTCCATATGCTTTTGGTAGTAGCTCGGATGGATTCTTTAATTTAGGTAGTGCTCTCGCTTTCTTACAGACTTTGGATCACGGAGTTTATATAGCCATGAATGGTAGATATTTCAACTGGAACGAGGTTCAAAAAAACAGATCAACTGGATATTTTGATAAAATAAGTTAATCCTTCTGTACATCCTTCACAATACCTTGAGTTACAACACAAAGGGTCTGTAAATCAAAATACAACACATTACGAAATTATTTAATATTTAACGTTGTTTCACTGTGAAATTGGCGAATAATATTATACTTTTGTCTAATATTTCCTCGTGAAAAAAAGAAACCGATATGAAACGTTTTAAAATTCTTATGTTCATTGTAGCTGTAATGATGTCCGTTCATACTTTACAAGCCCAAAATCCTATGTATTCGAAAGGAATGTCTTTCAAGGGATTGTTCATGGATTATCAATCTCAGAATGGTGGTGAAATCACAAAGTTTAATGCTTATCACCATGGTGTAGAATTTGGATATCACATGAGATTACAAGAAAATGTAAATCTTGTTTTTCCTTTTAAAATGGGAGTGGTGACCAATCAAGAAAACATTGACTGTCTTCACAAAACAGTTTACGGTCTTGATGCACAAGTTCAATATCAATTTTATAATCCTACGGCCAACGTAATTCCTTACATAATGGGAGGTATTGGTGGAGCTACAGAAGTTGATGGCGAATTTAACTTGCAAGCACCTGTTGGTTTTGGACTAAATTTCAAAGTTGCGGATAATGCTTATATCAATTGGCAATCATCGTACAGATATTCTTTTAGTGTAGACAGAAATAATCTACACCATGGCCTAGGATTTGTTTATTTATGGGACAAAGATGAGGAAACTAAGAAGGTAGAAACTCCTATTGCCCATAAAGATTCAGATGGAGACGGTATATTTGATGATGTTGACTTATGCCCACAAGCACCAGGTCCACAAGATTTAAACGGTTGTCCTGATTCTGACGGTGACATGGTTGCTGATTTTGAAGATAAATGTCCAGAGGTTTTCGGATTAAAAGAATTCAGAGGGTGCCCAGACACAGATAATGATGGAGTTTCTGATAACGAAGATGAATGTCCTAATGTCGCAGGTCCAGCAAGTAATAAAGGTTGTCCGTCAAAAGATAGAGATAACGATGGAGTTGTTGATTCTAGAGACAAATGTCCTGATATAGCAGGTCCAGCATCAAATGCCGGATGTCCGAAAAATGATAGAGATAACGATGGTGTTCCAGACAGTGAAGATAGATGTCCAAATGATGCTGGTTCAGCAGCTACAAATGGTTGTCCTGATTCTGATGGTGATGGAATTGCAGATAACCTAGACAAATGTCCTAGAGCAGCTGGTTTAGCGATTTATGACGGCTGTCCTGATTCTGATGGTGATGGTATTCATGATGGAAGAGATCGATGTCCTAACTCACCAGGTTCTGTAGCTACAAATGGTTGTCCTGAGATTAGTCAAGCGGATAGAGAGACTTTAGATATCGCGATGAGATCTGTTGAATTTGATACTGGTAGATCCACTTTAAAATCAGAGTCGAGCGCTATTCTAAATCAGATAGCAGATATTATGAGAAGATATCCAGATTACAACCTTTCCATTGCAGGTCATACAGATAATACGGGTAGTGCACGAGCTAATCAGGAATTATCTGAAAGAAGAGCAAAGGCTTGTTACGAGTTTTTAATTGCTCGAGGAGTTTCTTCCAACAGAATGAATTATGCTGGTTATGGAGAATCTAAACCAATCGCTGATAACTCATCACTCAAAGGAAGAGCGTTAAATAGAAGAACAGAATTTAGCTTGATTCCAAGATAATCAACTAGATACTTAAATATTGAGAAGCCCGGCTTATAGCTGGGCTTTTTTTTCTGTAAGTCTATTTTAGTGACATGATTGATCAATATTTAATTATAA
>JAHDBI010000046.1 GCA_020630475.1 Saprospiraceae bacterium
AAATTGTTTTGGCGACTTATAGTGGTCTTTACATTACATCAAAAGAAAACATAGATTGGAAAAATGTTTTTGAAGGAAATGATGATCTTGAAAAAGGATCAGTAAGTAGAGTTTTTACTGCTGGTAATATGATCTATGTTCGTCTCTTCAATCCATTTCATGAAGAGAGTTATAACTTAATCTCTAAAGATGAAGGAATCACATGGAATGTTCTAAATATCCCTTTTGAAGTTCAATTTCCAGAAATTGAATTGACCGATCAAGCAATGATCTATGCCAAAAATAACATCTTGTATTACTCAATTGATGGTGGAGATAATTGGATTTTGACAGACCTCAATTTACGGCCATTTGTTGCCAAGAGTTACTACGAATCTCAAGATGTTATTTACGTGAGGAGTACGGATAATGAGTATTGGATTCCTAATGATGATTTTACTCAATGGACAAAGCTTGATTTTTTCATTGAAGAAGATAGCTATCCCAGAATGCATCAAAACGGTGATAATATTTTATTGGTGGGTGATTCAATTCACTACAGTGTGGATAACGGAACTAGTTTCAATCTAAGTAATACATTTGTAAATGGTAATTTTTCGTTTGGCGAAAGTGTTTGGGCTCATAACGGTGATTGGTATTTACTTTATGAAAAAGATGTTTACCGCTCCCAAGATTCTGGGGCATCCTGGGAAGAAGTACTACATGATAACACCCCTTATGAAAACATGGTTTTTTTAGACGATGGTCGTGTTTTTATTTCATCATGGTACGCTGTCGAAGAAACAGATTTGAGTTTTTCATCTGTCGTGCCCAGAATGGAAGGTGTCGCAAGTAATTACATTTCAAATTTTACAATTCTTGACAATCATATCGTTTATAGCAAACTGGGTTCAGAAGGAATTGTTTATGGATCGATCGCTGATGATAATGTCATGAAGATCGAATCGGTACTACCTGATTATAACATAGATGAATTGTTTGTCGCCGATGATAAGTTTGTTATTCTTGGGGATGAACAAGGAGCTGGAACAGATCATGAATTATACGTCATGGATGATCAAGGAAATCTCCAATTGGTTTATTCCACCTCTGAAGGATCTTGGTTGGATTCTGATTATTGTTTTTATCAAGACGGTAAGCTTTTTTATTTTAATTTCGGAAACCATCAAATCTATTCTGAAGATTTTGGTCAAACTTGGAAAGACAGGTCTGAACTATACGACATTTACCTTTCCGAGATCAAAACTCATAAGAATCAAATTTTCGGGATTGGTAGTGACGGGGTTTTGCTATATGATGAATCAAATGATTCTTGGCAAACTAAAAATAATGGTTTGGATTTAGGATCGGATCCTAGCTTTGGTATCAATGGAACTCGATTATATTCAATGGATGATGCCTTGTTGCTAAGTTTGGAAAGGACAGGTAATGATTACTTTGAGTTTTATATCAGCCACGATAGCGGAGAAAATTGGACAAGGACAGCGCAAAATTTTCCAGAGGTGATCGTACCATTTTTAAATTCTCCTCAAAGTGTCGGGAACATGATTCAATTGGGAGAATACTATCTTATGGCTCTTCGAAATTATGGAGTTGTAGTCTCTACAGATTACGGATTAAATTGGATACAATTTAATGAAGGATTACCCGCCAATGAAATTGTGAGATTGGATGTCATTGCAGACAAGGCCATTGTTTGTAATGAACGTCATGGATTTTTCACCTTGGACGTAGATGATATTCTCATTAAGAATACGACGGATTGTGTTTACCTTGATATTGACAAGGACCAAGTGAAAGATCCATCGGATCAGCCTTTGGAATTGATTAAAATAGTCATGGAAGATGGAGACAACATTAGCTTCACAAATTCTGAAGGGATTTACAATTTGCTTCATATTGATGATGGCAATATTATGCCAATATTAGAGAGTCCACACGCCGAGGTCTTTCCAGAATCTCATAATACGGCAAATACGAGTGAAAAGGATTTCGCAATTCAAATACCAGACAATCTATATGATCTCTGTGTGACAGCGCATACAGATAATGTTGTTCGACCTGGTTTTGAATCTAAATATTATTTGAAGTATAGAAACTTTGGAAATGCGATCACCAATGCAAAACTTAGTTTTGAATACGAGCCAAGCTTGACATTATTGGATTCTTCGATTCCAATTTCAACTTCTGGAAACAATAGTGTAGAGTTTGAACTTGGCAATCTCGATCCATTAGAAGAAGGATTGATTTGGCTTCAGTTTGAATTGAGTAGCACAACCAACTTAGGGACCATCCTTGAAAATATCGCATCAGTTCAAATGGACCAAAATGATTTTAACTCAGACAACAATACTTTCATTCGACTTGATGAAGTGGTTGGTTCTTACGACCCTAATGATATCCAAGTTGATTGTGATACTTTATACGAGCCCGATGTTGTCGGTGAAAAGACTTTGAGATATCTAATTCGATTTCAAAATACAGGAACATTTTATGCAGAAAATGTCATTGTAAAAAATCGGATAAGTGATTTTTTACAAATCAATACGATTTCCAATATTGTTACAAGTCATCCAGTAGAAATCAGAATGGAAAGTGCCGATGAATTGTCATTCGTCTTTGAAGAAATATTTCTAATTGACAGCCTCACCAACGAACCCGAAAGTCATGGTTTTATTGAATACGAAATAAAAATAAAAGATGACCTTGTGATCGGTGACGTAATACCAAATCAAGCCGCGATCTTTTTTGATTTTAATGCCCCGATCATCACCAATGTTGCCACAACGGAATATGTACTTCCTTCCTCGCTAGAATTAACCCAATTGAATAATGAATTGAAAATTTATCCTAGCCTTTTTTCATATAATACCATGCTTCGAATTGATGGTTTATCTGGTATCGGGAAAATCCGTGTAACAGATATGAATGGGCTGGAGGTATATACAAATGATGGTTTTGATTTTGGTCGGGATGTTTTGGTATCGGATCAATGGCATAAGGGTACGTATATAATTACAACGGAACATGCTAATCAGAGATCTGTCGGGAAGGTGATAAAATTTTAAAAAAAGGTCTATTAGTAGGCACTATTTTTTATTAGTCGATTGCACATATTTCATTGCTTCCATTGCAAACTTCAACCATTCTTGGTGATGTTGATAATGCACTTGGACCCATTCTTTCATAGGTCTCCCTTTTTTGGATGGATCAAATAGTTTGGAATCTTTCAAGCTCAAGGCTTTCCGATGTGTTTCTCCAGATAATTTAAAAACCATACACTGTTCAAAATAACAAGCAAAGGCTTTCCCCTCTACTTTAAAGCAGGGTTTACCAAATAGATTTCCGGGAGCAGCTCCGTCAATACTCTTTCCGACTTCATTAAACAGTTCTTCTTCCATAGTATTATTGTTTTATTTTATACAACATTCGCGTAAAGCGAGCTAAAAAATCATCACGCCACCTATCAAAGACATAGTAAGGATCTTCTATCGCACCAAATCCTTTATAAAAATCAGCTATTCCAGCAATGGAGCTTCCCTCAAAATCGAATATCACTTCACGGTTTGAATATTCTTGAATGATCTGATCAATCAAAAAAAACATAGCCCTCTTCTTTTTACCCAAAGGACTACTAGATGACAAAAGATCGTAAATTCTATTTTTATAGATTCCAATAAAGCTCATCGCCATGATCCCATGTGTCGGCGATACTACTTGATAAATTTTGCCCGATTTATGTTGAAGTGCAGCACTGATTATTTTTTCAATTTGGATATAATAACTATTGGGTAAACTGATTTTAGAACCTACATTAGACTTAAAAAAATCGACACATTCGGTTGCCTTTGTAGAATATTGAAGAACAAAATTCTCCTTTTGTGCTCTTTTGATTCCCTTAATATGAGAATTTGAAAATGCACTATGAAGTATCTCGTAATGCTTATTAAGCGGAAGGATTAAATTAATTTTTTGCTTTATTTTTGGCTTGACGCCGAATGGAAAAGCAGAAAAAATCTGATTCTGAGAAGTAATGTGTATTCTCTTGAATCGCTTCGGGATCGCATTTATAATTTCTAAAGATTGCTCCTTACTTAAATTGATGGTACTATAAATGTCCAACTGTTGTATCGTTAAAGGAGTTATGATCATTGGTATGCCAAATTTCACAAAAACTGGCAATGGAAGTACGGCCTCATAATCTCCCATAACAATAGCTTCCCAGCTTGTACATGAATAATCCAAATACCAAGACATCGCATAGATAGTCCCATTGAGTGATTTTTTTATGGAATCATTCCAACGAGTAGTGTCAATGTCCGATCTTTTAAGATGTTTAATCACTTTGTTAAAATTGACATGAAGATAAGTGTTTGATATTATATCAAAAAGCTCCTGCTGGAGGACCCAACAAGAGCTTTGCAATAAACTAACGATTAACTAAACTATTATAAGATAAATCCTAAACCCACACTGAGGATGTTGGGACTAACTTCTAAATTTCTTTGAGAATATTTGTAGCGATAGTGATCAGCCACGTTGTTGAATGTTCGTTCAAATTTTAAATCGAGATGGACAAATTTATGAAGCTTGTATCCTACCATAAATTGAAACCCCATGCTCAAATCTCTTCCATTGACTTCAAACAGTTCCATTTCATCTAAGACAATATCGCTTTGAACATTTATGTTAAATATGGGCCCAACTCCAAATTTGAGATTGCCATATTTCACCCCACCTGCAATCGGCAAGTGAATAAGATGATAAGTTTCTGAGAAGTTAAAATTGGAAGGATGTTCTACTGTATATTCGCGTAAGCCAAAGTTTACTTCACACTTTCTATACATCATGTCACCTTGAAAGAAAAGGTATCCCGTTTCATAATAGGCAGTTAGGCCAAATGAACTACAGTCTTTAGATGAGACATAATCCATTTCATAGAGTAGGTGTCCGTTTTCGTCGCCATATTGAATGGTGTTTGATGAGCCAAGTGTTTTTGCATAATTGGCTTTAAGCCCTAATCTTAATTGGGCATTGACTGCAGAATTGCAAAATAGGATGCTGAGTATGATAATTAGATATTTCATGATTTTGGATTATGATATGTGATGTAATGATTTTTGGACATCGTGCAATGTGATTGCCCTTTCGGTGACCTTTCCTTTTTTAAATTTATTCCTTGACTTTTTTGATTCCTTTATATTCTTTGTGTTTGCAAAACCATAGCAGCCCATCGTGCTTGAAGAACATGAAGAAATGCTTATCGCAAAAGCTAATAGTATACAACTGATTTTAATATTTTTTTTCATGCTTGTGAGTTTAATTCTGAATAATCGTTTTTAATTACTGAAGTTTTCTTTTCATATTGTACAATACCCTCAGGATGAAAAGTGTTACCCCCTAATTAGATTAACATTTCGTTCTTTTTATATTCATACCCGTTTAATTCAAAACATAACTAGTTCATGACATTTTTTTTAATGTCTATTCTCGACTACAGTAAAAATTTGATTAAGATTGATTTAACGTCAGTGAACTTTTGCGTTAAATACTAAATTGTTTGCGTTTGTTATTAGTATAATACTTTCGGATTGAAAAACGCTGCACGAAATATCAAAATAAAGTAACATAAATCTCATTTTGGGTATTAAATGAGTGTCCAAATAATTGTAAATTTATATGAATACCCTTTTAGAAATTATTGAATTAGATATGTCGGTCAAAAAACATCCAGACCATAAATACATTGTCGCATTATTAGAGAATGATACATCTCTCATAGAAGAAATATATTCTAATCATAGCACCCTAATAAAGAGCATGGTCGTGAAGAATAACGGTTCCGTTAATGAAGCCAAAGATCTTTTTCAAGAATGTTTGATTAAGTTGTATAAAATGGCATATGATGGTTTTATTTTAACCTGTCCACTTCAGAATTTTTTATATCTCATGTGTAAAAGAAAATGGTTGAATGAATTGAGAAATAAACAACGTAAATCGACTGACAGCTTTACCGATGTTTTGGAAAATATCTTGACAGTAGATTATGAAGCGGATATTAATTTGATTTTTCATCAAGAGGATCAATCGCGTATTATTGATCAAAAATTAAACGAACTCGGACCTTCTTGCCAAAAAATTATCAGACTGTCTTGGACAAGAACGGAAAAAGGAAATTATATGAAATGGAAGGAAATTGCTTCGCGACTCGATTTGAGTTACGCCTATGTGAGAAAAAAAGCCGCAGAATGCAAAGCCAAATTAATTCGTCTGGTCAAATCAGATCCAAAGTTTAAACAATTGATCAATGAACAATAGTAATTACGAATTATTTGAGGACTATTTACGAGGAGATTTATCCCCTCAAGAGGGAGCAGACTTAATTTCTAGCCTTTCGGCGAAGGAAAAAGCTGATTTTGAATTGTACAAATCAATCCGTCAAACTATGGATAAGGATAATCTTAAAGTTCCTGAAGAATTGAAAGAAAATTTGGCAAAAATGGGAGAGAAACATTTCAAATCCCAAAAGGCAAAAACCAAAAAGCTTCCTCCGATGTATTTAAGAATTGCAGCCGCTTTCATCCTATTAGCAGGAGCCGCTTTTCTTTATTTTAACCTTTTGAATACTTCGCCCAACATCGATCAACTTGTGGAAGAATTTTATTATTCCAAAAAATCAATAGTAACTACTAGAGGAGTTCATCAGGAAACAGCATTTTCTAAGGCAATGTTAAAATATGAAACCGGAAACTATAAAGAAGCCAATGCCTTATTTCAAAATGTGGATGAAACGGATGGCTGGTATCAAGACGCTCTTTATTACCGAGCCAATTCAAATTTAAAAAATGGAAATTACCAACTCTCAATTCAGCTTTATACTGAACTAGAAAGCTATAGAGGAGAATTGGCACAGTTTGCGGAGTGGAACAAGATGCTTGCCTATTTAAAACTTGAAAACCATCAAAAAGTGGATAGCATCATCAATTCAATATTGAATAAACCTGATCATGTCATGATCCAGAAGGCCAAAGAATTCAGGAAGAAATACTAAGACTTTCCATCATTAAACATCCTCTTGCGGAAAAATATAAAGATAATGAGCATTACAATCATTGGTCCTATAAATTTCCAAACATTAAAATCAAGTAATACTGGGCGCATGTCACCCATAGCTACAAAACTAGCCCAGAAATAGGGATGTGCATCAAGACCAAAATTGTTTTCTAGATATTGAAGTTTGGCCATTCGTAAAGCCTCATCTTTTTGACGACCTTCTTGGAGATATTTATAGAAGGTGAGCATCAGTTCGGATGTTGACTTGTCATTCACCTCCCACAGACTCATGATGATGCTTCTTGCACCGGCATAACTAAAGCCTCTTCCCATGCTCATCACGCCTTCACCATTTTTGATTTCACCGATACCCGTATTGCATGCACTGAGCACAACCATTTCGGCATCGATGTTTTTGGTGTAGAGTTCGTCAAGATAAAGAATGGACTTTTCTTTTTTCTTATCATCACTTTCCCTTTGGGCGAAAGCCAAAAAAGAATAATTATTTAACGAATCATCCAGTATTCCATGCGTTGATAGATGAAGGATATACGATTTATCCAGCACGCTCATAAACTTTTCTCTGGTCGCTTGTCCTTCGATGTGATTTTTAATATCAACTCCAAGACCCAATATTTGTTGAATTTCTAAAATGTTATAATTGAGCGTGGGTAGCACTATTTCTTTTCTAGTATAAACCGTTTTGTCCTTTCCAAAACCCGGCGCAAATCCATGAATCTCTTTATTTTTTGATTTGCTTTTCGAGGAGTTTAGAACATGATAACTGTATGAATGATCATATGAAATAATGTAATCTTCGAGTAAATATTTATTTGATTGTTTTAAGGCTTCAAAAGGAATATTGGCGATTAAACCATCCGGGATGATTATAAGCCGCTCTATTGAAGTTGGTATTTCAAATGGAATGAGCTCCTTAGTAAAATTATGATCGATTGATTTTCTTTCGGTAAGACTTTCGAGAAAGGTTTTGGCCTTGTGAGTGAAATTTTGAGTTTCATCCAATTGAAATAATTGTTGAAAATCATGACCAATCACACTTAGATAAATGGAGGTGTCTCCATAAAAATAATTCAATGCCAATTCGTTTCTATTCAGTGTGGTCATTGTATTATTGAGGTTTACATCTTCTTGAAAGCCTTGAAAATATTTTTCCGTAAGTTCATCCAAAGAAGAAACTTGATCAATGATGGCTTGATTGATACTATCTGTATTAATGTTTTTTTGAAGAACTAATTTTTCTCGATTCTCCTGAATCTGGGTCTCAAGAGAATCCATTTGTCCAATCAATTTAGGATGGTTATCAAGATTTTTTCTTTGTAATAATCTACTTTCAAGTAGGTATGACTTTGATGCTTCAATTTGCTCAAAAGCTAATTTGTTTATGGCATATGCTGATTTTTTCTTTTGTAGTAGGGAAAGCCCTTCAATGAGATACTCAAAAATCGGTTTGATAGAATGTTGTAGTGCGATCTGAGTCTCAGAATTTGAAAGTCGATGCCTCACTCTTGATGTAAGTATTTTGAGTTCGCTAAGAAGTTGAGAATACTCGGTTTGGTAGTTTGTGATATCAATTTCTTTGGCCTTGATTTTTTCAAGAAAGTTAAATCCTTGAACAGTAAGTAAGTAAAGTTTGTTTTGAAAACTCTTTCTGTGATAAATCTTATTATGATAATAGTTAGCAGAATCTAATGCAATATTACTCTTATCAAATCTATTAAGTCTTGCATAGTTTTTAGAAAGATTGGTGTATAGATTGACAAGATATTCTCTTCGCCCAATTCGATGAGAGTCCGAAATCAAATCTTCTAGCAACTTATTGGATTCTGGTAATTTGTTTTCTTTTTCCATTAAAATGGCGAGACTGTTTTTGAGCCTGATATGTTGAATGTGATCTTTGGAATAAATCATATCATATAGTTCGATCGCCGAATTGTAATGTACTCTTGCTCCATCATAATTTTCTTTGATTTCAAAGGTCTGCGCTAAAAGTTCATATGAATTGGCCAAATTTATTTGATCAGATTGGTATGGATCATCTATTTTTTTAAAATTCTCGATGGCAAGTAGGTAGTATTTTTTTGCATCCTCATAGTATCTGTTATCAAAATAAGAACCCGCGAGCATCATCTGCGCCTCTGCCAATTCCCAATTTTCATAATCAGGATTGGAAGTGACCTTATCTATTTGTTGTTTTTTGAGTCTAACGGCTTTATAGAATTCTTTTTTTTCATCGTAAATAGATGATAAGAGAACCGTAATTCTATTTTGAATTGCATCAGTATCCCCAGGCGGTTCTATCGCTTTGGTACAATAGTACTCCGAAGAATCATAATTGGATTGCTTGTAATGTACGATGGCCAAATTGGTGTAAATGGTATTTAAGCGATAGGCCTTGTTGTTTTTAAAATGGCGCTTAAAATACTGAAGCGCTTGATGATAATTAGATAGAGCTTCAGGAAGTATATCAATTCTTAGCAGTGCGTTGGCTTTTAATCGAAAGGACTCACCGATTAAACTATCTGAAGTGCATAATTCTTGAAGAGATGAATTTAATTCTAAAAAGCTTAACAGAGAATCTGCCGATCGCCTCTTGTCAAATCCTTCTAGGCTTTTTAAATAAGACGCACAATCGAAGTTCTGACTCCAAATCGTCAATGAGAAAAAGCATAATAATAAAGTCAATCGTATTTTACATCTCACAGAGTCCTCTTCATTTAATTATCATTGCCTCCTAGAAACATTCGATCTTTCAAATATCCTAAATGGACATAATTGCTGCTTTCTGTTTCAAAATCTAAGCAATTTTGATCTAAGCCTTTTTTACATCTTGGATAATTGTTGATTATTTGTTGGGTGACGATGGCCGTCGCCATGGAGGTTCCGTATTTGAGAACCGCTTTATTATAATGATTGTACGCACATTGTAAACCGTTGGTCGCTAATGCTACATTTTGGGCGCCAAAGTTGGAAAATCCTTCAGCAAATTCATTATCGTATTCTAATGCGCCAACACTGACGACATTGCCAAGTCCTTGATCGTTGTAGGCATTTGATGGCCAGTGTGCAGCTACATCATTATTAGATCCATTATTTCCAGCTGCGGTGACTACAATGACTGATCTTGATTTGGCATATGCCATGGCCTGAAGGACAACTTCATTATCAGCCAGATCATTGGCTTGATAGCCCCAACTTATATTGATCACATTTGCTCCGTTTTTTATAGCAGAGTAGAATGCGCACAAACCATTAAAAAGATCACCTTCATTGGCACCATCAAAAATCTTATACACCAAAAATTCAACATTCTTGTTAGTCAAATTGGGATTATTGATGATGCTAAGTATATGGGTTCCATGTCCACTTTCATCCTTTATATCTTCTGGTGCCTCAGGGTTAACGTAATTGAAAATATGACATGAAGCAGTAGGGTCTACTTGATTGACCTTGACATCTGCCAAACTACTACCCGAATCGATTATCGCTACTCTTAGTTTATCATCTGTAGCCAATTCGTTTAATGTCGTATGATCAAAGTCTTGACAGGCATCAATATCTAAAGTTACAATTTTAGATAAATTCACGAACGCATTACTTTGAAAAGGCCAAGATCCATTCAAGGGATCAATTTCTTGTTTGGCACGAGTTCGACTACTACTATCCATTGAGACAGGTCTTTCTAATCTGTTGATCATAAAAAGTCCCGCATGACATTCGCATTGTTTTATACTATAATCCGATCGATTGATTTTACCTAGAAAATCCACATCATTAGTCAGACCTATATAACTTTCTCTTGGAAATTTCTTTTGAGTTCTGGTCGGCGGAGGAGATTTCTCAATCGCTTTCTCAGAAAGATCACATGATTTCATTCCAACACCAAAAGAGATAGTTAGTATTACAGCGAGTGAAAATATAAAATTACGTTTCATAAGAAATTGTTCTATGGCTCATTAAGATAATCAAAAATTATAGAACATTGTTACCCCGCAATTTCATTTTTTTTGGCTTTCGCCGAATGTAAATTACATCAATACACCTTCAACCGCCTGAATTTTTTCTGGTAAATCTTTTTCTCCTAACATTTCGCGTAGGTCTATTTCGATGGTGCGACAGAGGGCTGTCATCGGAACATCATTGATGAAATTTTCAAAAGGATCTTCACTGTTGTCTCCAACCACTTCCATCGTGATGAAAATCCATGAGATGATCACGTAACAAGGGACCATCAACCAAATCATTGAATGTCCAAGGGACTCAAATTCGCCGACAAGGCCAAAAGGCATTAATAAAATAAAAATCCAAACAAACACATGACTAAAATATGAATACTGCCTGGGAAGAGGTGTGTTTTTTATACGCTCACATTTTCCCTGAAGATTATAAAATTCCTCCAAGGAATTCATTAAATCCATATGACGAAAATCTTCAATCGCACCTTGTATTTTTAGATTTTTTAATTCTTCCCCTTGGATTCGGATCAATTGTGTTGCAGTATTTTTAAATTCTCTGATTTGATTGTCTTCATCCGAGCAAGAAACAAAAGGTACGACATCTCTTTCCCAATCCTTTCCTCCTGGGGCACCCTGATAATGCTTTTTACCTGCGGCAGTTTTTTCAAAATTTATACTAAAACTGGAAGGTTTTCGAAGTTGCAATCTTAGCGCATTGATCCAAGCGATATGTCGATAAATCAAACGCTTATGAATGGCTTTGATTTCTGAAGGAGCCATTTCTCCAGTGACATGCTCATCCGTAACATAACTCATAATTTGATTGCCCCATGTACGACTATAATTGACAATACCTCCCCAAATTTTTCTAGCCTCCCAAAAACGATCGTATGATTGATTGTTTTTAAAACCAAGATAAAATGCCACGGCAATACCTATGGTGCTCACCGGTAAAAAAGGAATCGACAAACTATGACCACGATGTTCAAGGTAATGGTCCAACCAAGCGATGGCAAAGCCATACAATGTAAAGAATAGGAGGTTCTTCCATGCAAAGGTAAAAATCGTGGATAATTTTATATTTCGATAGATATACATCTGTGCTTTTTTTACGTTTTATAAGAAACCAAAGAAACTGATTTTTGTTCATTCCTAATAATTAAAATGAGAAGTGATTTAAAAATGTATTTGAGAACTTTGAGCAAAATAATTTCTCCATTCTTCGTGATCCTATTGTTATTCTCCTGTGATCCCGATCCCGTGAGTAATGAGCTCGATCAAGAAGATCTTTGTCTGGTTACAGGCATGCAATTTAGGGACGCTGCGGGTCAACTGATAGGGCTTGTAGGTAATCCAAATATTTCAGTGAATGATGTTATTGTTTTCCCCATTCCTGGGGATGGTACCATTTTTATTCAAGCCAATAATGAATTGTCCAATGTTTGGTTAATACCAGCGGAAAAAACATTGGAATTTCAAGATGTAGATTTCAGTTCTCAAAATGTGCTATATTCTTCAAGCGTTTTGGATGAGAAGTCAAATATGATTTGGGATGTCGGTGGCAACAATGCGGTATTTGATTTATCCTCATTTCCGATAGGGTATTATCGGTTGATTTGCCTTTCGGCGAATGGAGAGATTAACTATGATAATCTATATTTGGATCCTAGCAAATCAGCTAACGAAATAATTGATTTCTTAAATGGAGAATGGTAATTAAGTAATCATCTGATGAAAAGATTAATATTCCTACTCATGATATGCATTACGATTTCGTGTTATACGAAGCAGGTTTTTATGGACAGCAAGGCTTCTTTCATTGGATGGTATTGAGCCAATTGGAAAAGAAGGATATGAGAGTGATCGTTATAGGATGGTTCTATGAGAGTTGAACAAAGGTGAACTGACCGATGAAGTTTCGAAAGAAACCCGTACGGAGAAATCAATACGATCAATTGAAAGAATTCAATGTAGACTTACCGAACAGGAGAAGCTACCTACTGATGATAAGGGAAATGCCATAATGGGAAAGCAGAATACCGATGTAGTAGAGTACTGGCGGATCAACTCGTAGTAGTGAAGAAGCTTCTGTAAAGGAAGAGAAGGGAAGGGGTTGACATGCTCGGTATTTTCTGTCAACCGTCATAATAAATGATGGGAAGAACGGAGTAGGGTGCGAGGCTTTAGCTGGTCTCATGGGTATGAAGAGCCGTATGATGGGAGATTGTCACGTACGGTTCTGTGAGAGGTTTTGGGGTGAAATTCCCACTTGCCTACTCGATTCTCTTTTATTTGCTATTTCATTTTTCATTTAACCGGTCTTTTAAGGGGTTGGCTTACAGCTCTCTGTCGCCCGCAGGAACGAGGACGGTAGTGTGCTGTAAATGCTTAAGATTTAATTTCATTTATTCCAATGGATTTTAAATAATTGTAAGTCTCATCATACCTAATTGGCAATCTAGTTTTGTCCTTTTTATTACCTTGAGGCAAGTAGATTATCATTCCCTGTCTTGCTCTCGTTAGTAATACACGATAAGTGTTCAGAAGGTAATCTTTGGTTTGATCAGAATTGATATTATTCCACTTTGTTCCTTTGAACTTCTGACATACCCACTCATTATCATGTATTCTCAAATCACTTCCCCAAGCTACGCAGGTCCAGTCTAATTCTAAACCTTGTACTGCAAACTCTGTAGCAGGTATTTCTAATGACATAGATGATCGGACGTCATATTCATCATTTAAAAACCAATTAGCAATCTTGCTGCTATCGGATTGTGACCTTAATGCATTTTCAGAATCAATTCCTTCCGCTCTTAATCTTTTCGCATTGAGTGATACAAGGACACCAGTTCGTTCACTGCCTCTTTTATTCTTTTTTAACCATTGCTTGTACACATCTCTATTTCTTGTGAGAAAAATAGGGTAATTAGGTTTTATCTGCTGATATAATTTTTGTGCCTTGACTTTTTCGAGGTTTAGTATGCTTTCCACAAATGCTGATAAAAGTTCTGACCTAAATGACCTAACAGAAACACTTAGATGGAGGCTTTCTTTTGGAATGCCGTTTGCATCGAGCCATTCTAATAGATTAGTTTCTGTTAAATAATTATTTGAGTTAACTATAAGCTCAGAGTAATAAGTTTTCCATTCAGGAAAATGATTTTTAACGGTAATTATCCATTCATTCAATCCCGCTTCTCCTGTATTAATTTCTTGTCCACCTCCTACTAAACAGACTATAGTACACCAACCTTCTATTCGGTTCATATAATCAATAAGACAATGAGGTTCTGACATATCAAAATCCTGTAAATCTGGATTTCGTTCTCTTACAAACCTAGTTGTCTGATGGGCATTCCAAGCTCTTTGAGCTTCATCAAATACTGCAACGCGTTCATCTGGAGCTTCCTCTGTTTTTAAATAGTCATTTCTAAAATGATGGACATTTTGAATCGTAGGCTTGACTTCTCTACGTGCTTCCGACATTAATAATCTCTCCTCTCTTGCATCAGCAATCCTTTTTCTATCTCTTGCCAATGCTTCTCTAAGTACAGTGACCAGTGGACCGTTCCCTGATAAAAATACGGAGTTCTTACCTTCATCTGCCTTCTTACGTTCGTTGACAATGTTTAGGCCCACTAGTGTTTTTCCGGCCCCAGGAACACCGGTTACAAATGCTATGGATTTTGTCTCGTTCTTTTTTGAATCCTCTATTATTGCCGAAATTGTCTGTGTTGTACTATACAAACTTGTTGCTCCAGCTTCATATCTAGTGATATCTTCTACGGAGTGGCCGTTGTATAGAGCTTGTGCCGCTTCTATTATTGTTGGTGTGGGTTTGTATTTTCCCTTTTCCCAATTAGATAGATGATCAGTAACTACATTTTGGTTCTTTATAGAATGAATGGCCTTAGCAAGATTGTCCTGATTGCAGAGAATAGGACTGTAAAGCTTATTATCACATTCTAGCTCAATAGGTTCTTCAGGAGCATGGATGGCTACAAGCATAGGTGCAATTTTCTTCTCATGGCTTGTTTCATGAAAATTAAGAAGATCCAAAGAGTAATCTATGGCCTGTGAGATACTGCTAGAATAATAACCATCTGATCCAGTCTTAAATTCAAGGACTATTATATGATCTCCAAGGACTAGTATATTGTCTGCTCTTTTACCCATTCTAGGAATAGAGTACTCAAAAATGATTCTTCCGAAGTCAATTTCATTAAGACTATTTTTTAGAATTTCTATTTGGCTTTCCCAGGCACGAGTTTGTTTTATGTTTAAGTTTTGCAAAGCATGAGCAGCATTGAGCTTACCAAGAATGCTGGATGATTGTTCGTGGAGGAAATTGGATATGGTTTCTGAGTAGTAGCTTCTTGACATTATTCGAATTGAAAATCTTTAAAAAAGCCAAACTCAGGATCAATAACAACTCTTCTATCAAGTCCCAGATTGAATTCTTCACATGAAGTTTCAGACACCAAAGAGCAAGAAAAACAAGCTGCTAAATTTAATCCTGATACCCCTTGCGAATCTGATTCCCAACATAATGGATCAGAGGAGCATTCATATGCCTCCTGAAAAGACTTATTAAATAGTCGCAATAGATTTTCTTCTTTACTCTGAGAAACTAATCCACCCATACTTCCCTCCGATCCTTCTGATGTATAGATCAAGAAGCCATTCATTCTTTCAGATATATACAATCTTTCTTTAAGGCTACTTGTTGGATAACCACAAGTAAACTCTAACCCCCTCATTAACATATGCGATAAAGAATGGGTCATTAAAAATTTCACCCCAAACTTTTCCAACTTTTGCCGTAATCCGGCATTCATATTGTTTTCGCCTTGGGTCAGTTTTTCTATTCTCCTAAATATTTGCTTAGACTCTTGAATCCACTTATTATAGCTTTCTTGATTAATCGAAAAGAAAAGTCCTTCGCCAATACTTTGGATAGATGGTAGACATCTAACATCCACTTTTTGGCTTCGGTATATTGGCATTTGATTACTACTGTCATCTGAATCAAGTGGTGCTATTCTAGAGAACCCCAACTGTATTTGAGATTCAGCCATTATATTCACTCTCGTTATCACATCGAAAAATGGACTTAGTTTTTCAGGAATCGCTATTTGATTGAAAGACAGTCTTCTATCGTCATTATAGTTAATATTAGATGTAAATGACTTGTATTCTTGATACCTGAAGTTTTCATATAACTCTTCCTTATTTGTAGCAGCAGACTGTGATGCTACCTTATAGACAAAAGTATCTTTTACTTTAGATACAAAGTCTTTATCATTATTTATTTGATCCTCATAGTTGTCAAAAAGATTATCTTCTGTAATCATTTTATCCGCAAAAGTATTTCTATCCCAACCTCTTTTTTCTTTCAGTTTCTGATATTTACGTTCTTGATTTCCAACACATATTTTTACACCTTCTGATATACCAATAGCAAGCTCTACCGGTAAATATATGTTTGTAAAACTTCTAGAATAATAAATACTACTTGCGGAGATCATTGCAATTCTTGTTTCGTTACAATTGCAATAATTGTCACGTGGCTCAAAAGAATTATCTAGCTCGCTTGATCCTTCCCATGGCTTTGCCCCAGAGCAGCTAGGTTGGATTCCATTTATGCCTTCAAGGTTTATCTTCTGGGTAAGGCAATTACTATTTTCACATTCTAACCAAATGTTGGAATAACCTTCTGATGTATTTCTATTTTCTGTCCAAGTTAGTTTAGGGTCGTTGCAACAATCTTGAATATGGAGTAAGTTTTTTCCCTTGTCATCATAGTTATCTGATCTTGAAATAATATTCATCTTTTGGTTTTTCCAATACAAGTATTTACTCCACGGCAAGTTGCTTAAATGACCGTACCTGCATATGAAAACCAGATTGTTCTGGATGAGAGTATTAAATTTGAACACATTTTCCTTGGTAACGATCTTATCTCCACAAGACGCATAATCTTTAGGTGGGGCAAATAAATCTAAAAATTTATTCTTAGCCCTCCACTTACGTTTCCACCAATTGAGAGTCCTAAATTTTTTGTTTTTCCTGCCTACAAAATAAGAAGGGAAATGAACAGAAGGAATATAAAAATCTAGTATCGGGTCGTTTTTGTAATTGCCATCTTCGGTTTGGATATAGTTATTTCGTTCATTCAATGTGATATGCGGAACATCCACCAATGTAAGCAGGTTAGGTAATTCTTGCTCAATTTTGATAAAGTCTAAAAATCTTGGATCATCTATGACTTTGATTTTATTGCTTAATAATCTTTTTTTAAGGTGTGGATATTTGTTGTCTTGATCAATAGCTGGGTCGGTGTCTACTTCTTTTATTATTTGGTTGACTTTCTGAATTATTCCCCATTCTTCTATACACAAGACCAGGCTGGATGTTCCAAACTTTGAAATCAATATAGCTCCCACACCAGCAACAGAAGAGAACAACTTAGACCTTCCAACAGATTGATTATACTGATCGCTTTTTGTTATTCTCATTTTTATTTATTTAAAATACGAACAACCGTTTCAGGTTCAACACTTCTGAGTGACATTGGAATTTTCCAAAAGTCATTGGCTATGTTCGATTCATATTCGTTAATCGGTATGTATAAGTTGTTTTCCTTTTCTCTTGGGTTATTAAACCACATATCATCCTTACTATTCTTTTTTATTAACCAATCATCTAATGCATTTGTAATAATGCTTTCAATTGTGTTAATAACCTCTTTTGAAAGTGGAACGCCAATACCAAGAGTCTGTCTTTCTTTCTTGAAAAAATCAATGATCGCATTTTTCATGTTTTGAATAGTTACTTTGTCTACCTGAAATGCATTATTGTTGTCAGGAAATTCTGTCTGTCGTATTAAGGTTGCAACATATAGATTAAGGTATCTCTTCAATGCTTTTTCAGCAAATGGCGTTATGGAAATTGGTTCTACATAGCCATAAAATTTTTCATGAAAATCTATGAAGGTTTCAAAATGCGATAAATCTCTAGATCTAAATGGATGATGAAGAGTTAAAACAAGACCTTCTTTATTCCTGCCAACTCTACTTGAAGCTTGAATATACTCTGCAATATTTCTAGGCATAGAATTCATTAGTATTACATTAAACCTAGATACGTCGAGACCCACAGATATCATGTTAGTTGCAATTACTAGATCAGGAGGTGTTTTTCCTTCTAATCTTTTATTGTCATCAAAACTGTCTTCAACAATTGAAAGGTTCTTTTGGACTTCTGGACCAGAAAGTCTTCCAGTTAATTCAATTTGTCTAAGATTCTTACAATAATAATTATATAAAGATTTGCCAGGTCTTGCTACCATAGCAAAAACTTTTCTCAATTCTTTTATTAAGTATGTGTCTACTTGAGAAGATGTCTTACCTACTTCTTTCTTACTATTAAAGTAACTTATCAGTGTATAATAGTAATCGATAGCTTTAAGGGGGTAGGTTGAGTTTTTTTCTTCATAAACAGATTCTGACAAATATTCATTTTCACTTACTAGTCTATGAATAAAGCATAAAGCTGATAAACGCATTTGCATCCACATTTGGGTGCGACCAGTTGGTAATATCCCAATATATTTTCTTTTAGATTGAAACTTATACATTCCATCTTCAGAATCAGCATTTCGTTTATAAAAAGAAAAGAAACTATCATCACAATCTATTCCTGGTTTCGGAAACAAATTCACATCTCTATTGTATAATTCAGCTATTTGAGAGGAGGTGTTTCTGGTTGTTGCTGTACTTGAGACAATTTTTGGCCTTACGGTAACTCCATCAATATCTTGTATGCATAACTGATCTACTGCATTTTCAAATAGAGCCACAGCTGTACCTAATGGTCCAGAAAGCAAATGAAGTTCATCTTGAATTATTAAGTCTGGAGGATTATAACCGTCTCTTCTAAAGGATTCCCAAGTACAATTGGTGTTACCGAAAATACGCCTACTATCTCGTTGACGATTTTTTGACCCCGAACTTGTCTTATGTGCTAGCAGAGCAAACTTATCCACAGTTCCAAATAGAAGTGTTGGCGGATTTTCATAAATGTCTTCATCTGATAACAATATAGGTAAGGCATATTGGTCTGATCTCCGAAATCTTTTAGGTGGATGTGCAAATGAACATTTCTTATTCAGGCATTTAAGCTTTATACTATTTGCAGAATAATTGTCTTCCAGTTTGGTGGTTTTATAATTATCTACTTTAGTAAATAAGTGAGTTCCACAACATGGGCATTGCGCGAATGGTATTTTGGTTTTTACATCAGGTATTCCATCTCCTTTGTGATTCTCTATTTGCGAATCGATGTTTTCAAATTCTTTTGTTAGGTCTTCTCTTGTATTTGGCATACTATTTTTACCTACCCACATTCCTATAGTAATTGGTTCTTTACCAAGCTCTTCTTCATCCCATCTTCGAGTGAGCTCTAAACAGATGATTAAATTTGTTGCTCTTTGAAATTGTTGCAATGTTAAAAGTCTCAAAGTGTAACGCATTATAGCAGATACACCACCTCCCTTTTTACCATTTAATAATCTTCTATAAGTAATGGTAAAGGCAATAATTCCTAAATATGCTTCTGTCTTGCCACCACCTGTTGGAAACCAAACTAAATCAACAAGTTCATTTCTTTTTGGCCACGAATCAGTATTATCTATTTTAACTATTCCATCAATGTTCAATAAAATAAAGGCAAGTTGAAATGGTCTCCAGCCAACTGAGTTATTATCAAATATGGCATCAGATTGTCCTTTATAAAAATCTTTTGTAAATCCTTTAAAATTTGAATCATTTACGAAATCTAGAACCAAATTGTCTTTCACATTCTTACTATGCCACATTTGCATAAACATGGCAGTATTCATCAATCTAAATGCTCTTAAAGCTTTATCGTTTTGTTTAAGAGCTTCAATGTTGCGCTTTATTCTTTCATAATCTTCTTCACATTTATCTAACTCTTGACTAATGAGCTCCGGATGTTCATTCGTTTTAGCTCTTTTGTTGTCTATCCAACTTGAGTAATAATTATTAAATGACTCTAGTTGAGAAATTACGCTTTCATTGTCTAAGTTACTTAATGTTGAAAGTGATTTAATTTCGATGCATGTGGGGTCTGTTATATAAGGAGCTGGAGTATAAAGGTCATTTTTTCTTATTCTAGTATTGATATCTCTCGGAATTGTATCAATGTCAGGAGTCTCAACAGTAGGTAAGAAGGTAGTATTTAGTCGAATCTCGTCATTTACACAAGTCCATTCAGCTGAACAATTGTGTCCAAGAGCATAATCCTTAAATCGACGATAAAGGAATTTTGTAGTCTCATCTTCCTCATAAGAATTCTTCGTTTGAAATTCTATCTCATTATAAGGTCTCAAGTTCTGAAAAGTTCCCTTGATACTTATTTTTGTATCAAATAAACATTTCAAATTGACGTCATCATTGACAACGCTGTAGTAGTGCCTTTCTGTTTCTTGTACTTCTGGAGATGTATTAATCAATTGAATTTTTACGTAGATTTTCTTATCAGCTGATTTCCTTCTATTCTTGCTTAAAGAAACATTACACGAAAGATTAAGAAATTTATCATCACTTTTGGTAACATTGAATAACTCCTCTTTGTACTTTCTATATAGGTAGTTGTCTCTATATTCGAATTCTTTAAAAGGCAGGGCCGATAAGTTTATTTCTTGATTTATATTCTTAGATACCCAGATGCCTCTCTCTAGTTTTAGTATATCTTTTACAATTGTTTCAAATTCATTTAGTAGTTCAATTTTGGCAAGGCTTTTAAAAAGTTTGTTAGTTCTATCTTCTCGTAATCTGGAATACAAATATGATTCAACTGATGCCAGGAATTTGTATTTGGTTTTATCCAAATCCAATTCAGCAATAAGCAAATCACATAAATTGGATTTTATTACTTTAAGTTCTTCTCTAAATTCTTTTGCAGATTCGACAAAATCTAATCCTTCTGCTGCGTTGGCGGTTTCTCCTTCAACCTCAATCAGATTCTTAATGGATTCAAATTGACCAAGTTGACTTTTAAAGTTCTCTGACCTTCCATTTAATTTTACACCTACAATGTTTTTGGCTTCCTTGCTTTTTAACTTATGGTATCTTCTACCGCTTATACTCAATTTTATATCAGACAATGACTTGATATTGTCAACTACAAATGAAATTCCAACTGTATTATTGAACATTGGAGTAGGATTCTCTTCAATCAAATCCACTGGATCTTCTTCTCCATCAATATTGTCAGGTTGATTTTCATATTCTTCATTGTTGTCCTTTTGTTCTCCATTTGTATTAGATGCCTTTATTGGGAATAGTATAGAAGTAGAATATATAGAAGCTGGAGGAGATATTAGAATATCAGCAGCACTTGGAAGTAATTCATTGTCAATAGAACAATATTTAAATTTGATTGCTCCTGGTCCTATTATCTGTTCTTTTATAAAAGTCTGAAGTTTATTTCGTCTTTCTTTAATCATTTATAACGATTTCTGTTTTAGTAATTTTTCGGAGCTTGATGTTCTCACTTAATAACTGAGTCAAGGTTTCTATTTCACTCTCTACGTTTTCGAAAATACCGACATCTTCCAGGTCAATTAACTTTGATTCATTAATCCACTTATCCCATTTACTAAACCTTGAAGAATTAAATTCAAGTAGAAGGTTGTTCTCTACAAGAGACTCTATTAAAAGCTCCATCTTGTAATTCGATTTTCTTGAGTTAAGAACCTTTCTAGCTTTATATCTTAAGACAAGTCTATAGTATGCCTTAGGTAGATTTAAATATGCAAAAATTGATTTGGTCGCTTTTTTTTCACGTGGCAGAGAATCATTTTTTGGATCGAGGTAGGTGTTTTTAAAAGTTGACTCAGAGACCAAATAGAATTTTTTCCTTATGGAAATACTTTTAATCTCAGAATATAGCTGATCAAATGAGCCTTCAATCATTTTACGTCTGAGCAATTCTTTCCATAACCATTCATTTTCACTTACTTCTAGATCAAGTTGTTCCTTGAATTTTTCAATTTCAGCTTTGTCAGTTATATTATCTTGAAACAGATTGAACCCAGTATATAGCTCTGATAATTTTTGTCCTTCTAAGTTTGTATAATCTTCTAAATCATCAGCTCTTTTAATACTGTATTTTTTTGATCCGGACATTTTGACAATGAATTTTTCACTTTTGGATGTAGTTATACTTTTTCGACCGAAATATATTTTAACAGTGTCACCAAACTGTTGAGAATAATTCGTCTCGTCAATGTCTTCGAATCGATCGTCTATTCCCTCTGTTATCCTAATTTCTTCTGATAGATTTACTATTACTTTCTGAATTTTATTTTGTTCTAAGTCAAAATAGTTTCTTCTTTTTTTACTGACAAGTAAAGGCTGAATGATAGTTTCTAGATATGATTTAGAGTTTTTCAAAAATCTCTTTTTAAAAAATATGGATATATAGTAGAACGAAATATTAGTTGAGGTAAATATTAAGTCTAGGATATTTGGACTTAAAGTATGATCATACCTACTGTCTCTATAGTCGAAAATGAGGTATTTGTTTTCGATAGAAAAATCATCTTTAAACGTTTTCCATCCACATACAGTTACTGAATAGAAGTCAGAAGTAATTGACTTCCGAAGGTTTTTAATTTCCGCAAGTTGGTTCGGAATTACTATAGTTAGATTTTCAGTGGCTCTCCATTTTTTTAATATTGCATTATTATATACAATAATCTCATTGGCTAGTAGATCATAGTATTTCTTTAACTCAATTAATTCTGCAGTACTTTCTAATTTATTAGTTAAAAGATCCCAAATTATAGATTTACAGGTCTCATTATGAATATTTGAAAGAAGGTTGAATATCCAAATAGATAAAAACCTATTATAGAGTATTTCATCTAGCTCATAGAGCTTGTCATAAAAAGCCTCAAGTAATTGACTAATGGCTAAATCATGAAACTGTACTTTTCCCAAACCATTATTACTATAGTCAAATGGGAAAATCTGGACTGAATCTGATTCTGTATTTACTTTATACCTTAATTTAACTTGATTGATTTTTTTGAAGTAATCAATAAATGAGAAGACTTTTTTCTTTTCATAAGTTATGATTAATTGCCTTTTTATATTGGTTCGGTATTCCTCTTCTACATCAACATATTCCAATATCTTTTGGTAATTGTAACTATCAAAAGTATTTTTTCTAGACAAGGTATTAAACAACACTACTGTTCTAGCTAATTCAAAATAAATAGATTTGCTGAGCACATTGTAGTAACTTTCGTCGTCTTCTATTTTCGTCAGATTAACTTTAGTGTTTAGCACTATTGTCCTTAGTTCATTTAGGTTACGTGCATTTTTATTTGTGATGGCTTCTTCGATATCATATTGACTCCAAATATTTGCTGGAAGGTTCTCAAGTTTTGTCGCCACGCCTTTTAAACACATAAAAAAAACGGATGGCAATAGGTCAAGCTCTTTGATACCAAAAATATTGTGAGTTGAATTATAGTACTCTAGAATTTTAGCTAAGTACACGTAGTTGTTTAAAACAATTTGATTTTTATCATTTTGTTTTGCACGTATTTTTTTTAATTGAGCTCCTGAAAGATTAGATGAAATATGAAGTTCTTTAGTGGATTTGGACTTTGAAGTAACAGTATCATGTGCGAATACTATGTTGAAAATATTTGATTTGCCAGAAAGAGAACCATCATGAATGCTCAGATACTCGTTCAGACTTTTTGGGGCATCTATTTTGTTATTGATAAAGTAGTATGATTGATTCGCCTCTTTCTTAAGAGTTCTTAAACTTTGTTTAATTTCTTTGAACCTTATGATATTTGTGACGAAATTGGCTAGATCAAATTCCTTCTTCTCTGTTTGATAAGGCAAGTGAATATGTAGACATTCCAGCTCTACCTTTTTACTGCTCTTATAAAGTTTGGTAATGGAATCAAATATTGTTTTATGATATCCTTTGATTCTTAAATTAGGATGAAATTCCAATATTAGTTCTTTGAAAAAATCCCAGTGTTCAACATCTTTAGGTTTGACCTGGTAAGTGACGATATTTTTAAATAAGTCACTAGTCATCAATTATGAGTATTTGTACTTGGAGTATTGCACGTGTGATTCCTACATATAATTCATAATAGTTATGAATATTGAGCTCTTTGCAGATTAGAAATACAAATTTAGATTCTAGTCCTTTGTATTTAAGAGGAGTTGTATAGTTTAAGGTGTTATCCTCTATTCCAATGTTTTCTTCATTGAGTTCGCTTAAGTTTGAAAAATCAATTAAATCTATCTCAAGTCCATCGTTTTCATCATTAGTATTATACAATATTGATTCAATCAAAATAATTGAATTCATACCTGTACATTCATCATTCGGGTCTTTAATTTGTTGATAAACATTATTTCGAATAAAATGAAGTAATCGTTTTTTGGAATTGAAATATTCTATTTTAATACCAGTCATGTTTTCTGGCTCTAAGCTCTTAAAAGCACTTAATTCACCTGAAATAACTTTTGAGGCAAGAGTTTTTATGTCAGGGAATTGAGCTGATCTTTTATTCGCTGTCAACTTGAAGTGTGAAAAATAGTCTCTGAGTAGAAACTCATAATCTCTAACATCAGTTGACTTCCTAGAATAGCTTTGATCTATATCATAAAGTAAAAGTATATTTCCATAGGTAAGGCCTGAACCGTTATCAAGAACCTTTTGAATAAATTGATCAATACCTTTGTCAAATAAATCTTGTCCTTCATCTATGACTATGTAGTCATATTTATCATCGATGAATTTTTCAAGTCTTTCAAAATTTACCCCAGCAAACCCTATGACTTCACAGTTATGTAAATCCCTATAGTAGAGTTTCTTTTGGATTTTGGATTTAAGCAATTTATTCCAACAAATGAAGAGTCCCTTTTTTTCTCTCCTTTCATCGATGAATGCAAGTGCAAAGGTAGTTTTGCCAGATCCAGGTCCCCCTTCAACCATTATTCTTCTATTCGATCTTATACATTCGTATAAATCAAGATTTTCGACATTTAACCATTCAAGAACAGAAGAGTAAAAGTCAAGATTGGAAGGGATGGATTTTGGATTAAAGATTTTAATCGTCTTTTCAATTTGATCTGGATTAAGTCGACCATAATGCTTTTTATGAATGGCCATACCTTCCTTTTTTCTTTTGAATACTGAAATAAGGAATTTCGAAATATCGGGTATGTTATTTATTTTATCGTAGGAATCAAAGTTGTTCTTAGCCCAAAAAATGTTTGAATCAATAATTTCTGATTGAACATTAAAGGTAGAGTGAGGAAAAGCTATGCAATAACTTATGAATACTCGTTTGTCCAAGGAAAAAGCTTCTTCAATTAAAGTTATCTTATAACCATTAGCTTGGTCTATTGGATTCTGTGGTAGTGTAGTAGTTAGAGTATGATCACTATAGAATGTCCTATTGGAGTAAAATACTTTTCCTCCTTTAACTTCAATAATCATCAAGCCATGTTCACACAAAACAAGGAAATCGATCTGAGCTTCTGATTTGTTTAGAGGGTTAGAATCTATGGAGTGAAATGGTAGCTTTAAGTCATGCCAAATGTGCCATTCTTTTTTTGAGTTTTGACAAGAATAATATAATTGCTTATATATGTCAATCTCACCATGTAATGGAGAGCCGTCTTTCTTGGTAATTATATTCTCAAGAAGATTTATAGGTTTTTCTGGATAGAAGGTAACAGGCATTTACTTTTCATTTGCGATACTTGAAAGTTTATTAATTGCGTATAAAGCAAACAACTGTTTTAAGGGGACAGAGTCTTTGTGTTTGAATACCTTTACTCCGTTTTGTCTAAATATAAGATTTTCGACCTGCATACGGTCTATGATAATTGATATTTCTTCAATCAATTTAATAGGGTTCTTAAATTGTTTTTGATTTGTATAGTTTTCATATAATTCTTGCAGTTTATAACCTTTGGAAATTTTTGAAGAAAATCCATTATTTACAATTTTCAAAAATTCACTTCCAGACTCTTGCTTTGAAATCAATTCCTCAATATTCTTAAAATAATTGTCCCTATAATTATTGCTTGGATATCCGTTTCCGTTTCCGTACTGAATGGATGTATACCACTTATTATTAGGTTTGGTTTTTTTTGAAATATTGTAATTTGACAATGTTACAGTCATATTACCGTCCTTAAAAGGATGCATTCTAAATCTAGAGCCTTTCTTTTTAGTGGGAGGGTTGTCGAACGCCTTTGTTAAGTAAGTATTGAGATTATAAATATCTTTCAAATTTGGAAAACACTGAATTCTAGGTTTAATTACTCTTGAAAGTCCAAGTTCTTTTCTAAGTTTTCTTGCTATTGCTCTACTAACAGAAACACAGACAGCATTTCCTACCAGTCTAGCCTTTGCATTTATTCCATTGGCTTTAAATTGATAAGTATAAGGGAAGCCCATAATTGAAGCCATTTCTCTTATTGTTGGTGATCTATATTCTCCATCTCCACTTCTTTCAATTTCGGATTTATATATTATAGATTCTCTAGATGTACCTATATTGGTTGCAGTAATTGTTCTGCTAGGGTTTTGTACGTTTTCAGGAAATGACATTTTACCCATGAAAGGGTGATTTCTTTTCATGAACTCAGAATTCTTCCATTGACTCTCATAAAGACCCGAATCATAAAAATGATCTGTTAATTTTTCCTGAGCTATTTCAATTCTTGGATAAAGAGGGTCGAGAATCATCTTTCCAGATTTTTTTACAAATGGGTTAGGGATAGAATTTTTTATCTCGTGTAAGGATGTATAAGACTTAAGTTTATTTGCATCTTTGATTTTATAATCATGAGTTTTGGGTGGGCATTCAAATTTACCCGATGAAATATTTTCTCCTGTAATGACTCTATTTCTTGATTGAGCGGCTCCATAATTAGCAGAATTCAAAATGAAGCTATTACCATCAAGTTTTATTGCTGATGAATTTTCATCAAACCCGAACGATTTTGCCCATTCAGATAAATCTAAATCCTTAAATGAATATTCCTTTTTAAGATGCTTAAGTGAATTCGGAACATTTTCCATGTACCAAGCTTTGAGAATTGAGTCTTTTTGATATTTCTTTATAACCACTATTCTAAGAAAAGCCTCTGTTAACTTGACTCCCATTGATTTGTCTGCTTTTCCAGATTTATTTGAATTAGAAAAGCTAACACATGGAGGGCTTCCAATGATTACTTCTGAATTAGGGATAAGATTTATTTGTCCAAAGTCTTGGCTCAACTTTAAAATATCCTTTGTTTCGCAGCTGAGGTCGTAATTGTGATTATATGTAGAAATAGCAGGTTCCCATTTATCTATTCCCCAAATGATAGAAAACCCTTGTTGACGAAACCCCTCTGAGAAGCCTCCGGCACCACAAAAAAAGTCTACTACCGTTAATTTATTTTTCATTGTCACAATATACTATTCAATTTGTAGATCCAAAAAGCAATGTGTCTGCAAGACTCTTTGCTTTTTTATGGGATGGCTATTTTATCTAGGTTTTGCATTTGGCTCAATTAGTTATTTTTGTTTTTTTTGTCATCTGCTTGCATGTAACAATTTATACCCTCCACTCATTTTCCAAGATACCGCTCGGGTATCACATTCTCCTCACTTGCCGCTTGCCAATACACAT
>JAHDBI010000003.1:0-15860 GCA_020630475.1 Saprospiraceae bacterium
TTCATGAGATAGAATCAAATTTTAATAAAAGCGGTCCGAGAGTACCGCTTTTTTTATTTGATCAATATCAAATTATTCTCTTCATTTTTTTATACAAAAAAACTAGTCAGCAGAAAGGCTAAACTTCAATGCCGGCACCCGCACCCACTCTGCTGACGGGCAAGCGCTTCAAAATTTAATTTCTTAGGACTAATTTTCAGCAATAGAAATCGATGAAAGAAATTGCGTTTAGTCGAAGACTAAAAGAAGCATGTATTGAAAGAGAGTTCGGTCCGAACAAAGTGAGGAATTGCCTTTAATTAGACTAGATTTTTGGTTCTTTTCATCAATGGAAAAGAACATTATTTATTGTGATTCAACTCAACCCACATCTTTGCAAAGTAAGATATAATCACATCTGCTCCTGCTCGTTTTATACTCAACAAAGTCTCTGGCATAGCAGCATTTAAATCAAGCCAACCCTTTTCGGCAGCAGCCAATAACATGGCACATTCTCCGCTTACATGATATGCGGCAACTGGCGTTTCAAATTCCTCTTTTAGAGAATGAATGATATCAAGATAATTTATTGCTGGTTTAACCATAATGAAATCTGCACCTTCTTGCACATCCAATTCGGCTTCCATCAACGCTTCTCTTTTATTGGCTGGATCCATTTGATAAGTCTTTTTATCTCCTGCCTTTGGAGCTGAGTCAAGAGCATCTCGAAAAGGACCATAAAATGCACTCGCGTACTTAGCGGTATAAGACATGATGCTGGTGTTTTCAAAACCATTTTGGTCGAGTGCATGCCTAATGGTCTCTACCCTACCGTCCATCATATCTGAGGGCCCGATGATATCAAAGCCAGCCTGGGCTTGTGCTACTGCCATTTTTGACAATATGGGTAATGTTGGATCATTTAGAATTTCACCATTATCTACAAACCCGTCATGTCCATCGGAACTGTAAGGGTCCATGGCTACATCACTGATTAAGCAAATGTCTGGAATTTGTGATTTAATTTTTTGAATAGCTTTCAAATAAAAATTGTTTTCAGTCCAACTATAAGTGGCTGTTTTATCTTTTAATGCTTCGTCGACAATAGGGAAAATCATAAAATTTGTAATACCTAGTTCTTTACATACTTGAATTTCCTCTAAAATATGATCGATAGATTTTCTGTATGCTATGTTTAAAGAAGGGATTTGTTGATTAATATTATCTCCATCAATCAGAAACAGAGGTTGGACAAGGTGATCTTTTGTTAAAATCGTTTCTCGTATCATTCCTCTAGTCGAAGCTGACTTTCTATTTCTTCTTGGTCTTCTAAGCATATCACAATTTTCAACAAAGATACATTCTTTGTAAACGCAATGCTTTGACTAAATGTCAAATAAATGTAGAGAAGTGAATTAGGATTTTTTCTTTGGGACTGGATCTTCACCCATTCCACCCCATGGATGACATCTAAATATTCGGCGTAAGCCTAAATAAAGACCTTTGAATATTCCCCATTCTTCAACAGCTTCAATCATATAATGTGAGCAAGTCGGGGTATAACGACAGCTTGGACCTATAAAAGGTGATATCACTTTTTGATAAAAACGAACTGGAAGAATAATTAGAAATTTCAATTCAAATTAATTTGATGAGTGGTTTTGTCTTTGTCTTGAACGAAAAAATCTACACGTTGACCGTCTTCTTTAATGCTTATGATATTTTGTTGATCGTCATACAATTCAAGGAATACTGCATTTTCGATTTCAAGTTCACCCGTAAAATTTTGGAGATCTTCTACTTCAAGATAACACCATATCGCGGCAAGATCATCCGTCATTTCCTTACCAATAAAATGGAACTGAAGTTCTCTACCGTTTAATTTTATCTTAATGTAATTGAGTAAATACTCTCGAATCCATTCGTCTGCTTCTTCGTCCTCTTTTTCTGTACCGATATACAATTTATCAGCACCATGTCTTTCTAAAGCTAATTCGAGATCATCAATAAATATACTCGTGCTGATTTGAAGTGCTGTAGAGCTTGATTTATAATGAATATTGCACTTACTGATATGAATATCATGAAGAATTGGCATTGACAGAAGCCCAAAAACCAAATAAATGATATAAAATATGTGCATAAGATTGATTCCTTTTAAATTCTATCGATTTTTTTCGTCGAGGATAAGTGACATTCATCGAAATTCCTACCTCACTAATCTAGAAACAAAGATTGAAAGTAACTAATTCCTCATTTCATAAGTTTTGTTTAATGTAAGCGCATTTGACTATTTATTTATAAGACATTGATTATCAACTGCTAAAATGCTAATTCAAAACAAATTAAAATAAAAAAACATGAGAGGTTTCAGAAGATCCAGTAATCCTTATTTATCAGGTACAAGACCTAGAATTTTCTTCTCAGATAGAAGAGCAATGATCCAAAGAGAAATTACCTTGGGTAATGGAGGTAAGAAGTTCAACCCAAATTGGGATCAAGAAACGAAGGAGATAGCTTAATTAAAAAGGGCTGTCTTCCAACTGGAGGACAGCCCTTGTATAAAATCAATCTTAGTTCTTAATACCTGTAGTATTCAGGTTTGTAAGGTCCTTCCGGCTTTACACCGATATAACTCGCTTGATCCTCACTTAGTTCATCTAAAACAACACCTATTTTAGCTAAGTGTAATCTTGCCACTTTTTCATCAAGATGCTTAGGCAACATATATACTTGGTTTTCATATCGATCGCTATGATTCCAAAGCTCTAATTGCGCCAATACCTGATTCGTAAAAGAATTAGACATTACAAATGATGGATGACCTGTTGCACAACCAAGGTTAACCAATCTACCCTCAGCAAGAACGATGATATCTTTTCCACCAAAGGTATATTTATCTACTTGAGGCTTAATTTCATCCTTAGACGCACCATGTGTTCCATTTAACCATGCCATGTCAATTTCATTATCAAAGTGACCGATGTTACATACGATCGCTTGATCTTTCATGGCATTAAAATGCTTCTCCGTAATGATGTCTTTGTTACCTGTTGCTGTAACTATAATGTTTGCTTCAGGAACAGCATCGATCATTTTCTTTACTTCGAATCCGTCCATTGCCGCTTGTAAGGCACAAATTGGATCTATTTCCGAGATAATTACTCTACAACCAGCACCTCTTAGTGAAGCCGCAGAACCTTTACCAACATCTCCATATCCAGCAACAACAGCAACCTTTCCGGCCATCATCACATCCGTAGCTCTTCTAATTGCGTCAACACAAGACTCTTTACATCCATATTTGTTGTCAAATTTAGATTTAGTAACAGAATCGTTAATATTAATCGCAGGAATAGGAAGTGTACCGTTAGCTACTCTTTCATATAACCTATGCACTCCTGTAGTTGTTTCTTCAGAAAGTCCTTTAATGTTAGAAACTAATTCTGGGTATTTGTCTAAAACTAAATTAGTCAAATCGCCTCCATCGTCCAAAATCATGTTTAAAGGTTTTCCACCTTCAAAGGCATGGAGTGTTTGATCAATACACCAATCAAATTCTTCTTCATTCATTCCTTTCCATGCATATACTGGAATTCCAGCAGCGGCAATTGCAGCAGCAGCTTGATCTTGAGTGGAGAAAATGTTGCAAGAAGACCAAGAAACCTCAGCACCTAAATCTACTAATGTCTCAATCAAAACAGCTGTCTGAATAGTCATGTGAAGACATCCTGCAATTCGAGCACCTTTTAGTGGTTTAGAAGCGCCAAACTCCTCTCTTAAGGACATCAATCCAGGCATTTCGGCTTCCGCCAATTTAATTTCTTTTCTACCCCAATCAGCAAGACTTATGTCTTTAACTTTGTAAGTAGCTTTCTTTTCTAATGTATCCATTTTATTACTTTAATATGAAGATTTTAATACTAGACCCATAAAATCCGGGTAACCATTACATTTTCAACAAAAAAAATTGTCAAAAAGATTTAATTTTTATATGTCAATATTTGCGTATTTCGCATTGGCTTCAATAAATGCTCTTCTTGGTGGAACTTCATCCCCCATTAACATAGAGAACACCCGATCCGCTTCTAAGAAATCCTCAATAGTGACCTTCCTTAATTTACGTTCATCTGGATTCATGGTGGTTTCCCACAATTGATCAGCGTTCATCTCTCCAAGACCTTTATAACGCTGAACCTTTACACTATTGTCTTCCATGCCACCTGTATATTGTTCTATAGCAGATAATCTTTCTTCATCGTTCCAACAATAGACAGACTTTTTACCTTTTTTCACTTGATATAAAGGAGGTTGAGCAATATAAACATGACCTTGCTCAACAAGTGGTCGCATGTATCTAAAGAAGAACGTTAGGATTAACGTGGAGATGTGACTACCATCCACATCGGCATCACACATGATGACAATCTTATGATATCGTAATTTTTCGGTGTTCAAAACTCGCTCACCTTCTTTCTCCTCAATGGAAACACCCAGTGCCGTGAACATATTCTTTATCTCCTCGTTTTCATAGATTCTATGTTCAAGGGCTTTTTCTACATTTAAAATTTTACCTCTTAACGGTAAGATTGCCTGAAACATTCTATCTCTACCCTGCTTTGCAGTACCACCCGCAGAGTCTCCCTCAACGAGAAAAATCTCTGATTCAACCGGGTCTTTCGAACTACAATCCGAAAGCTTTCCTGGAAGACCGGTACCTGTAAGAACATTCTTTCTTTGGACCATTTCCCGAGCCTTTCTAGCAGCATGCCGCGCAGTTGCGGCGAGGATTACTTTGTCGACAATTACTTTCGCCTTTTTCGGATTCTCTTCCAAATAAGCTTTCAATGCTTCACCTACGGCACGAGAAACTATACCTGTAACTTCCGAGTTACCCAACTCTCCTTTTGTCTGACCTTTAAACTGTGGTTCAGGTACTTTAACCGATACAATAGCTGTAAGGCCTTCTCTAAAATCTTCACCTGAGATACTAAATTTCAGTTTAGAGAACAATCCATTATCATTGCCATACTTCGTAAACTCTCTATTTACAGCTCTTTTAAAACCACTAACATGGGTACCACCCTCTCGAGTGTTGATATTATTTACAAAAGAGTAGATGTTTTCAGAATAACTCGTATTGTATTGAAGTGCGACCTCTACTTCTACATTTTCCTCTTTACCAATAACATGAATTGGAATATCTAAAAGAGGAGTTCTACTTTCATCTAAGAATTTGACAAATTCCTTTAGGCCTCCTTCGGAATAAAAATCTTCTGATTTAAAAGATCCATCTTCCTCCTTTTCTCTTTCATCCGTAAGAGTGAGTTTAAGGCCACTATTTAGATAAGCTAATTCTCTTAAACGTGCCGCTAAAGTTTCATATCGGTAAATTAAAGTATCAAATATCTTTTCGTCTGGTTGGAAAGTCACAAATGTTCCATGAATATCCGATTTGCCTTGCTCAACAACCTCTGTTTGTGGTTTTCCTTCTGAATATTCTTGAGTGTAAAATTTTCCTTCCCTATGGACTTCAACCTTCAAATGAGATGATAAAGCGTTGACGCAAGAAACACCAACCCCGTGAAGACCACCAGAAACTTTGTAAGTGTCCTTATCGAATTTACCACCTGCGTGTAAGACGGTCATAACCACTTCTAAGGCTGACTTCTGAAGCTTTTCATGCATTCCAACAGGTATACCTCGACCATCATCCTTAACCGTGATCGAATTGTTTTCATGAATGATCACATCAATCGTAGTACAATGACCAGCTAAATGCTCATCAATGGAGTTATCTACAACCTCCCAAACTAAATGGTGTAAACCTTTGGAATCGGTTGTACCGATGTACATCCCAGGTCTTTTTCTTACCGCTTCTAGTCCTTCTAGTGCTTGAATATTATTAGCACTATAATTTGGTTTATTTTCAGCCATTTATTTCACTTTAATTCGAAGCTACAAAAGTACAAATTTCGGGGTGATTCTAAGCATAAATTGGCGTATAACTGCTTAATAATGAAGGATTTTTATATTATTAAGCGCCCCAAATATTTTGACAGTTTTTTACTCTTTTTGAGAATAATTATTCGCCAAAAGGCAAGAGAAGAAAATTAAACACTTTGAGTCCCAAAATTGTGAATTAAACCAATGAACTCACTAGATTTGAGCATGGAATTTATCGTCCAAAACCTCGCAGACCTTTCAATAATAGCTAAAGATATTTTAGCCAATTTGAATCATAATGTCGTTTTACTTCAAGGCGAATTAGGAGCTGGAAAAACAAGTCTAGTAAAGGAATTTTTGAGTATACTCAATCCGGACGAAGACGTCACTAGCCCCACTTTTTCTTTGGTCAATGAATATAAGTTGGAGAATGATCTAATTTATCATCTTGATTTGTATCGGATTGAAAGCATCGAAGAAGCCCTAGACATGGGAATCGAAGATTATCTCAACGATGGGAAATTTGTTTTTTTAGAATGGCCAACTATCATTATGCCATTAATCCCTGAAAATCACCATCTTATTGAGATTGAGGCTTTAGAGGATGCATCTCGAAGAATTAATTTATCTTAGAAGCGTAAGAAACCAACATGTATGAGTCAAGGAGTAGAAAAATTTTCATTTACTGACTTTTTTTCAAAAGGACAATACGAAACTCAAGTGGAAACACTCGAACGTAATCGAGATCAAAAACAAATTAAAATTGGAATTCCAAAGGAAATTCGATTGGGCGAAAGCCGAGTAAGTCTTGTCCCTAATTCGATCAGAACCTTAGTTGGTTATGGACATCGGGTGATTGTAGAATCCGGTGCTGGAGATCGCTCTAATTTTAAAGACAATGATTATTCAGAAGCAGGTGCCGAGATAACTCCATCCAAAGAAGAAGTATTTAAAAGCGATGTTTTAATCAAAATTGCTCCGCCCACAATAGACGAAATTGATTTAATGCAAACGGATCAAGTGTTGATCTCACCGCTTCAAATTCCTATTCTCAACGAAGAATATATCTTAAAACTAAAGAAGAAAAGGATTTTAGCGCTAGCTATGGAATACCTTGAAGGAGATGATGGTAATTTCCCCATCGTTAACATCATGAGTGAGATTGGTGGAATGGTCGCGATGCTTACAGCTGCAGAATTAATGAATAACACTAGAGGAGGTCGCGGTACACTTCTCGGTGGAGTATCCGGTGTGCCACCTGCAAAAGTGGTGATTTTAGGTGCTGGTGTGGTAGGAACATTTGCGACTAAAACAGCCTTGGGACTAGGAGCTTCCGTTCGAATTTTTGACAATGATATTTCTAAAATCATGCGCCTTCAATCTGCTGTAGGCCGTACACTACATACTTCCTCCTTAAACCCAGTGTATCTGGCATATCAATTGGTGAGTGCTGACGTAGTTATCGGAGCGGTTCATTCCAAAACTGGTCGTGCACCCATATTGGTCACAGAAGAAATGGTCAGTAAGATGAAAGAGGGATCTGTGATTATTGACGTGAGTATAGATCAGGGTGGCTGTGTAGAAACGTCTGAAATGACGACTCATGAAAAACCTACTTTTAACAAACACGGCGTCATTCATTATTGCGTCCCTAATATCAATTCGAAAGTTGCGCGAACCTCTTCTGTGGCCGTAAGCAATATTTTGACTCCTTTATTGATTAGAATGGGCGCATCAAATTCTTTAGAAAACTTGTTGTACAATAGCAAGGGAATTCGAAATGGTTGTTACACCTACAAGGGTTGTCTGGTGAACGAATATCTGAGTCGACGATTTGGTATTAAATACACAAGTTTAGATCTTCTCTTAACAAGTAATTTGTAATTGGCTTTCGCCAATGGTAAATTCCCGACCAATCTTCATAAATCAAATTTAAATCTCAAATATTGAATTATCTTTGGGAGGCTTTAATCAAAAAGTAATATGGCAAAGAGAAAAAAAATAGACCTCGGTAGTTTACCTACACAAGTGGAACGATATAAAACGCTCTTGAACAACACGATAGAATATAGAAAAAAGTGGCCAACCGAATTGAAACCCATGCTAATCGACACACTGGAACAAATCAATCAGGAAACGGATTTAAACGCTGTTGTAGAAGTCAAAGAAAATATTGAAAATCTAGAATCTGTGGTTTTCAATCTGGGTAGATCGAGTTCTGGTTTATATGAAAATATTGATGATTCTGGAATTAAAAGAACTATGATCAAGTCCAACGGTGCTTTGATTTACCAGCAATTGTTCAATGGAAAGGTGATGGTCATGACACTTAACCCAAGCATTGAAGGTTATGGAGAACCAAAGCCTCCTAAAATGGTAGAGATCTTAAGGCCTGAAGAATTAAAACAAGGCTTTGTTTTAAGACATATGGATATCTTTTTAAACGATATCAGTACATGGGAAGATTACGACGATGATGCCCCTTCTGAAAAGAAACAAGGATTTAATCCTATTGGATTTAACCGCCACATTGACGAAGACGAAATGTAGTCCTAGTGCAATTTAAATTTTACTGGCAAGGTATAGCGCATTGAAGCTACCTTGCCATTTTTTTTGCCTGGAATCCAACGAACACCCTTGTCGATCATATCTTGAGCTACTTTCAAAGCTTCTTCACCACAGCCGCCACCGATATCCTTAATGATTTTTGGGTCTGAAACAGAACCATCTTCATTCACAAGGAAGTCAACCAACACTTCACCTTGAATGCTTCTTTCTCTTGCTAAAGCTGGATACTTAAGATTGGTATAGACGTATCGAAGCATTTTATCATCTGCACACTTCTTAACTCTTTTTATATCACTAGCTATTTGTTCGCATCCTTCAAAACGCGGTAATTCCTCACTCATGATAGGAGTTGGGGCCATTTCTTGAGCCATCTTACTCCTTTTTACAGACATAGGATACGAATAATCATACGTGTAACTCTTCTTAACATCAGAGGGTATTTTCCAAGCAATATCGGCGTTATTCATTTTCATAATCGTCTCCACGATACCTTCTTTAATATCTGTACGTACTTTATTCGTTACGGCCACATGCTGTATTTTGCCGTCTACATTTAATATTAGCGTTAGATCAATCTTTCCTTTATAACCTGTTTGAGCTAGAGAAGCAGGGTACATAAAATGCGCTCCTATGTATCTTTGGAGATTTTTATCCGAACAAGCCTTGTCCTCACATCCTGGATATAAAACATCTTGTGCTTGAATCATATTGGCGAAAGCCAAAAAGCAAAGGATTACTAAGTATCTCATAAAATTCATTTTAAATAAAAATTATTTTGGGTCTGTCTTTTCTTTTTTTGGTAAATCATATCGAATTGGTAAAGTATATAACACCTTTACAGCTTTACCTTTTTGCTTACCTGGTGTCCACGGCTCCAAATCATTCATGGATTCCACAACACGCAATGCCTCGGCTCCACAGCCATCACCAATATCTTTAACGATTTTAGCATCTTCAATTTTTCCATCCTTATTGACGGCAAACTGAATCACGCACATTCCTTCAGTTTTATTTTCTTTTGCAATTTGAGGATATTTTAAGTTCATCGCGATATAACGAATCAACTTATTCTGAGCACATTTATCTCTTTCTTCAACAGGTTCGCTTTCACAGCCTGGAAACCTTGGCATTGTTTCTACTACTTGAAACACCTCATCTTTTTTCCTTTTTTTCATTGATGGAGGAGGTGGTGGTGGTGGCGGAGGGGGTGGCATTTCTTCCATAACCGGAGGAGGTGGCGGGGGTGGCGGAGGAGGGGCTTCCTCATTTTGTGAATTCACACTCCATGACATCGTAAAAACCAAAGCGATGGTAACTATTGATTTTATCATTTTAATGTTCTCTTTTGTTTGCAGAATCTAGATCAAATTTAACAGGCATAGTCCATTGTACATTTACAGGTCTTCCTCTCTGTTTTCCAGGAATCCACTTTTGTGGCATATCATTCATTAATGAAACGACCCGAATTGCTTCCTCCCCTAGTCCAGCACCTACATCACGAAGCAAATTAATTTGATCTATCTCTCCTTTCTTGCCTACAACAAACTGCACAATGCATGTACCTTCTACACCATTTTCTTTAGCCTTTGCTGGATACTGAATATTCTTAGCAATGAATGCAATAAGTTTTAATCTTGCACACTCGGTTTTTTCTAGTTTATTTTCCTTGTCCTCACATCCTGGAAATCTAGGCATATCCTCAACCACTTTAAATATTTCGACTTCCTCTGGTGGTGGAGGTGGCGGGGGTGGCGGAGGCGGTGGGGGCACATCCAACATTTCTTTAACTTTTGGAGGAGGAGGGGGTGGTGGTGGAACGTCCATTGCCTCCTTTACATTAACTCCATCAGGAGCTTGGATATTGGAATTGGTTTTTCGATTACAACTTTGAGAAACAAGTCCCGAAATCACTAAAACTAAAAGTATTGTTCTTTTCATGTTATTCGTTTCATTCCTTTAATGTAACGAATATTTGGGCCAAATTATCCTTCGATTTTATTAAATAACATTCCCTTAAGACTGTCGATTTTAACCCGTTCTTGCGTTAAAGTGTCTCTATCTCTAACGGTCACACAATCGTCTTCTAATGTTTCAAAATCAATAGTCACACAATAAGGAGTACCAATCGCATCTTGTCTTCTATATCGACGACCAATGGCATCTTTTTCATCGTATTGACAATTGAAACTTCCTTTTAATTTATCGTAAACGTCTTTTGCTGCTTTTGTCAATTCTTCCTTGTTTTTCAACAAAGGTAGAACAGCACATTTTGATGGTGCTATTTGAGGATGTAACTTTAAAACTGTTCTAGTCGATTCATTTCCTTTGGCATCTGGCACCGTTTCTTCTTGCAACCCATTGGACAACATGGCCAAAAACATTCGGTCACAACCGATTGAAGTTTCAACTACAAATGGTACATAATTTTCATTTTTCTCTGGATCAAAATATTGTAGTTTTTTACCAGATAATTCTTGATGTTGAGTCAGGTCAAAATCTGTCCGAGAATGAATCCCTTCTAATTCTTTAAATCCAAAAGGAAATTGAAATTGGATATCGACTGCTGCATTGGCATAGTGAGCTAAATTATCATGATCATGAAATCGCAATTTCTCTATTGGTGATCCTAATGATTGATGCCATTGCATTCTAGTTTCCTTCCAGTAATCGTACCACTTCATTTCTGTTCCAGGCTGTACAAAAAACTGCATTTCCATTTGTTCGAACTCACGCATTCTAAAAATGAATTGTCTAGCGACGATTTCATTTCTAAATGCTTTTCCGATTTGTGCTATACCAAAGGGTAATTTTTGACGAGTTGACTTTTGAACATTTAGAAAGTTGACAAAAATTCCTTGTGCTGTTTCCGGTCTTAAGTACAGTTTGTCTTCTTCACCTGCAATGTTTCCTAATTGCGTGGAGAACATTAAATTAAATTGACGCACATCCGTCCAATTTTTTGAACCACTTACGGGACAGGCAATTTCTAAATCTTCTATTTGCTTTTTTATATCTTCTAAGTCTCCATCACTCATGGCTTTCGCCAATCTTGCTGCAATCTCATCCATCTTTTTCTGACGCTCTAATATCCTCCCATTCGTCGAACGAAACATAGCCTCATCAAAATCATCAAAACGCTTTTTCGCTTTTTCTACGTCCTTATCATTCTTGGCTTCAATTTTAGCAATATAGTCCTCGATTAAAACATCCGCTCTGTATCTTTTTTTGGAATCTTTATTATCGATTAAAGGATCATTAAAAGCATCTACGTGGCCTGATGCTTTCCATGTTTTAGGGTGCATAAAAATGGCAGCATCGAGTCCAACAATATTTTGATGCATTTGCACCATGCTCTTCCACCAATACTTTTTAATGTTGTTTTTTAATTCAACACCATTTGGACCATAATCATAGACTGCACTTAATCCGTCATAAATTTCACTTGACTGGAAAATAAATCCATACTCTTTACAATGAGAAATAATACTTTTAAAATCCATTTTTTCTTCTTTTTAAAATTCACTAGTGAAATGAAATGAAACTTCCGGGTGGTTTTCCTGAGCCATTTTTAAAGTCCATGCAGACTCTGCAAGAAACACCAATTGGCCATCAATGTCCTTCGCTAAATCTCTTTTTCGTTTTGTCATAAATTCTTTCAATGCTGCATTGTCTTCACAACTGACCCAACATGCTTTGTGCAAATTGATTGGCTCATAACTACATGACGCCCCGTATTCATTTTTCAATCTATATTGGATTACTTCAAACTGAAGCGCTCCTACTGTTCCTATGACTCTCCTATTATTCACTTCTTTGACAAACATTTGAGCTACACCCTCTTCCATTAATTGATTCAAGCCTTTAGCCAATTGCTTCGATTTTAACGGATCTGCATTATCTACATATCTAAATTGTTCTGGAGAAAAACTTGGAATACCTTTAAAGTGTAATTTCTCACCAGTAGTTAATGCATCCCCAATTTTAAAGTTTCCGGAATCATATAAACCAACAATATCTCCTGGATAAGCTTCGTCTACCACAGATTTTTTTGAAGCCATAAAGGCTGTGGGATTTGAAAACTTAATTTTCTTGTCTTGTCTAACATGGAGATAATTAGTATTTCTTTGAAAAATACCTGAACAGATTCTTAAAAATGCAATTCTATCTCGGTGTTTAGGATCCATGTTAGCATGAATCTTGAAAATAAAACCGGTGAATTTATCTTCATCTGGCTCTACAATTCTTTCTTCAGTTTCTCTCGGTAATGGGAAAGGAGCTATCTCTACAAAACAATCCAACATTTCCTTCACTCCAAAGTTATTAATGGCACTTCCAAAAAAAACTGGAGAGATATTACCATTCAAATATTCTTCTTCACTTAATGGAGGATAAACCTCTTCAATCATGTTTACCTCGTCCCTTAATTCTGCTGCTGCTTCTGTACCGACAATAGTTTCTAATTCGGCGTTAGCCAAATCATCAATTACCACCACCTCTTCTTTATTATCTTGCTTGCTATGCGGTCTAAAAATGACCAATTGCTTTTTGTACAAATTGTATACCCCTTGAAATCTTTGGCCCATACCGATAGGCCAAGATAACGGCACTACCTTTAGTCCTAATTTTGACTCCACTTCATCCAACAAATCAAATCCATCCTTTCCTTCTCGATCCATTTTGTTGATAAAAACGATCATCGGAGTTTTACGCATTTTACACACTTTCACTAAAGCCTCCGTTTGCGTTTCTACACCTTTGGCTACGTCAATCACGACAATAGCACTATCTACCGCCGTTAAAGTTCTAAATGTATCTTCGGCAAAATCCTTGTGACCAGGTGTGTCCAGGATATTGATTTTTTTACCTCGATATTCAAAAGCCATTACAGAAGTAGCCACAGAGATTCCCCTTTGTCGTTCGATTTCCATGAAATCTGAGGTAGCGTGTTTTTTAATTTTGTTCGATTTCACAGCACCTGCCACTTGAATGGCCCCACCAAAAAGAAGTAATTTTTCGGTCAAGGTCGTTTTCCCTGCATCAGGGTGACTGACGATACCAAAAGTTCTTCTTTTTTCTAATTCTTCTTGAAATGACATGAACAAAATTTAAGCATGCAAAAGTAACAAATTAGCGATGCTTTTGTGCTCGTTTTGCGTCTATAATAAGGGCCTTCATGTTTTTTCGACTTTCGTCGAATGACTAATTCGTTTTTATTTTTTGAATGACGAAGAGCTGATTCGTATATTGACATCTGAATAATGAAAAGAACCCATTATGATTGAATTAGCGAGTATTGTAGTATTAGGAATTTTTGCACAATGGTTGGCTTGGAGATTTAAAGTCCCAGCGATACTTCCGTTAATCTTAACCGGATTAGCTGTAGGGCCGTTTGCACCCTATTGGATGCCGCATGACTGGCTTCATGGAGGAGATAAATGGTTAAATCCAATATTTGATGAAGCCGCACATGTAGGTTTGTTTCCTGGAGATCATCTATTTCATTTTGTCGAATTAGCGATAGGAATTATTCTTTTTGAAGGGGGGTTGACCTTGAAACGACATGAGATAAAATCCATTGGAAACATTATAGGTAAGCTCATATCTTTAGGATCAGCAGTTACATTTTTTACTGCCGCACCTGCCGCACATTATATCATTGGCTTAAGTTGGCCCCTATCCTTTTTATTTTCAGGATTGATCATTGTTACAGGACCAACGGTAATTGCGCCTATTTTAAGAAATATCCCTCTAAAGAAAAATGTCGCCAATATCTTAAAGTGGGAAGGTATTTTAATTGATCCTATTGGCGCCTTAGTGGCGGTTCTTGTCTATGAATTTTTAGCAAGTTTAGCCGGAGATCATTCTGGTGGACACGGTGATTCTTCTTTCACAGCCGGAGCGCTGAAACATTTTATCACACTAACTTTAGTTGGTTTGTCATTGGGAACTTTAGCCGCTTACGCTTTCCGAGAAATCGTAAAAAGACATTGGGTACCTCATTACCTCCTGACCGTATTTACATTAGCCGTAGTCTTGGTCGTATTTGTAGGATCGGGAGTAATTGTCGCTGACTCTGGTCTATTGACTATCGTAGTGATGGGTACAGTGCTAGCCAATATTGATTTGCCCAATATGGACGAAATCATGTATTTCAAAGAGTCTATAGCGGTGTTGTTAATCTCTATGCTCTTTATTCTCCTAGCAGCGAATGTGACCATAGAAGATTTAAAATTATTATTGAGTTGGCAAGCGGCGGTTTTATTCTTAGTGATTATTTTAATCGTAAGACCATTGGGTGTTTTTCTAAGCGCATTGAACAGTCCATTAAGTCAAAACGAAAAATTATTTATTAGTTGGGTTGGCCCAAGAGGAATTGTTGCCGCTGGTATTGCCTCACTATTTGGATCTAAGTTAATGGCATTGAATGCTAAGGCTATAGCCGAAAACAAATCCATACCTTTTGAAGGAGCCGAGATGATCACTCCGTTGGTTTTCATGATCGTTTTAGGAACGGTATTATTAAATGCTACGACAGCTGGCATTGTTGCCAAGTGGTTGAAGGTTGTCGTCGATAAAAGTAATGGAATTCTTATCATCGGCGCGCATAAGGCGACTAGACTTATCGCGAGTTATCTTCAAGAGAATGGTCGGAACGTAGTTTTAATAGATTCTAATAAGAATAATGTAGAGAAAGCAGCAACACAAGGCTTAACAGCTTTTCAAACGAATATCTACTCTGACGATATGAGTGATAACATCGAATTGAACGACATGGGTTATTTAATGGCCATGACTGGTAGTGCTGAAGTTAATAAATATGCATTCGGAAAATTCAAATCTAGTTTTGGAGAGAATGGTTCGTTTCGTTTTATCTCATCAGAGGAAAGAAAAAACACTGATGTAAATCCAAATGAAGGGTTATTCTCTGCACACGATGACTATATTAGTTTTATAGAAGTAGCGAGGGATTATCCACATATCTATGAGGTAGAGGTCAATGAACAAGAAGCGTTCAAAGAGTTATTGGCTAAGATTAATCAACACGAAAGTAGAATTCCGATTTTCATTAAGGATTCTGAAAATGACCTTCAAATTATTCCATCGAATTCTGATTCTATTACAATTAGTGAGGGTTACAAACTAGTATACTTAGGAAAAGAACTTCTTCAAGAAATATCTTAAAAAGTTAATGCGGGCTTTCTTTAAAGCCCGCATTTAAACAATTCCAACATCAATTAATTTCTTTACTTATCTAAGCCTTCAATTTGAGGATCCCCAAAAATATCTAGGTTTAGAGAGTATCTTTTATCGTATTTCAACTTGTCAGAAACGTTGATATACGACCTTTTATAATTTCTTCCTTTTAG
>JAHDBI010000003.1:15960-30147 GCA_020630475.1 Saprospiraceae bacterium
TATTTCTTTTCGAAACTATTTTTCTCTAACCATTTTTTAGCTACGAAGCCTTCAGATTCCATTGTCCAAGAGTTTTTATAAAGAGATCTTGGAGAATCATAACTTTCACTTTTATCAATTCGAGTATGTACACCGGATATGCTTCGGTCAAACTCTACCGTCTTTCCTTCTGGAATGAGAATTTCATATTCTATTCTTTGTCCTCTAAACTTGCTTCCCCTTTCTAATTCGAAAAACTCAGGTATCATGATCTCATTCCCTTGTACCTTTATTTTATGATTGACTTGCTTCGCCTTTTCCTGAGCATCATCTAAATGAAGTCCGTGAGAATTGATGTGTCGATTAATGACGACTAATTTTGAGTCTGATCTCCCGATTTGAACACTTATGTTATCACTGACTATCGCTTTTTTACTCAACTTTAATCCATCTAGATTGAGGATTGAACTTCCTGATCTATTGGAATAAGTCTTGATGTTTATTGGATTTTCATTGATTTTATATTCGTAAACCTCATTGATACTTGCATCAGTTTGAAAATGCGCGGCAGTACTTATGGCAGATGCGATAAAAATAACAGCACTCATTCCCCAAAGCATCCACATATTGCGATTCCACTCTGGTTTGAGATTGAATCTTGTAAATTTCTTTGCTAGAAAAAAGGTAATGGCAAAAATTGGAATTCCAATAAAGAATGTTCCACTAAACAAACCACCGTAGCTCATGAGCATAGAATCAGGGCCAATGTAGTTTGCAAAAGGAAAAATCGAAAACGTTGCAATTAAAAGGCTCAAACAAACTACCCCTAGAACAATAAGAAAAACAAAAAGTAGTAGGTTAAAAATAGAACCAAAGAATCTCCTTATAACATCAAGTACAAAAAGGATTAATGATCCTAAAATAGAAAACCCTTTCGATAAGGCGCTTCTCCCTTGTTGGAATATGGTGTTATCCCTTTTTTTTTTGAACCCAAATCTTTTCCAAATTCAGTTACCTTTTCAGAAAAGTCATGAATTTCCTCTTCTACCATTTTCCCAATATTATGAATATTCACTGGCTCTCCTTTCATGGCTAACCGATCACCCGAAGTTTTGGCAGCAGGTACAATTATCCAAAGTATGATATATGGTATAAATCCTATTCCGCTAAAACATAGAACCACTGTAATCAATCTTACCCATAACGGATCTTCAATTCCTAAATAGGCAGCGACCCCAGCACAAACACCACCTAAAACTTTTTCTTCCTCATCTCTGAACAACCTCTTTCCCGTTTTAATTTTGTACTTCTTCTTTTTAGATCGAGCCTGATCTTGTGATCGATCTTCAAACGAATTCGTGGATTGAGCACCAAAATCTTCAGGAGTACCCATGATTTTAATCACCTCATCCAATTCTTTTCTACTTACAATAGATTGTCCATTGGCCAATTTCTCAGTAAAAAGTTCAGCCATTCTCACTTCAATATCACCTATAATTTCATCACAACCCTCAGAGTCTGAAAAATGACTCTTGATCGTTTGGATGTACCATTTAAGGTGTGCATATGCGTCATCATCGATGACAAATGGATATCCTCCTAAATTGATGTTGAATATTTTATTCATTAGTTGCTTATTTTTTAGTTGATAAAGTGACAGCTTGAGTAAGTTCTTTCCAGGTAACTTTTAATCCCTCTAAAAATTCCTTTCCTGGTTCAGTTAAGTAATAGTACTTCCTCGGAGGACCGGATTTAGACTCTCGCCAATTGTAATGTAAAAGTTCAGCATTTTTCAATCTGCTAAGTAAAGGATAAAGTGTTCCTTCGACCACAATCATTTTGGAGGCCTTCAACTTCTTAATAATATCAGAAGGATAAGCTTCCTCTTTAGAGATGATAGATAACACACACAACTCTAAAACTCCTTTTCTCATTTGTGCTTTCGCATTTTCAATTTTCATACTTCAAATATAGGGAAACATATAGTACTATGCAATACAAAGTACCTTTTTTAGCCCTAGTACTATATAAAATGGCGTTTTTTATCGACAAACGTCAAAATTCATAGATTTATGAAAAATTAATCTTTCGTTAAAAATTAGCATTCATACGACTTGAGCATTATCTTCGCCGCAAATAATTAATAGTAAACCGATACGATGAAAAAAACGATTTTATTTATAGCATTAATATTTACGCTATCTGCGACTAATGCTGTTGCTCAGAAAATAGGATATTTAGATTCTCAAGCTTTATTGTTACAGTTACCTGAAATTGAGGCTGCCAATAGTGAGTTAGAAACATACCAAAAGCAGTTATTGTCAAAAGGTGAAGGTATGGTAAAGACTTTTGAGGCAAATTATCAAAAGTATGTAGCTGATGTAAATGCAGGGACTTTATCAAAAGTACAAATGCAGACAAGAGAAGCGGAGTTAGGAAAAGAACAACAAGCTATTCAGGCTTACGAGTTGGATGTCCAACAAAAACTAGGTGTTAAAAGAGAGGCTTTATATAGTCCAATATTAGATAGAGTTAAGGAGATTGTTGACCAAGTAGGAAAAGACAATGGATTCTATATGATTCTTGATTCAAGTACAGGTGTATTGTTACACGCTAATGAGTCTGAGGATGTGATGGGGTTGGTTAAAGCTAAGTTGGGTATATAACCTAGACCCTTGAAAAGCTAATAAAATAGGCTTGTGCTTTTTTGTGCAAGCCTATTTTTTATTCTGAGCCTTGATGAACTGCTATTTTATTCTGTTCCTCTCTTTCATACTGCTCTCTCACCATTTTCTCCTCTTGACTAGCCATCCAAAAAATAAAGACTCCAATAAAGGGTAAGGTTGTCATCTCTTCTCTTATTCCGTAAAACACAAAACCGATACACAATATCTTACTAATGCGAGCCGCCCATTGTGTAGCCTTTAAATAATCCAATTTGACCGCTAATATGGCTCGCAATATTCTACCCCCATCCATAGGAAATGCGGGAATTAAATTAAATAGGAATAGTATCACATTCAACAAGAGCACGACACTTAAAAATTCGGCTGGACTACTTAAAATGTCTACTTCCAATGAACTTGGAAGAAAGCTTTCTTTTGGTGTAAAACATAAAATGATGGCCAGGATGATGGCGATTGCCACGTTAACCAAAGGGCCTGCAATAGCGATATTGAATTCTTGAATCGGCTGTCTTGGCATTCTTTGCAGCCGAGCTACACCTCCAACAGGTGATAAAACGATATCATAGGTCGGCACCCCATATCGTCGAGCCATTAAAGCATGTCCATATTCGTGTAAAACCACACAAAAAAACAAGCAAAACAAGAATAGAGATAAACTGAGCGTCTCAGGAATCGTCAGTTGATTTGAATAAGCAATGAATCCAATCAATACTAATGTCAAAGAAAAACTCCAATGGATTTTCACAGGAATACCTGCGTAGGTACCAATCGACAATGAAGTCTTAGGCCTCAATTATCCTAAAATTGGTTCGTACAAGTTTCCTTTCTCAATTTTTCGCGAAAGCACAATACGCTGAACTTCTGAAGTACCTTCATAGATTTGAGTGATCTTTGCATCTCTCATTAATCTTTCTACGTGGTATTCTTTTACGAAACCATAACCACCATGAATTTGAACTGCCTCTACAGTATGTTTCATAGCCGTTTCTGAAGCAAATAACTTTGCCATACTTCCAGCAGCAACATAATCTTTATGTTCATCCTTTAACCACGCCGAACGGCGGACCAATAATCTGGCTGCTTCAATGTCCGTTGCCATATCAGACAACTTAAAAGCGATAGCTTGATGATTGATGATTTTCTTTCCAAAGGCCTCTCTTTCTTTGGCGTAAGCCGTAGCCAACTCAAACGCACCTTGTGCAATGCCAAGTGCTTGAGCAGCAATACCGATTCTACCCCCAGCTAAAACCTTCATAGCGAATTTAAAACCAAATCCGTCCTCACCTATTCTGTTTTCTTTAGGCACTTTTACATCGTTGTACATTATCGTATGCGTATCCGAAGAGCGAATTCCTAATTTATCCTCCTTAGCTCCAATACTAACCCCTTCCCAATCTGCTTCGACAATAAGAGCATTTATCCCCCTGTGTTTTTTGTCCACATCAGATTGAGCAATCACTAAATGTACACTTGAAGAGGAGCCATTTGTGATCCAGTTTTTTGTTCCATTAAGAAGGTAATGGTCGCCCATATCAATAGCAGTAGTACGCTGCATTGTTGCGTCACTACCAGCTTCTGGCTCAGACAAACAAAAAGCTCCAATCCATTCCCCGGTTGCCAGTTTTGGTAGATACTTTTGCTTTTGATCTTCAGTACCATACTCTTCTAGCCCCCAGCAAACCAAGGAGTTGTTCACGGACATCGCCACAGAACAAGAATTATCAATTTTAGATATTTCTTCCATGGCACATACATATGACATAGTATCCATTCCTCCTCCATTATATTTTGGAGAAACCATCATACCCATAAACCCTAGTTCACCCATTTTCTTTAATTGTTCAGTCGGATGAATCATTTTAGAGTCTCTTTCGATGACACCAGGAAGCAATTCATTTTGTGCAAATTCTCTTGCAGCTTCTTTTACCGCGAGTTGTTCTTCAGTTAGTCTAAAATTCATATGGCTAAATTATACTCAAAAATAAAGCTATTTACTTTTATTTACGACATCCAATAGGGTTCTAAATGCCCCAAATCTTCCTTTGTATCTTTCAGTGTGCTCCAATTGTAACTTTGCAGCAAATTCATTCTGATATTTTTGTAAACTTTCATTTGAATGAGCTAAATATTGGATGGAAAAAGTTGTACCGTGTTCATCTTCTCCATCACGAAGTTTACTTAAAACATAGGATTCAAAGCATTCTGTTTTCATCACATCTGGAATATGATGATGGATCATCCAATTCTTCCAATCTTCAGAAATTGCGGAATCTATTTTTACAGTAACACTATAAATTACTTGTGTCATTATTGTATTTCGTCTCCTCTTAAAATTCGGAATCTTTTACGCGCTTCAACAGCAAGCGTACTATTTGAAAAATCAATGAAAAGTTTTTCATAATACTCCATGGCCTTAGTCGTATCCTTAAGATGTTTTTCATAGAGTTCTGCCAATTCAAATATTGCATTGTCACAACGAATCTCTTCTACATGCTTTTCAATAATTGTGTTGTATAGATCAATGGCTGGTTCATATTCCTTTTTCATCCTATAGATGTTTGCTTTACTATACAAAAGATCATCTTGTAAACTATGATCTGGGTATGTTTCGGCAATAGAATCCAATTTTTGAAAAGCCTGATCAAATTTGTTTTGAAAAATAAGCATATCTGCCTCGGCGTACATTTTTAAAGGCACGTCAGTAGTATCCAATCCCATATTATCCATAATGAACACGGACATATCTATAGCATCATTGCTAATAAGCTTTGAAGTAGATGCCTTTAGAATATCAAATTGGGCTTGAGCCCATTCAAAATCCCCATTATAGTAAGACAGTTTAGCATTTTTAAATCTGGCCAATTCTCCAATAAAATCCTCTTTAAAATCTTTATCCACTTGAGAGTACAGTAATGTAGATTCCCAAATTTCTCCTTGAATCAAAAAATAATCTGCCAAAGTCAATTTAGCATCGGCGATGACGTTTTTATTCACCCCCCTTATGTCCTTTACTTGATATAAGAGCTCAATGGCCTTTTGCAAATCATTAAGGTATAAAGCTTCCAGCTCGGCATAATCCAGCATGACTTGGGCTGTTTGTCTATTGACGCCAAATTCATCGATAAACAATTGATACTCACTTTGTAGTTCGCTTAATTCTAATTTGGTATAATCCAGGTTTTCCGTTATACTTTGTCTTTTGCACAAAAGCCATTGTTCTTTAGCATCTATATAATAGCTAGAATTAACCCCTTTAGATTCAATAATATAATCGTAGGCTTTTAAGGCAGTTTGATAGTCTTTGTCATTTGCTGCTGTGCGCGCAATATCAAATACTCGTTTACCATTTTCCTCTAATTTTCTGTCTAGAGCTCTAGCCTGTCTGAAGGCCTTTCCATACTCCTTACTTTGAATAAAGACCCATGCTAAAAGATCGACATAAACCACTTCGTCCGGTTCTTCTTGAATCCTTTCGTACAATTGAGTCTGCAAGGTTTCATAATCCTCTTTAGCTAAGTATTGCATGAACATCCGTTCGATGATACTTGATCGATTCTTATATTTTTTAGCAGAATTGAGATAATAATGAATCATTCTGGGCTTATCCCCTTTTCTTCTATATATATCGGCAAGGTTATTTGAGAAAATGGTTTCGTCATTTAATAAGGCACTACCTTTCTCATATACTTTTAATGCATCATCATATCTCGTCAGTCTGACAAAGGCGTTTCCAACTCTATTAATAATGAGGTGATTTGCAGGTAGATTTTTAATGGCATTTTGATAAGCATCCTCGGCTTTATCGTTTTGCAATTTCTGTTCGTAGATACCCCCAAGATTGACATAAAACTGGGCTTCCGTAGGTTTGTTTTTAATAATGTCCTTGATTGTTTTTTCAGCCCGATCATAGTCCTCTATCGACATGAGGCATTTCAAATAAGAAGCTAAGTACGACTCATTGTTGACATTAGATCGATATAATTTCTCATATAAATCTGCAGCTTTTTCAAACTCACCACTTCTATAATATCTCAGTGCGAGTTGCGATTCATTTTGTGCGCTTGTCGCGAATGAACCAAAAATAAAGGCTACAAATAATAGTACTCTTAATGACATCAATATGTTTTAATAGATAACGACAAAACTACGCTTTACTATATAACAAAACAAAATAGGCTGCCTTAGAATAAGACAGCCTATTTCAATTTATATTTAATGGTTTTTAACCTTCAAGTCTAAATCGAACTGGTAAGGTATATAATACTTTTACTGGTCTACCTCTCTGCTTTCCAGGAGTCCATTTTTGACCCATACTATTCATACTTTCCACCACTTTTAATGCAGCAGCTCCACAACCTGCACCTGGATCTCTACCTTGTACGATTCTAGCTTCTGTTACATTTCCTCCCTTATCAACAACAAACTGAATAACGGCCATTCCTTCGATACCGTTTTCTCTTGCAATTGCAGGATATTTAAGGTTCTTATAAATGTACTGAAGCATTTTACCTTGGGCACATTTTGCTTTTTCGGCATCTGAACCGGACATATCTTCACAACCAGGGAATCGAGGCATTTGCTCAACGACTTTGAAGATTTCTTCTTCTTCTGGTGGTGGTGGTGGTGGCGGCGGCGGAGGTGGCGGAGCTTCTTCAGCAACCGGCGCATCTTCAACCACAGTTTCTTCTTCAACGGACTCATCCACGAATTCAGGCTCATCTTCCTCTTCAATTTCCTCTTCAGGAACCTCTTCAATTACCGGAGGTGGTGGCGGAGGTGGCGGAGGTGGTGGTTCTGCCGTACGTGGTGGTTCGATTTCAATTTCTTCGTCTAGTTCAAGAGCATCTTCTGGTATATAAACACCCTCATCAACGGTAGTCCAACTAAAAGCGAGTAAAACCATTGCTAAAGCCGTCACTAAACCATACTTAAGAAAAGGTCCAGATAATTTAAACGCATTAACCTCTGGATACTTATTTCTTGATGCAAATGAAGATTGGTCAGCATCGCCATATTTTTCCTTTAAATTTCCGTAGGAATACCCACTGAATTTATTTCGAAAAAACACAATAACGCCAACTAAAATTAGAATCAGGACTAATACCCCAATGAGGGCAGCAGCTCCTGATAATTCTATATTAGATAACATCGATTTAAGTTTAATTCTTTTAAATAAAAGCTTTGATAATATTACTGATTATCTTAAAGAACTCAAAATCAGAATAGATAAAAACAAAAAAGAGTTTGAAATCTATTCAATTTATCCTTCTCTTACCTAATAGATGCACAAAAAGATAAAAGTGGTGTGTGCTTATTTATCCAACCAATTCGGCGTAAGCTTCATGGTCTAATAACTCAGCCAATTCAGCTTCGTTAGATGGCTTAATCTTAACAATCCATCCTTCGCCATAAGCATCAGAATTGATCAATCCTGCGTTATCCCCTTCATTTTCATCCAATTCTGGGTTAAACTCTAGAATTTCACCAGAAAGAGGCATGAACAAATCCGATGTCGTTTTTACAGCTTCTACAGTTCCAAATACTTCATCTTTATCTAAATGATCACCTACTGTATCCACTTCAACATAGACCAATTCACCTAATTCGCCTTGAGCGAAATCTGTAATACCTACAGTTACTGACCCATCCTCTTCTACTCTAAGCCATTCGTGTTCTTTGGTATATTTTAAATTATTTGGAACATTCATTTATTTAAGCTTGATTTTCGTTTACAAATGATTTTACCCATTTAGAAGTGACTGATTTAGGTCTTTCCAATGGATAACCCATCGCCCTAGACCAACACAATTGAGACAATACTCCCAGTGCCCTTGACACGCCAAAAAGAACAGTGTAAAAGCTATATTCTTTTAGACCGTAATGGACTAGCAATGCTCCAGAATGAGCATCAACATTAGGCCATGGGTTTTTTACTTTTCCTAAAGAACCTAAAATCTCCGGTACTACATCAAATAAATCCCAGACTACCTGAACAATATCATCATTCTTTATGTACTCTTCAGCAAACACTTTTTGAGCCGTAAATCTTGGATCTGGCATTCGAAGCACTGCGTGACCATATCCTGGAATCACTCTTCCTTTAGCAAGCGTCTCATTAATATAGGTTGCCAATTGTTCTTTTGTAGGCGTTGTGGTACCGATAGCATCTGTTAAATCAAAAATCCACTTGATGACTTCTTGATTGGCTAAACCATGTAAAGGCCCTGCTAGGGAGTTCATCCCTCCCGCCAAGGACATATATGCATTACTCAAGGTTGAACCTACTAAATGAACAGTGTGCGCTGATGCATTTCCTCCTTCATGATCGGCATGAATGGTTAGATACAACCGCATTAAACTCTTAAAATCATCGTGATTCATACCTAGCATGTGTGCAAAATTTCCTGCCCAATCTAGACTAGGATCCATAGGAATATGATCACCGTTATGATAAGTTCTTCTATATATATATGCTGCAACGATAGGCAACTGAGCTATGAGGTTCATTGCATCCTCAAAAGTCGCATCCCAATAATCCTTTTTGTTGAGTCCTTCAGAATATTTCTTAGTAAAAATACTATCAGCACTCATCGCATTTAAGGCAACACAAAGTTGGATCATTGGATGGGTATCAGAAGACAATGCATCTAATACATTGAAGGTATTTTGTGATACTGTACTTCTTTTTCTCCATTCTTCAGAAAGCCAGTCGACTTGTTCTTTTGTCGGCACTTCATCAACGAGCATCAACCAGAAAAGTCCTTCTGGTAAGGGCTCCTTGTCCCCGTCAGCAGCCGGAAGGATATCCTTTAATTCGGGTATGGAATATCCTCTAAAACGAATTCCATCCTTAGGGTCTAAGTGGGATGTTTCCCAAACCATACTTTTCACTCCTCTCATACCTCCAAACATTTGTTTGAGGTTTACATCTCCTACTTTTAGGTCTCCTTTTTCTTTTAAAAGGGCTTTAATCTCAGTTTTTAGCGCTGTGGACTTTTCTAAAAACTTTTCTTTTAATAAGTTCATTTAAATGGGTTTATAAACAAATCGGTTTTTATTGATTAAATATACCAACTCGAGCATCCATGATATCCTCAATATCGGCATTTTGTTTTTTCAGTTCATTCACCATGGCAATACGCTCTAGTCTGTTTTTCTTCTTTTCTGCCTGATAAATGCTCATTTGCTCACTGTTGGTATGATCAAGAATGAGCGCAATTGATCCTTCTGTTCCTTCATGTAACGTACGCAACTTATGACGGTACTTTGTAATATCGGTCTCTTTTATTAGTTCTATTTCTTCCCTGTTACTGTATTTTCTTTCCAAAACAGTTTGAAGCTTTGATTTTTGAACATCATTTAGCTTGTAAAGGTTTGTAATTTGATCTACTTCCGCTCTAATCATTTCAGAATTATCCACGGATTGGCCGAAACCAGTCATTAAAAAGAAAGAAAAAATGATACTTAATAGATATTTCATTTTACAGAATTTATAGTATTTATGTATTCGGATCTTAGTCCTGATATCTCAGTATAATCGAGCCTTGAATATCCGTATTTTTTTTTGAAAAAAATGTGCTTTCATCATGATAATCATTCAAGAAGTCTTAATAAGTGACGATATCGTTGAAAAAGAGTTCGTTTGCAACATAAAACGATGTAAAGGGGCATGTTGTTGGGAAGGAGACTATGGTGCGCCGGTTACTTCTGAGGAAGAGGAAGCCATTATGGAAATGCTACCTAATATAATTCCTAGACTGACGGAAGAGGCCAAAATTCTCATTTCAAAAGATGGTCCAATTACAAGCTATAACAAGGGGAAATTCCGAGGAACCACACTTCTAAGAGACGGATCATGTGCTTTTTTGGTGAAGAATGAGTTGGGTCAAGCCCAATGTAGTTTCGAACAATATCATAGAGAGCAACCAAACGACTTTAAAAAACCAATTTCTTGTCATTTATATCCCATTCGCGTAAGCGAAAATGAACATACCGGTTTTAAGGCAATGAATTACGATAAATGGGATATTTGCTCTGACGCTTGCGCTTTAGGTGAAGAATTAAAAATACCTATTTATCAATTTGTAAAGGAGGCGATAATCCGTGCTTTTGACGAATCATTTTTCGAAGAATTAGATGCCTACGCCCAGCACAAAGAAGGGCGTTCAGAATAGCATAAAACTCCTTATTTTATTAGTCTTTTATTTCTTTGAAAAACCGAGCAAAGAAACTACCTTTGACCCGCTTTTACGGAAGCATTCTTTTTAAACTTTAATTATAAGATAATGGCCTTAATTGGGACGATAAGAAAAAATTTCTGGTTTGTGTTAATTGTATTGGGTATTGCCCTTGCATCCTTTGTTATCATGGACATGGTAGGAGCTAATGGTCCGCAAGGAGGACTAAACCCTGTGATGGGAAGTGTAGCTGGAGAGAAAATTAACTACCAAGAATTTACCAATGCACAAAATGCATTGTATAGTAACTCTGGTGCTGATCAAAATGCAATAAGAAATATCCTATGGGACTTTTTTGTTGAGAAAGCAATTGTAAACAAGGAGTCTGACGCTTTAGGGATGCGAATCTCTGGTGAAGAGTTGATGGATTTGCAATTTGGGCAAAATATTAGTCCAGTGGTTCAACAAAACTTTAGAGATCCTCAAACTGGTCAAATCAACACTGCAAATTTACAGCAGTTTAAAGATGCCATAGAAAATGGGACTTTTACAAATCAGCAATTAAGAGCTTTCTGGGCTGAACAAGAAAAGCAGGTGATCAAGACTCAAAAGCAAACTAAGTTGAGTAACATGGTTTCTAAAGGTTTATATACTCCTACTTGGATGCTTGAAGAAAACCACAACGGCTTAAATGGAAAGGTTGATTTTAACTATGTAAAAATTCCTTTTGATAATATTCCAGAGGCTGATATTGAAGTCACTGACTCTGATATTCAGAATTATATCAATACCAATAAAGCCCGTTATAGAAAGTCTGAAGAAACAAGAGTAGCTAAATACTTGGTACACGATGTTGTTGCAACATCTGCTGATTCATCAATTTTCAGAAATGAGCTTTTGAATTTGATTGATACGTTCTCTAGGTCAAATAATGATTCTTTATTTGCAGTATCACAAGGGGGATCATTACCCAATGTATATTTTGCTCAAGCTGATCTTCCAGAAAGTGTTCGAGATATCGTACCTGGCATGGAAGAAGGTCAAGTGACTCAACCTTATTTAGACAATGGAACCTTCAGTGTTTTAAAACTTGTGGATAAAAGAGTAGTTGCTGATTCTGTGGAAGCAAGACACGTATTAAGAAGAGCTGATCCTGCTAATCCTGCTCAAATAGCTAGTGCAAGAGCATATTGTGATTCTTTATTGAATGTTGTTAGAAGTGGATCACAAAGCTTTGCTGATATGGCTAAGGCCAATAGTGAAGATACTGGATCAGGAGCAAAAGGTGGCGATTTAGGAACATTCGCACAAGGTGCTATGGTACCGTCGTTCAATGACTTTTGTTTTACGGGTGGTGACAAAGGAGATTATGGAATTGTAAACTCTCGATTTGGAGTTCATTTAATCCATATTCAAGATAAAGTGTACAACAACAGAGATAGCAAGTACAAAGTTGCATATATCGCGAAGGCCATTGTTCCTTCAGAAGAAACACAGAATGCAGTTAATGATAATGTGGTCGAACTTGTTGAAGCGAATAGAACAATTGCAGAATTAGAAGCAGCAATTAGTGGAAATCCTGAATTAAGACTTGAATCATCTCCTTCTTTAAAGGCAAACGATTTTTCAATAGGTACGCTTGGATCTGGCAATACTGCTAGAGATATGGTCAAGTGGTTATTTGATTCTGACAATGGCGTTGGAGATGTTTCTCCAGAAGTATATGGAATGAGAAATCAAGCATTATACTATGATGACAAATATGTTGCTTTAGCCTTGGAATCTATCGAGCCAAAAGGATTACAAAGTATTAATTCAGTAAGAACTGAAGTAGAAGGAATTTTATTAAACAAGGCACGAGGAGAAAAAATTATTGCAAAAATTAATGGCACTGACTTAGGAACCATTGCAAATGATTTTGGAACCGAATTAGAATCTGCTATCGGTGCAAACTTTAGTACTGCTAATCCAGAGGGACTAGGTTTTGAACCAGAAGTTGTTGCAGCTGCTAGCAACCTTGATCTTAATGCAGTGTCTAAACCAATTATTGGAAAGACAGGAGTATTTGTTGTTCAACCTACAAACAAAACTGAAGCTGGTGCCTTAAGCAATGTACCTTTCTTAAGATCTTCAGCTACAAACTCAGTAAGAGGTCAAGTTAATTTCAAATTAATGGAAGCTCTAAAGTCAAATGTAGAAGTGAGTGACAAAAGAGTAAGCTTAGATTTATAATCTTATCAAGAATAAATAAAAAAGCCCAAGTCTTAGACTTGGGCTTTTTTTTGCTCTTTTTTAAAAACACGACATCATTTATAATGTCAATCATTTAAATTCGTTTTAAGAAAGAATATACATTATGAAAACTAGAGCATTCCTTCTTCTATTTTGTTTAATCGCACTTTATTCTTGCAAAGACGAAATTCTAGTCGAAATTAAAAACGACAACGGTGATGTCATTGAGCGCTATGAAGCCACTAAAGATTCCACAAAAAATGGACTACATGAGGCCTTCTATGAAAACGGTCAATTATTCAGTACAGTCATTTATGAAGACGGATTAGCGCAAGGTGAGCGTCGTATCTTTTTTGAAGATGGGACACTAAAGACGATTGAACGTTATAAGAATGATACGATCCACGGAGTATTCCAGGAATACTACGATAATGGAAAATTGAATATTGAAAGTGAATTTACGGATGGTGTTTTACAAGGAATATCCAAACGCTATTTTAGATCCGGCGAATTAATGGAAGAAGTGACTTTTGTTAATAATGAAGAAAACGGACCATTTAAAGAATATTATCAAAACGGAAATGTACAATGGTCGGGAACATACCTCAACGGAGATAACGAATTTGGTATATTGGAACATTATAATCAAGAAGGTATTCTGGATAAAAAAATGGAATGCGACAGTGCCAGAAAATGCAGAACTATTTGGACCTTGGCAGAAGGAGATTTAATAAAATGATGAGAATAATAATAAGCTGTTTTTTATGTTTTACGATTCAAATGAGCTTTGCCCAAATTGGAGGATTGCACTTATTTGAATTTGCAAATACTCCATCTTCTTCCAGAGTAACAGCTCTTGGTGGAAGCCTCATTACTGTTTTGGATGATGACGTAGCATTAGCTTTACATAACCCAGCAGTCACCAATGACTCTATGCACCATCAAATGGCCTTTAACTATAACTTTCACTTTTCAGGCATCAGAAATGGAAATGTAAATTATGGGTATCATATTAAAAGATGGGATCTCGAAACTCACTTTGGTGTACAATTTATCGACTATGGAGATTTTAATCTAACGGACGATATTGGAAATATAAATGGAAGTTTTAC
>JAHDBI010000003.1:30247-56165 GCA_020630475.1 Saprospiraceae bacterium
ACTATGGAGATTTTAATCTAACGGACGATATTGGAAATATAAATGGAAGTTTTACTGCTAATGAAACTGCCTTTATTCTAGGTGTTGGAAGATCAATTAATGAGAGAATACGATTAGGGGTAAATATAAAACCGGTTTTCTCAAGGTTTGAATCATACAATTCTTCAGGATTATTATTTGATCTTGGAATGACCTATGCCAATCCAGGAAGCAATTTTGCTGCGGCCTTAGTTTTTAAAAGCACCGGATTTCAATTAGATAAATTTGCAGAAGAGACTGGAGATGTACCACTTGACATTCAAATCGGTATTTCACAAAGATTAAATCACCTACCCTTTCGGTTTGGGATTGTTGCCCATAATTTACAGCAGTGGAGCATTAGATACGATGACCCTTCCCAGCGACAAGAAACCAACTTGTTTGGAGAAGTGATTGAGCAAAATGAATTCAATAATAGCATTGATAATTTTTTCAGGCATTTTATTTTCTCCGGAGAATTCCTTCTAGGTAAACGAGAAAACTTGAGATTGCGATTTGCTTATAATCATTTGAGAAGAGCTGAATTGTCCGTTGAACAATTTAGAAGCCTCGCTGGATTTTCTTTTGGCGTAGGTCTTAAGATTTATAAATTTAGAATTGACTACGGATTCGGAAATTATCACTTAGCTGGTGCGGTCAATCATATAAGTATCGCTACAAATCTTAAAGAATACAGAAGAAAGATTTAATAAATTGACTCTGGAATCTTTTTGGAGAGTCTCGTTATATCCTCTAAATAAATCTGATTGAATTCCTCAACGTAAGCTCTTTGGTTAAAATTTCCTTTCTGAAAAAGGTCCAGTGCTATAGAAAGATGCTTTTCAGCCTGATCATAATCGCCCTTTAAAATAAGTGCTTTACTTACCCAATAATTTAAATCTGCACTATTCGGATTAATAGATAGACCTTGTTCAAAATCATGCAATGCTTTATTCACATCTTCGGTTTGTAAATAACAAAATCCTCTTTGCAAAAAAGCGATAGACTCCATGTATTCCAATCCTGTTTCCTGCATCTCAAATTCAATGTGCTTATTGAAATATTCGAATGCTTTTTTATAATCCCTTTTTTGCATGTAACATATTCCCCTCATATAGTCGACACTCAAGGCTTGAGGATAATCTACAAAATCAGGAGTCAATACATCGGTAGCATCAAGATCAACAATTGCTCTATCATAATCTCGATAAAAATAAAGGTATAGATAAGCACGCCATCCTTGCCAATTCAAGGGGTCATGTTCGACGGCCTTTTGATAGTATTTTTCAAATTCTACCGCAAAGCCTCTTTTTAAATAAGGCACGCCCAATTCACGATAAGGGTCGGCGTAACTAGGGTCAAGTAAACGAGCCTCTTCGAAGACTAATTGTTCCGCGGGGGTTCCCTGATAATACCATCCTCGACCCTCAATAAGCTGTCTAGACAAGTCCTTTTTTTCTTGTTCAGTAAACTTCTTTTCATAATAGATGGATTCAGTTTGACAACTACTGAATAAGACTATTATCAATGTAGTGCTAAGGAAGTAATTCAATAATCTCACCTTCTTCAAGTTTAAATGTGATATAAACATAAGCATCGCGCTTCTCCCCTTTTATTTCCAAGGCCGTCCACTTTTTTACTTTCTTTAAAATGGATAATAAATGTTCAACAGTTTCTTTTTTGAACGTTTTCCTTTGATAATTTCTATCGGCTTCTTCGGTGATGAACCAATCCGCCACCCCTTCGCAATTAACGACAAACCTAAAAGTTAGCATCCCAGTTTCTGTATAAAGCAATTCCTTATTTAGATGATCATCAATGAATGTTTTTAATGGTCCTTTACCACCGGGAAATTGTGCTAACGGACGATCATTATAATAGTCAGTTATATTTTTTTGATCATTACATAAGTGATCTTTTGAAGCAGCTAACAAGGTTTTGGACGTATCTATAAATGCGACTCTCTGTGTCCCGTGGTTCTTTAATTCATTGAATGCTTCAATAGACATTTGTTTGACAAGTTCCTTTTGCCCATCTCCGGTCTTATCGGTCGACAATGCTTCAACCAAACCAAGATCTTCCGCATAAAATTTCGTACCTGTTTCAATGGTCGTGTCTCTTCTACCATCTTCAAATTCCAAATATTCTGTTCTACTATAATTACAATAACTTGCCGATCTATTGTTCCAAATAGTGTCCTGATGTGGCACTGAAGTCGAACTGGTTTTCATGGTATAGAAACCATCAAAGTTTCTTTCCATAGATAGCTTTGCTTCCGCATTCCATCGAAGATGTTGATCATCCGTAATTAACGCCTTAGAAGTATCGGATCCAAAGTAAATTTGATCTAGTATTAAGTCCAATCCATCTTCTCGAATATTATAGATTCTATCCCGTCTCTTTTCAAATCCAGAGCTATAGAGAGATGTCCTTAGTTTATTATCCTTCCACTGGAATGTTTCGTACAGTACGTTTGTCGTTTTTTCTTTGTTTTCTGCATCCACTTTATGGAGGTAGTATTTATTAGCGTAGCCTTTTTTTAGCTTCTGTTTATTCGGATAAAAAGGAATTAATTCTCCGTAAGATGAATTAGTACATGCAAAACAAAATAATGCTATGGAAAAAAGCAAGGAACGAAATGTCATATGGTAAAATTCTTACCAAATTTATATCAATTCTGTATGGGCGATACCAAAACAACGTACGTTAACTAATTATTGACATATACTATACAAATAAGTTATTTTGCTTTTAATACGGATCCTAGTCTTACATTCTTCCAATTATTGTCAACTCCAATTAAATAATCAATTCCTTTGTGACTCTTCCTTGCGGAAAGCGAAACGTTTAAACTTAAGTCTGGGCTCAATTTGGTAAACGTAATTTTACCTTCTAAAGCAATATTCATTCTAACGAATAAATTATGTTTTGAAGGATATGACTTAGTTTGTGCTTTTTCATTGAATAGTTTTTCGAAACTTTTTTCATCAATGTTGGCGTAAGTCCATATAGCCGAATTATTATAGTAGAAATGATAACCTAAAAATGCCTCACTCTTACTTGATTTACCACAATGGTTTATTGCATTAGAATGTATCAGATTTAATTTTTCGTCAAAAATTTCGAATACGGTATTCTTATATTCTAATTGAGGTGAACTTCCATTTTTAATTCCGAATGAAACAAATGCTGATGAACCTAAAGGAATGGAAACAGGAACCGAACCATCCTTTTCAATTTTATACTCCCGGTTTCTATATATGACTACAAACCGATCATTAGTTTTTATGGTTTGGATTATCTGATAATTTTCTTTTAACTCTTCTTTTCCCTTCTCTAATCCACTTGATACATGATTGATTTGAACAAAGTCTTGAAAATTTGAATCTACTTCTGTAAGAAATATACCTTTCGAATTTTTTTTCTCCTTAACGGCGTAAAGCATACTTACATAAATTCTTCCCTCAGCATCCTTTATTAAATCCGAACTTGTAATAAAAAAATCTCCTACGGGTATTTCCAATTCAACAATAGAATCATCGATAGTCTTCTTCCAAATCTTATAGGTATAATGAGGCTTTTTATTTTTAGCTTCTCTTCCAGCTTGATTAAAATAGTGTTTTCTCAATACATACATAACTCCGTGTTCATCGACGTAAATATTCTTAATTCTTGATTTTCTCTTCGGTGAAACTTCAAATGTGATTTGATTTATAACCTTATTTTTTTCAAGATCAAACACTGTTATCAGGTCGTTCGTATATCCTTTTCGTTTTATTCGTTGTTTAAAAAACAAGAATCGTTCATCTTCAGAAATAGCGAACTGAATGGTCTTATTATACACGGACCAATCTGTCAAATGACTTTTATTTGTTACTACTATTCGACCTGATTTAAAGACAAAGCTGTTATTATCCTCAACTAGCTCGACTTCCTTTTCTAAATCCAAAAGCCTTTCAGAATCGACTACCCTCATTAATTTCGTATCAAAATAAATTAATTCAAGAAAGGGCATTGCTCCATTGTCACTAAACAAAATAAATTCCAGAATACCATTTACGTGCTTAACATTAATAATACAGCTGGAATTTTTAACAAACTCAATTTTTGCAATATCAACAACTTCCTTTTGAACTCTATCAAACTTCAGTAAACTGGTTTCTCGATTATAGTTTAGGACGAAAACAAATTTTTCATTAATACCCAAAATTTTAAAACCTCCCCTTTGTTTGCATTTCTCACTCCAATCTACCGTATTAGAGGCCACTTGCCCTGTACAATAATTAAATACATTTACCATGAAAATTAAAATAATCACTATTCGCACTTGATCACTATTTAGGTTATAATAAAAACTGTTGTCTCCTACGTTCAAAATACGAAATACTATATACTCATAGCTTAAAACATGTTATTGTTTAGTATTCTCATTATCTCTACTATTTTCGTACTTATGTTGAAATTAGGTTTGTTAAGATATTTTCTATTTGGTACTGCTATTTTACTATTCTCCGCTTGTCAGCGAAAGGCTACAAAATCTATCGCCACCCCTTCAGAACCGATCATAAAGACAAAACCAAAAGCACTCAATTTCCAAGACAGCCTTCAATATTTGATGACTCGTTCATTCGGCGAAAGCCAGGACCTCAATGGCTTCATTATATATGATCCCGAAAAACGAGATACTGTTTATGCTAAAAATGCTGCCAAATATTTCACTCCTGCCTCAAACGTAAAAATACTCACATTACTTACTGCCCTTGAAATTCTAGGTCCTACGATGACTAGCATAAGCTACCATCTCAAATCTGATACATTAGTATTTAAAGGGACAGGTTATCCTCTATTATTAAATTCAGAAATCATAGATGATGGTGAATTACTCTATTTGTTGAAAAAACATAATGGACCCATTTATTTTGATCCGAGCAATTTTCAAGATAATCATTATGGTAGTGGATGGTCATGGGATGATTACCCTTATTTATATCAAACCGAAAAAAGTGCATTACCCATTTATGCCAATTCAGTCTGGATATCAAAAGCAAATCAATCCTCCAGAATCAACGTTGATCCGTCTTACTTTAAAAAACATCTCCGAGTCAATCCTGGTGACGAGTTTTCTATCAAAAGAAATTTTAAAGACAATAATATTCTCATTGAAATCGATTCCAGTCAAGATCAACTGATTAATAAAACATATCCTTTTGTTTATTCTGATGATTTGTTAGTGCAACTACTGAGCGATACTTTAAATAAACCCGTTGGAATCTGGGATAAAAATCCTTTGCCTAAAGGAAAGCAAATGAAAGGATTTACTACAGATTCTTTGTATCAAATCATGATGCACTTTTCAGATAACTTTATTGCCGAACAATTATTACTGAATTGTTCTTACGAAGTATTTGACACGATGTCTACCTCGAAAATTATCGCGTATACGAAGGATGAAATTCTAAAAAACATTCCCGATCAAATGAGATGGGTTGATGGTTCTGGCTTGTCTCGATATAATCTAATCACTCCTAGAAATCTAAGCTACGTCTTACAGCGCATCAAAAACAAAATAGGTCCTGATGGAATAGAACGATTGTTCAGTAGAGCTGATGAAAAAAAATCTAAAAAGGACAATTACCTTTTTGTTAAGTCCGGGAGTCTGTCGAATAACTACAATTTAAGTGGATATCTAAAAACGAAGGACGGAAAGTATTTGATCTTTTCTTTCATGGTCAATCACTTTATGGGTTCGAATAGACCAATTAGAAATAAAATAAAAAGCATTCTAGATTATGTACATAAAACGTACTAAGTGGCTTCGTCAATCATAAGTTGAAGTAAAACATCTACCTCTTTCAAATTTTTCACACCGTCTTTTATGACGATTAAGAAATTAGAGGATTGCTTTAAGGTCAATCCTGTTACTACACCTTCCATAGAAATGAATTTTAAGATGTTGTTGAATTGATCGGTTTCGAAATATGAAGATTGAGCATTGCCGATGAAAAAGCAACGAAGCTTCCTGTTTTTCAACGAGAGTCTTTCAAAACCTAAGGCTTTACATTTCCATCTTATCCGTAGTCCGTTGAACAACTCTTCAATTTGATTTGGAACTGGACCAAATCGATCATTGAGTCTAGCTCGAAACTCAATGATCTTATCCTCATTTTCAATAAGATTCATTTCTGTATAAATCCTTAATCGTTCCTGGATATTTTGAATATACGTATCCGGTATGAGCATTTCAATATCCGTATCTACCTCAACATCACGAACATAATCCCTTTTCTTTTCTTTCTCTTCTTTAAATAAATCTTTAAACTCATTATCCTTTAATTCATGAATGGCTTCTTCTAAAATCTTTTGATAAGTTTCAAATCCAATATCTGCAATAAACCCACTTTGTTCGCCACCCAACATATTTCCAGCACCTCGAATATCTAGATCCTTCATAGCGATTTCAAATCCACTTCCTAGATCACTGAATTGTTCGAGCGTTTGAATTCTCTTTCTCGCCTCTGATGTCAAGACCGACAGTGGAGGAGCAAATAAATAACAAAAGGCTTTTCTATTTGAACGACCTACTCGACCTCTTAATTGGTGCAAGTCACTCATACCAAATTGATGCGCATTATTGATAATTATAGTATTCGCCGAAGGAATATCTAACCCTGTTTCAATAATATTGGTGCAAACCAATACATCAAACTTATGGTTGATGAATCCTAATAATTTTTCTTCAAGCTTCTTAGATTCTAATTGGCCATGAGCCATACCGACTTCAACATCTGGACAAAGTCTCTTGACCATTGCTGCGATATCCGGTAAACTTTTTACGCGATTATGCACAAAGAACACTTGGCCCCCTCTATTCACCTCATAGTAAATAGCTTCCCGAATAATATCATCATTAAACACGCGTCTTTCCGTATGAATAGGTTGGCGGTTAGGCGGCGGAGTACGGATTATGGATAAATCTCTAGCCGCCATCAATGAAAACTGCAAAGTTCTTGGGATTGGAGTTGCTGTCAAGGTTAACGTATCCACGTCCACTTTTAGACCTCTTAATTTCTCTTTTGCAGCAACACCAAATTTCTGTTCTTCATCTATAATTAGTAAACCCAGATCTTTAAACTTAATCTTATTGTTAAGTATCGCATGGGTTCCAATGATGATATCAATTTTGCCCTCAGCTAATTTTTCAAAAATGATTCTTTTTTCTTTCGTTGACCGAAAACGATTGACATAATTGACGTCCGTTGCAAAGTCCTTTAATCTATCTGAAAAAGTTTTATAATGTTGTAAAGCTAGAATCGTAGTTGGAACCAAAATAGCCACCTGTTTACCATCAACTACGGCCTTAAATGCCGCTCGAATGGCCACTTCTGTTTTCCCAAAACCAACGTCACCGCAAATCAAGCGATCCATAGGATTGGGTTTTTCCATATCCGCTTTCACATCGTTGGTAGCCGTCAATTGATCAGGAGTATCCTCATAAATAAAAGACGCCTCTAGTTCGTTTTGCAAATAACCATCAGGTGGAAAAGCATGACCTTCTGCAGCTTTCCTTTTGGCATACAGTTGTATCAACTCTTTAGCAATGTCCTTAACTTTACGCTTAGTCTTTCTCTTCAAGGTTTTCCAAGCATCACCACCTATTTTGCTTAAACGGGGAGCACGACCATCCTTACCAACAAACCTTGAAATTTTGTGTAAGGAGTTAATACTTACATAAAGGATATCATTATTCAGGTAAATCAATCTTACTGATTCTTGAATATGTCCATTGATATTTATTTTTTCGAGACCAGAGTACTTTCCTACACCATGATCAATATGAGTAACAAAATCACCAGGTTTTAATTCACGGAGCATTCTTAGTGACAAGGCCTGTTCTTTGGTGAATCCCGTTTTTAATTTATACCGATGAAAGCGTTCAAATATCTGATGATCCGTATAGCAAGCAATTTTTAAATCTGGATCAATAAAACCTGCATCGATGGATTGTTCGATCGGATGAAATTCGACTTCCGCATTTAGATCTTGAAAAATATTATAGAATCGTTCGATCTGTTTTTTACTATCCGTGAAAAGATAGTTTTCTATATTATCCTGACTTTTCTTTTTTAAGTCTCGAATGAGTAACTCAAAATTTTTATTGAAACTAGGTTGGGGTTTAGAATTATATTGAAGTGATAATGCCGCTTGAATATTTTTACTCGTTTTACGCAGACAGATTAAATCTTGCAGGAGTAATTCGTCTACTATTTCTTCAGGATAAATAAAAGCTCTGTCATTGAAAAAATCTTTAAGCAAATCCTCTTCTTGAAACTTAACTGTTTTAGAAAATTTTTCGGCTTCAACAAAACACATTTGTAGTCGATCCAACAACATATCGAGATCTTTGATCCAAATGCTCGCTCTCTTTTTTAGTACACTGAAGATGGAGACTTTCTCTGCTTGCTTAAATTTTTGATTGATGTTTGGAATGATCGAAATATGCTTCATTCTACTGACTGAAAGTTGAGTCGTAGGATTAAAGGTCCGAATGGATTCCACTTCGTCGTCAAACAACTCTATCCGATAAGGCCATTCGTTACCAAACGAAAAGATATCTACAATACCTCCACGAATGGAAAACTGACCTGGTTCGTACACAAACTCCACTCGTTCAAATCCAAATTCAACCATCAGGTCTATGAGAAAGTCCACATCGGCCTTTTCACCAACACTCATTTTGACTTGATGCTTCTCTAGAATCTGAGGATTAACCACTTTTTCGAAAATAGATTCTGGATAACAAACAAGGACAATATCATTGGCCTGAGCAATATTGAGTTTGTTGATCAGTTCTGTACGCTGTTGTACATTGGTACTTTTCAATTCGTCAAAGACTCGGGGTTTTTTAAAGGAATCTGGAAAGAAATGTACCACCTGATCTCCTAAAAGATTGGTGAGCGTATTATAAAGATAGGCGGCTTCTTCTTTGTCTGAAGCAATGAATATTTGTGGGGCTTTTTTAAGCTTGAAACTTGCCGACAGGACAAAGGCTTCCTGTGCACCGACCATCCCAGTCATACTGACAACGTTCGGAGTTTCTTGATTTAGGGTATTTACCAACTTCTTCGTGCGCTCATCATTCGAAATAACATCGAATAAGCGATCTAAATTACTCACGGCGCAAAGATATATTTATTCAATAAAATCTATGGTTTGGTGGTTGTGAGATTTGCGAATGGTCTTGACTTTTCGGGCATTCATCGAAATTAGAAACTTAAGCAAGGTATTTTTCGTTACTTAGATTAGAATGAAAGAGCTCATCAAGAAATATGAAAAGGAATTTCAGATCAAGAAGTTCTTGACTTTTATAGAATCAAGGCTTGAAGTTTTAGGTGTCCAATTGGTCTATTCTGCCCTATTACTGTATAATGCTTTGATTTGGGGACAAGCTCCTACTTGGGCTAAAACCATCATCTTGGGGACTCTTGGTTATTTACTTAGTCCTCTAGATACCATACCAGATTTAACTCCGTTTATTGGATTTACTGATGACATAGGAATACTGGCAATGGGACTTGTCTTACTTGCAGCTTATATCGATGATGATATTAAAGCAAAAGCAAGAAAAAAAGTATATGACTGGTTTGACGATGTGAAAGAATCCGATCTTGATAAAATCGATCAAAGATTCTAAGAATTCACTCTTCTTTGAATGTCTATGATTTCATCCTTAGTGGTGGCTAGATCTTCGATCTCATAACTAAAAAACTTCCACCAAAAATAACCGCCAGTTAAAAATGCGATAACGAGACCAATGATATACCATTTGGCTTCAAATCTCCCTTTGATAATTTCTGTAACAAATATCATCAAGAATGGGAAAAATAATGTGTAGTACCACTTTGTCAAATTCAATCTAGATTGTTTAACTGCAATGCCTGAAAGAATATATTCTAATTTTGCATTCATTCCTTCTTTTTCATTATGCTCATCATAAGCAAACTTCTCTAAAGAACGCCCCTTAAGTACACTTTCAACTGTGACAGATTTCATCGCAGAACGATATAGGAAAAAGAAAGCTAACAATAAAAGAAGTGTTACCGTACGAATGGTGAATCCATATTCTATATATTGACTAACCAAAACAATGAGAAGAGGAACCGTAAGAAAAATAAGCGCAAGATTTAAATACTGGACATCAGACTTATCTTTTAATTCTTCTAAAATACCATCTGTTTGATTCTTGACTCTTTTGTCAAACATAGATGTACTGACATCATTTTTGACGTCCTTGATCATATCAACGTATTCTTTGTACTTCTCTTTTCTGAATAGACCGTCCATCTTTTGCAATTCGTGGTTTTAATAATGAATTTACAAAAATTATGTAAAGCTAATTCATTAATGTGGTTATAGGTTTCGATTTTGCTCAATCCATTTCAATAAATTCATGATTTAACAATGATTCACTCCTCAAATTTCTAGTTTTGCAAAGTCTATTTTCAATACAATTACAGAGATATGAAACGTGAAGATTTAAGTTTAAGGGATCACTTGGCCATTGATAGAACTCGTCTCGCCAATCAAAGAACATTGTTGGCCATGTTACGGACAGCTTTATATTTAATATTGATGTCACTAACCATTTGGTCATTAAACATCCTTGAGGATTTAAGATGGTTGTCAGGAATAGTTATGTTAGCGGGATTGATGACTGGAGTGGTTGGTTTGATTTTATGGAACGCACAAAAGAAAAGAATCGACAAATCTTATTTGGGGGGCGATTACAATGAGTAGTAAGTTGTGATAAAGTACTAAGTTTTGGTATTCATAATTAATGAGAATATTCAATAGAAAGTACTTTATACCGGAGAGAACGCACCTTAAAATAATGCGACCCCAGCGGAGAGAAAACTATGGTATTTTCTTAGGAAAAAGCAATTAGGGTATAAATTTAGGCGACAACATGGAATCTTAACTACATAGTGGATTTTTATTGTCCAGAAAAGAGATAACGAATAGAATAAATTACTAATTGAAAAATAGAATAAACTTATAATCCTATCGAGTTTTCAATCTTATTGGTACTTTAAAGTTCAGCAACTTTGGCGAAAGCCAAAAAAAAGCCGAATCAAATGATCCGGCTTTTTCAATATCTAATTGTTGTTAAATTATTCACTTACACCCTGTACTAGAAGGGCTACTTCATCTCGAAGGACTTCTATAAAACCTTTTTCGATACTAATCACTTTTTTCTCTCCATTCTCTGTAAGAATCCTTACACTTCCTTGACCTAGTGCAGCTACGATTGCAGCGTGACCTTTTAAGACTTCAAATTGTCCAGACGTACCTGGCACTTTTACAGACTTAATCGCCCCACTATAAACTTCCTTTTCTGGTGTTAATACTACTAAATTCATATTAGTCATTTATTTCAGCCATCATTTTCTTTCCAGCTTCGATCACTTCATCAATCGTTCCTTTTAAGTTGAACGCTGCTTCAGGATACTCATCCATCTCCCCTTCAAGAATCATTTTAAACCCTCTAATTGTTTCCTCAATAGGAACAAGAACTCCAGGGATACCCGTAAACTGCTCCGCTACGTGGAATGGCTGAGATAAGAAACGTTGTACTCTTCTTGCTCTGTGCACTACTGCCTTATCTTCTTCAGATAATTCTTCCATACCTAGGATGGCGATAATATCCAGTAACTCATTATATCTCTGTAAGATGTTTTTCACTGCTTCCGCAGTATCATAATGCTCGTCTCCAATGATCGCTGGATCTAGAATTCTAGAAGTAGAATCTAATGGATCCACTGCTGGGTAAATACCTAAAGAAGCAATCTTTCTACTTAATACGGTTGTCGCATCCAAGTGAGCAAATGTTGTCGCTGGTGCTGGATCCGTTAAATCATCCGCTGGTACATAAACCGCCTGTACTGAAGTAATAGATCCTCTCTTCGTAGAGGTAATTCTTTCCTGCATCAATCCCATTTCCGTTGCTAATGTAGGTTGGTAACCTACCGCTGAAGGCATACGACCAAGAAGCGCCGATACCTCAGAACCAGCCTGAGTAAATCGGAAGATATTGTCAATAAAGAATAAGATATCCTTTCCACCATTTGGATCAGATAAATCTCCATCTCTATAATATTCTGCCATAGTCAACCCAGAAAGTGCCACTCTTGCACGTGCACCTGGAGGTTCATTCATCTGACCAAATACTAAGGTTGCTTTAGAATTTTCCAAAGCTTTCATATCCACTTGTGATAAATCCCATCCACCTTCTTCCATCGAGTGTAAGAATTTCTCACCATAATCGATTACTGAAGATTCTAAGAATTCTCTTAATAAATCATTTCCTTCTCTCGTTCGCTCTCCTACTCCAGCAAATACAGAAATACCGTCATATCCCTTGGCAATATTATTTACCAACTCCATGATCAATACTGTCTTTCCTACTCCTGCTCCACCAAACAATCCAATTTTACCACCTTTTTGATATGGCTCAATCAAATCGATTACCTTAATACCTGTAAATAAGATCTCAGATTCTGTTGAAAGATCTTCGTAACGAGGTGGCTTTCTGTGGATAGGATAAGCATCATCACCTTTAGGCACCTCACCGATACCATCGATAGCTGTTCCTACAACATTAAACAATCTACCTTTGATCGCTTCACCAATAGGCATAGAAATAGGTTTTCCAGTATCCGTAACATCCATTCCTCTGACTAATCCGTCAGTGGCTTCCATTGCAATAGCTCTTACACTATCCTCTCCAAGGTGTTGTTGTACTTCGAAAACTAACTCTTCGCCATTAGATCTTTTGATGACCAAGGCATTTAAGATATCCGGTAAAGTCGAACCTTCACCTGAAAAACTTACGTCCACAACAGGACCAATTACTTGCTTAATTTGACCAATATTTGCCATATCTCTTTACTGTGTATTTTTAGATATAAATTTCGCGTTCTTAAATTCGTCACAAAGGTAGTGAATAGCCCAGCATTTTAGGACTTTAAACTAAATATTTATTCACAAGTTTGACATTTCTTTTTGGCTTGTTTAACATGTAATAAAAAAGGCGAAATACAAGATCATTAAAAGATGTGTTGGTCTTAGGGCTTTCGCCAATGAAATTGTTTGGATTATGTTGGCTTTCGCCAAAAGTTATTCTCAAAAATGGTGTCGTTGTTTTTAAACCTAATGAGTGTGTTCATTTTTTTCTGCAAAAAAACGAACCAAAAAAACTAATCAGTAGAAAGGCTTAACTGCAATGCTGGCACCCGCACCTACATCTACTGACATTCCACGCCCGCTCTTTAAGTGAGATTCTTTAAACTGTTCTCTTAAGTGGAAATACACAGGAATAGGATGCTTTTTATAAGCAAACGTTACTTACGCTGCAAGCTTAAGTTATCACAGTTCTAGGAAAATTTTATTCTTCTTCGTTAGAATACGGGACTCGCTCAGAAGCAGCAGAAATCCAAAAATTATTGACTCCCTCTCCTTGGGTGATACTTACACGTTGGAGATTTAATAATTCTAGAAGGCCAAGGAAAGTAACAATAGCATGCACACGATTTTCGAGTTGCTCAAACATATCTTTAAACTGTACTTTCTGTCTTTTTTTAATCTGATTGAAAATATAATCTTGCTGACCCTGTATGGTGTAGGTAAATTTTACAATCGTATGAACCGTACGATTCTTTCGATCTTCAAACTGGTTCATTAGTTTTTCGAAAGTCTTTAACAATTTGAAAAGGGTTAAAGACTCTAATTCAATATCGACTAATGCCTTTGTCGCAATATTTTTTAATTCTCCACTAATGTTTCCTCTTTCTTCCAACTTAGATCTGAGTTCCTCATGCGTACGCATTTCTTCGAGAATCTCCTTATACCTTTTATACTCGAGAAGTCTTTGAGCCAACTCTTCTCTTGGGTCTATTTCGTTGCCTTCTTCATCCAATTCCTTTCTAGGAATCAGCATTTTTACCTTGATCCTCATCAAGGTGGCGGCTACTAAAATAAACTCACTCGCCACATCAATATTTAAGGATTCTAATTCCCGAATGTAGGAAAGGAAATCATCGGTAATAGCGGCGATAGGAATATCTTGAATATCCAACTCATCCCGCTCTATAAAGAACAAGAGCAGATCAAACGGGCCCTCAAATTGTTGGATTTTTATTTTGTAACCTTCCATTGTCTCAAAGGTAATTAAGATTTTGAGATCGGGTAAAATATTAAGAGCAAGTATCTCTTTTCATCATTACATCCTTACCTTTTCCCATGAGTTGACCTCAAAATTTTTACATGGAAGAAGTAAATTCAAGACTTTAAAGAACCGCTTTTAAATTTTTGATGCAAAACTCTATTTAAAACTAAGTTTGGTGCTTATCTTTATTAAATGAAGTTCTTGGTATATTAGTTATTCATTAAATCAAAAAAAGCCTATGTAAGTAAACTTCCTTAATCATTATAATAACTCCAAACTTCCAAACCAATGAAACTAACTTTTACTGTCGCAGTAATACTGTGCCCTTTATTAGTCTTGTGCCAACAATCAAAAAACCTAATTTCTTCCAGTGGCCAACAAGACATCTCTAACTTTACAATCAATGCTTCTTTGGGTCAGTCCTTTGTTCAGCAAACAGAATCCAATTATCATTTAAGTGAAGGATTTCAACAATATTTTATTTCAGAAAAATATCACCAAGAAATTACTGATCTCGTTCAGATTTTTCCAAATCCTACTGTCGATGTTTTAAATATTAAAAGTGATCGAGAATTGTTAAACATTATTGTTTACAACGAAATTGGCGCTCAAGTTTTAGTCATTCAAAACATTCATCAAAACGAATACACCCTTCCGTTTCAAAGTTTTGTAAGCGGGATTTATTTCCTAGATCTAGAATATGAAGATGGTTCTAAATCAATGGATAAATTCTTCAAATTTTAATACGTCATTTAGAACAAAAAAAACCAAACATGAAAAAGTTTATACTATTCATACTGCTTTTGAGCAGTATTCACGGAATAAGTCAATCCAATTTTAATGGATTTTCTTATCAAGCTGTCGTCCGAACAGATGATGGCAAAGCATTCAACAATACAGAAATAGAAGTGCTGATTGATCTATTTGAAGTGGGCCAAGAAAAGCCAGTTTACTCAGAAAAACATAAGGTAACTACGGATCGATTTGGACAGATTAATTTGGTCGTAGGTAACGGTGAAGTATCAAACGGTGATTTCCAAAAAGTACCTTGGGATGGAGCCAATATTTTTTATAAAGTACAATTACTCAATTCCGATGAAGACTTAGATATTATTAGTGAGGCAGAAATCTTAGCCGTTCCTTATGCACTTTACGCTAAATCGGCAGGAAGCATTAGCAATAGTAACATCTCTGATGATGATGAAGTTTCTAATAGAAATCCTAATTCCGAGAAATTTTGGTCGTTACAAGGAAATAAAAATCCAGTTGGTGCAAATACATTAGGGACACTAAACTGGACAGACTTAAACATTGTAACCAATTCGCAAACACGAATTTTCATTTCACAAGAAGGGCAAGTCGACGTTTTTGCTCCCATAAATTTTGAAAAAGATGCACGCTTTGGTGACGATGTCTTAATGAACAGAATGCTCCAAGTCAATGATGATGTGACATTTGGGAAAAATGCTTTTGTAGGTGGATCCTTATCTGTTAAGAAAGAGGTAGAAGTAGAAGGCAACATTGACATCTTAGGAGATATTTCTGTTTATGGAAACGCAAGGTTCGAATCAGGATTGGGCGTTGGTGGATTAGCAGTTTTAGATGGTGGTGTTGTTGTAGGCATGATGACCCCGACGCAATTAACAGGAACATTAACTGTTGACAAAACTTCTCAGTTTAATGATGATGTCACCATTGAAGGCAAGTCTCAACTCAATAACGATTTAACTGTAGAAGGAGAAAGCAATTTAAAAAACAAGCTTTTTGTTTCAACAGATGCGGCTCAAGGATCATATGTAGCCGAATTCGAAAACACAAACAATGGCAATGGTGATGGAATCAATATCAAACTAGGAAAGTCCAAAACCGTTTATGCGCCTCCTGCTTTTAGTTCGCCATTAACTCCAGCTCAGGAACAACAAATTAGAGACTTGATTAGATGTGATTACACCGGAAACAAAATTACTTTGTTAGGAAATATTGTTTTAGAAGGTCTTCAAGCAGATATTCAAATGTTGGCCGGTTTAGCTGTAGGAATTGGAAATTTCTTAATTGATTTCATGAACGCTAGTTTAGGTTTACCGATCACCATAAATGCTGGATCCATTATAGGGAGTATTAATTTATTTTATCTCGATTTAGGAGCCCTTGGTACAGTTAATGTTAACTTACCAGCCTTACCTCCAAATGATATCACTATTGTACCGTCTATTCCAACACTTAGTTTAAGTGACATTGGTATTCCAGAAATACCCATCAATGATTTAGGATTTTGGGGTGTTCCTAATTTATGTTTAAATGATGCTCCTGGTTCTTCTCCTTTGAATAATCAAAACGAATTCATCCGTTTCTCTGACAACAATGATGCAAAGATGGGATCTATAAAAGCAGTCTCTTTAACAGACTGGTCTTCGGATTATTTGAATCCAGTTTTCCTATTTAGTTTACATGGTGCTCTGACAAGTGCTGTTGATAAAAAACATGGTCGATATCATTTTAAACAAGAAGTTTCCAAAGCTTTAAAAGCTTATGCCTCAATAGGAGTTGAATATAGTAGTGGTAATGGTGACTATGCAGAATGGTTGCCACGGATAAATGAAAATGAAAAGATTTATCCAGGCGAAATTGTAGGTGTAGTGGGAGGTGAAATCACAAAAGATTTGGCGAAAGCCGAACAAGTCATGGTTGTCTCACACAATCCAATCGTTTTAGGAAATACACCTGAAGCCAGTCGAGTGAAAGATGGAAACAACATTGCGTTTATGGGTCAGGTACCCGTAAAAATTACTGGACCAGTTCGTACAGGTGATTACATTGTAGCTGACCCAGAAATTCCAGGATATGGTTATGCAAAAAATGAATTTGACATGACTGTCGAAGATTTTAAATATGCAGTAGGAAGATCTTGGGACAATCATACGGAGGACGGTCCTAAAATGGTGAATACGGTTGTAGGAATCCACAACGGTGACTATACTAAGATTCTAAAAAACATGGAACGTAAATTTGATGAATCCGAAAATCGATTGGAAACTTTAGAGGATAAAGTCGAAGTTTTGTCGCGACATATATTACAAACTTCCAAAGAGAATTAAGATGATTCAGTTTAAATGGGCACTTGTATTTGGACTGACATTCTTTGTTAGTGAAAGCTTATTCAGTCAAGATTACAATCAAAATACCGAGGACGCCGCATCTTTGGCAATGCTTTTGGATTTATACGAACATGGAGTTGACTTGAAAAACGATTCCATTTTTATTAATGAAGAATCCAAGCGCTTAATCTCCAGTGAGGAAGCAAGAGTAGAAATGTATCCCAAGGTTTACACTTGGAATAATGCTTTAAAACTGATTAATAATCAAGAGCTTAAAAAAGCGTTTTGGCATTTAATCAATTTATCAATGATTTCTGAAGCTAATAAGAACATGGTGGTCAAATCAGTTCTAACCTATGACAAGATGCTGAGAATGGACGAGGTACTTATTAGTACTTTTTATACCTACTGTTATATGGATCCAAAAATTGGAAAATTCAAAGATGGAAAACCAATAATAGTAGCTCCTCATATTCTAGAGCAAAAACTAAGAGCAGTCCAAGAGATTATTTATTACGTACAGAAGTACAAAAATGAAAATAGATAGTTAAAAAAGCGGGGCATTCTTAATGCCTCGCTTTTTTATAAATCCTTCTGATATCGCTTTATCATATCTTCTTGGCTTTCCTTATTGTCCTTTAGTCCGATTTGCTCATTGAGCATGGTACCAATTGTTGGAAAACCGGGTCGTTCCACTCTATATTCATCACTCCATAATTTGGATCTCATAAATGCCTTAGCGCAATGCAGAAAAACTTCGTCAATGGTAATTTTCAAGCAAGTCTGTGGAGGGTTTTGCATTGAAGAAAATAACTCCAAATAATTCGAATCTGTAGTGATGATGGCATGGCCATTTATTCTTAAAGTTTCATCTATCCCAGGGATAAAAAAAAGACAACCTACTTTACCCGTCTCCACAATATTGACTAGACTATCCACACGATTATTACCTTTTGTATCGGGAACTAAGACTGTATTCGAATCGAGAACTTTTACAAAACCTGGTACACCGCCTCTAGGTGAGGCATCTGCCCTACCCTCTTTATTGTAAGTGCTCATCACAAAAAACGGAGACTTGGATAAAAAGTGTTTAGAATGTTTTTCTAATTTTTCTAAAATTTTTGATTTGGCTCGACCTTTGGGCCATCCATAAAGTGCTCTTAATTCTTCTTCATTGGAGATGATCATATAATTTATTTTTTCTTCTTCAACATATATAAATAGAGAGATTCTACTTTGGCTCTAGCCCAAGGTGTTCGTCGCAAAAACTTTAAACTTGATTTCACTGATGGATCGTGAGTAAAACAGCGAATATTAATTTTTAACCCTAATTCCTTCCAACCATAATGGTCCACCAATGCCTCGACAACATCCGCTAATTTAACCCCATGCATAGGATCTTTATTTTTCTTTTGCTCCGACATTTCAAATAATTACGACAAGATGTTTATTCTTACTTTCTTCTTTTTCAATCTAGTATTGTTTAAGGCTTTCGCCAATGATGAAGCTTTCTTATAAGGCACTGAAACAAAAGCACAATCTCGCTTTAATTCTATCATCCCTAATTCATCACGTTGCAAGTTTCCTTGCTTAAAAAATAATCCTGCGATATCCCCTTTTGAAATCTTGTCCTTACGTCCTCCAGAAATAAACAGTGTTTCCCATTCTCGAGCTAGGTTTATTTTTTTTGGTTGAGGTTCAATGATCTCAACATCCTGAATAAAATCAGGTAGCTCTTGTCCTTCCCATTTCAACACATATGCTGTCCCTTCTTGATGCATCCTTGCGGTTCGTCCATTTCGATGAACAAATTCTTCTTTCTTCAATGGGAGTTGATAATGAATTATGAAATCCATTTCTGGTACGTCAATCCCTCGAGCCGCAAGATCCGTAGCGATCAACAATCGATCTGTTCCATTTCTAAACTTGATCAATGCCCTTTCTCTTTCTTGTTGTTCAAGACCTCCGTAAAAACAACCGTGATCTATCCCTTCATCATATAAATGATCACTGACAAATTGGATCGTGTCTTTAAAGTTACAGAAGATAATCCCATTGCTTTTTCCTAGATGACGCAAAAGTTTGACAAGTGTTTCTAATTTATCTTTATTAGGAGCGATCACTTGTTGAATCTGTAATTGCTTTCCTTTTTGATCAAGAAAGTTCAGAACTTCAGGATCGTATATTTCCGCAAAATCCGGAATCTCTATTTTTTGCGTAGCCGATGTCAGCACTTTCTTCTCTATCGAAGACAGGCCATCGATAATTTTTTCCATATCTTCTGAGAAGCCAATTTCCAGAGACTTGTCAAATTCATCCAAAACTAAGGTTTTGACAAAATCAAAACTCACGGTTCCTCTCCTAATATGATCTGCAATTCTTCCGGGTGTTCCAATTAATATCGCTGGGGGTGTAGCAAGATCTATTCGATCTTTAGCAATTGGTCTTCCACCATAAATAGCATTGGCTTTAAAGCCACTTCCCATTTCTCTAGTAACTTGTTCAATCTGAATCGCCAATTCTCTTGACGGGGCAAGTATTAAGACTTGTACCTCGTTGAGTTGACGATCTAATGTAGAAATGATGGGCAATAAAAAGGCTAAGGTTTTTCCTGTGCCTGTTGGCGAAAGTAAAACGACTTCTGAATGATTAAGGATGCTACTTCGAGCGACATTTTGCATTTCGTTGAGTTGGTCAATCCCAAGTTTTTTAAGAATTGCCTTTTCATCTTTTCGTTCGTTTTGCATAGTGCAAAGGTAGGCAATATAATATTGTTGAGCTTTTGATCATTTAGACGATTAATCAATAGGTTTGAGGCATGTTGGAATCATTGTTCAAATTCCATTTTTACGCTTAACCTAGGCTAGATCCGTTATAAAGATTTTGATACAAGCACGCTAGATTTACGATCAAGTCAAATTTTATGTTTAGAGATGTATTAGTCTTGGTTTTAATCCGATATTTGCGTCTAATAAAGTAAGAAAATGGATTTTAATATTTGGTCCTTTATTATAGATAACCTTGAAGCGGCAGGTGCAATTGGTGGTTATGTTTCCTTGTCAATTATAGGTTTCGCGTTAATTTCATATGCTACTCGAAACAAACGAAGAAGCGTAAGCCAAATTGGGCCAACATGGGCACACCCTGTTGTAGGCGCTTTAATGGGAGCTATCCCTGGATGTGGCGCTACAATTGTTGTTGCATCGATGTACAAAAACAACAAGATTTCTTTTGGAGGCCTATTCGCAACTTTTATTAGCACCCTGGGTGAGGGGTCTTTTGTTTTATTGGGTGCATCCGACGAGGCTGATGTTGCAGGAAATTTAAAAGCTTATATGACCATCACTATTTTTGGTGTGGTTGCAGGAATCATATTTGGCTTATTTGCAGATATATCCGGATTTAGACTAAAAAATGAAACCATTTCTAATAAAGTAGTTGCAGATATAAACCTGAATACACCATCGGATTCCTTTTCTGAAATATTCATTGAGCAAATTGGTTTTTATATCATTATTGGAATGGCAATATTTCTTGCTCCGGGATCCATTATGGCACTTTGGGGTAGTGGAATTGATAGTCTTTCTAATCCAACATTTTGGGTATCCGTCGCACTTACTGTTTTCTGCATCTTTTATTTTGCTGTTAATAAATTTTTATACAAGCATAATGATTGTTGCCACAGTGACGAGGATTTAAAGTCAAGTTTATTACACGCTGTAATAGATGTGGCGATGGTTATCACTTACGTCTTTATTGGTTTATTTATAGCGAACTATATTATAGACGTTCTAGTTGGTGCGGAAACATTTGATAAATGGATGACATCCTCTCCATATGTAGTGGTGTTGTTGGCAGCGATAATTGGAGTATTACCAGGATGTGGGGGTATGATTTCTGTTGCCGTCGCTTTTATTACTATATCAAATTTCCCTATGGCGGCCTTAATTGCAGCTGCCATTGCAACTAGTGGAGATGGTATATTCCCTTTACTTGCTGAAAATAAAAAAGACGGAATAATTGTATCGGTGATGGGATTTGTTGTAGCATTATTCGTTGGATACGTGGCCTTGATGTTAGGGTTTTAAATTGATAGTAAACTGGTGTATCACCAATAAATAAAGATTCTTGATAGCGAGGGAATAATGACAGAATCACATAATAAAAATGAGAAGAGAACCTTTTGGGTTGTAATGCTTACTGCCGGTGTAATGGTGGTCGAGATTGTGTATGGTATTACGACAAATTCAATGGCCTTACTTGCTGATGGTATTCACATGGGTTCTCATGTCTTGGCGATTGGATTAAGTTGGCTGGCGTATGTCTTAGTGAGAAAATTATCAAAGAGCGAAAACTTTAAGGGGAATTCCAATAAGATTTTGTCCCTCTCCGGTTACACAAGTGGATTAATGTTATTAATCTTTTCAATGGTTATCATGTTTAAAGCCATTATGAGATTTACGAATCCTGTTGACATTGTATACAAAGAAGCTATTATTGTCGCATGTATTGGATTAGTCGTAAATGTTGCAAGTGCCTTTTTATTGCATCACAGTCATGAAGAATCGGACCATAATATTCGAGCAGCTTATATTCACGTACTTGCAGATGCCTTAACAAGTCTATCAGCTATATTAGGTTTGATTGCTGCAATGATTTGGGACATTCCATTTATTGATACGATTGCTGCAATTGTTAGTTCGTTTGTAATAATAAAATGGTCCATCGGACTTCTTAGAGATTCAGGATCTAGTTTACTTGACATAGAAACTGATCATGGAAAACATGGACATCATTGTGGACATGGGCATCATCATTAACGAAGAACTATACCCAGTTCTTGGGTGACTTTATCTATTATTTTTTTCAACAACATAATTCCCCCAATCGGCAATGGATTGAATCAATGGAATTAATGTTTTCCCTAAAGGAGTTAAGGAGTACTCCACTTTTAATGGAGGTTTTGTGGTAAATACTTTCCTTTTCACTATTCCATCTTCTACCAAGGTTTTCAATTGTAAACTCAATGTTCTTTCTGTCACATTGGACATTTTTCGCCTCAACTCGTTATACCTTAATGTTCCTTCGAGTAAATGATACAATATTACTGTTTTCCATTTTCCGCCTATAACCCCCATGGTTAAACTAGTACAACATGGGTATTCTTTACCTTTATACTTATACATTTTCTTATAAAATTTATACTATCCTTTTTATCCGTTATTGCAAAGATAAATTACTATAGTTAGTTTTGCTACTATATTTTTTATAGTTATAAAAACAAATAACAATAATGAGCACAACAAGTATTTCAAAAAAAAATGTTTTGGATGCATTTCAATTCAGACATGCAACAAAAGAATTTGACGCGACCAAGAAATTGTCCGATGAAGACATCAACTATATTTTACAATTAGCTAATCTGTCTCCGAGTTCTTTTGGAATGGAACCATGGCATTTTGTAGTTGTTCAAGATAAAGATTTAAGAGAATCCTTAAAACCGGTGGCATGGGGTGCTCCTGTAAAATTAGATACGGCCAGCCATTTTATATTAGGCTTAAGTATGAAAAAGCCAATGATAAAAGTGGGTTCAGATCATGTCATGCATATCATGAAAGATATCAAACAATTACCGCCAGATATTTTAGAGATGTATGCTGGCTTTTACAAACAATTTCACGAAAGTGATTTTGACTTAGATACAGATAAAAAAGTCTTTGATTGGGCGTCTAAGCAAACATACATTGCCTTAGGAAATATGATGACTGGAGCAGCAATGGTCGGTATTGATAGTTGTCCAATAGAAGGCTTTCATATTGAAAAAACGGAGGCACTTTTAAAAGAAAAATTTGACATTGACACCGACAAATTTGGTTTATCTTATATGGTGGCTTTCGGACATAGAAAAGCAGATCCGCCACACCCAAAAGTGAGAAGATCACTTGATCAAATAGTGACCTGGAAGTAAATATAAAAATGAGCGCCTTTGTATTAATGACCAAAGGCGCTCATTTAATTTTAATACCAACATCAAAGAATCTCCCTCATCTTTTTAATTTTCTCTGTTAAGCGACTAAACTCTTTGAAGTCAATGGTTTGTTGTCCGTCGGTCGCAGCCGAATTGGGCGTTTTGTGAATTTCAATTAAAATCCCATCGCAACCAGAAGCTACAGCAGCTAAAGTCATTTGGTAAACATGCTTACGAATTCCTATTCCATGTGAAGGATCTACAATCACAGGCAAATGAGATTTCTCTTTCAAAATTGGAATAGCATTTAAGTCTAAAGTATTCCGATAGCTTGTTTCAAAAGTTCTTATCCCTCTCTCGCAAAGAATGATCTTTTCGTTGCCATTTTTAAAGATATATTCTGCCGAAAACAACAATTCATCTATTGATCCACTGATTCCTCTTTTAATCAAAACAGGTTTATCCACTTCTCCTAAGGCTTCTAGTAAATTAAAGTTTTGTGCATTTCGAGCTCCAACTTGAAAAATATCTACATAAGGCATCATGGCTTCGATTTGTCCTGCTTCCATCACCTCGGTGATTATTTTAATACCATTTTCACTGCAGGTTTTATAAAATAATTTCAAGCCATCCATTCCAAGCCCTCTAAAAGAATATGGACTTGTTCTTGGCTTATACACACCACCTCGCATTATCCTTACTCCATTATTTTTTAAACACTCAACAGTATTGATGATCTGTTCTTCACTTTCAATACTACAAGGGCCAGCCATCAATTCAAAGTGTCCATCACCCATCTTTACATCATCTCCTATATCGATAATACTTCTGTCAATTTTCCATTTATGGCTGACCATCTTATGCTTTCCGCTCACACGATGAACATCCACAATGCCATCAAGGTGACCAATGTTTCGAATGTCAAATTCCGCTTTAGGTGTGCAAATTTGATACTGACCATTTTGCGTCCTTACTGGATAATGATCAATGTTCATTTCATCTAAAACTTCATTCAAACTTTTTAACTCCTTCTGAGTTATTTCTTCTTTCAGTTGTATGATCATGTTATTTTATTTTATACTCTGGACAAATGACATAACGTCTTCAGTCAAATTTTTACTATTTGAAATATGCTTAATGAATGCACTCCCAATAATTGCTCCTGAAGAATACTCGCAAACAAATTCGTAGTTCTCCTTATTGCGGATATTGAAGCCAACAAGGACAGCGTTATCCAGATCCATCGCTTTTAATCTCTTTAAATAATGTTGAGAATCATTCACCGTCTTACTATTTCCTGTGGTACTCGAACTACTCACTGCGTAAATAAATGAACTACTATGCTCATCAATAAATTTAATCCGATCATCAGGCGTATCTGGAGTGACTAAAAAGATATTGCTGATCTCATTGTCTTCAAATACAGTTTGATACTTATTCAAATAAACATTGATCGGAAGGTCCGGAACAATCAATCCACTTACACCTACTTCTTTACATCTCGAACAAAATTTTGTGATTCCGTAATGAAGCATACTATTAAAATAACCCATCAAGATTAATGGAGTCTCAACACGCACATTTTCAATTTGATTAAAAATGAGATCCATGTTGATACCATTTTCAATGGCCACCGCATTACTTTCTTGGATAGTGAGGCCATCACTAATTGGGTCCGAATAAGGAATTCCTACTTCAACAATATCTGCCCCTGCTTTTTCCAAAGTTGGTAGTATCTCTTCCAAACTTTTTAAATGTGGATACCCGGCGGTGATATATACATTTAATAGCTTTTGTGGATTGTCCTTAAATAATTTCTTAATGTTCATTTTTCTCAAATTTTGAAAAGGTGGCTAAATCCTTATCCCCTCTACCACTCAAATTGATGACGATCGTTTCATCAGCAGCAAACTTTCTTTTCTCTAAATACGCCAATGCATGGGCCGATTCTAAAGCCGGAATAATCCCTTCTTTTCTTGCTATCAAATTGGCAGCAATTAAGGCTTCTTCGTCTGTCACAGAATCATATAGCACTCTATTTTCATCTTGTAACAAAGCATGCTGCGGTCCAATTCCTGGGTAATCTAATCCTGCAGAAATACTGTGCGGCTCAATGACTTGACCGTCTGCTGTTTGCATGACTTTTGTGAATGACGCATGTAATACACCTTGAGACCCTAAGGCTAAAGTAGCTGCAGACATATCAGTATCCACTCCATGCCCTGCTGCCTCAACACCGATCAACTTCACATCTTCATTCAGGTAGTGATAAAATATACCCATGGCATTACTTCCTCCTCCAATACAAGCAATGATATAATCGGGATTCTTTTCTAACTGTTTCTTTACTTCTTGACTGATGACGGATTGAAATCGCGCGACCATATCCGGATATGGATGTGGGCCTACCACCGAACCAATTATATAATGTGTATCATTTGGATGGTTAATCCAATCTCTGATGGCCTCGTTTGTGGCATCTTTGAGTGTTTTACTGCCGGAATGAACGGGAACAATAGATGCGCCCAGCATTTTCATTCTTTGGACATTCGGAGCTTGACGTTCTATATCTTTTGCACCCATAAAAATATGACACTCCATGCCCATTAAACTACA
>JAHDBI010000003.1:56265-67302 GCA_020630475.1 Saprospiraceae bacterium
ATTAGGATACAACATCTCCGGAATATAGGCTCCCCCATACTCTCCATAATATCCTTTAGCATCAACTTGATAACTCTGCATTTCTTATTTTATTTAAAAATTCTGAAACTAATGTTGTGTCTTTTATTCCTGGTTCAATTTCAAATCGACTATTGATGTCAAGAGCATGTGGCTTAAACGCTGTTAAAGATTTCAATTGACCAACATCTTCAATGCTGATTCCCCCGGAGAGAAAAAAGGGTGTGTTGAGTTTGTAATTTTCTATTAAATCCCAATTGAATTTTTTACCGCTACCACCGTAAGTCGAACATGCTGTATCAAAAAGAAAAAATTCTACAAGGTCATCATAAGCATTCAATGTATTCCAATCAAAAGATTCGTCAACATTAAAGGCTTTAATAATAGAAGCATCAAATCCTTGAATACTTCTTAAATACTCCGGTGATTCATTCCCATGAAGCTGGACAAAATCCAAATCGTAATTATTTACTATCGACTCTAAATCTTGAACATCATGATTTACAAAGACACCGACTTTCTTTGTTTCAATTTTTGTAGCTCTTAAATAATCTAATGTTTGATCATTGACAAATCGTTTGGATTCATCATAGAAAATAAAACCAATGAAATCCGGACCTTCTTTTAGAATTTCCAAAATATTCTCAGGATCTCGCATGCCACAAACCTTTACTTTCATTTTGATAAAGATTTATAGTCTTGAATTAATTGTTTGCATGCCTGGGCAGGATAACTCGATCTCATAAAATGACCTCCTATCAAAAAACCATCAAATCCACAGGCTTTAAGGTCCATGATATCTTGACCTTGACTTATTCCACTCTCACTGATTTTGCATAAATCCTTAGGTAAATATTCATACAATTCTAAACTCCTTTGAATGTTCGTTTTAAAGGTCTTTAAATCTCGATTATTGATCCCTATGATATCAATGTGATCATTGGCATGTGTCTCAATCTCCTCCTTACAATTAACCTCCAATAAAACTTCCAACTTTAAAGATTTGGCGAAAGCCGAAAGCTTCAAAGTTGTATCTGGATCTAAGCACGCCGCTATTAATAAAATACAATCTGCACCTATACTTTTAGATTCTACAATTTGATATTCGTCTATGATAAAGTCCTTTCTAAGGATTGGACAAAAATTAAATTTCCGAGCAACCTTTAGGTCTTCTTGAGTTCCATCAAAATATTTCTTATCGGTAAGAACGGACAGTGCTGATGCTCCAGATTGCATATAAGCAATGCTTAATTTTTCTACATCGATGTCTTCTTGCAAGGCTTGAGTACTTGGTGATTTTCTCTTGATCTCGGCAATTACCCCTAACTTATCCTCTCTCTTTAAATAAGAAGAGAGGGAAACTGGAGTGCTTTCAAAAAAGATACTTTGTTCGAGTTGCTTGACAGTCGTAAAATCTTTAGATCGCTGAATTTCTTTTTCCTTATGCTCGACTATTTCTTCTAGTATATTCATGCTGATAGTAATTTTCTTAATGAGTTTAGTGCGCTTTTATTGATCAAGGATTCTTTCGCTTCCGCGAATGCCTGAGTAAATGATTTTTGTTCGTCAAAACACTGAATAGCTAATGCAGCATTTGCACAAACCACTGCATTCTGTGCATCACTCCCTTCACCACGAATGATCTTTTCAAATATATCCTTGGCTTCTTCAATCGTTTGTCCGCCTTGAATCTGACTATTGGTAAGTGATATGTCTAAGGCTATTTTTGGATCAAACAAATACTCTTTGGTTGGGCTAATGATTTTTGCTTCTCCAGTCAGACTAATCTCATCATAACCATCCAAAGAATGGACAATCCGATAAGAGATATCCTGTGTCTCGTAAATATATTTGTAGTAGCGTTGGAGTTGTAGTGAAAACACTCCGACCAATTGATGTTTAGGAGAACTAGGATTGACCATTGGGCCAAGCATATTAAAGAATGTACTTACACCCAAATTTCTTCTAATGGGTGCCACCTCTTTCATCGCAGGGTGAAAAAGTGGAGCATGTAAAAAGGTAATATTACCATGCTCTAATTGTCGTTTTAATTGATCTTGATCATTACTAAATTGGTAACCTAAAGATTCTAAAACATTGGATGAACCACAAACCGAACTTACGCCATAGTTGCCATGCTTCGCTACTTTATAACCTGCACCGGCCACTACAAAAGAAGCTAAGGTGCTAATGTTAAATGTGTCCTTACCATCACCTCCGGTTCCACACAAATCGATGATATCAAAATCACTAAAATCTATCTTTACGCATCTTTCCTTTAAACAATCACGGAATCCTGACAATTCATCCACTGTGATGCTTCTCATTTTAAACACCGTTAAAAAGGACGCTACTTGATAATCATTAAACTTCCCTTCCGAGATTTGACCTAAAATATGTTTAGCTTCATTTTGATCTAGAACTTGCTGTTCAAAAAGCTTCTGTAATATCTTCTTCATTATTTTTCAATCATTTTCATGAAATTAAAAATCATCGTTTCACCGTCTTGCGTTAAAATACTTTCAGGATGAAATTGAAACCCATATAATTTCATTTCGTTGTTTTCAATTGCCATTATGTGTCCATCATTGGAGCTAGCGGTAATCTTCAATTTGTCGGTGACACTTAACGGATCAATTGACCAAGAGTGATATCTCCCTACAGAAATATCTTTATCTAATCCTTTGAATATTCCTAACTCATTGTTCTGGATTTGAATCTCCGTCTTCTTTCCGTGGTAAACTTCATTCAGATTAAGTAGTCTCGCTCCTAAGTATTCTGCAATACATTGGTGGCCAAGACAAATTCCAAGAATGGGAATCTTCCCGGCACATTGAGCAACAATCTCTGGCATATTACCTGCATCTTTGGGCAAACCCGGACCTGGGGACAAAACGATCACGTCATACTTCAAACAATCTTCCGCTTGGATTTTATCATTCCGAATCACATCAATTGAATTAGAGTACTTTCTTAAAATATACTCGAGGTTGTAAGTGAATGAATCGTAATTATCTAGCAATAGTAATTTCATATCTCTAAAGCTTTTGCGATGGAAAGACGAATAGCCCTCACCTTATTATTTATTTCTTCGAGTTCACCCTCTGGCGAACTATCCACTACAATACCAGCTCCGGCTTGATATACAAGCGTATTGTTTTTACTCAAAATTGATCTTATGATAATGGCATGATTCACCGAGCCATCAAATCCTAAAAACCCAATCGCACCACCATAAAAATTTCTTGGTGTAGTTTCACTCTCATCAATGATTTGTAATGCTCGATATTTAGGTGCACCACTAAGCGTTCCAGCTGGAAAAGTATCCCGATAAATATCCAAACCAGATCTTCCCTTTTTTAAAGTACCATTGACCTTACTGACAAGATGAATCACTTGGGAGAAATATTGAATCTCCGCATAGGTCTCCACTTCGACCTCATCACTATTTTTACTCAAATCATTCCGAGCGAGATCCACTAACATCACATGTTCTGAGATTTCCTTTGGATTAGATCTTAACTCTTCTGCCTTCTGAATATCTTCTTCTAGGTTTTCACCTCGCTTTACCGTTCCTGCAATCGGATTGATAGATGCGATGTTTTTAACCACCTTCAATTGAGATTCAGGAGACGAACCAAATATTTTAAAATCTCCATAGTCCAAGTAAAAGAGATAAGGCGATGGGTTAATGCTTCTTAAACATCTATACAATGTAAAATCATCACCTCTAAATTTTCGTCGAAACTCTCTAGAAAGTACGACTTGAAAAGTATCTCCTTTTTTGCAATGCTCAACCCCTTTCGAAACCATTTCCATGTAATGCGCATCAGAGATATTTGAAGCTTCATCACCAACTGTTGCAAATTGAAAATGACAGTAATTATTAGATTGAATGATCGAGTAAATCTTGTCAATATTAGATTTATCCTTAGACTCCTCTCCGATTGAATGTTCGACGATATACAAGGTCTTTTTAAAATGATCAAAGATGATTAAGTACTTAAAAAACTGATACTTTAAGTCAGGATTGTCTTTAATCTCATCAGCCTTATTTGTAAAACTGATGTCCTCAAAATACTGCACGGATTCAAAAGAAGAATACCCCCAAAAACCTTTAGTCTCTATAGGTAGTTCGGATTTATATGTTTCAAATGAATTCATAAAAGTTTGAAGAGCATTGATCACTTCATAAGGTTCTAGAGCTATTTTTTGCACTTCTTCATTTATACCATAACTATAACCTTTTCCCTTTGCTTCAAAATTGGCAATAGCCTGTAGACAAATAATGCTTTTATTATCTGTTCGGTCATGGTAATCCGCGCTTTCAAAAAGCAAAGCACCGGGAAACTGATCTCTCAACTTATTATATATGCTTACTGGTGAATGGAGATCCGCGAGATATTCTGAGTATTGAGTATATATTTTATTCGTCATTGATTCATTTTTTGGCAAAAAAAAGGCCCGCAAGAAGCGGGCCTTTTATATATCTTATATACGACGGTATTACTTCTTAGTTGTTCATTCCAAAAAGTTCCACCACCAATATCTTGCAACTGGGCTGTTATTTAAACTTGTAATATTCTGTGTATTATTTCTAATCATCGCATTAAAGGTTGTAATTAATTTTATTCCAATCAAGGTTTTGTTCTATTATTTTCTAATTTTTTAAAATCATCTGTTCTACTAAATAAATTTCTTCCAATAAAACTTTATGAGTTCACTTGATGGACAATAAACGTATTAATTCACGTTGAGTTCGGTTAGTAATTTATGGATCTCTTCAGCCACGGCCTGCGATGATAAATGATTTTGGCCAGTCACTAAACGACCATCTACAATAACAAAAGGAATATTTTCTTTAGTGTATTGATAATCCCCTCCTCTAGTACTCAGCATATCTTGAATCACAAATGGAAACTCTTTATAATAGGGTCTGTCCTTTAACTCCAACTCATCAGGAAATCCATTAACCTTTTTACCTTCATAAATATATTTACCATCCGAGGTTTTAAGATGGACAATTCCAGCAGCTCCATGACAAACGGCAGAAACTACTCCACCGTTATCCTCATATATTTTTCGAGCAATCTCCTGAATACCTTCATCTTCAGGGACTCCGTACATGGCAGCTCCGCCTCCTACATAATAAATGGCCGAATACTCTTCGACATTTATTTCTTGTGGATTATAGCTTGCTTTTAATTTATCCATGAAATCAAAGTCATATAAATAATCCTTCTGCATCGCATCAGACATCATAATGTACTGAACAGAAATCGCACCGCCTTTTGGGCTTACAAAATCAACTTCATAACCTTTATTAACGAGATGATCGTAGGCCTTGACGATTTCAGCAAAACTATTCCCTGTACTTATGTTACTAGTCCCATGCACTGTAGCATTTGAAGTAGCAAAAAGGATCTTAGTTTTTCTCTTTTCTTCTTTACTGGCGGTCTTTGATATAATTTTCCACTCTCCTTCGATTTTTCGCAAAATGAACAAGTCAATATACCTAAGATCATTTTCGGTAAAAAGAATTTCGACTTTAGCTGTAGCAATATTTTGAAACCGATCTACAGAAAGAATATTACCGATACGACCAGTAAACTTTCCATAATTTTCTTTCTTGAACCAACTAGCATATTCCGAAATGGGAACGACCCACAACGAATTGTCCCTGTTGGCTAAAAACAAATCGGCTTCATGATAAAAAGCCCTTTTAATTTGATCCTCTCTATTGTAGGAGGTTCCTTCAATGTAGTCATTAAGTGCTTTTCTTAACAGTATATCATCAGATTGTCCAATCAAAGAAATCGTATTAAACAGAAAAACGGCAATAATAAATTTCATTTTTTTCATAACAAGTATTTTAATTCAATGGCAAATTAGAGGGCCATCATTGCTAATTTTCAAATAGTATACAAACCTGTAATAAGTGTATAAGAATAATTTGATCAATAGTTTTTGCACGTACATATTCACTTAGTGAATGTTCTTATATTTTTTAAAGTGGTATTATTATTTACGCGTATATTCATCAAATGACGACGACAAAAAGGCATATTATTTACTGGACCGTTATCTATTTTCTATGGGCGTTTATGAAGTCATCAGGTGGGAAAAACATAGGAATATTCTTTCTAGTGAACTTGGTCAATATTCCAATTTACATGGCTGCTTTCTATTTGCTGAAACATGTCCAGATTCCCTATTTGTACAATAAAAAGAAAATGATCCTTTTCGGTTTAAGCATCCCATTTATTGGGTTTATTCTATACTTTACATGGAGGATTGCTGGGAGGCTTTGGCTAGATGACTTACGGGGACTCCAACCCGATTTTATGCGATTTGATCGTTATTTGTTTTATGTAGTTCAATTCTATTCTCCTGCCGTTCTTTTACTAGCTTGGGAAATTCAAGATGAACGTCGGAAAGATACTGAACAACTGCTTGAGCTCGAAAAAGAAAAAATAAGTACAGAACTTAAATTTTTAAAAGCTCAACTCAATCCACATTTTCTATTTAACTCTTTTAATAATTTGTATTCATTGGTCATTAATGGCGACCCTAAAGGGCCGAAGATGATCTTACAACTATCGGCCATCTTGGATTACATACTTTATAAAAGTCAACAAGATGTAGTGCCATTATCGGAAGAGATACATATTGTGAACGAATACATTGCCTTGGAAAAAATACGTTATGGTGAAAGACTCATAGTTGATTTAGAATGTAGTGGGGATCAAGAAATACCTATTTCTCCCTTGCTTATCCTAACCTTAGTAGAAAATGCATTTAAGCACGGTGCAAGCATGGATATTGATACACCAAAAATTATCATTGACATCAATGTTGAAAAAGAGAATATTATCTGTCGGATTTGGAATACCAAATCGGCTTACTCCGGAGAATCGAAAGATGTTCATAAAAAAGGTATTGGACTTAGTAATGTTAAACGCCAATTAGAATTAAGATATCCTAATCAACACGATTTGACCATAAAAGAAACCGAAAAAGATTATCAAGTAGATTTAACTTTAATCAATGGATAAGATAAAATGTATTATTATAGATGATGAACCACCTGCAGTACAACTGATGGAAAAGTACTGTTCGATGACTGATCAACTAGACGTGGTAGCGACTTTCCAAAATGCAGTAAAAGCATTTACAGCGATTAGTGAATTAAACATCGATCTGATCTTCTTAGACATACAAATGCCCGTCTTAAATGGTATCCAATTTTTGAAATCATTAAAAAATCCTCCTTCAGTAATATTTACTACTGCATACAGAGATTATGCTGTTGAAGGCTTTGATTTGGACATTATTGATTATTTACTTAAGCCAATTAGTTTTGATCGATTTTTAAAATCAATAGATCGATATAGACTTAAAGTTTCATCCGAACCTCCAAAAGAAATCGAAACATCATCTCAAGAAGTACTTTTTTTCAACATCAATAAGACCCATCGTAAAATTGTCGTTGATGACATCCAATATCTGGAAAGCCTAAAGGATTATGTACGAATTCATACGAAAGATGAGAAGTTAGTGGTTAAAGGAAATCTCGGTAGCGTTTTAAAAAAAATATCTAAAGGGAAACTCATCCGTATTCATCGTTCGTTTGCTATTGCATTCCATGCTTTAAAAGCATACAATCAGAGGTCTGTAGAAATTAATGGAGAAAACTTACCCATTGGCGAAAGCTATAGAGAAGACTTTAAAAAAAACGTCGAAGAATATCAAAGTCATCGACCGAAATAAATTCAATCATACATTCTTAGACAGTTATTGGCTGTTTGTATACTTTATCAATGTACGTAGTTAATGTGATGCACTTTGCATTAAAATCGAGGTGCTATGAAGATTTTAGAGCTTTTTTCAATCATTTTTTTTATTGGCTTATGCCAAAGCGGGACAACGCAAACGATAAACTCTATCCGCGGCCAAGTAGTCGACAGTGACGGAAATTATCAAATGGGGAATGTACTTGTTTTGAATGGGATGGATTCTAGTTATGTAACTGGGGATTCATTTCTTGAAGAAGAATTTTTAATCGAAAACATTCATTTACCTGTAGTCATCTTGAAGTTTACTTCCCTGCAATTTCAAGACACAAGTTTAATCATTAGTTATAAAGATCAAGCGGATATTGATTTGGGTAAGATTATTCTTAATGATCAATCCTACCAATTAGACGAAGTAACCATTAAAGGAAAGTTACCTCGAGTGCAGCAAAAAGCAAATGGAACCATTGTTTTAAATATTGAAAAAACATCTTTAGCCTCCTCAAACTCCGTTGAAGAGATTCTATCTAAATCACCAGGAGTTATTCAATCCGATGAAGGTATTCAGGTAATTGGCAGGACAAACACCATCATCTTTTTAAATGGAAAACGAGTAGATCCAAATCAGGTAGATTTAATTCAACCGGCAAATATCAAAACGGTGGAAATCATCCGAAACCCTTCCGCTAAATATGATGCCGACGGAGCTGCTGTAATAGAAATAAAAACACTTCCAGGTATACATGACGGCTACAATGTAAAGCTCATGAATAACTTCTCTAATTCGTCATTTTTTGGGAACAACAACAATTCTACGGTTAGTTTTAATCTAGGTAAAAATAGAGTTAGTTTGAATGGTAGTTACGAATTATACTTTGGTGAAAATCGTGAAATTCTTCATACCACAAGGGATAGAACTGATGCAGAAGATTTTCTTAAAACTGATGTCACAACCGACTGGAATTGGAATTATAAACCTAGTTCGAAATACAACTTAGGTGTTCATTTTGATATGGATGAAGACGATTACTTTTCACTTTCGTATTCTGGTCTCTTGGAAAAATTTGACGGACTTCATATCAGTAAAAATATCATTCAAGATCAATCCAGTAATAATTTCTATCAAAGTGACAATGATGCTAAAGAAGAAAACGATCAACACTCCTTATCTGGCAATTTTTATAAGGTACTCAACGAAAGTGGTACAAATATGTTTATTGGAGCTCAATACTCCAACATCCTTAGAAAAAGAGATAATGATATTCTAGAAAACCGATTAGAATCAGATATTAGTTCAGAAAGAGATCTTTTAAGCGAGTATGTTCATGGCATAGATATCTATACGGCACAGATAGATTTTAACCATTCACTTACAGATCGACACACATTAGAGTTTGGATCTAAAATGGGTTTTGTCAATAATGAATCTACACTAAACTTTTTTGAAATAGAAGGTATTAATGGAGCTGTCATTGATCCTGCATTATCTAACATCTTTAATTACCAAGAGATTATCGCGGCTGGCTATCTCAACTATAATTGGTTAAAAAGTGAATCATTTAACATGACTTTAGGCTTACGCTCAGAGTACACGGATTACAGTGTGGACTTGGGTGGTCCTCAAAATTTAGAAAATAGGTTTACGAATTTCTTTCCTTATGTTTCTTTAAATTTCAGTCGCCCATCCGGCAGAAATATAAATATCTCTTACACCACTAGTTTGCGACGTCCAGCATACAATAGCCTAAATCCTGTTTTATATTATCAAGACGCCTACACCTCTATTCAGGGAAACCCAGATCTAATTCCTCAAAAGTCACATACCATTGAAGTAGTAAGCTCCTTTTATGAAGTGTCAACAAAATTGGGATATAGCTATACCTTCGATCCACTCGGAGCACGAGCTGTAAGGGGCACCGGAAATTTTGATTATGTACTAAAACCCGTAAACTATACATCCAGATCACAAGTGTATTTGAGTTTGTCCAAAAGTCATACTTGGAAATGGTTGACCTCAAATACCAGTTTGTATTTTACTTATCAAGATATTAAGGAAAGTGTATTGGATGCAGTAAGGGTAACACCAAGACCTTACGGTTATATACATACCAACAACATCATCAATCTATGGGACTATTGCAATTTAGAATTACTCTATTGGTACTCGGGAGATTTATACGAAGGTATCACACATAGAGAAGATTGGTCTAGTTTCAGCTTGACTCTTGAAAAAACATTTATGGATAAAGCCTGGACTTGTCGAGTGATTTTCAATGATATGTTCATGAATGCACGTCCCTCTGGGTATTATACGGTCGGCGGAACAGACATCTTTTTTGAACGAGATCGAAATTCGAGATATATCCGTTTTTCATTGATGTATAAGTTTGGTCATCTTAAAAACTCATCTTATAAAAACAAATCATCAGGAGCGCAGGAATTTGGTAGAGCACAGTAACCAGTTTGATATTGATAATGACGACTCCGTAATGGTCTGCATTACGTAAAGATCTTATTAGTCGAATCTATTCTCTCTTTAGTCGAAACATCATCTATAGTCTTTCTTATATCATTATTTTTATTAGAAATTGTCAAACATGAAAAAGATATACCTAGCTCTAGTATTTGCAATATCCATATCCCCATTATTTGCTCAACAAAAAACCCAAACGCTTTTTAGTGATGAAAACAGTTATGGAGGTTTTGGCGGTCCATTTATTGTTTTTAGCAATGTCAATGGTACGACAGTAGGAGACGTCGGTGGAGGTGGTGCGTTTTCCGTCAACAACTTTTTTGTCGGCGGATATGGTTTAGGGAATGACGGTGCTCAAATCGACATCGATAATGAAACATATGACATTGATTATGGTCATGGTGGGTTTTGGTTGGGCTATTCTATTAGTCAGCGCAAACTTATTCATCCATATACTTCCTTTAGAATAGGTTGGGGAAAAACAGCATTGAAGCAAAATGATGAGAAGGTGTACTCCGATAATATGTTGGTACTTGCTCCCGAATTAGGCGTAGAAATTAATATTACGGATTGGTTCAAATTGGGTTTCTCTGGAGGATATCGTTTTGTGTCTGGTCTGGACGACCTTCCTTCTGTAGACAACAAAACATTAACCGCAGGATACGGTGCCATTACTTTTAGATTTGGAGGATTTGGAGATTACGATACCTACAAGGACGATGATTCCAATGGAATACACATTGATTTCAATTA